>NZ_JAASRQ010000004.1:97885-776423 GCF_011761545.1 Paenibacillus sp. BK720 | reverse complement strand
TTCCATCTAATGATTGTCTGGTATGAAAGAAAAACGTTCAAAATCTAAGGAAACATGAGAATTTAAGAGAAAAGTGATTCTTCATAGAGGGAGGATAGTTACAATAATTACATTACTCTTCAATACAACTTTTCTTTGTAAATTGCGTCTTAATCGAAGCAACTATTGGCTAGCTTATACAGTGATTAGAGAGGAATGGTCAGCATGAAGAAATACCTTGCTGGATTTTTAATTATTTTTGTCCTATGTTTGGGCTTACCAGGACAGGCTTACATGGAGTCATCTAACCAACAGCCTTTGGCTTTTGAGGATCTCAATCTAGAACAAGCGATTAAGTCATTATTGAATAAAAACGACGATGAATCACTAAGAAAAGAGGATTTAGAGTCACTGACCGACGTTAATTTATCGGGTAAAGGAATTAAGAGTTTGCAGGGTTTGGAATATGCAGTCAATGTGACGAAGCTCTCTTTAAGTGGAAATCAAATTTCTGATATTTCACCTCTATCCGATGCTGTGCATTTGACGACTTTGGATTTGAGTGGCAATCAAATTGAGGATATTAAGCCCCTCAGGAAGTTAACGAAGATCACAGATTTATCCCTAGCTAGCAACCAAATCAATGATCTTTCACCGCTAGCGGGACTAGTCAATCTGAGTACGTTGTCCATAAGTTCCAACAAGATCACAGATCTAAAGCCTCTAGGAGGATTGGTTAAGCTTAGGAGACTCGAAGCTGCGAATAATAACATCAAAGATCTTGCTCCTTTGTCTAAATCAACTGACTTGGTTACTCTGAATTTATCATCTAACCAAATCTATGATTTGGAGCCGTTGAGAAATCTTCAAAGTTTGGGTTACCTCTATTTGAACAACAATAGAGTGTGGGATTTAGAGCCGATCCAACAACGTAATTTTTTTCCGTATTATGATACGGGTGCATTCATTGAACCACTTGCGCTGCAAAATAACTATTTAGATTTGAACAAGGGATCGAAAACATATAAATTATTCGTGACACTGGCAGGAAATAATTTGCCTAGCGGTCAGCGTAAGACACAGCGCTTGGTGATCGGCAGCACGACAGCTTATGTGGGAGAAAGTGCTTATCGTATTACTGCAGCGCCATTTATTCAGACGGGACGTACCTATGTGCCGATCCGTTTCATCTCCGAGAAGCTTGGGGCAACCGTGAATTGGAACCAGAGCACCAAAGAGGTAACGATTCACAAGGATGGTAAAACGATTCGTTGGACTGTAGGAAACAGGCAGGTAAAAGTAAACCAGAAAACGGTAATGCAAGATGCTCCGTTACTTTTGAAGAACGGCAGTGCGTTCGTTCCAGTTCGTTTTGTGGCGGAGCAGTTAAATACTTCCGTTGAATATATGGGAAGCAAGCATATGGTCGTGATTTTCAAAAATTAAGCAGCATAACAGAATTACAGAATAATATTTGAAGGGAAGGACTTAGTGACCAATTCAAAACAAGAGTAAAATATGTAGACCGTCATTAAACTCCCTCGGTACGATTTAGTTTTCTCACGGATACTCGCTTATTCGCAAGATTTCACCTTTGACAGAAATACGGAAAGATAGATTCAGGACTACTGTCGAAGACCAGGGCAACATGAAGGCGTGAGGAAATAGAAGGGGAGGTCTAACGGTACGGGTCAGTGCCCTTTGGTTAATGTAGAAGAGTGTAACATTCGGTTGATAATGACCGACTGCTACACTCTCTTTTTGTTCTAGTTATTAAAATACAGTAATCAGGTAAAGACATTACATGGAGTAGCAGATTTATAGAGGTTCTTGTTTGTCGTCTTTCTCAGTTCGGATCCCCGGGTTGCACGATTTATTAAGCAAATTGGCAGAATGCTCGAAAAAATTCTGTTAAATCTGGAGGAAAGACCTTTCTGATTACGAATAGTGTTCTTAAGGAGATTTTGAACCATAAATGCAAACGGAGATAATAAATCTTGGAATATCTGTGACGCTCCTTTCAGATATTGCACAAGATTATTACTCACAAAAAGGAGTTAACTATGATTAAAGGTAAGGTCATCCTATTGAACGGTGCTTCAAGTTCAGGCAAGTCTACAATAGCAAAACTATTGTCGGAAAAATTACCTAATTATTTAGTGTTGGGATTTGACGATCTAGTTTATTTACTATCAAAAATGCGTAACCATAAAAAAGAACCTTCGACATGGGATATTATAAACAAACAAAACTATGACCTGCATTTTTTAACATTTATACTGCACAGACTGACTAAAGTTATTTCGGAGTATTCATTTAACATCATTATTGATACTGTTTTAGACTCGGAAAGCGATGCCGCGGATTTTTTAGACCAGTTCAAGGACGAAGATGTATTATATGTCGGCGTGCATTGTCCGCTCGAAGAATTGGAAAGACGTGAACGCGTTCGTGGTGATAGAACTATCGGTATAGCAAAGGAACAATTGAAAATTGTACATCAAAATATGAAATACGACGTTGAGGTCAATACATACGAGAATTCAACGGAAGAATGCGTATCAAAGATATTGAATACCTTGACAGTTAACTAAAATCATATAGTATGGACATACCGTTAGAAGAGATATAGTTGGTTGTTCAACTAACGCAAGAATGATACACGATAAATATGAGGGGGATAAAAAGCTATGTACGAACATCTCGTCGTTTTCAAGTTCAATACGAATATCACACCTGCCAAGCAACAGGAGCTGCTGGGTCAATTGCTCGGGTTTCAGGATCGTATCCCTGGAATTATCGATATAAGCGCAGGCCTCAATGTAACTGAAGAAAAGGAAAATGTACACGGCTACACGCTTGGATTACGGGTTACATTCGATAGTCTTGAATCACTTCGTTCATATGGACCTCATCCTGTCCATCAGGAGTTTGTAAAATCACTAGACGGTCTGCTGGAAAATGTTATAGTAGTTGATTACCCAAAGGTCTAGTTCACGTTCACAAACGTAATACTGAGTCAAAAGAAGAAGAGGTTCGCTAATAGTGGCAATTTCTTGTTAAGCTCCATGAAAGTTCCCAGGTCCATTACATTAGTTTGCGTGGGTCTGAGTGCTCAATAGGGGAATGCATTGCTTGCCTCATAGCCAAAAAAGAAAGGAGAGGAAAAAAATCCTCTCCTTCTTATATGTTTTACCCTTATTCTATTTTGTCACGGTAATAATACCCCAAATTTGAGAACACCTACTCTTCCACTCGGCAAAGCCATCCTTGCAACACATGGATTTGGTTTGAATGACAGACTCATTCTTTAAAGTAGGGCGTAATCCCTCTTGAATATAGGTTCTCCACTAACTTAAGAAATTCTTCTGACGATAAATCCTTTTGACGTTGAAGCCAAAGACGAAATAAAGACAGGGCAGTTGCCAGGTAAAACTCAATGAAGTATGGCGTTAAGGAATGGTTCTGCGGAACGTTTAATTCTAATTGGTCTAAAGTGATTTCTTTTTTTAAGCGTTTTACAAAACGGGCGCTTCCATAATCACCCAAAAGGGCATTGAGAACCAGGAGATGTTCTCTTTTGTCCAGACAACAGAGCGTATCTTGAACCGTATGCATCGATAGCTCATTATTAGCCAATTCCTTTTTTATGTCATTCAATAAGTCATTTTCAACAGAGTCTAACAATTCGTAAATGTCAGTAAAGTATTGATAAAAGGTGCTGCGGTTACATCCTGACTTAATCGCAATTTCCTGAACCGAAATTTTCTCAATCGGCTTTTGGCTCCACAAACTTTTGTCTTGTTTTCTCCGTTAAATTTCCAAACTTAATTTTGGATCTTTTCTTTATGACATGGCTGCGAACTAGAATGGTTAGCACTAAAGGCAGCATTCGGAACGCTCCGATAACAATCTTGAGTTTTTGAAGCATGTGCTATGAATTCGTATCGTTAGCGATTATTTCTCGTTAGATGCAAATCGGCTTGAGCCTTCTGACAGAACGGCTAAGACACGGCGTGTCATTTCGTCCACACTTATATCCTCATAAGCTTTGCTCCATTGTACCGCGGCGCCGAATATCGACCAGCTTGTCATGAGAGCCATCGTGTCGACACGGATGGTCCAATCAGTCTGGTCCGCCCGAAGCCGTTGTAGCCAGTGTTGCAGCAGTTCGGCAAGCTCGTCACGGACCGAGCTCTCGAATAGCGGGTTGACCGTATCGATTGGGCTGCATCGACCGTATAGCGAGCGAACGTGTTCCAGTACTATTCGGACCAGCAAGCGCAAATGCTCGGGATTCCAACCTGCATCCGGTGGAAGTTCACTGCCTAGTAAATGGCGAAATTTATCACGGATGGACTGCTCCAGTAACGCGAATTTGTCCGGAAAATGAGCGTAGAACGTTCCCCTGTGCACATCTGCCCGGTCGGTGATATCCTGGATTGTCATTGCGGTAAATCCCTTTTCCCGCATCAGTTCCGCGAACGATTGCTTCAGCAGTAATTGCGAGCGCCTCCGCCGTCGATCGGCTTCATTCCTCTCATTTCCCATCGCTTGTAACGCTCCTCCCCTGAGGTCAACGGAGCTCAAGAGCCGACAACCCCGACAATATCGTCGATTTGTCAGGTAAACGACGTGCGGGCTGCATTGTCCGTTGTTACCAGTCTCCAATTATTATTACTATTGTAATGAACGCGGCCCGTTTATTCAATGAAGCGAAAGAGGGAGAAATGATTATGGCGACGGAAATACCTCAGAAAATGAAAGCGATCCGTTATTTTACTCACGGAGGACCGGACGTATTGCGTTGCGAGGAAGTGCCCGTTCCGACGGCAGGTGAAGACGAGGTTCTCATCCGCGTTCATGCAGTCGGCGTCAATCCAGGCGATTGGCAGATCCGTTCGGGCTTGGCTGGTGATCGGTTCAGACTTCCTTATATCCCCGGGTGGGATGTATCGGGAGTCATCGCCAATGTAGGGGCTGGAGTTACGAGCTTTCATCCGGGCGACGCCGTTTACGGGATGACCGTCAACAGTGGGGGTTGCGCGGAATATGTCGTTGTACCGGCGGGGCATTTGGCACTCAAACCTGAATCTGCTGATTTCGTCGAGGCGGCGGCTTTGCCTCAGTCTGGCTTTACCGCTTGGCATGCGCTGTTCGTTCAAGGGAAACTAGAGAAGGGAGAAACCGTTCTGATCAACGGTGCTGCCGGAGGCGTCGGGCACCTTGCGGTCCAGCTCGCCCGATGGAAGGGGGCGCGCGTCATCGGAGCCGCTTCTGCCCGTAACGAGCCATACTTGCTTGATCTTGGCGTCGATGCGTTTGTCGACTATACAAGCAGTCTGCCGTCAGAGATCAAACATAGCGTGGACATCGTCCTCGATACAGCGGGAGGAGAGAAGGCAGACTGGCTTCTGAATACCCTCAAGCCGGGAGGTCGTCTCGTACCGATAACGTGGGGAAGCCATTCGTCGGATAACGCGGCAAAGGCGTCTGTAACCGTCCAAGAGGTGCAGTACCCGCCGATTGCTACTGCTTATCTAGACGAATTAACCCGGCTAGTTAACGGAGGACAACTGAACATAACGATCGACTCGGTGTTCCCCTTAGAGGAAACTGCCAAGGCACATGAAAAAAGTGAGAGCCGCCGAGCGCGTGGTAAAATTGTCATCCTGCTGTAGTGGTGAAGCCAAGAGTTTCTACATTTCAAAATAGGTTTTAAGCTAACGTAAGTACTTCAGCCGTCGCTTCTATTTCCAAGTTTAGTCATGGGTCCATTACACCAGGCAATTAAAGACCTTCAATGCGTTACTTTCAAATACTTAGATAACAACGGTGCGGAGATCGAGCGCAAACTGGAACCGATGGGTCTTTTTCTCAAAGGATACATTTGGTATGTATATGGCTATTGCCTGACACGAATGGACATTCGAGTATTCCGCTTGTCCCGTATAGGAGAGCTTAAGATCCTGCCGGAACATTTTGTGAGACGAGACTATACGCTTCAAGATGTCGAGAAACAATTCTTGAACAGAGCCGATTTTAAAAAAGTGCAAGCGGTATTACTCTTTCAACCGGAAATGAAAACCCGGGTGCTTGATGAATTCGGCTTCGACCAAGTCCTCGTGAATTCGGATGAAACCATGTCACTAACCACATATTTTTCATTAATGGAAAGAGCGGTCCAGAAATCTTGAGCTACGGCAGCATGGTTAAAGTGATGGGACCCCCGGACTTAAGTAGGAATATCCAGCGTCAAGTCCAGAAGATGGTTGAGCTTTACGAGTTATGAATGAAAAAGTCGGAGGGGCGAGTCATGTAACCTCTTAAATCTCGGGAGTAGTTGATTTATTTCATCTATCATTTCTATAGAAAAATTGAGATTGATCAATAACGCTAAATTTCATAGAATGAAGTTGGCTGATCGGAGAAAAGAGCCCAACCCAACTATACGTCTGAAAGATGGCAGCACAATTACCTATTGATAAAGGGTTTTTAGCTGAACGACGCTGGTAATAAGAGGAGGATGTATAATGGAGATTATGTCCTTAAAAGTAGAAAATTTTAGAGCACAAATAGATCATGGGATTACGCTTGTTGGCTTTTTTGAGCCTGAGTGCCATTCCTGTCAAGAACAGCTTCCTATTATCGAGGAGTTAGCTCAAGAACTGAGACACGAAGCTAGCTTTTTTAAAGTGAATATCCAACAAGAAAAAGAAATCACAAATGAATATGGCATAACAAGCGCACCGACATTCATGCTTTTTAAAGATGGATATCAAGTGGAAACCTTAGCTGGTGTTCAAAGTAAAGAAAAGTTGCGCCAGACCATTCTTCGATATGCAGCTATGGGTGATACATGCTGACTTTCATCCATGGAGGTTTAGTATGAATTTCAGACGTGCTAGCACCAAGAAATATTAATGAGAATAAGCATGTATGGTTTTACTTTTATGTTCAGGAGTTGCCCGTAGCAACTCCTTTTTCATTTCTATTTTTTGATCCCGGTTTCCATGATTATAACGTCTACGTCTACCTCAATGTTCATCTTCGGATATTGACGCATCCATTCTTCTTCATTCCAAGTTTGCTTTCTGCTTCTTACGAAGTCCCCTAAACCCAAAGGATCGATTTCATTTTTTTGAAATATTTGTATGAGCTCCGATTCTGCTTGTAAGATCTTCTGCTCGATTTGTTTTTTTAGGATAGGGAGTACCTCATCGGAAATAGGATTCCCTTCGGCTTCTCTTATTTTGCAGTCCATGGATAAGTTAATCAGGATAGAATCGTTCTTCATATGATACTTCACAGAAGACCCCACATTATCAACTGTCAGGAATGTTCCGTTGTCAAGCTTTACTTCGATAATTCCTTGATTCATGTCTTTCAGGAGCATCTTCATAAACTTCGATTGGTTATAGTTTAGTGAGGCAACATACGCGTCATCTCTAAATAATGCTGTGCCAACCACGGAGACACGACCATGCTGGATTTGAAGAAGAGGCAAATAGGGGTCTAGCCCTTTTCCTACACGCGCATATTCAAATTCATGCAAATTTTGACTAGGAAGAGTGCCTTTCCTTGTGTTTGCATCAAGTAAATGATAAAGATACATACCTTTCTCGTCCTTCCTGCTAAACTTCTCTTCTAAAAGATGTTTGGCCTTTCCGTCCACCACGGCTAAGTACATCCTTCGTGAATGAATTGCGTTGCGCAAAAGGACATCCAACTCTTTTTTTACCCCGCTAGTTGCTTTGTCTCTGCCAAATAATACGACGGAGAGCTTCCCGGGATGTAAAGGTTTATCAATTTGCGTACCCATGACTTCACGAATTTCAGAACCTGTGCGACCTGTTTTCGAGTACATTTGATCTGTGACGGCCTCTGGCTTTCCCAATTCAAAATCAGGAACCGCTATAGTGAGTTCGATTTGATCTTTTGATATTTCGTCGAATGAGGCGACAATAAAGAGGTGGACCCTGTCCAGAATTTGTTGTTTCACGCATGACGTTAATAACAGGCTGATCATCAATGCCATACAAACGGTCCTTATCACTTCATTTTCACCTTTGCCCTGAGAATATCGAATAGGTAGAGGAAAGGGATGTATCCAAAAATAATAGTGATCCCCGACAGTCTGATCCAGGATTGAACGACGTCAACACCTATACGATTCGTAATCAAACAGATTGCAATAAACACGAATCCTAACAAAAACGGAAGAGCGGTTACTTGTCTAATTGAGAATGTAAACTTCATGATTCGGCTGGTTACCCATATACATAAACAAATCACGGGGAACAGTCGTAGGACCGTAGCAGATGCTCCGATAAACTCAAAACGTTCAACAAAAGGAAATTGGATAAATTTATATTTCGTTAATGCCGGCCAGACTTCATGTGCCAGCTGTTCAGGTTTGAAGGTAATTATCGCAAAAACGACCTCAATAATATAAAGCGAAGTCATGGATATTAATCCCCAATGTGCCCACTTTTGCGACTTTTTCGCTGTTTTAATAAACGGATAACAAAATAGGAGTATTTCTATTCCCATATAAGAAGTAGTCAATTCCTTTGATGCTTTGAAAATATCATGTGGTGAATGACTCATAGCGGGTAGTAAGTTATTGAAATGAAAGTATGGAATCATAAAAAATATCGTTGCAAAAAGCACGGTATTGAGAAGACTAAACGTGCAGATGCCAACGATTACCCTAAAACCGGATGAAATAATATAGTAGGCGATGACGAGTAACACCAATGCCATGGACCAGGTTTTCATTTCCGGAAATACCCATACTTGGATCACTTCAATAAACAGCCGTACTTGATAGACGGTGACGAGCAGAAAATAAAATGCAAACAGAAGGTTAAGCATTAGGCCAATCCATTTCCCAAACAAAAGGATATGCAGGCTTATAAGATCCATCTGATGCCGGTTTAGAAGGCTGTACATCATAAATACGACAAGATGGATAGCAGCGGAGCAAAACAGGACGGCAACCCAAGTATCTTGTCCTGCGAACTGAATCGGCTTCACTGTCATTAGAACAAAGTTTATTCCGAATAACATGGCGTGAATAATAATGAAAGTGAAAGAAGGAGAGATGGTATAGCGTTCTTTTATGTTTACAGTCAAACTTAATCTCCTCCGAATTTGTTATTCGTCAATGTCTTTTTTTAATTTCGCCTTTTGTTTATCAAACCGAATAGTATTTTTAGTCCTATAGTACTCTGGTCGATGATGAAATTTGGAATACGGTGGTCGGATGAACTTATCCGTTAGACCTTTTAACCGTATTGGGTAAAACGGAACCAGATATGGCATCCCGAGAGAAGTTAAGCGCAGCAGATGAGTAACCACAATGACGGAACATAGGAAAATCCCTAACAATCCCCACATTTGAGCAAAGAGTATGAATGGGAGCCGAAGAATCCGTATTGTATTGCTCATGCGAAATACAGGTGTTGTAAACGAAGCCATTGCCGACAAGGCGATAATGATCAACAGTAAGTTGCTTGTTAAAGCTGCTTGCACCGCTGCTGTTCCAAGCACGATTCCTCCCACAATCCCAATGGTTTGCCCAATTTTGGAAGGCAATCTCGCGCCAGCTTCCCTTAGCAGTTCAATAGCCATTTCCATGATTAGGACCTCAACAACGGGAGGGAAGGGTACATTGATGCGGGATGCTATAATCGTCGGTAAAAAATTATTTGATATACCGTGACCATGATAGGTCAGCACGGCAACGTACACTGCTGAGGCTAATATTGAGAAGATCACGGATGTAATTCGAATCATGCGGATAATGGATCCTAAGATCCAAGGCAAGAAATAATCTTCGTATGAGGTGAAGAAATGCTCGAATGTAACAGGTCCTAAAATCGCATTCGGTGAGCCGTCAACTAAAATACAAACTTGCCCCAAGGTTAAACTCCACACAATCCGATCTGTTCGTTCCGTCCCAAGCATCTGCGGGAAGATCGAATTTGAATTGTCTTCAATGAGCTGCTGAATGAAAGAGATATCCGTCACGGTATCGAACTGTATGTCCTTTACACGCTGTAAACAGGTATTCACGTATTGTTCGTTTGTAATCCCATCGATATAACAAATGGCCACTCTTGAATTGGAAATATCTCCTACATGAAGTTCTTTTACGCGAAACGAAGCAGTAGGCAACCGCTTGCGAATTAGATTCAGATTGGTATCCAGGGATTCGACGAGAGCTTCTTTAGATCCCTCGACACTGAATTCGATTTCCGGTTTGGATACGACGCGTCCTTTGGATAAAGATGCGTTAAGCAGGATGGTTTTATTGCTGGTAGCCTGTTGAATCGTAACGTATCCGAGAAGTAGTTTGTCGCGAATCTCATTCCAGTCGCTGGAGAGTTCTTTATCTGCGATTGGCATCGATTCAAATAACGCATCGAATTGATCCCCTGTGTAATTTCCTAAAAAATCAAGAATTTGCTCATTGACTACATTTAAATCTGTTATGGATTTGAGAAAGCAGATCAAATAAGGCCCTACATGATTGGTTTGTTGGAGATAAACAAAATCTGAGGATTCCGTAAACTCCTCCCACTGTTTTGGGATCTTAAACATGTAGAATCTTGCCTCTTTCTGTCGCTTTTTGTACCATTATTTCCTGACTGCCACTTATTATACTTTTGTTTGGATGGAAGCCGCATACGACGAGGAGCTTCCGTTGCTCTGACATGAGGATAACGTAACAGCAAAATAGCACGGGTTTATTACGAACGTGGGTTCTGATATAATGTAACAAAATTGAAGTCGAAAGGAAGCAGCTATGAACGCTATAGAAGCAGTAGTTCAGAATTTAAGCGAGGTTAGACGCAGAAGTATGATGATTTGGGAAAGTGTTCCCGATGAGTTTCTGGATTGGAGACCGGATTCAGAAGCGATGAGCATAAAAGAGATGATCCGCCATGTCCTCGATAGTGAACATTATTACCATCTTGCCTTGCTGAATAAAGGAAGTCTATCCGCGTATGATTCCCCTTATGAGGCTCGTGCTTTTACAACGCTCAAAGATGAACTCCGCTTTTCAGAAACCTATCGGAACGAATTTATGAATACAGTGAAATCCTATACAGAAGGGGATTTGACAAGGATCCAAATTGATAGAAAAGACGTTGGCTACGTTCGATCATTAGGAGACATGCTTATGAGAATTGCATACCATGAAGCAGTCCATTCGGGTCAACTTTTAGATTATTTAAGAACAGCCGGATTAAAGCGGCCAAAGGTTTGGGATTAATCCGAAAGTGCCTGACTTTGCTTTATAGCAAGGTTAGGCACTTATTTGAATCGTATGCTGGTCATTTAAGCTTCGTCCATTTTGGTTCGTTTTCTCTCTCCCTTTAAACGAGCTGCAAACCAAGTGATAATAAACAGCAACGGAATATAAGCAAAATAGAAGTAAATCGCGCATTCATTAACGAATGTACCGAATGCGTCCATTTGCGCTCGTTCTTTTAAGGTTAGCGCAGCAAGCATAAGTGCCGCCAACACAAAAGGCAAAGATAGACCGGGCTTAATTGAACATACTCTTTTCATAATTCTTGTGCAGCACCAGATGGGAATGCAAACCGTCGGGATAATGGTCAACTGCCACATAAATATAAAGACGTATTCGAACCTCGCAATAAAAGAGAACTCAATGATTTGCGTCATGGCCATCGTTGGCCATAAGGTATGTTTGAGCAGACCTTGACTGAAAAACATCAAGGTGACGATCATAATCGCAGCATATTTGAAAGTGGAAAACAGGAGAGCGAAATGAGCCCATTTCGCATGCTTTTGGCCGGATTTTAAGAAAGGCAAATAGATCAGCAACGGTTCAAGCCCGAAGAAAATGATGCAAGATGACTTTGAGCTTTTTATTACATCCGTTAAAGAATGATTCAGAATAGGCAGCAATAATCCGGGATCTCCTTGTCGGGTTGGGAAATAGAACCAGAAGAGCATGGGGATCAGCGCTAAATAAAAAAAGCTGAACCCGGCAACAACCCTAAACCCGCCAGAAACGACATAGTAGATGATGCAAATAAACAATCCCGCAATAACCCATGTGCGAAGCGAAGGAAACACCCACACTTGAATGACTTCCATGTACGAACGGAGAAAGAATAGAGCCATTAAGAAATAGTACCCGACCACGATTAAAGAAAGAGCATTCCCCATAAATTTACCAAAAACCGTTCGATGGACGTCAATAACATCCTTGGCTGGATTGCCGAGCATTTTGTAAATCATCCAGATGATGAGATGAAGGCTTACGCCCATCAGAATAATCGATATCCAAGCATCTTGGCCGGCATGAACAAGCGCAAGGCTCTGAAAATTAAATAAGGTCGCGGCAGCCTGGGTAACAGCAATCAAGAAAAATACAAAGTATCCCGAAATCGCGTAATTTTCCTTTATCCGTTGCTGCATTATTGCCCAACCCCTGCGTGTAAGATAATAACGTTCGTTTTAACCTCAAAAAGTAGCTGAGGGTAGATTTTTTCGTAATACGCTTCTTCTTTGAAGGCTTGATGCTGTCTCCTGTATTTCTCGCCAAAGCCGATTGGATCGACCCTGTTTTGCTGTAGACGAATCAACATCGCCGTAATCTCCGAGGATAACCTCTCTTCAATTTGCTTCTTGATTTTTTGTAAATCTCCTTGGTTCCGTACGTTCATTTGTTCCGGGATTTCTCTTAGTTGGATGGCTAGCTTTAGGGATATCGTTGTTTTGCCATCTTCTTTAACGTCAATCTTGGACTTGCCATGCAAAATAATAAAGGAGTACATGGAATTTGCGCCGGCAAGGAAATCGTATTCGCCTGTCCGTTGTTTATCTTTGAGCAGTTTCAGATACAAACCTTCATTGGCATTTAACCTAACTTTTAAATCGTCTCCTTTAAAGACGGCTACGCCATCCATTTGAAACACGCCTTTATTTAGGTTGATAACCGGCAAATAAATGTCTTGGCCCTCTCCATAATACTGATTTACGAAAGTATGATAATTCGTATTCGGCGTATTTCCGTGATCCATGTTTTGTTCGATCAGCTCGGACAAGAAGAAAGGAGGTTTTCGGGAAGCCTCGGCAATCATCGCGTTTGTGCTTTGGTCCGTTAACACAATAGAAGCTTTGGTGCTTTTCGTGAATTGTCGATTGATAATATCGGCAAGCTCACTTATGTATTTTTTTGCGAAGTTTTCGCTCAAGACCAGTGTACGCATTTGTCCCATTTCCACGGGTTGAGAGGATTTGCCGGTCAGGGCCGTGAAAACCCCATATACCACTTTAGACTCCGTGGTTACCAGGGATTGCCCTCCTGAAGCTTTGATATACTTCGGATACGAAACGCTTAGTTTAATCTTATCTTCTTCCAGGTCCGCGCCCATGTACTGGATAATATTGATTTGGTCGACGACCCGTTCTTGAGCGCAGCCGGATAACAAGATGCAACAGCAGATTAGTATCCCCGCATGCTTTCTCATGATTTCAATTCTCCCATCTTCTCTGCTCATTCGCTATTGTAGTCGTCACCGATATCCTTATTTTTTTTCACGTTAAATCTTTTCGTTGAAAGCGGACGAGTCGTGAAAAACCGATTACTCAATTGGGTAAAAGAGGAGCGGATAAAGCTATCGCTGAAGCTGTTGTTGCGGAAAGGGAATATCGGCACCATATACGGTGCGCCAAGTGATTTCAAGCGCAATAAATGACCTAAAATAAACATTAAGCCGATCATGATGCCAAATCCGCCCCATAAGGAAGCTAAAACAATCAGCGGAAAGCGCAAAAATCGAATGGTGTTCGAGATTTTGAAGATTGGCGTGGTAAAGGAAGCCAATGCCGAAAGCGAAACAATGATGAGCAAAATATTACTGGTTAATCCAGCCGCCACCGCAGCCTGCCCGAGTATAATACCTCCTACTATACCCAAGGTTTGGCTGACCTTTGAGGGAAGTCTGGACCCGGCTTCGCGGAGCAGCTCGATCGTTATTTCCAGAAAAAGCACCTCCAACACCGGCGGGAAAGGCACGTTGGATCTCGATTCGATAATCGGTCCTAAAAGCTCCCGGGGAATGACGATGTAGTGAAAGGTGAGAATAGCAACGTAAAAGGAAGAAGCGAGAATCGAAAAGGCAACTCCGAAATAACGAATAAGACGAAAACACGATCCCAGAATCCAAGGTAAGTAGTAGTCTTCCGGTGAAACGAAAAAGCTAAACAAACTTGTGGGCCCTGTGAGTACAAACGGGGAACCGTCGCACAAAATAGCCACTTCCCCGTTCAATATCGAGTACATGATTCTATCCAGACGCTCGCTGGACAAGAATAACGGAAACGGAGAATTTGAGTTGTCCGTGATGAGTTGTTCCAGTAGAGAGCTTTCGAACACGATGTCGAAGTCCAGATCCGAGAGCCTTTGCCTGGCTGTGTTGATGTACTCGGGATTCGTTATGCCGTCTAAATAAGCAATGACGATCTTCGTTTTTGACATCTTGCCGATTGATAGCTCTTCAAAGGTGAGTTTCTCGGTACCAAGCCCTCTGCGAAGCAAGGCCAAGTTGATGTCCAAGCTTTCCACAAAACCGACCTTTGGACCAATGACGCTAAACTCGTTTTCCGTATCATTGTGATCGCGAAGCCCCGATTGTTGATCTGAAATATCAATGATTAAGCCTTCGTGCAAATGGGGATCCAATTGAAGGAAGATTGAACCGCGTACCAGACTTTTCAAAACCTCTTCCAATTCTTGAGAAATCTTCATTCCCTCAAGAGGAATCATGGCTTGAAGATCTTGCAAACGCAATTGGCCCAAATCGCCTTTGGAAAATGGAATAAACGAAAGGACATCATGGTGAAATTTTTCTTGATTGATAAGCGTGCTGAAATAAGTAAAATGAATGCGATTATGGTTAATGGTTATACTTGATTGCAGTAAATCAGCAGATTTCGTGCTTTCTTTTAAATCGTGAAGCAAATTGGGAAGCATAAATGTCACCGCCTGTCTGAAACAAGAAATATTCTCCTAGTATGATTGATGCCGGCTTTGTTTATACCCTTCATTTCCCATGCATAACAAAGGCTAAATGAAGGAAAATTCGATGCATGAATAAATGGGATGTCACAGATGGCGACCGTTAATTGTCTTTATTATCGTAAGGTCATTACAGACACAAGCTGGAAAACAACAGGAGGATGAATATGAAGATTGTAGTGATTGGCGGCAGTGGCTTGATTGGGAAAAAACTTGTGAATAACCTTCGTCATCGCGGTCATGAGGTTGTTGCGGCATCACCTTCCTTAGGTGTCAATACAATTACGGGTGAAGGACTCGCGGAAGCGCTTAGCGGCGCGCAAGTTGTGGTTGATGTATCGAATGCGCCGTCGTGGGAGGACCAGGCGGTGATGGAGTTTTTTGATAAATCTACTCGGAATCTTCTCGCTGCTGAAGCGAATGCTGGCGTCGGCCATCATGTTGCTTTGTCGGTCGTTGGAACCGAACGCCTTCTCCAGAGTGGATATTTCCGTGCTAAAAAGGCTCAAGAAGAGCTAATCGAGAACTCCAAGATTCCTTATACGATCGTCCGCGCTACCCAGTTCTTCGAATTTGTTGGCGGCATTGCCGACGTGGCTACCAAAGAGGATACCGTACGGTTGCCTTCCGCCCTTATGCAGCCTATTTTCTCGGATGACGTTGCAAACGCGGTAGCTGATTTTACGCTGGAGGCACCGGCTAACGGCATTGTTGATGTGGCCGGTCCGGATCAGATTCCGATGGACGAATTCATTCGAAAATACTTTAGCGTAACGCAAGATAACCGTCAGGTGATCACGGATGCTACTGCACCGTATTATGGTTCGGTTGAGGTGAATGATCAGTCTCTCGTTCCGAACGGAGACAGACCCGTGACCATTACAAAGACGCATTTCCAGGATTATCTCGGCAGCTTGAAAAATTAACTTTAAATCCTCAAGAGTCATCCAAAGCGCTTAACCTTGCTGCTGTTAGCTGTCAGGGTTAGGCGCCTTTTTTATTCCAAAAATTGACGAATCGTAAAGGCTGTAACCTTTAAATTCATCCTTGCGTCTAGTAAGTACATCTGAGCAGAAAGGAAGAGTATCAATCATGCGTATAAAAAATCTCATGCTGTCCAGCCTACTTGTTGCGACCGCGATTTCGGCAGGCAGCGCTTCAATAGCAAGCGGAGCAGAAAGCCAATCTGCAGCTGCCGCTCGTGCGGTAACCTTCAAACTTAACGATGTTCATTATAGCAATAACACAGGCAAGCATAGCTTGCTGTCAGCCCCTTATGTCAGTAACGGAAACACGATGGTTCCCGTTAGAGCCGCTGCCGAATCCCTCGGCGCATCGATAAGCTGGAGCGATAAAAAAGGAACGATCACGTTATCCGGAAAAAGCTTCGGAACGATTGCATTCACCTTGAATTCCTCTTATGCGGTGAATGCCAAGGGAGAAAAAATCAAGCTGCCCGTGCAGGTTCGCCAAGCAAAGGGCACGGTATTTGTTCCGGCCAGGTCGTTGGCAGCTCTTATGGGGGCACGGCTGCAATGGGAGCCTGTGGCTCATACGGTTACTCTAACCAATCAGACGAATACTCCGGTAAATCTAGACTTCAGTTACCCGTTCACGAAGGATACGGAAGGCTGGAAGGGCGGCTTCGCCGACCTGCCTGCGAATTATAATAAGGACATTTACGAGCTGGACTTTGCCCGTCAATTCATTCCGGTTCAGAACAATACCTCCAATTACGGTTTGAAGCTCGCGGGACACAACCGAAGCGATGACTTGTTTATGTACCTTTCCAAGGGGATTGCAGGGTTCAAACCCAACACTTCCTACAACGTGAATTTGAAGTTTGCGATGTACACCGAAGCGGGAGGGGGATCGATAGGTATTGGCGGCTCGCCAGCCGAATCGATATTCCTGAAGGCCGGTATTTTGTCGAGCGAGCCGTTGTCCGTTCGAGCCTCCTCTTCGGGAGAAGAGTATTACAGAATGAACGTGGACATCGGCAGCCAAGGAGCCGGCGGCAAGGATGTTAAAGTGATCGGCAATGCAGCTAAACCGGATGCGGACAAGGAAGGGTATCAGCGCGTTGACTTTGAATACAGCGCTAAGGTGACGGCCAACGCCAAGGGCGAGATCTTTGTTCTTATTGGCGCGGACTCAGGCTTCGAAGGGCTGACTACGCTTTACTTTGACGATATCAAGGTAAGCGCTAAGGCTGTTGATTCGGTGAAATAAGAGTGATTAAAAGGCCGCAGCCATGCGGCTTTTTTGCTGCGCATTTGTTCGCGGCTGCAGGACCGAGGCAAACAAAAAGCCTGCGGCAATCAGCCGCAGGCAACAATAGAGAATATATAAAGGGGGGTCATGTCCTTTATTATAGAAGCCGATGATGAAAGGAACCTGAGCCCAATATTACAGGAAGGTTACAAATGATGCTTTGCGTATTTCTCATTCTCGGTGTGGTATGGGAAAATAAAGTTCTTTAATTGAAAATAAAGTTGTTAAATGAAAAATAAAATTTTTTAATTACTACGATCTGTAATGAGTCTTGTATAAAATAAAGTTCTTTAATTGCTTGATATTACTGAAGCGGAGAGATAAACAGCAGATGTATCACACAGCAAGAATCGTCGCTTGTTAGACATGGAACCCTAAGGTGGCTCATAACGGTAACATAATATATAGATTAAACCTCCCAAATTTAGCGAGCGGAACAGCCGCTTTCGCTATCCGAGCGTATACGCTCTCTCAGCTTTATGTTTACAGGGGCAAGCCCAAAAACCAAGGAGCTAAGCGACAATTGGCCGCTTAGCTCCTTGGTTTTTTCCTCTTCTTCACTTTATCTTCATCTGATCTGGATTTGTTCTTGATCTGCTTCCCGTATAATGAGGAATGGTTGGATAAACTAAATTTTGACATCCACGAAACGGGAGCAGCAGAATGAAAACCATAATGATTGTCGAAGATGAGGCCATATTGCGCGAGATAAGCAAGGATTACTTCCTAAATGAAGGTTATAAAGTGCTGGAGGCCGCGGATGGGAAGGCGGCTCTGGCATTGTTTCAAGAGCATGAAATGGATTTGATCGTATTGGACATCATGCTGCCGGAATTGGATGGCTGGTCGGTATGCCGCCGTATTCGCAAATCCTCTGATGTTCCGATCATCATTCTCACTGCACGGGTCGATGAAGATGACACTTTGCTTGGGTTTGAGCTAGGAGCAGACGACTATGTAACGAAACCATATAGCCCACCAGTTCTGCTGGCTAGGGCGAAGCGTCTGCTTGAAAGCCGCAACCGTATCGGCAAGCTGAAGCAGCCGGACGATTCCATAGAAGTTCGCGGCATTAAGGTTCATTTTCCATCGCGGACGGTTATGATTGACGGAACGCTAGTGAACTTCACGCATACCGAATTCGAGATTCTCAGTTACCTGATGGAGAATCAGGGTATCGTCATTACACGCGAGCAGTTGATTTCAAAAATATGGGGTTATGAGTATGCTGGAGACGACCGCACGGTGAATACGCATATCCGCAACCTGCGTACGAAGCTTGGCGATAAAGCTGCTCTGATTGTCACGATTGTACGGACAGGCTACAAATTCGAGGCGGGAGCATGAGAAGCTCCATTGTACTCAAATTGTTTATCTTGACGACGACATTGTGCATGCTCATCTTAGCCGTCATTTACATCGGCCAAACATATTTTTTCAAAGACTACTACGCGAACCGAAAGGTAAGCGACCTGCAAGCGAAGATTGAGGCGTTCCAGTCGGCCTATAGGAATACCGTGGGCCATTCACTTGCGACCCAATCGCTTGAGCAAGATTTTTACCGAACGAACAATGCAACGATAACGGTTCTGGATCACGACGGCAATCTTAAGGATGTAACCGACTTTTACCTGGAGATGAGAATGCTCAAGGCATTGACGAAAGAACAAGAGAAGGAGCGCATTAAAGTTCCGCTCTATCAGCTCATGAGCATAGAGGAGGCTGGTTCGGGACAATCGCTGATTGCAACTGGTGACCAATTGATTATTACAGGTGTAAAAAGCACTTCAACGCTCATTCCCATTTTGGTGCAGCATCCATCCGGGGAATTATTGTACGCGAATGAGCCATTACAGCGTAAAGTGTTCAAGGGCAGCGAGAAGGTGGAGTATAAAGAAAAAAGGAAACCAATCGCTTCAGGCCAATCGACGTTAACGAATCTATTTGGCGTTGTCACAGACATTCGGCTTCCTAATGGCGGAGGAGCTTCAGACTTTATTTATTCCAATAAACTCTTCCTGGATCAGATCAATGCCTTTCAAGCGAAGTTGTTATTTGATGGCATCCAGCTGACGGATTCGATGCTCATCCAGGATTACGAACTGAATAATGTCAAATACAAGCTATTCATCCAGCCGGTCCACTTCGACAACGGTCCGACGAACTATATCTTTGCCATGGCATCGCTGCAACCGGTGGACGAGGCCGTACAGATGGTGAAGGACTATTATGTCTACATTGTTTTGTTCGTCATTGTACTGGTTCTGTTTGCGTCGTTATACTATTCCTTGCAAATTGCAAGGCCGCTGCTGCGCATTAACCATACAACGAAGAAAATCGCGAATCTCGATTTCTCGGAGACGATTCCAGTTCGGTCCAAGGACGAGATTGGAGATCTGTCGCGCAACATCAACCAGTTATCCGCTACACTGCATTCATACATCGGCAAGCTGCAGGAGGATATCGAGAGAGAGAAGCAGCTCGAGACGACTAGGAAAGAGTTCATTTCTGGGGTATCGCATGAGTTGAAGACGCCGCTGAGCGTCATGAAGAGCTGCATATCGATTCTCAAGGATGGCGTGGCGGTGCATAAGAAGGACCATTACTTCGAAGCGATGGAGAAAGAAGTCGACAAGATGGACCATCTTATTGTCGACATGCTTGAACTTGCGAAGTACGAGTCTGGTACGTACAGGATGCAGATGGATGCTTTCTTCATCGATAAGCTGATCGAGTCCGCCTGCGATCAGTTGGCACAAGAGATTGCGTCAAAGCAATTGCGGTTAAACATTCAGCTCGTTCCTGCACTTGTTGTGGCCAATCAGCACCGTATTGAACAAGTCATCACAAATTTCATGACGAATGCGATCCGTTACACGCCGGAAAACCAAGAAATCGTTGTTTCGACGGCCGAAGAGGCGGATCAAGTCGTTGTATGTGTAGAGAATAAAGGCGCACGAATCCCTGAGGAGCAGCTTGATAAAGTGTGGGATCGCTTCTATAGAGGAGATACGGCGCGTCATCGATCCGACGGAGGCACAGGACTCGGACTTGCCATCTCCAAAAAAATATTGGAGCTGCATGAGGCCAACTATGGCGTAACGAATACGAAGGATGGCGTTGCTTTCTACTTCAGTCTCCATAAGAAAAGTTAATAAGGGATGCTTAGCCGTTCCCGCATGTCAAGTAGGTGAATTTCGCCTGCTCGGCATGCGCTTTTTTTTGTTATAAATCTTTATTTCATCTTCATTTTGGCTCCACTTCGTCTTAATCGGCTGTCATTATGATGGTTTTATGAAAACAACATCTATATATTTTGCTATAGCAATTGTCGGAGTCCTATTGTCAGCAGGTCTATTCCAAATTCAAACCGAAGGAGCAACGAAAGCGAAACCAACTGTTAACGATTCAAAGGCTACGGGGTGGAGTAAAGATACGAACTTACCTTTGCAAGGAAAAACAATCGTTCTCGATCCCGGCCATGGCGGCAAGGATGTCGGTTCCACCGGCGGGAATGGAACCTACGAGAAAGACGTTACGCTGCGTACAGCGCTAAATGTAAGAAACAAACTAGTTCAGCAAGGAGCGAATGTTGTGATGACGCGCGATGCCGATACGACGATTTCGTTAGGTGCTAGAACGGCAGTGGCGCAGACCGAGAACGCAGACTTGTTCATTAGCATTCACTTCGACGCATTTCAAACGAGCGATGTGTACGGGATGACGATGTTCTACAATAAGCCGCAGGATGAGGGAATTGCTCAGAAGATCCATGACCAAATATTCAAATCGGATATGAATACAAAGGATAGGGGCGTAAGGTTCGGTGACTATCATGTGATCCGCGAGAACACGAAGCCGGCTGTTCTACTGGAGCTTGGATATATTTCCAATAAGAACGAAGAAGCGAGAATGCAAACCGACGCGTTTCAAGAGCAAATCTCGACGGCAATCGCAAGCGGCGTTGAGAATAGCCTTCGTTAATGAGAGAGAGGCAAGCTATGTTTCGTAAAATGATGCGACGGCACAGTGTCGTTGCAGCCTTGTTTCTTGCCCCGAGCGCGCTCGGATTTCTGGTATTTTACTTGATCCCTTTTGCGATGGGCGTAGGGTACTCCTTTATGGATCGACCGAATGATGGTTCTTTCGTTGGGCTTAACAATTACAAGGAGCTGCTGGCGAGCGATTCCTTCTTGAAAGCTGCCAAGAATACGTTCCTGTTTACTTCTATCAGCGTGCCAATCACGATCGCGATATCGTTACTTCTTGCCTTGTTATTGAATCAAAATATTTACTTTCGCAATTGGATCAGAACCGCCTACGTATTGCCTCTTGTCGTGCCAGTCGCTTCAGTCGTTCTGATCTGGCAAGTGCTCTTCGACTGGAATGGAGCGGTGAATAGCTGGCTGCATGGATTCGGCATGGCACGGATCGATTGGATGAAGTCGGAATGGGCAAGAGCGGTGCTCTCCGTCGTCTATGCCTGGAAGAACATCGGATACAACATTATTCTGTTCTTGGCCGGCTTGCAAAATATCCCGAAGGACTATTATGAGACGGCGGACCTTGAAGGTGCGGGTACATTCCATAAGTTAACCCGAATAACGCTCGTTTATTTGACGCCGACGATGTTTTTCGTTGTCCTGATGGGGCTCGTTAGCTCATTCCGGATATTCAGGGAAACGTATTTGATTGCGGGAGAGTATCCTCACGACAGCATTTATATGCTGCAGCATTACATGAACAACATGTTCTTGTCCCTTGATATCCAGAAGCTGACATCCGCCGCTTCTATAATGGTGGCTTGTCTGCTCATGCTGGTGACGGGAATGTTCGCGTTGGAACGGCGGTTTACACGTGACTTAGATTGATTGGGAGGAGCATTGAAATTGAAAGTCGCCATTACGAAAGGCGCGATCACCGTCGTCCTTTTCCTGGTTGCGGCGCTGATGCTGCTGCCGATTATTATTTCCTTCACCAATTCGCTCATGACGGAACGAGAAATCAGTTCGAACTATGATTTGATCGGGCAAATGACGGACGTGGCAGCAGGCGGCAAGGATGCGTTCGTGAACTTAAAGCTCATCCCTGATTGGGTATCGTTTGAGCAGTACTACCACGTGCTAACCGCAACGCCAATTTATTTAAACTTGTTCTGGAATTCGGTTTATATGGTTGCGCTCATTATCGCAGGGCAGGTTATCGTCGGTGCTCTTGCGGCCTATTCCTTTGCAAAGCTCCGCTATCGGGGGAGGGACCGAATGTTCTTTGTTTACCTGATTGCGATGCTGATGCCTTTTCAAGTGACGCTTGTGCCGAACTACATCATCGCCGATCAATTAGGTCTTCTGAACCGTGCGAGTGCCATCATTCTGCCCGGTATCTTCGGCGCATTCGGTGTGTTCATGCTGCGACAATTCATGCAGTCGATTCCGAACGCTTACGTCGAGGCTGCTTATATGGACGGAGCTGGGCATTTTCGGATTTTCCAGAGTATCATCATTCCGCTTATCAAGCCAGGCTTTGCGGCGCTAGTCGTTCTCTTGTTCGTCGATTATTGGAATATGGTGGAGCAGCCACTCATTTTTCTCGAAGATGACTTCAAACAGCCTCTGTCTGTCTATCTTTCCGTCGTCCAGGAAGAGGCAAGGGGCATAGGCTTTGCAGCTTCTGTATTCTACATGCTTCCGATGCTGCTGATCTTTATATATGCGGAGAAATATTTTATCGAGGGCGTTCAAATGTCTGGCATCAAAGGGTAGGAGGTGAACGAAATGGAAAGGCGGGATAACGAGCAGGCCGTCACTGGCAGGAAGAAGAAGCTTCGGCTGATTGTTGCTATGTTTGTTAGCGGATTAGTGCTGCTCACTTTGTTCAGCAACACATTGCGAACGATGAATTTAACGAAGGTGTGGACAACGACGGGGAGGCAGGGGGAGCTTGTTCAGAGTTTTACCGGAAGCGGTGTGCTGGAGCCGGTGACAGAAGCTGCGCTATCAAACCGTGCAGGTTGGACCATCAAGGAAATAAAGGTCAAAGCAGGGGATGCCGTTCATAAGGGGCAGACGCTGGTCGTGTACGAAAGTCGTGAGGCCGAGAATCGGTATTTAGATGCAAAAGCGCAGATGGAGCAGCAGCTATTATCGATTCAAGGTTTGCAAGATCGATATGTTGAAGCCGCATCTAACGGCGATGACAGCGAGCTTCGCATAGCAAAGCGGGATCTTGAGAGTGCACGTCTGACGAAGGATATGCAGCAACGGAATCTGGATAGCATGAAAGCAGATCTCGTCAGCAATCGCGAGTTGAAAGCGCCGTTCGATGGTATTGTGACGCAAGTAGGCGCCGTAGATGGAATTGTTTCCGCCAGCGCCGGTCCCGATGTTCAGCTCACTTCCTCATCGAACGGTTATCGATTGGCTGTGCAAGTGCCAGCGAATATTAGCGATCATCTGCAGATTGGCCAGAAGTTAGATGTTCAGGTCGGTCAGGCGGACGACACGAGAACGGTGGATGGGACCGTTTCTGGAATAGAGAATAAGGAATCCCAGATGAACATCGTGGTTGCGGTGAACGATAAATCCCTCCGTGGAGGCGAACATGCGCTTCTTGACCTTAGGTTTGCATCTGCAGGCGTGGGTGGAGTGCTGGTTCCGAGCAGCGCTATTCATAAAGAAGGCAATGAAACGTATGTGTATGTCGTCGAGGAGCGTAAAGGTCCGCTCGGGAATACAAGCCATGTTCGCAAGGCGCCGATCGAAGCCGGCGAATCGAATGAGCTCGAAACAATTGTGCTGCAAGGGATTTTTCCGGATGCTCCGATTATTCTGGCAAGCAGTGAACCTTCGGTTGTGGACGGAGAGCGTGTGCGGGTTATGACTCCTTGATCGTTATCAAATTAGGAAAGCGGGAATGGATATGAATCGAGTTCTAATTGTACTTATAAGCTGCATCATGATTGTTGCTTTATCGGCATGCAGTGGTGGCAACAGCAACAATACTTCCGGGCAAGAACCTTCGTCAGAGACAAATGGGAAGCCCGCAAATACGAGCGATAAATCAAGCTCAGACGTGAATGAGAAAGCAAATGCAAAAGCAAATGCTGATTCAGCACCAGCTTCACAAGGGTTGGAACCGCTGGACGATAAACCGAAAACCATTGTTGTATCAATACTGGGCATTACTCCTTTTTATAAACTTGCGAAAGAGAAATACGAAGCACTGCATCCGAATACGACGATTCAATTCAAAGAATTTACTTCAGGAGCCATGCTTAGCGCTTCCGAAGTCGAGAAATATATCAAATCGACAACGACAGAGGTCTTGTCAGGCAAGGGAGCCGATTTGTTCGCGTTTACGACTGTTGAATTGCCCATTGATAAGTACGTCAATAAAGGGGCGTTCGAAAACGTGGAAGATTGGATGAAGCGGGATGCCGGATTCGATCATCAGCAGTACCTGATGAACATTATGGAAGGCTCGAAGATGAACGGCGGCCTCTATATTATGCCTGTTGAATTTTACTTGGAAGCTTTGTACGGGGATGAGGATGGGCTTAAGAATGCCGGACTTACGATTGACGATAAGAACTGGACATGGAATCAGTTCGCCGAGATGAACAAGCAGTTGAAAGGCAAGAACGGAAGTACCTACTCCATGAACTTTTTGCCGCCTGATGCGATGATCAACAATCTCGTATCGGACAACTATAACCGATTGATCGATGTGGCGAGTGGAAAGGCATCGTTCGACTCTCCCTTCTTCACCGAATTACTGATGGAAGTGAAGCAGATGTACGATGACAAGGAGCTAAGCGGTGATGCAGCAGCCCAATTCTCAAAAAGCCTTTTATCCTATTCATTAATGACCTCCCCAAGCGATTATCTCGTACGACTTGCTGCATACTTCAAGAACGGTAAGGTGTATCAGAAGCCACATGCCGCGGACCAACAATCAGGCGTTTCTTTCCTCGTGACGAATCAAATCGCGATGAATGCCCATTCGGAGGTCAAGAGGGATGCATGGGAGTTTATGAAGTTTCTGCTGTCAGAGGAGATGCAATCTTATCCTCATCAAACGGGCTTCTCGTTGAATAAAGCGGTGAATGAGAAGGCAATCGATGATGTAAAGAAGAATGGCGTCGATAAGGACGTAGGTGCCAAAGGCGGTGGCGCTGTGGTAAAAGTAACAGATGAGAATCTGGATGCGCTCCGGGACATGCTATCCGAAGCCAGCTCAAGAAATGTAGGCTATGAAACGACGGTTCAGCAAATTATTGCGGAGGAAGTCAAAGCGTTCTTCGCAGGGCAGAAATCGGCTGAAGCTGTTGCCAAGTTGATTCAGAATCGGGTTACGACCTATCTGAACGAATAAAGACAGCGATATAAGCCAAGAGAAAAGGTGACTTCAGATGAAGTCACCTTACTTGTCGTTCAATTAAATTCCAAATCTTATTTCAAGAAACCATCCTTGAAAATTTACAGCAAATCAGCACGATGTAATCGCCGGCATAATCCTTCAATACCTCGGGGGACAGAGTATAGTAGCCTGGTCCAAGCGCTAATGGATTCAATCGTCCGGACTGTCAACAGTTAGCAATAAAGTTCAATATTTCTCGGGCAAAAAAAGACGAAGCTCACGTCAAAACGTGTGCTTCGTCCCATCTTCGTTATATAAAGTTATAAGTGCAAATTCTAACGCGTTACGAACGCTAGTCCACATATCGAGGCTTTCTCCGCCCATATACCAGTATCTGGAACCTGAAGGCTTATTGGTGTACTGTTCCCACATCTGATGTCCAGCGAACCGCTAATGATGTAGAGATGAAGGAGTTCATTAAGCGACACAACACTTAAAGAACTTTCTTTTACAGTTACAATGAGAAGGAATATGCGATTAAAGAACTTAATTTTCACTTTTAAGTGGTTGAGGGTTGCTATTAAAGAACTTATTTTATAAAATTGCCGGGTTTGTTGCTTGAAAATCCTTGATTTTACTGGCATCCGATTAAACAACTTTATTTTCCCTCATCAGCAAAAGAAATTCCGAATACGTTCATGTCGTGAAAGAGCAAAAGAGTAGTCGTCAAATGCATAGACCATACTAAAAGTAATCAAGTAAGATGAAGAGTGACGGCAGGATCGGATAAAGGCCGCTTAGATGAGAAGCTTCGATCGGAGGGCCCGAATGTTCAAACGTATAAAAGCTATCCCATGGAATTCGATTCCGGTCAAGCTGGTGCTTGGCCTTTTAGGTATTACTTTACCCTTGATAGCGCTTCTGCTCTATAACAATTCCTATAGCATGAACGTTATACACAGTCAGGTAGCGGCGTCTAACAAGAACTTGATTGATATTTACATGAACCAAACGGATGGGCAGTTGACGGAAGTAGAAAGACATATGGCAGGCTTAACCTCTACGGACCTGAATGTTCAAGAGATGGGCGATGCAAGGACAGAAGACGAATTTGTTCTGGCCAAAACCGCGGTATACCGCAAGCTAACCTCGGATCTGTCCATTTACCCCGCTATTGACGGCTTTTATGTTTACTCCTTGAACCATCATGATGGCGTTGAAGCTTACAGGGGATCTTTATCGTATCCGCAGCTAATGGCGATTCGGCAGACGTTAGCAGATAAGGTATCCGAGCTGACGCAGAAATCGCAATACCGCAACGTTGAATGGAAGATGGTACAGATTAGCGGAGAAGCCTATTTGGTCCGCCTAATGCGCGACGGTGATTTGTTTGTGGGCGCCTGGGTAAAAGCGTCTACCGTGGTAAAGCCTCTGCTCGGCATGAGGACAGGGAAGACGGGAGCTGTGCTCCTTGTTGATGACAAGGGCTATGTTTTGTATACAACAAGAAGTCTTACAAGCGAAAAACTTGATTTAACAAGAGGATTTCGAAGCTATTATTTGTCCGGCGGAGAGGACAAGTTCCTGGTCGTTGGAGAATCCTCGGCAAAAGGAAGCTTTAGTCTTGCGGCCGCTATCCCGGATGAATCCATCCTGGAGAATCTGCCTTATTTGACCAAAGCGTCCGCTTTTGTTATTTTATTGGCCTTGCTCATGCTGCCGCTCAGCTTTCTCATTCTTCGCAAGGTTATTTTGCAGCCGCTCAGCAAGATGGTCAGCGCGATGAGACTGATCGGGAAAGGCAACTTTAATATCCGGATTAATCCGGGGAAGGAACCTGATGAGATAAGGCTGGTCAACCGAACCTTTAATGCGATGATTTCCAAGATTGAAGAGCTCAAGATAAACGTATATGAAGAGCAGCTCAGCAAACAACGGGCAGAGCTCAAGCATCTGCAGCTGCAGATTAACCCGCATTTCTTCATGAACTCGTTAAATATCCTGTACAATCTCGCGCAGGTGAAGCAATTCGAGCCCATTCAGGAGATGACGATGCATCTTGTCCAATATTTCCGGTACATGTTTCAAAGCCATCAATCTCTCGTGCCGCTGAAGAATGAGCTTCGCCATATCCGACATTATTTGCGTATTCAGCAGATGCGATTCCCCGATACGTTCACTTGCGAGGTAGCTATGCCTGCATATTTGGAGACGACCGCTATTCCGCCGCTTATCCTTCAGACGGTGGTGGAGAACTCGATCAAGCATGCAGTTAAGCCCGGCGAGCCGACCAAGCTCATTATTGAAGCGGAGCTGGATGATTTGGCGGAGGAGCCGATGGTAGCTATCACGATCAGGGACACCGGCGAAGGTTACTCCGATGCGGCGCTCTTCCGGTTACGCGAAGGGCAGATCAATACGGATGAGGCCGGCGAGCATATTGGATTATGGAATATAAGAGAACGATTAAAGCTTCAATATGGCGATAAGGCATGGATGGAATGCTATAATGACGACCCGCACGGAGCGGTCACCGAAATTGTGATCCCGTTAAATGCAAGCCATGAGCTAAAGGAGTGAACGGGCATGCGCCAGCTGCTTATTGTGGACGATGAACCAATAGCGGTCGAAGGCTTGAAATCCGGCGTTGACTGGCCTTCCATCGGGATCTCGCGGGTGATGACGGCTTACAATGCCGATCAGGCCATGGAGATCTTCAACCGGGAACGGGTAGATATATTGTTATGCGATATTGAAATGCCGAAGGCTTCGGGACTGCAGCTCCTGGAGTGGGTTAGAGGAAATTGTCCGGGAACCGAGACGATATTTCTAACCTGCCATGCCGATTTCCAGTATGCCAAACAAGCGATACAGCTGGGCAGTCTTGATTATCTGCTGAAGCCGATCCCTTATGACGAGCTTAAGGTTGTCGTGGAAAAAGCGATCCGCAAAATGGAGAAGGAACAACGTATGAGCGAATTCAGCCAGTTCGGCAAGTTCTGGCTGCAACACCAGCCTATGCTGATCGAACGGTTCTGGCTGGACGTGCTCAGCCAGGCGATTCCCGCCTTGCCGCAGGCGATCAGCACGGCCGCGCAGGAACGGAATATTCCTTATTCCGACAAGCTGGTTTTTCTTCCGATACTCTTGCGCGTCCGTCGCTGGTATAAGGAATATTCGCTTCGGGACAAGAAAACGATGGAATATGCGCTGCGCAAAGCTGCCGAGGAGGTTCTCATGCAGCGGCAGGACAGCGGCCTGTTGATTGCGACTGGCGACGATACGATGCTGATTGTGCTTAATGGAGGCAAAGAAGGCTCGGACCCTGCCGGGCTGAAAGCTTTATGCGAGTCTTATATTGCAGCTTGCCGCGTTTATTTCAAGTGCGATGTATCCTGTTATATCGGAGAGAGCGTCCGGGGGCATGAGATGGCCGCCGCTTATCAGCGTCTGCAGCGGATGGATGCCGATAACGTGGCTTCGGACAACTGCGTTTCTTTTCTTGGCGAGCGTCAAGGCTCAGCTTCTTCGCATACGCTTCCCGATATGGGCATGTGGGGGATCATGATGAAGGAAGGCGCCAAGGATAAAGTAATCGCGGAAGCGGAGCGTTTTATCGGACAGCAGGTAGAAGCCGGCCGGCTTACGCCACAGCTTCTGGCCCTGTTTGTGCAGGATTTTCAGCAGATGGTTCATTACGTACTGCAGATAAAAGGAATTCAGGCTCATCAGCTGCTAAGCGACGGCATGTCGGCGGAACGCTTCGCCCGCGCGGGACGCTCGGCGAAGGATGCGCTTATCTGGGTTCGTCATCTTGTAGGCAAATCGATCGATTATATGCATTCGCTGGAGCAAACGCCAAGCGTCGTTGAACAGGCGAAGGCTTATATCCAGCAGCATTTGGCAGATGAGATATCCAGGGAAGACATAGCAAGCCATGTGTATTTGAACCCGGATTATTTGACCCGAATTTTCAAACGAGAGACCGGAATGTCGATTTCGGATTATTTGCTGCAGCAGCGTCTTCATATTGCCGCCGAGCTGCTTACGAATACGGATTTGGCGGTGAGCGCGGTGGCAAGTCGGATTGGTTATGCTAACTTTTCCCATTTTTCCCGCATTTTCAAGAAGTATATGGGCATCAACCCGCAGGAATACCGGCAGTCGCGCTCACAGCCCCAAGCACAGGAAAGTCGTCAAAGTGACAGCGTGAAGTCGTAAGAACAGCAGAGGAGAAAGCGTGGTCATTCTACAATAAAGACAGCTTCACAGAATGAATCATGAGGGGGAAATGAAAATGAAAAAAGCATTAGCCGTATCTTCGGCACTGCTTCTTGGCATCTCGCTGACCTTGACGGCTTGCGGAAGCGGCGGGAATAACAGCAGCAACGGCGAAACAGGATCGAAAAACACGGGAAGCAACGCGTCTTCCGCGCCTAGCGGCAAGATTGACGAACTGACGATTGCTTTTCCAAGCGCGTCTCCAAAAGATTTGCAGCTGGTGGAGGATGCAATCAACAAAATCACGGAGCAAAAAATTCAAGCCAGAGTCCACTTTATGCCCATAAGCGGAGGCGAATGGGTGCAGCAGACGAATCTGATGCTGACCAGCAATGAAAAGCTGGATTTAATGTTTGTATCCGGCGCCCTGTATAACAGCATGGTAACGAAGGAACAGCTTGTTCCGCTTGACGAGCTGCTGGATAAAGATGGCGAAGGCATCAAATCGGCGGTTGGCGATTATTTGAACGCGGCCAAGGTGAACAACAAGATTTACGCGATTCCGACCGTAAGGGATATGGCCTCCGATTACGGCATCACAATGCGCAAGGATCTGGTGGACAAGTACAATATTGATACAGGCGCCGTCAAAACGCTCGACGACCTCGGCAATGTGCTGAAGACGATCAAAGACGGAGAAGGCTTTGCGCCGCTTATACCATCTTCTCCTGGCCAGACTTATCTGGACAATTACTTGTTCTATGACCGTCTGGGCGACGGGATTGGCGTGCTGCCGGGCTATGATAACGGCCTCAAGGTTGTAAACCTTTATGAAACGCAGGAATACAAGGAACTCTTGACCAGACTTCGCGACTGGTACCAACAGGGCTATATTATGAAGGATTCGGCGACGACCAAGACAACGCCTTGGGAGCTGATCAAATCCAATAAAGGCTTTGCTTATTTCGCGGGCATGAAGCCTGGCTTCGCCGAGCAGGAGTCGCAGGCTGCCGGAACGCCTTTAGTTGGCGTTGAACTGCTGCCGGCCGTAGCGATGACCAGTACGGTTACCGGTGCCATGTGGGGAGTGCCGGTGAATACGAAGCTGGAAGACAAAGCGGTACAATTCCTCAATCTGATGTATTCGGATAAAGATATCGTCAATTTGCTTGATTGGGGGATTGAAGGCACTCATTATGTCAAATCCCAAGGCGAGGAGAACGTCATTGAATATCCTTCAGGCGTAGATGCAACAACAACGGGCTACAACATGCCGCTTGGCTGGATGTTCGGTAATCAGTTCTTATCGTATGTGATGAAGGGCAATGACCCGACGGTCTGGGCCAAGACGGAGGAGTTTAATAAAGCCGCCAAACGTTCCAAGGCGCTTGGCTTTGGCTTTGACCCGACACCGGTGAAGACGGAGTATGCCGCCGTTTCCAACGTCATTACGCAATACGAGATGCCGCTCGAAACAGGCAGCGTAGATCCGGAGAAGGTGCTGCCGGAATTTATCTCGAAGCTGAAGGCCGCGGGGATCGACAAGATTATTGCCGAGAAGCAGAAGCAGCTGGATGCATGGGCGCAGACCAACTCTGCCCAATAAAGATAACAAGCTATAAGCTTAGAACCGACCAGTCTCGCATTGGTCGGTTTTTTGCTATTTCGAGACGGTTCAATGAAGGTCGGTAAAGCGCAAGACGGAAGTCGTTCACGCGGTAGAGGGGGGAGGCCGAAATTCATTACCATAAGGATACCACCCGGCAATATGCCGAGCGAGAAAGGGGAGAGAAGCGGTGACTACCATCACGCATCGCAGAAAAAGAAGAAGCCTTCGCCGGTTCATACCGCTGTACATCATGCTTCTGCCGGGACTTGCTTACCTGGCTATCAACAATTACATGCCGTTGTTCGGCTTGTCGATTGCTTTCAAGGACATTAACTTCCGCAAGGGGCTGTGGCACAGCGACTGGATTGGATTCCAGAACTTCGAATACCTGTTCAAAACGAGTGACGCCTGGCTTATTACGCGCAATACGCTGCTCTACAATGCCGTATTTATCGTGCTTGGACTAGCCGTTGCGGTCGCGATCGCCATCCTGCTGAACGAGATCCGCAGCCGAATCGCATCGCGCTTGTACCAGAGCGTCATTATCCTGCCATACCTAATTTCGATTATTCTGGTCAGCTATCTGGTCTATGCCGTGTTAAGCATCGATACGGGCTTTATTAATAAGACCATTCTTCCAGCGTTAGGCATGGAACCGATCAACTGGTATAACGAACCGAAATATTGGCCTTATATCCTGACGTTCGTCCATCTGTGGAAGGGAGCGGGTTACTCCTGCATCGTCTTTCTGGCGGCCATCATCGGCATCGATCCGGAATACTACGAAGCGGCGAAGCTGGACGGTGCCTCCAAGTGGCTGCAAATCCGCAAGATTACGATTCCGATGATTACGCCGGTTATCATCATGCTGACGCTGCTGGGCATCGGCCGGATTTTCTACTCGGACTTCGGCTTGTTCTATCAGGTGCCGATGAACTCGGGAGCGTTGTTCTCCACGACAAACGTTATCGACACGTATGTATTCCGGGGGCTAATGCAGCTTGGCGATATCGGCATGTCCGCCGCAGCGGGATTTTATCAGTCGCTGGTCGGCTTCGCGCTTGTCCTCATCTCCAATCTGGTCGTCCGCAAAATCAACAAAGAGAACGCGTTGTTCTAGAAAGGAGCCCTTGTTATGGATAAAGAAAACCGAATCTGGCAGTGGTCGGCGCATGTCATTATGATCGTTCTTTCAGTCGCATGTATTTTGCCGTTTATTCTGCTGTTTATGGCTTCCATTACCGACGAGTCGGCGATTGTAAAAGACGGCTATACGCTTTTCCCGTCGGCCTTCAGCTTTGAGGCTTACGAATACATCTGGAAGCAATCGAGCCAGATTTTCCACGCTTACGGCATTACCATCCTGGTGACGGCGATCGGAACGCTGGCGAGTCTGATCATGACCTCTTTGCTGGCATACCCGCTGTCGCGCAAGGATTTGCCGGGAGGTCAGACGATTGCGTTTATCGTCTTCTTCACGCTGTTGTTTAACGGGGGACTTGTCCCGACTTATCTGATCTATACGCAAGTCTTTCATTTAAAAAATACGTTGTTTGCCTTGCTAATCCCATGGCTGCTTATGAACGGCTTTAACGTGCTGCTCATGCGCACCTTCTTCTCCACAACGATCCCAACGGCCGTATTGGAGTCGGCGGCGATCGACGGAGCGGGCGAATTCAAGACGTATTTCCGAATTATTTTGCCGCTGTCGATGCCAATCCTCGCTACGGTCGGCATGTTCCAGGCGCTTGGTTATTGGAATGACTGGAACAACGGGCTTGTGTTCGTGACGGATCCGGATTTGTTCAGTCTGCAAAACGTGCTTAACCGCATTATGAGCGATATTCAGTTCCTGACCCAGAACAGTAAAATGGGAACAACCCAGGCGTTGGCCCAGCTGCCAAGCGAAACGTTCCGGATGGCGATTGCGGTCATCGGCGTTATTCCGATTCTGCTCGTTTATCCGTTTTTCCAGAAATATTTCGTAAAAGGGATGACGATTGGCGCCGTGAAGGGCTGATCGGATCCGGCCCCATAGCACATGAAGGGAGAAGAGAGAACGATGATCGGATTATGGCATGCTTTTGTAGAAACGCCGCGGCTTAAGCTGAAGCTGCAATTTAAAATACAGAAAAAAGCGGACTATACGCTGGATATCGCGATGGAGCCTATTCCGCTGCCCATCCGAATGGAAACGGTGGAGGCGGAGAGCGGGAGTCTTCGCGGCACCGGATATGCATTCTGGAAGCCGGACGAACAGGTCAAGGTTGACCTAGCGTTCGAAGAGTCGACTTTTACAGGGACCTTGTATATCCCGTTGTTTGGTTCGTTTGCGCTGCAAGGCGGGAAGGGCCGTGGTCCTTTCTTGTCGGAGGCGTTAACCGAGACGGTGAGGCCTTACCGCAGCGGCAAGGTAGTCGATCGCACGGACGAAGAAATAGCAGCCGCAGTAGAGCGATTGCTCGGCAAGCTCTCGCTGGAGGACAAGATTGGCCAGATGTGCCAGTGCATGGCTTCCAACTTCTCGTTTGGCGGTACGGTCAAGACGGATCCCCCGGAGAAGCTGATTGCCGAAGGCCGTGCAGGCTCGGTATTGGGCGCGTTTGACGTGAGCCGGGTGTTCGAACTGCAAAAAATTGCGGTGGAGCAGTCGCCGCATAAGATTCCGCTATTCTTCAACGGCGATATTATTCATGGAGCGCAAACGATCTTTCCGGTTCCGCTTGCATGGTCCTGCAGCTGGGATATGGAAGCGATCCGGGAAGCCTGCGCGATTGCGGCCAAGGAAGCAAGCGCATCGGGCATTATGTACAATCATGGTCCAATGATCGATATTTCCCGGGATCCCCGGTGGGGGCGCGTCGTGGAAGGCGCAGGCGAAGACCCGTACCTGGGATCGTTGATCGCCAAAGCGCAGGTGGAAGGCTATCAGGGCGGCTCTCTTCAGGACGAGGAGACGATTATCGCCTGCCTGAAGCATTTTATCGGCTATGGCGCCGCTGAAGGCGGACGGGATTACAATACCGTTGATATCTCGGAAGGGACGCTGCGGAATCTTTATTTGCCGCCGTTCCAGGCGGGGATTAAAGCCGGCGCAGGCTCGGTGATGAACGCTTTTAACATTTATCAAGGTATCCCTGTGGCCGCAAGCTCCTACTTGCTGAAGGAGCTGCTCCGGGATGAGCTCGGCTTTGAAGGCATCTTGATCTCGGATTACGGCGCGGTTGACGAAATTGTGGAACACGGCTATGCGAAGGACGCTAAAGAAGCGGCCAAACACGCGGTGAACGCGACGATGGACATCGAGATGGTAACCCGTTCCTACGATTATATTCCGGAGCTTATCCGCGAAGGCAAGCTGTCGGAATCGCAGCTGGACGAAGCGGTGCGCCGGATTTTGACCCTCAAGTACAAGACCGGGCTGATGGATGACCCGTTCCGTTATATCCGTCCGGAGCAAGAGATCGCTTCTCATTTCAGCGAAGCTCATCTCCAGGCAAGCCGAGAGCTGGCGAGGAAATCGATTGTACTGCTTAAGAACGACGGAGTGCTTCCGCTTGCGGCGGACGCCGGCAAAATCGCGCTGATCGGTCCGTTCGCCGACAGCAAGGATCTGCTTGGACCGTGGCAATTTTCCCGGTACGGCCATGAAACGGTGACCTTGTACGAAGGTCTGCGGGAAAAAGGCATCCCGGAAGAAAGCTTGCTGTTTGCCGCCGGTTCCGGAGTGAGCTCCCCCCTCGAAGGGGGAATCGAGGCAGCGGTAAAACAAGCCGGGCAAGCGGATTTGGTCATTCTGGCGCTTGGGGAGAGCAGCGATATGTCCGGCGAAGCGGCATCGAGAATGAGTCTGGAGCTGCCGGAGGCGCAGCTTCGGCTGGCTGACGCCGTCATTCGCGTCGGCAAGCCGGTCGTGCTTGTGCTGACAAACGGACGTCCGCTTGTGCTGACAGGGTTGGAGAATAGAGTAAATGCGATTCTTGAGACGTGGTTCCTAGGCTCGCAGGCGGGACATGCCATTGCGGATGTGCTTGCGGGGGATTACAACCCTGCCGGTAGACTGACGATGAGCTTCCCGGTACACACCGGACAGGTTCCGGTTTATTACAATCATTTCCGTACCGGCCGTCCGCTTACCGAAGCGAATGGAGCCGAGAAATATATCAGCAAATATTTGGATGGTCCCAATGAGCCGCAGTATCCTTTTGGATACGGACTAAGCTATACCCGGTTCGAATACGGGGAAGTCACCTTGGACCGGCATCAAATGAAGCAAGGCGAAACTCTCCGCGCAACCGTAACGGTCACGAATGCCGGGAACCGCGCAGGAGTGGAGACGGTGCAGCTGTATATCCAGGATATTTACGGCAGCGTAGTCCGTCCGGTGAAGGAATTGAAGCGTTTTGCCAAAGTGGCGCTTGAAGCGGGGGAAAGCCGGGAGATCGTATTTGAAATAAATCGTACGGACCTCGCGTTTTGGTCGCCGAACAACGGCTATAGGGCCGAGCCCGGAGACTTCCGCATCATGATTGGGCCTAATAGCCGCGATGTGCATACAGCTCAAATGGAATTAATCGATTAGCGAAGGAGATGCTTCAATTGACTGCTCAGGTACGAGATATAAAAGCGCTGATCGCGCAAATGACACTGGAAGAGAAGGCGAGTATGTGCTCCGGTTCGGATACGTGGCATACCCGCGGCATTGAACGCCTTGGCATTCCGTCCGTGATGGTAACGGACGGCCCGCACGGTCTGCGCAAGCAGCGCGCGTCGGCGGATCATTTAGGCTTGTTCGACAGCGTTCCGGCTACTTGCTTCCCGTCCGCGGCGGGTGTTGCAAGCTCGTGGAACCGCGAGCTGATCCGGCGGATGGGCGAAGCGCTCGGCAGGGAATGCCAGGCCGAGGAAGTAGCGGTGCTGCTCGGTCCGGGAGCGAATATCAAGCGCTCGCCGCTTTGCGGACGCAACTTCGAATATTTCTCGGAGGACCCGTATTTGTCCGGCGAGATGGCCGCCCATCATATCCTTGGCGTACAGAGCCAGGGGGTAGGGTCTTCGCTGAAGCATTTCGCCGCCAACAATCAGGAGCACCGCCGCATGACCTCCGATTCGATTGTAGACGAGCGGACGCTGCGCGAAATTTATTTGGCAAGCTTTGAAGGCGCTGTGAAGAAAGCTCAGCCTTGGACGGTGATGTGCGCGTACAACAAAGTGAACGGCGAATTCGCGTCGGAGAATAAAGAGCTGCTCACGGATATTTTGAAGGAAGAATGGGGTCACGAAGGTTTTGTGGTGTCGGATTGGGGAGCGGTGAATGAACGGGCCAAAGGGCTTGCAGCCGGACTAGAGCTTGAAATGCCGGCAAGCCATGGGGAAGGCCAGCAGCAAATTGTAGAGGCGGTTCGCGGCGGCGAGCTCGACGAGGCGAAGCTGGATGAGGCCGTTGAGCGTTTACTGAACATCGTGTTTCGCGCGGTGGAAGAGCGGCGTCCGGATACGGTGGTTGATCCGGAAGAGCATCATCGGCTGGCCCGCGAAATCGCCCGCGAAAGCATGGTGCTGCTCAAAAATGAAGACGATATTCTGCCGCTTGCCAAAGGCGGGAAAATCGCCGTCATTGGAGCCATGGCCAAAGAGCCGCGTTATCAGGGAAGCGGAAGCTCCCAGATCCGGCCGACCCGGCTTGAGGATATTAGCGAGGAGCTTGCGAAGTCAGCCGGAGACACGGCAACGCTTCTTTACGCGAAGGGCTATGAGCTGAATGCGGAGGAGCCGAAGGAAGAGCTTATGGCAGAAGCCATTCAGCTGGCCAAGGCTTCGGACGTTGCGGTTCTGTTAGCGGGGCTGCCGAGCCGTTACGAATCCGAAGGGTTTGACCGCAAGCACTTGCGGATGCCGGCCAATCAAGCTGCGCTGATCGAAGCCATCGGCAAGGAGCAGCCGAATTTGGTCGTCGTTCTTAGCAATGGGGCCCCCATCGAGATGCCATGGCTGGATAGCGCGAAAGGCGTGCTTGAAGCGTACTTGGGCGGGCAGGCCCTAGGCGGGGCAATCGCCGATCTGCTGTTTGGCGACGCTAATCCTTCCGGCCGGCTGGCGGAGACGTTCCCCGTACAGCTGAGCGACAACCCGTCCTATCTGTTCTTCCCGGGCGAAGGAGATAAAGTGGAGTACCGGGAAGGGATTTTTGTCGGCTACCGCTATTACGACAAGAAAAACATCAAGCCGCTTTTCCCGTTTGGTCATGGTCTAAGCTATACGGATTTTGCATATTCGGAGCTTGCCGTGGATAAAGAAACGATGATGGATAACGAGACCATGCATATTTCCGTTAAAGTGACCAACACTGGGCAGCGGGCAGGAATGGAAGTCGTGCAGCTGTATGTGCGGGACAAGGAAAGCACTGTCATCCGTCCGGACAAGGAATTGAAAGGGTTCGATAAAGTCAAGCTGGAGCCGGGTGAATCCAAGGTTGTAACGTTCGAGCTGGATAAACGCAGCTTCGCGTATTATGACGAGCAATTGCGCGAATGGATCGTAGAAACCGGCGAATTTGAGCTGCTGATTGGGCGCTCCTCCCAGGATATCCTGTTGTCTGAGACCGTAACCGTGCAGTCGACGACAGCCCGCAGAATGGTGTACCATCGCAATTCGACCTTGTCGGAGATCAGCCAAAGCCCATCCGGACAAAAATTCGTTAACCAGCTTATCGCTAACCTTCCGTTCTCTGCCGGACTCGCGGACGAACATGCCGCGATGCTGCGGGCCTTTATGGAGCATATGCCTCTTCGCGGTTTGCTCTCGTTTAGCGGAGGCAAGTTTACGGAAGCGGGACTTCAGGCTATATTGACGCAGCTGAATGCGCAAGATCAGGAGGGACAAGAACGATGACAACGCCGAACTATCTCTATCCTCAGCCTCGGAGCTATAAGTCGTCAGGAAAAAAATCGCCTGCCGCCGTCCGGTTCGAGATTTATCCGGTTGGCGAAGAAGCGGTACGGATGGCGGAAAAGCTTGAAGTCGCGGATCGCCTTGCCGCTTACGCTTCGGCTGCGGACTCAACGGAGCATGCGGCAACGCTGGTCGTTATCGAGCATCAGTCCGGACTTCATCCGCAAGGTTATGTTCTGGAGTGGAACTCCGCGGGACTCCGGCTCGCGGCAAGCACGGCACAAGGCCTTCATTACGCGCTGCTCACCGCCGGACAGCTGATGGAGTCGCAGCAAGGGGAGTGGGCGCATTGCCTGATCGAGGATGAACCGGATTTTCCGGTCCGCGGCGTTATGCTCGACATCGGCCGGAACAAAATTCCGAAGATGGAAACCTTGTTCGCGTTCGTCGATCAAATAGCCGCGTTGAAGTTCAATCATCTTCAGCTTTATATGGAGGGGTATAGCTTCGACTATGAGAAATATCGCGCTTTATTCCCGGAAGCAACGCCTTTAACGGCTGCGGAATACCGGGAGCTGGACGCTTACGCTTCAGAACGGTTTATCGATCTCGTGCCAAGCCAGAATTGCCTGGGCCATATGTATCCGTGGCTTACGAAGCCGGAGCTCCGGGATATAGCGGAGCATCCGGACGGAATGCCAACGCCGATGTCCTTCAAGCTGCCGCCTACGACCATGAATCCGGCAGACGGGCGTTCTGCTACGCTTGCCAAGGATCTGTTCGACGAGCTGCTCCCGAACTTCTCTTCCGAATATGTCAATCTGAATATGGACGAGCCGTTTGGGCTTGGCACCGGCGCGAGCAAAGAGCGGGCGGACGAGATTGGCGTCGGCAAGCTTTACATGGAATATGCGAAGCAGATGTTTGCTATAGTCCGTTCCCATGGCAAAAAGCCGATGATGTGGGGAGACGTGCTTACGCATCATCCGGAGCTTGTCAGCGATCTGCCGGACGATGTTACGGTGCTGCATTGGAATTACGATGCTCCGATTCCGTACGAACCGCATTGCAGAAGGCTGCAGGAGCATCATATCCGCTATTACGTCTGCCCGGGAACAAGCGGCTGGTCCTCCATCGCAGGCCGCACGGACAACATGCTTGGAAATATTGCCGATGCGGCGAGGAATGGCCTGGCGTATGGCGCGGCAGGACTGCTCGTCACCGATTGGGGCGATGGCGGACATTGGCAGGTACCGTCCGTCAGTTATCCGGGTCTTGCGTATGCAGCCGGTGCCAGCTGGCAGTTGAACGCCAATCTGGATCATTTGGATGCGCTCAAGCATCATGTCTCGCTCAGGATGCTGCAGGATCGAAGCGGAATCGGCGGAGAGCTGCTCATGACTTTAGGCCGTTACTGCAACATGGAGAGATGTACGATTGAAAACGCTACCTATACGAGTTATTTGCTGAACCACGGGCTGTCCTCCCAAGAGACGCTGGAGCGGGACACCCAATTGCTGCCACGCATTGCGAAGCTTCTGGGAGGCGTCGGCACGCCATTCGAGCTCGACTATCGTTATTCCGAAATAAGCGAATGGCTGAATGCGCGGCGCGGGGAGGTTGAAGCACTGGAGCTCTTTGGTCCCGACGCGGAGCTTGTGAAGGACGAGCTGTTAAATACGCTGCGGTTAATCAAGCAAGGAGCCGGCCTGCACCGGTATATTTATCGCCAGGAGCTCGCGGATGATGCGGCCCTGTTGGATTGGCTGAAGCATCTGCATACCGAGCTCTTGACGGTAATGGATGAATTCAAGCGTCTCTGGCTGGCCCGCAACCGCGAAGGCGGTCTGGCTGACAGTATGGCGGCTTTTCGTAAGCTGATCGGGCAGTATGAGGAACAGCTGCAGCAGTGATGGGGGGCTTGCGCGGATGGTATTTTTAGATGCCTGCAGTATAAAGGCATGGTCTACCATGCAATGAGTTTGGAAAAGTGTCCTATGAAAAACGATCAGAATGTAAAGGGGAGGATACCGGCACGATGAACACTATTTTATGCTTTGGAGATTCCAACACGTACGGCTTAAACCCGCGAGGAGGACGATTCCACCGGAACGTTCGCTGGCCGGGTATTGTTCGGGAGCTGCTTGGACAAGAATACGAGATCATAGAGGAAGGGCTGCCGGGGCGGACAACCGTATGGGAGGACCCGGTAGAAAATGTGATGAGCGGCAAAGCTTATTTGCCTCCTTGTCTGCGATCGCACGCACCGCTGGAGCTGGTTGTGCTTATGCTTGGAACCAATGATCTAAAGGCGCGATATGCCGTTTCCGCTGCGGATATTGCGCTAAGCGTACTGTCGCTGGTTCAACTCGTTCGCTCGACGCTCCCCGGAGACGGCGAACGAACGAGTCCCCAAGTATTAGTGCTCGTCCCTCCGCCGATTCGGGAGGCAGGGTTGTCCGCCAGCATATTTGCCGGCGGAGAAGCCAAGTCGAGAAGGCTAGGCGAGGCTTTCAACAAGCTGAGGCCTTATACAGATGCAAGCATCCTCGATTTAGCTGCTGTTATTACGACAAGCGAAATTGATGGTTTGCATTTTGACGCTGAGGAGCATAGGAAGTTGGGAGAAACGGTTGCCAGAGAAATAAAAGCCATGCTGGAATAATCATTAGTAAAAGAAGAGATCGTTCTCAGGGCAGAGGATGCTGGTGTGTCCCCTATTAAACAACATTAATTTAATAACATCGATTTTGACTCGCCGAAAACCCTTGATTTTACTGGATCTCTTATAAAGAACTTTATGTTCTCTCATCTCGGCGGATAATCGAAATAATTTCCTGAAGCTCAGGCAAATGCTTGTGCTTGCTCTTATAGCCAATTAACAGATCATTGGTGACGGTCAGATTGTCGAAGCAGGTATGAATGTCAGCTTTCGAATTATCGAGCAGATAGGTAGGGATGACGCTGATTCCGGCTCCCATCTCGACGGCTCTAATAACCGCATGCAGATTGGGAATCACATGCTTGGGCTTGATTAGAGGACGTCTCTTGAAATGCTCTCTCCACAGACGCCTGATAATCGGGAGCTCCAGCCCGTAAGAAATCCATCGCTGCCCGGACAGCCATTCCTCGATTTCTTTGGGATGACGAAGTTCGGGGATCTCAAGCGATGCCGGTGTTATAATCGTGAACGTCTCTTCCATAAGCAGCTCATACTCAATGCCGGGCACGATAAATTTCTTCGGAGTAATAATAAGCTCCACCTGATCCTCCTTCAACAGCTCCAGCAATTGATCCGCCGTTCCGAAGTAAGAGACGCTGCACATGCCGGAATTCGCAACCTTGGGAAGAAGCAGCTCCTGGAAATATTCCAGAGACAAGCCGATGCGGAACACTTTATTGTTCGGCAGGGACGTGGATTTCAGCGCGGCCGTGGTTTCCTCCAGCGATTCAACTAACGGCGCAACCCGGGAATACAGCTCTTTGCCCCGCTCGGTTACGACAAGTCTCCTGGATACGCGCGTAAATAAGGCTTCGCCTACTTCAGCCTCCAAGGCGGCGAGGTGCTGGCTCATGGCGGGCTGCGTCATCATTCTGGTCTTGGCGGCTTCGGAGACCGAATGATGCTTGTATATGGCGATAAAGCTTCGATACCATTCAAAATCGACCATTTTGATGTTCCACCCTCTACAGTTCAATAAAACGGATTATAAATTTTTTTATGGTTTAATGCAATTTATATAATTAGTTTTATTGTAGAGGCGAGGGTATAATGGGCTCTGTAACCTTCTTTTGCAAAAGCCTGTTCATGAGTTGTCCAAACCTGGGTACATTATGATGTAGCCGGATCGGAGCCGTGGAACTATAGAAATAGAGGAGAGATTGTATTTTGAAGCACTTATTTACTCCGTACGAGATTAAGAGCTTGTCCTTGAAAAATCGCGTCGTTATGCCGCCGATGTGCCAATACTCGGTAACGGCCAAAGACGGCATCGCAAACGATTGGCATTACACGCATTACGTCAGCCGCGCGGTTGGCGGCGCGGGATTGATTATTATCGAAATGACCGACGTCGAGCCGGACGGCCGGATTACGGACTATGATCTGGGATTGTGGTCGGATGATCATATTCCGGCCTTAGCCCGCATTGTCGATGCCGTCCATCAGCATGGGGCGAAAATAGGCATTCAGATTGCCCATGCCGGCCGTAAAGCCGAGGATGCGGAGCTGCCGGTAGCCCCGTCGGCTATTCCGTTTGACGAAAATTCCAAAACGCCTCGAGCTTTGACTACCGAAGAAGTAGAGCAAATAGTGGAGAAATTTAGACTTGCCGTGCGCCGTGCCGTACAGGCTGGCGTAGATACGATTGAGATCCATGGTGCCCATGGCTACCTGATCCATCAGTTCGTGTCCCCGCTGACGAATAAAAGAAGCGATAAATACGGCCAAGACCGGGCGCTGTTCGGAACAGAAGTCATTAAAGCCGCGAAAAGCGAAATGCCGGCCCATATGCCCTTAATTATGCGGATTTCCGCTAGGGAATACGTAGAAGGCGGCTATGGCATTAACGAAAGCATCGCCTTTGCGAAAGAATTCCAAGAGGCCGGCGTTGATCTTTTCCATATCAGCGCGGGTGGAGAAGGCCAAATTGCGGCTGCGGGCAGACCGGGCACGCATGCGGGTTACCAGGTGCCTCTCGCTAGAGCCATTAAAGAAGCATTGAAAGTCCCGGTTATTGCGGTCGGCAGACTAGACGATCCAGCGCTTGCCAACTCCGTGATCGGCAACGAAGACGCGGACCTCGTAGCCGTTGGCCGTGGGATGCTTCGCAATCCATACTGGGCTCTGGAAGCAGCAACCGTTCTCCACAAAGAAATCGATGCTCCAAGACAATACGAGCGCGGCTTCCCGCGCGATTAATATAACGAAGGCGGGACAGCCTGATAGGCGTGCCCCAAATATCGCAAAGAGGCTGACTCAATCCTAGGTTGAGTCAGCCTCTTTTTGTTGCATAGCCTGCTTTTCATTGCCAGTTGCGGATTTTCCCCGGCGCAATCCCATAGGCGTCTTTAAAGAGATGGTAGAAATGGCTGAGATTATCGAACCCGGCTTCGTAAGCGATATCGACGATGGGAAGCTGCGTGGTGAGCAGCAGGTTTTTGGCATGGCCTAGCTTCAGGTGGTTTAAATAAGCCGTTGGCGTCATGCGGAGATATTGCTTGAATACGCGGTTAAGATGGCCGTCGCTGCGGTCCGTCAATTCTCTCAGGCGGGGCAGTCCGGCGCTGAAATTTTCTTTCCGCTGCAGCTGCGCGAGCAGATGGTCGAACCATTGCGGCAGCGCTTGCGTGCTGTCGTTCCGGAACTCGAGGAAGAAATGGGTTAAGGCATCGCTTAAGAAGCTGCGGGCCATCGTTCTTGCCTTCTGTTTGTCGGTCGAGTTAAACAGCTGGATTTGCTCGCTTTTTCTCATGAGAGCCTCCATGTCCGTTCCGGGCAGCATAATGACGGGCGGAAGCTGCGGACTTCGGAGCGCCTGGTCAAACGCCGCGTGGCCGATATAATCGAAAGCGCCCTCTACGACTTCCTTGTAGAAGTTGACGTTCAGGAACTGGCAGTCCTCTCCTTCCAGCAAATCATAGCCATGCGTGTCGTCGGGGCGGATGAATACCATGGCTCCCTCTCTCAACAATTGCGTATTCCCATTGACCAGGTGCGTGCACCGGCCGGAAATGACGATAAAGATTTCGTAGAAGTCGTGTCCGTGCAGAGGGTACGCATGCCTGACCGAATCCACGATGTGAAAATTGGATTGCACAAGCGGATCAATCAAAGCTGCCGCGTACAGCATGGGAGCGGTCATGGCGGCTGCCTCCTTAAGTCGTTGTTAGTTATTTGATGTTAATATAGCACAAAAAAAGCATCTGCGTTACAAGACGAATTCTCTCGCCGAGTGCTACGATAAGCCCGAATCATGCTTCCCTTTCGTCATAGCGGTTAGTCGGACGCATCATTCCAGTACAATCCATATATTTGAAAGCAGGTTGATAAGCATGCGCTCAGTAACGCTAAACGGCAATTGGACGATGAAAAGAACGGATGAGGCGGAGTGGAACAATGCCATTGTTCCGGGCTCGGTATTTCATGATCTGCTGTCTGCGGGCAAGATGGAGGATCCCTACTTCCGCGATAACGAATACGATATTTTGGAGCTGACGAAGTTCGATTACGAATACCGCCGCAGCTTCCTCGTCGACGAGGATCTGCTGCTCATGGACCGCGTGCTGCTCCGCTGCGAAGGACTGGATACGCTTTGCGAGGTTTACGTCAACGGACAAGCCGTTTTAAATACGGACAATATGCACCGGACCTACGAAGCGGATGTGAAGGGGCTGCTCACCGCAGGCAGCAATGAGATTCACGTCATTATCCGCTCAGCCACGAACTTCGTGCTTGCGAAGGATAAGGAGCTTTTTCTAACGAGCTGCGCCGACGCCGTACCGGGCATCTCGCATCTGCGCAAAGCGCATAGCATGTTTGGCTGGGATTGGGGTCCGCAGCTGCCGGATATGGGGATTTGGCGGGACATGTCGCTTTGCGGCTTCCATATCGGCCGGATCGAAGATATCTACCTTACGCAGCAGCATGGCGACCATAACGTCAACGTGAATATCGCCGCGGAATTGCAGCGCTGGTCCTCCGATGAGCCGCTTGCCCTATACGCTACTATCGAGACACCGGACGGAAGGACGCTTGGGGCGTCGGCCGCTCAAATCGGAGACAGCGCAAGTCTTGCGATTGAGGTTCGGGATCCCGAGTTATGGTGGCCGAACAATCTCGGAAGCCAGCCTTTATATGCGGTTCGGGTTGAATTGCGGAGCGGAGACCGGATTCTGGATGAACGCTCGCTGAGCATTGGACTCCGGACGCTGCGGGTCGTCCGCCAGCCGGATAAGTGGGGTGAGTCGTTTGCGTTTGAAATAAACGGTCATCAGATCTTCGCGATGGGCGCCAATTTTATTCCGGAGGACAATATCTTCGGGCGGCGCAGCAACGAGCGGACGGAACAGCTGATCCAAAGCTGCGTGGAAGCTAACTACAATTGCATCCGCGTCTGGGGCGGCGGTTATTACGCCGACGATTATTTCTACGACCTGTGCGACCGGCATGGCCTGATCGTATGGCAGGATCACTTATACGCTTGCGGCGCTTACGATTTCAATGACGAGTTCAAGGAAAATATCCGCCTCGAGACGATCGACAATATGAAGCGGATCCGCCACCACGCCTCGCTGGGCCTATGGAGCGGAAATAACGAGCTGGAATACGCCTGGGCGTATTGGGGCTGGACGGAGCGTTACGGCGAGAAGCAGCGCGACGATTACCTGAAGCAGTTCGAAGAGTTCCTGCCGGCGCTGTCGCAGTCGCTTGATCCAAATACGTCCTATTTGCTATCATCGCCCTCATCCAAGGGGGGGATCGACGATCCGAATAATGAAAATATCGGTGACATGCATTATTGGGACGTCTGGCACGGACGCAAGCCGATAACGGAATACCGGACGCTGCATCCCCGTTTTATGTCCGAGTTCGGATTGCAATCGTTCCCGTCCATCAAGACGGTCGAGACGTTTACGCTCCCCGAAGACCGCAATATTTTCTCGCGGGTGATGGAGGCTCATCAGAAGAACGGCACCGGCAACGAAAAGATCATGTATTACATCAGCGAGTATTTCAAATACCCGAGAAACTTCGAGAAGCTGCTGTACGTCTCCCAGCTCATCCAGGCCGAAGGGATGCGGGTTGGCGTGGAGCATTGGAGACGCAACCGGGGCAGATGCATGGGGGCGGTCTACTGGCAGCTTAACGACATCTGGCCGGGCGCATCCTGGTCGAGCCTGGATTACTTCGGCAGATGGAAGGCGACGCATCATGCCGCCAAGCGGTTTTTTGCGCCGGTGCTTGCATCCGCTCTGGAAGAAGGGACAACGGTATCGCTTCATGTGACCAACGAATCGCTGCAGGCCGTAAGCGGGCAGCTCCGCTGGCGGCTGCTGGACCGCAAGTCGGAGGCGATCCAATTCGGAGAAGCCGACGTAACGCTGGATGCGCTCGCTTCGGAAGAGATCGTCTCGCTGGACTTCTCGGAGACGCTGTCGACCAAGCAGCTGCTCAGCCAAAGCTATCTCGCCTTCGAATTTGTCATTGGCGGTGAGACGATCAGCGAGGGTACGGCCCTGTTCGTGAAGCCGAAGCATTTCGAGCTGCTGAATCCGGATATCCGCGCCGAGGTGACGGAGGAAGACGACCGTTTTGTCGTCAAGCTGGAGAGTCAGGCGTTTGCGCCGTTTGTCCTGCTGGAGCTGAGTCATGCCGACGCCCGCTGGAGCAACAACGTATTTGCTCTTTCTGCGGGCCGTCCGGCCGTTGTGACGGTACCGAAGGACGGCTTGTCCGAGCCGCTTAGCCTGGCTGCGTTCCGCGAACAGTTAGCGGTTACTAGCTTATACGATACGTTTGAATAATGTTCTTTAAAGGGAGGACACATGCCAGGCAATAGCCGTTTGCGTGTGTCCTTTCTCTTCGGGGCGCCAATCAAATTGACAAACATAGCGATAGAAAACCAATCGTTGTTGCGTAGTTCGAAAGGCCGGCGCTGCGTACAATTAAGCTAGAAAGAGGTGATACGATGTCTGCCATACTTAAATACAAATGGCAATATCTCATGATCATGCCGGCCGTCGTGCTGCTTCTGCTGTTCAGCTACGTGCCGATGGCCGGTATACAGGTCGCGTTCAAGGACTTCCATATCGGCTATACGATTTGGAACAGCCCATGGACCGGCTTCGAAAATTTCGCATTCCTTCAGGACAGCCAATTCTGGCTGGTGGTGAAGAACACCGTGTACATCGCGCTGCTTAAATTCGTATTCGGTTTTCCCGCCCCCATTATCTTAGCTTTGATGATCAACGAGGTAAGCCGCGGGGGCTTCAAGCGATTCGTGCAATCGGTCAGCTATTTGCCCCATTTTTTCTCCTGGATTGTAGTCGCTTACATTCTGCAGTCGCTGCTCACGCTGGACAACGGTCTCGTGAATCAGCTGATCGTGTCTCTCGGCGGCGATCCGGTATTTTTCCTGGGCTCGACCGAGTGGTTCCGCCCGATGATCGTGGCGAGCGGATTGTGGAAGGAAGTAGGCTGGAACACGATTCTGTATCTGGCCGCGATTACGTCCATCGACCCGCAGCTTTACGAAGCAGCCAAGGTTGAGGGAGCGGGCCGTCTGGCGCAAATTCGGCACATTACGTTCCCGGGTATTCTGCCGACGATTTCCATCGTCCTGATCCTCAGCATGCCAAGTCTCATAGCGGTCGGCATGGATCAGATTTATCCGCTGATGAACCCTGCCAACCAGCCGGTTGCGGATGTTCTCGATACGTATATTCTCCGGAGCGGTTTGCAGCAAGGCTATTTCGGCAGCGCGACGGCAGTAGGCTTGTTGTCTTCGGTGATCAGTCTGCTGCTGGTTCTCAGCACGAACCAGATATCCAGAAGAATCAACGGAGAGGGGCTCTGGTAACCGATGAAACGTTCAACCGGCGAAAAGTTCGGACAGGCGCTTATTACCCTGCTCCTTCTGCTGCTCTGCCTGACGGTCCTGTATCCCTTCGTTTACATGCTGGCGATTTCCCTGAACACGGGCAGCGACGCCGCCAAGGGAGGCGTATATTTGTGGCCGAGGCAATTCACGTTGTCCAACTTCCATATCGTGCTTGGCAACAAGGTCATTCAGCACTCTTACCTGATTACGATTCTGCGAACGATTATCGGCACGGTGAGCGGCCTTCTAGTGACGCTGCTGGCCGCGTTCGCCTTGTCCTACAGGCAGATGCCGGCGAGAAAGACGCTGCTCGCGATCGTTCTGATCACGATGCTGTTTAGCGGCGGTCTCATACCGTTCTATATTCAGCTGTATGATTTGTCTCTGATCAACACGTTCTGGGTATACGTTCTGCCAAGCGCCTTTTCAGCCTGGAATATGTTCGTCATGCTGAAGTTTATCCAAGGCATTCCGGAAGCGTTGATCGAATCGGCGGAGATGGACGGCGCGAAGCCGCCAAGAGTCCTGTTCTCGATTATCATTCCGTTATCCAAGCCGATGCTCGCCGCGCTTGGTCTCTTCACGGGCGTTATGCACTGGAACGACTGGTTCGCCGGCACCTTCTTCGTCTCGGACCAGAATCTCATTCCGGTCCAAACGTTCTTGCAGCAGCTGCTCTCCGCACAGGATATCTCGGTGGTGATGGGCTCCAATAATAGCGTGGAGGCACTCGCGCGGGGCAGCCAAAACCTGGCTCAGGTGACGCTGATGTCCGTGAAGATGGCAACCGTCATGGTAAGCGCCATTCCCATTCTGTGCGTGTATCCGTTCCTTCAGCGGTTTTTCGTCAAAGGCGTACTTATCGGTTCGGTCAAAGGATAAGACATTCCGTTCTTGTTGCATGTTATCGCAGGGTATTAGGATTGACCACATATACCAAAATAGCCAGACAGAGAGGGGAAAAAACATGAAAAGTCGCGCATTTTACGCGAAATCGACCACAGCCGGCGCGCTCGCCGCGCTTATGCTGGCCTTAACCGCCTGCTCGGGCGGAGGCGGCAGCTCGACGAACTCGCCATCGCAGGATCCGGAACAGACCGGGCAGACGGCCGAGGGAGGCAAGCAGCAAGGAGGAAAGTTTAATCTGTGGCTCGGATGGACGACCACCGTCAATAACGACAGCATGGTGCAAAAATATTGGAGAGAGAACGAACCGTTCATCGATGTGCAGATCGAATCCACGCAAGGCGACGCTTCCACCGCGCTTAACCTGAAGCTGAATACGGGCGGCTTCGATGATGCGGCCATCTTCGGGCGGAGCGACGTTATCAATACGTCGATGGTTCGCTCCGGTACGATCCAGCCGCTTGAGAAATACTTCGACATGCCGGACAAATATCCGGGACTCGCTTCGATTCCGAAGCAATATCTGGATGCGATGAAGGACAAGGACGGACATATCTGGTCCATTCCGACGTGGTATGACCAGAACCCGGAAGATCCATGGCCGGGCTGGGCATCTCTTGGTTGGTTCGTACGCGAGGACGTCCTGGAGAAAGCGGGCATGAAGAAAGAAGATTTGGCTACGATTGAAGGCGTGGAGCAATATTTGAAGGCGGCAAGCCAGCAGACCGACGCCTCCGGCAACAAGCTCATCCCGCTGGGCTTCCTGTCGGATGCCAACGACGAGAACGTCATTCTGAACACGTTCGGCGTATCGACCAGCGGCGGCGGCGTCGTACCGGTGGAGAAGAAGGGCGACGACTACGAGTTCATCTATGACAATCCGCAATACAAAGAAGCTTACAAGTGGATGAACAAAATGTACAACGAAGGACTAATCGACAAAGAAGCGATCACGGACAAAAAAGAGCGCTACAAGGAAAAAAATCAGTCCGGACGCATTGCGATGAACGTTGGCGGATTCTTCAACATGGATGCACATCTGTGGGAAGTGCTGAACGGACCTACCGCACCGGCCTGGTATTATCAGACTGTTCCGTATCCTAAGGTGGCCGGCGTAGACAAAGTCGGCATTAACACCATCATTAATCCGAATCCGGGCGATGACGTGTATATCAGCAAAAATACGAAAAATCTCGACGCCATACTCAAATTCTTCGATTATACGCTTACGCCTAAGCCGGAAATGCAGCAAGTCGTCAATGAAGGACCTGCGGGAACCTTCTGGGATTGGGTGGATAAGCCGCTGGGCAAATGGCATTATATCGACGAGAACTACACGGCGCTTCACGATTCCGGCGATGCAGCGAAGAAAGCAAGCACAACGCCTGAGCTTTACGCAACGTCCTCGTACAGCAACGAGTGGTATCCATGGTGGAATTACGAGGCTACCGACACCGTAGCGGGACGACAGAAGACAATCGATTTCACCAACGCAATCAGCAAAATGGGAGCTATTCGGGTTGCGGAGCCGTATGACTTGGTCAAATCGGAACCGGGCAGCCTGTGGGAGAAATATTCGCCCGAGCTGGAAAACGTAAGGAAGGAATACAAGGCCAAGCTGATGATGGCCAAGGACGACAAGGCCTTCGAAGCGGCATGGACCGAGTTCCAGTCGGCGCTTGAGAAGCGCGCGCATTGGAGCGAGCTGAAGGATGAATGGCATCAGCTGCTATCCAAGCAATTCCCAGGAGCATAAACACATAGATACGGCGCAGCTCAGCCGTAAGAGAAGGGAAGCCGGGATGCCGGCTTCCCTTCCGTCGGCTGCGGCCGGGCATTTTTCAGGAAAGGAGCGGGGCCTTTTGCGCTTCCCTCTCTCTCGATGGATCATCCGATTTACCCGCGGCATGAGTCTCCGCGGCAAGATTTTGTCCTTATACGTGCTTATTCTGCTGCTGCCTACGCTGCTATTGGGAAGCGGTTCCGCGTATTTGGTTGCCCGTGGCTTCCACAACAGCTATTTGTCCGCCGTGGATGAGACGGTCCTGCAGACGGCGCAGATTACCGATTTCAGCAAACGAAACTACGATCTGTTGGCCGTCCGAACGGCGACCGACGGCGAGCTGATAGCCCGTCTCTCCAGGCAGTACGACGATATGACGGAAGTGGTGGATACCGTCAATTACGTGGACCGCACCTTCCTGCTTACGGGCAAGTATTTGCCCGGCATTTTGGATTTCCGCATTTATCATACGAACGATACGCTCGTGCAGGACGGTCAGCTGTTATGGCGCCCGGAATCGAGAATCATTGCGGGCCAGAAGGAAAGCGCGTGGTACCGGGATACCATGGCTGCCGCGGAGCCTCTCAAATGGAGCAGCGTGCCGGGAAGCCAGGATCGCGTCGTCATCACGCACAAGATTGTAGACAGGACGGGGACTCCGCTGGGTCTCGTTTATATATTGCTGGACTATGACGCTGTATTCGGGGAGCGGGTCGACCGTCCGTTTAACGATAAGGGAAGCTTGTTCATCGTGGATAACAACCGGAGCATCCTGGCGGCAACCGACCGGGAGCAGATCGGGAAAAGGCTTGCGCTAAGCGAGTGGCAAGAGGAACTCCAGGAGGACGACATCAACGATAAAGCTCATTGGCTCGATCTCACGCACAGCAAAGAGCTGCTCATCGTGAAGCCGCTATCTTCCGGTTGGAGCGTTGTTTCGTCCACCGCGATGAGGCAGCTCAGCACCCAGGACCGCATGATCCTGCTTCTTATTGCCGGGATTACGATCTTCTTTTTGCTGCTGTCCGTATCTTTGATGATGACCGTCGTGCAGAACATCGTTCGGCGGATCCGCAAGCTTGGCAACCGAATGGGCGATCTGTCCCGGGGTGAATTCGAAGCGGCCATCCGCTACAGCGAGCAGGACGAATTAGGCGACCTGGAAAATAGGTTTAACCTGATGTCCGAACGTCTTGGAAAACTCGTCGAAGACATCACGCAAGCCGGCTTGCAGGAGAAGGAGCAGGCATTCAGGGCATTGCAGGCCCAAATCAATCCGCATTTTATTTATAATTCGCTGGGGCTGCTCCGCTGGCGCGCCATGGATGCGAGGGATCAGGAGCAAATTCAGATTATCGACGCGCTGACGACCTTCTACCGGCTGACACTGAACAATCAGATTAGCGTTATCCGAATCAGGGAAGAGGTAGAGCATGTGAAGGCATACCTGGAAATCTGCGAATTCCGCTATCCGGGCAAAGTCCGGCTTGAGTGGGAAATCGACGAATCGGCGCTTGACTTGTATACGATCAAGACGGTGCTGCAGCCGATTGTGGAGAACTGCTACCAGCATGGCGCTATTGTCCGCAAGCAGGACGCTTTCATTCGTATTTCCATTCATACTAGGGATGGCCGGGTCATTATGTCGGTGTTCGACAACGGGCAGGGCATTTCCGGGGATACGATCAGGCAGCTGGCTGAGGGAGTGTACGAAGGGAAAGGGAACGGTTTTGGCTCCACGAATATTAAGGAGCGGCTGGCGCTGTATTTTGGCGACGATGCTCATTATACGATAGAAAGCGCTTTGGGAGCATGGACGCTGGTTACGATTGATTTTCCGGCCTGCCGGGTCCAGCCAGTCATTAAGAAGGGGCGATAGGGATGCTGAACGTACTTATTGTGGATGACGAAATATCGCATGTGCAGGGACTCGTCCGGTTTATCGAATGGGAGAAGCTTGGCTATGCGGCACCGTCGACGGCAGAATCTGGAGAGGAAGCCGTAGAGATTCTTCAAGGCACGGAATTTGATGTGCTGATCACCGATGTTTCCATGCCCGGCATGACGGGGATCGAGCTTGCGGCGGAGGCGAAGCGGCTTCATCCCCATATTCAGATTCTGATGATCAGCGGCTACAACGAATTCGAATTCGTCCAGGATGCCATCCATGTCGGCGCTCAGGCCTATGTACTGAAGCCGCTCAAGATTGAAGAGGTGGCTTCGCGTCTGCAAAGCTTCCGGAGCGCCATTGAGATGCGGAAGGAAGTCGTGGAGCAGACCCGGGAGCTTGAGAAAAAAGTGTCGGGCAGCGTAAAGCTCGTCAAAGAAAGGTTCGTCGACGACCTGATTGCCGAAGCCCTTCCCGTCGATGAGTTAATGGCTTCTTGGGACGGCCTGCTGACGCTTCCCGTTCTGGATCCCGGATACCAGATTATCGTGCTTGGCCTGGACCGCAATCCCTCCTCCGGGCAGGAGGCGAAGCAGCGGATGCTTCTTGGCAGCAGCTTTAAGAAAACGGTGGAAATCGCCTTCTCCCATGACGATTCCGTCTGGCTTGCGCAGACTTCGTTCGACGAATTCGTCGCGCTCCACGTTAATCCGTCGCCGGCAGCGCGCGCCAAGGCGGAGAAGCAATATCAGTTTATTCAAGCCATCATGAGCGAGCAGTACGGGGCAAGCGTGACGATCGGCTGCAGCCGCGAAGGCTTCGCTTGGGAAGAAGCGCCGCTGCTGTACATGGAAATACGGTTCAGCATGACCAAGGCGAGGCTGATCGCCGACGGTCAGATCGTGCGTGGAAGCGAAGCGGAGCCGGGCGACTTTGCGGCCTACCGGATGCATGACGAATTTATTCCGGGCTTGCTTAAGCGGCTGGACTCCGGCGATGCCGGGCAGGTTGCCGAATACATGGACCGGATCAAGGACGCGCTGCTTGCGACGGGGAATGCTTCTTTCTCCTATGCGCAGGCCTTCGCCATGAGCTTCCTGGGCGAGCTGATCCGTCATTTGAAGTGGAAGAACGAGCCGGACAGCGAAGCGAACATTCTGCTGTGGCGGCAAATGCTCGATTGCGGAAGCGCCTTGCAGCTGGCTGAACTGCTGACCGGCTACGTGCAGCGTTATATGGATACCGAGCAGAAAGCGCAATTGAACCAGCAGCATAACCTGATCCGGAGAGTATCCCTGTTTATTGAGGAGCGGCTTCACGAGCATTGGACGGTGAAGCAATTGGCGGAGCAATTTAATTTGAATGCCAGCTATCTCAGCGTGCTGTTTAAGAAGGAGATGGGAAGGACGATTTCCGAGTTCGTTCAGGATACCCGCATTACGCGCGCCAGAAAGCTGCTTCAGGATCCCAACGTTAAGGTCTACGAGGTCGCCGACCAGGTGGGCATTCAGACAACCGCGTATTTTACTTATTTGTTCAAAAAGCTGGTGGGCGTCACCCCGCAGGAGTACCGGGATTACGGTTATTCACCAGAAGACGCCCGAGACCTTTAAACAGCCTTCTTCAGCTCAAGCCAAGACGTTCGTATTGCTCGGGCGGCGCATCGCTTGCCTTCATAAGCGAGATGAGCAGCCCCTGCATCCGGTTCTCGGCCTCTTTGTCCTCCAGCGGCCTCAATTGATCCGGATCGTTAACCGTGTCGTAGAGCAGGGTCCCCATCCGGTGGGCGGGGACAAAGCTGTCCGCTTTGATCCGGAGCGTGCGCACGCCTTTCGTAAACGGGAAGGGCTCGGCCAGCTCCATGCCGCGCAGCTCTTCAATGGAGAACAACGAGGCCATATGCGTAGGCATCAAGGTGTAATTGTATAAAGGCGAGTTGTCCGGATGCACGGGGGCGCGCATATAAACGTATTGCCCGTCGGTGCAGTTGACGTGGGCGCCATGTATGCCGAACAGCACGGCTTCGCGGCTGCGCCGTCCTTCGGCTTCCGCCTTAAGCGCCTCCGACAGCGGGATGCCGGTCATATCCGGCGGGGCCGGAACGCCAAACAGCTCGAGCAGGGTTGGGGCAAGATCGATCATTTGCGTTAATTGGCCGCATCTTCTGCGGTGGTCGCCAGAGCGCGGATCCCATAGAAAAAGCGGTGTGCGGGCGATTTCGTTATAGAAAGGCATCATGCTTTTGCCCCACCAGTCATGCTCGCCGAGGAGCAGGCCATGATCCGTCGTGACGATCAGCATCGTATCCTTCCACAGATCATACTCGTCCATTGCGTCCAATACCTTGCCTAGCGAAGCGTCGCACATGCTGAGCAGCGCCGAATATTCGAAGCGGCAATGCTCGATTTCCTGCCTGGTTTCCTGTACCTTGGCGTAATTGGGCCAGTCGAAGGGCTTGCCTTTATAGTCATGGGGATAGAGCTCCCGGTAGGCTTGCGGCGCAAAAAAAGGCTCATGCGGGTCAAAGGCTTCGACCTGCAGAAGCCATTTGTCTTCGCTCCGGTTGGTCCGAATAAACTCCAGCCCCTTCTCGAAGGTCTGCGACTGGGAATGGTCGGCCTCCGTGCTCAAATATTGCCGGTTAATCCAATCCTGCCGGAACAGCCATCCGCGATACCCTTCGTATCGATGGACATGCTCCGGAATATCGGGATTCGCGACAACGCCTTTCCAAGGATCGCCTTCCTGCCCGCGCACGTTGTCCCAGGTCGTATATTGGTTATGGTAGGTTGCGCCGCCTGCCTCCCAGTAATGATAGTGGTCGCTGACCAAATGCGAATAGACCCCTTGCTTCCGAAGCAATGCGGGCAGGGAATCGTCAAAAGGCTCCAGCGGTCCCCAGCTTCGATGCAGGAAGTTATGACGGCCGGTGAGCAGATCCCGTCTTGCGGGCATGCAGGGCATGCTGCCTACCCAGTTGTTGTCAAAGGTTACGCTTCTTTCCGCAAGCCTGCTGAAGTTGGGCGCATGGACATCCTTTCCTCCGTAGGGAGGCAGCATATGGCGGTTCAGCGAATCGAACATGACGATTATGGCTTTCATTCGGATTCTCCTTTTGCGGGAATTTATTTGAAATTAAAGAAATCGGATCATCGTGCATCTTCCGCGACTTCATTATACCCCCTTGCGGGGGAGAGGCCATTGGCACAGCGGTTGGATTTTTATCGTTTTGATTGCCTGCTTGTCTGAATCATCATATCGTCCATCATTATCCGTATATCGTTAATGGATTCGCGCTTCTTTTTTCCGTACGATTAGCCCATCAAATACATGAGGTGATTCTCTTGAGCATACAATTCGATTCCGATTTGCGGTTATTTTCGATCTCGACGGCAAACAGCTCCTACGTGTTTGGATTAAACGATAGGGGGATCCTGCAGCATTTGTATTGGGGGGCTCCCGTTGACGCTGCCGACTGCGCGCTCCTGATGGGTTCCCGTTCGCATAGCTCGTTTGACGCCGCGCTTGACCGGGAAGCGGAAGAATACGCCTACTGGGGCGGACTGTCGTATATGGAGCCAACGCTGAAGGTTCGCTTGCACGATGGCGTGCGCGATTTGCGTCTTGTCTACGACGGCTATCAAACGGAAGCAGAAGGCGGCAAAGAGACGCTCACCATTACGCTGAAGGATGAGACGTATCCAATTGAAGCCCGTCTGATCTATACGGTGGTGCCGGGGCTTGATTTGATTGAGCGGTCCGCGGTTATCGTGAATACGGGCAGCGAGGATATCGTGCTGGAGAATGCCCAATCGGCCGCATGGACGATGCCAACGCTTGAGCATTACCGGCTGACGCACGTAACGGGCAAATGGGCCGGCGAGTTTCAACGGAGGGAGACGGTGCTGTCGGAAGGGAAGAAGGTGCTGGAGTCCCGCCGCGGTTTTACAGATGCCCACGCGAATCCTTGGTTTGCGATCGACAACGGCAGAGCAACGGAGGAAGCCGGCGAGGTATGGTTCGGGGCGCTGGCCTGGAGCGGCAACTGGAAGATGGTCGCGGAGAAAACGGCGTTTGACCTTGTGCGGGTAACGGGCGGCATCAACGACTTCGACAGCGAATGGACGCTGGCTTCCGGAGAAAGCTTCGAGACGCCCGTATTTATCGGGGGATACGCTTGCGGCGGATTTGGTTCGATGAGCCGCATGCTGCATCGGTATCAGTATGAAGTCGTGGCTCCCGGACGGGACTTGCGCAAGGTGCTGTACAATTCGTGGGAAGCGACGTACTTTGACGTTAACGTGCAGGACCAGACGGCCCTTGCCGAACGTGCGGCGAAGCTTGGCGTAGAGCTGTTCGTCATTGACGACGGCTGGTTCGGGCAGCGCAACCACGACCGGGCGGGTCTTGGGGATTGGACCGTTAATCCGGAGAAATTCCCGAACGGGCTCGGCGAGCTGATTGACAAGGTTCGCGGACTTGGCATGGAGTTCGGCATCTGGGTCGAGCCGGAAGCCGTAAACCCGGACAGCGAGCTGTACCGGAAGCATCCGGACTGGGTCTACCATTTCCCGACCCGCTCGCGGACGGAGCTGCGCAATCAGCTTGTCCTCAATATTTCCATGCCGGAAGTTAAAAGCTACATCATCGGCTTTATGTCCGATCTGCTGGAGCGTCACCGCATTTCCTTCGTGAAATGGGACATGAACCGGACCATTACCGAGCCGGGCATGATGAATCATCCGCTGAACCGGCAGAAGGAACTGTGGATCCGCCATGTGCGCAGCCTGTACGAGATCTGGTCGGAGCTGCGCGAGAAATTCCCGCATGTCGCGTTCGAGACCTGCGCGGGCGGCGGCTCCCGCATCGACTTCGGCATGCTGCGTTACGCGGACCAAGCTTGGCCAAGCGACAACACGGACGCTTTCGACCGGCTGAGCATTCAAGAAGGCTTCTCGTATGCGTACGCGCCTAAGCTGATGACCTGCTGGGTGACGGAAGAGGTAAGCGGAATGAACAAACGCGCGACTTCCATCCCGTATCGCTTCCACAGCGCCATGACGGGCACGCTTGGCATCGGCGCCAATCTGAATCATTGGAGCGAGGAGCAGCTTGCGGAAGCGGGCGCTTTGGTCGCGCAGTACAAAACGGTGCGTCCGCTCGTTCAGGAAGGCCGGCAGTATCGCTTGAGCATGCTGAGGCATAAAGGCGTCGAAGCGGTGCAATACGTCGGCATCGGCGAAAGCGGGGAAGAGGAAAGCGTGCTGTTTGCCTTCCTGCATTCGCAAAAGCTGGGAGACCGATTCCCGCGCTTGCTCCTGCAGGGCCTTAACCCGGACAAGCAATACCGCGTTGAAGGCATCGATGGCGTGTTTAGCGGACGCGCGCTTATGCGGATCGGAGTGGAGCTTCCGCTGAGAGGCGACTTCGACAGCCTGATGTACCATATCCGGGAACAACGATAATCCTATCCGAATGGGGAAGTTATCCTTTGTGCGTGCTCCGGTACGCGGAAGGCGACTTCCCCATTATTTTTTTGAACAGCCGGGAGAAGTAGTAGGGATCCTGGAAGCCGACGCGTACGCCAACGGCCTTGACGCTTTGATCCGTCAGGTCGAGGTATTGGCTGGCCAGCTGAATCTTCAGCCGCAGGTAATAATCGATCGGCGAATAGCCGGTCTTTTTTTTGAACAATTGGGTAAAATGGGGCACGGAAAGCGCCGCTTCCGCCGCAAGCTCCGCCAGCGACACATTATCCTCCAGATGCTCCGTCATATATTGGATCGCTTTCTCGATGTCGAGCTGCCTGCGCGGACTTGGGGCAGCCTGGCGAAACGCATGAACTAACCGGATTATGCCTGCCAGATGGCAGGCGAGCTGCGAGACGTAGACGACATGATCCAGCGTATAGCCTTTCAGCAGCATCTCGTAGCATTCGTCGAACAGCCCGATAATCGTCGAGGACCGTTCCACAGGGATGGGTACGGGGGCTGCTTTCCCATGCTCGCCGAAGAAGGAGGACGCAAGCTCGCCTTTCAGATGGATCCAATAGATGGTCCATGGTTCCTCTTCCGACGATCCGTATTCATGGGGCGTGCCGGCGGGAATGACGGCAAGCTCGCCCTTGCGCACCTCATGGCGCCGCTCGTCGTCCAGCTTGACCCATCCGCAGCCGTCCGTACAGTACATGACAATATAGGCCTCGCTTCCTTCCGGACGGCGGCGGTAGTGGTGCCGCGCGTAAGGGAAGCAGCCGATATCCGTAATATGAAGGGGCCGGATAAGAGGATGGGCGGCATATTCGGCCAATATGTGGTCGGGAAGCACGATCAGCTTCTGCGAGGGGAAGCCTTCTTCCTTTAATAGTCTATCCATGCCTTTGGATATCCTCCAATCATGCCTGTTGACCGGGGTTTACAGGCTCTAATAATCATCATATTGTCCATTATTATCATTTGATTGTCAATGGCGGTCCTTGCCGCGATTGCGTACGATTAACCCATAACTATCGTACCTTGGGGAGGATGAATCGTGAATGGCAACTGAAGTGAAAGTATGGGAGCAGACGGTAGAGCTGCCCACCTATGAAGTCGGAAAACCGGACCTCAACCCGATGTTCCTGGAGAAACGCGTGTATCAAGGCAGCTCGGGCCGGGTCTATCCGCATCCCGTTATCGACAAGATTTACGACGAGAAGGTGATGAAGCCTTACCGGATCGTCTTTTTGGAAAACGAATTCGTGCAAATTCAATTGATGCCGGAGCTTGGAGGACGAATCTACCGGGCGGTAGACAAAACCAACGACTATGATTTCGTCTACCATAACCAGGTTATCAAGCCGGCTCTGGTTGGACTTGCAGGTCCATGGATCTCCGGCGGCATCGAATTCAACTGGCCGCAGCATCACCGTCCGAACACCTACGGGCCGGTGGAATGCGATATTCGGGAGAATGCGGACGGCAGTAAGACCGTATGGGTCGGAGAGATCGACCGGATGTACGGGACCAAGGTAACGACGGGCTTCACCCTGTTTCCCGGGAAGGCTTATCTGGAAATAAGCGCGCAGCTGTTCAACCGCACCTCCGAGCCGCAAACGTTCCTGTGGTGGGCCAATCCGGCGGTTGCGGTCAACGACCATACGCAGTCCGTATTTCCGCCCGACGTTCACGCCGTGTTCGACCATGGCAAGCGGGACGTATCCAAGTTCCCGATTGCGACAGGCACGTATTACAAGATGGATTACTCCGAAGGAGTCGACATCTCCCGTTACCGCAATATACCGGTGCCAACCTCGTATATGGCGTACCGGTCGGATTACGACTTTGTCGGCGGCTATGACCACAACGTGAAGGCGGGTATTCTGCATATCGCGAACAAGCATGTGTCCCCCGGCAAAAAACAATGGACCTGGGGACATGGCGAATTCGGCCAGGCCTGGGACCGGAACCTGACGGACGAAGACGGGCCTTACATCGAGCTGATGACGGGCGTCTATACGGACAACCAGCCGGACTTCACATGGCTGCAGCCGTACGAGGAGAAAAGCTTCAAGCAATACTTTATGCCTTACAAGGAAGTCGGAATGGTGAAAAACGCCACCATTGACGCCGCGGTCAATTTGGAAATCGAAGGCCCGCAGGCTAGAGTAAATGCTTACGCGACTTCGATCTTCGAGAAAGCCCGTATCGTATTAAAGGGGGCAGCCCGCACTTATATCGATCAGACGGCAGCATTATCGCCATCCCAGGTTTTTGCCGCAACGGTTGTTCTTGAGGAAGGGGAGCTGGAGGAAAACCTGAAGCTTGCGGTATTCGCGGAAAACGGCAAAGAGCTTGTCAGCTATCGTCCGCAGCGGAAGCAGCTGGAGAAGACGCCGGAACCGGCGAAAGCGATCGGCGAGCCGGAGGAGCTTCGCAGTACGGAGGCGCTATTCCTGGCAGCGCAGCATCTGGAGCAGTACCGGCATGCTACCTACGAGCCGGATCCTTACTACTTGGAAGGACTTAAGCGCGACCCGGGGGATATCCGCCTGAACAATGCATACGGCTTGCTGCTGCTGCGCCGGGGCCGGTTCGCGGAGAGCGAGACGCACTTCCGCCGCGCGATCGAGACGCTGACGCGGCATAACGCGCGGCCGTACGACGCGGAGCCGTTCTTCCATTTGGGCAAGGTGCTGAAATGGCAGGGGCGTCACGAGGAGGCGTTCGCCGCATTCTACAAGTCGGTCTGGTCCGGAGCTTGGCAGGCTGCGGGATACTTTCACCTTGCGCAGCTGGCCGCAGGCAGCGGCAAATACGAGGAAGCGCTGGAGTTAATCGATCGTTCCATCGATGCGCAGTATCGCAACCGCAAGGCCCGGCTGTTGAAAATAGCTCTGCTGCGCAGACTGGGACGCCTGGAAGAAGCGGGGCTGCTGGCGACGGAAACATCCGATTATGATCCCATCGACTTTGGCTCGCGCAACGAATGGATTCGCATTCATCAGCTTGAAGGAAGAGAAGAGCAAGCCTCGGCAGCTTTGGAAGCTCTTGCCGGCCTTATGCGGGACGATGCCCACAATTACATCTCGCTGGCGCAGGATTACGCGGATGCCGGATTGTACGCCGAAGCGCTTGACGTACTGGCTCGAATCGAGGAGCGGACGGCGGGCAGCGTTTATCCGATGGTGCATTATTACCAGGGATACTACCATCATATGGCCGGAGACCAAACAGCCGGCAACTATTACTACTCGCTTGGTCAAGAGGCGAATCCGGCCTACTGCTTCCCGAATACGATTGCGGATTACGTTACCCTGACCCATGCGTCCCGGATGCGCGCGGATGACGCAAGAGCCTTCTATTATCTCGGCAACCTGCTGTATGACAAGAAGCGCCATGCCGAAGCCGCGGCAAGCTGGGAGGCTTCGGCCGCCATCGACGGCAATTACGCGACCGTGCACCGTAACCTCGCGCTTGCTTATTACAATAAACAGAACAAGCCGGAAGCCGCCTTGGCTTCGCTTGAGAAAGCGCATGCCTTGGCGCCGGATGACGCCCGCATCTTCTACGAGCTGGATCAGCTGTACAAGAAGCTGGCTTATACGGCGGAGCAGCGCCTGACCGTCTTGGAGCGGAATAAGGAGCTGGTGGAGCTTCGCGATGATTTGTATCTCGAATACGTAACGCTTCACAACTCGCTTGGCCGTCATGAAGAAGCGCTGGAGCTTATCTTCGCCCGCCATTTCCATCCTTGGGAGGGCGGTGAAGGAAAGGTGCCGGCTCAATACGTATTGGCCCGCGTAGAGCTGGCCAAGCAGCTTCTGGAGCAAGGGCAAGCCGGCGAAGCCATCAAGCAGCTGGAAGCGGCCAAGCAATATCCGTTGTCCATGAACGAGGGCAAGCTTGAAGGCGCGCAGGAGAACGATATCAACTATTATCTCGGCATTGCATACCGGCTCCTCGGCCAAGCCGAGCAGGCGCAAGCCTTCTGGCTGCTGGCTTCCGAAGGGCTGGATGAACCAACCAGCGCCATGTTCTACAACGATCAGCCGCCTCACATGATTTATTATCAAGGCGTAGCCTTGCGCGAGCTCGGACGCGAACGGGAAGCCCGCAGCCGGTTCAACAAGCTGGTCGACTACGGCGAGCAGCATTTGTTCCAACCGCAGAAGATCGATTATTTTGCGGTATCGCTTCCGGATTTCCTGGTCTTCGACGAGGATCTGGACAAGAAGAACCGCATTCATTGCCATTATATGATTGCGCTTGGACAGCTGGGCTTAGGAAGGGCTGCAGAGGCCGAAGCGCATTTCCGCGACGTGCTGGAGCTTGAGCCGACCCATCAAGGTGCCGCTATTCATCGTTGCTTGCCGGCATCGGCCTACATTTCATAATTTTGCGGGAGCGTCATACCGTCCGGTCCGGACTGCACAACGCTCCCTTATTTGCCGAAGCTGCTTCATTAAGTACGGGAGGTGCTTGAAGACAATGACAAGCTTGTATTGGGAGAAAGTGAGGTTCGAGGGTCACGAGGCATGGAGAGGCTGTTCTTCCATGCTGGAGCTGACGCTTATTCCGTCGCTGGGCAGCAAGGTTGTATCGCTCAGGGACGCTGCCACCGGCCGGGAATGGTTGTCCCGCACAACGCTTCCGCTTGGCAATGCGGGATACGCCAGTTCATTCGCGGAAGGCGACGGCAGCGGCTGGGACGAGATGTTCCCTACGGTGGATGCCTGCCGTCTGCGGCAATCCCCGTGGGCGGGCATCGATCTTCCCGATCATGGCGAGGTATGGTCACTGGCTTGGCAGTGCGGCCTGCGGGACGATCGCTTCTTATGCGAGGTGGAAGGCCGCAGCTTGCCCTACCGGCTGGAGAAGACCTACTCTTTTACGGAAGAAGGCCGCCTGAGGATTGATTATACCGCCCATAATCTTGGTGCCGATCCTCTTCCGTTTCTTTGGGCGGCCCATCCCTTGTTTCAAGTCGAAGCGGGAATGGAAATAATCGTGCCCGCAAAGTTTGAACGAATTGCGGTGTCCTACTCCCATAATCGCAGACTTGGCGATAAGGGAACGCTTCTGCCGTGGCCGCGTCCGCTGCCGGACGTTAGCTTGAATATCGCGGAGGCGGCAACTGCGAAGACTGCGGAGAAGTTTTATTTTGACGGTACGCTGCCGGAAGGCCGGGCTTCCTTGTATGATCCAGCGAGCGAAGAGATGCTGACGATGACATTCCCGAAGGAGCAGGTTCCTTATCTGGCGGTATGGGCGAATTACGGCGGTTATTCGAATCAGTACCATATCGCGCTGGAGCCCGCAACCGGCTTCCTCGACGATGCTTCCGCAGCTTGGGAAGAGGGAGAAACCTCGGTTATTCCCGGATACGGCCGGTACGAATGGCATCTCGAGCTCGAGCTTGCAAATAAATTCAACCGATAAGCATCATGCTTCTCCCGTTTTTTTGTTGCCTTCGCTGTTTTATTATCGAGCTCCGATTAATACAATTGGCATAAAGAAGGCAGTCAAAGAGGGAGGAGGATCCGCAGCTGTGGAGACGTTTGGCAGAGGTTGCCTCTGGCTTATTCTCGGCGCTTTAGGCTTGCTGGTGCTCGCCGTGATTACCCAAAGCACGATTCATATTCCTTGGTTTATCTTTATTCCCGTCGTTATTCTCGTTTTCTGGATGGCATCAAAGAAAAATAAGAAATGAATCTTTAACATCCGGGCAGCCAATCTATCGATTGGTTGTTTTTTTATGGCTTGAAAAGACGGTATTGAAAAGTCCGCCCTTTCCTATGAGGTCTTTGCATGCTTGATCGCATTTTCGATGTAGGCTCTTACGCTTTTGATGAATGTGCGCATAGCATATCCGATATACTTGTCTTTGCGGTAAACGAGACATATGTCCTGGGAAGGCGAAGGATTCTTTAAATGCACGACTTTAATGTCAGGATGATGCAGATTTTCAAGCAGCAATCTCGGCAGAACACAAGCCCCAACCCCGTTTTGCACCATCTGGAGGAGGGATGATAATGTAGTCGTCACCAGATGAGGCTGCAAAGCAAACCCGTTGTCCATGGCATAACGGTCGATCAGCATGCGGCATTGATGGTCGGACGGGAACATGACCAGCTTCAGTGTTTGCAGCTTGTTGAAGGGGATAATGCTCTCGGTTGCAAGTGGATCATTCCTGCTTACCGCCAATGAGAATTCTTCGTGAAACAAGGGGATTGAAGTGAGGCGTTCGTCTATAACAGGCCCGATAGTTACTCCGATATCAATGCTCCTGTCCAGTACTTGTTCGGTTACCTTCATAGTTTCAAGAAGAGATAACGAGACGGTTGGATAGGCTTGGTGGAAGTTTAGCAGCAAAGCGTTAAACAGGAGATCCGCATCACCGGGCAAAACGCCAATCGATAACGATCCTCCTCGCATCTGTTTCAGGTCAGCGATAGCGTCGCTCGCTTGTTGAAGGTGTCCGAGCACGGCAGCGCCATGTTCATGGAGAATCGCTCCCGCTTCCGTCAGGACGATCGTTTTTCCGATTCGATCGAATAACAGGACGCCTAATTCCTCTTCCAATCTCCTTATCTGCTGACTGACGTTGGGGGCGCTGACCCCCATCTTTTCAGCCGCTCTCGTAAAGTGAAGCTCTTCGCATATTGCCATAAAATACTGCAGCTGTTTGAATTCCATAACTCATACCTGCCTTTCATCGCTATGCGGGTATTTGATTAATGAATAGTGTCACGCCATCTTCCGCTTCTGTCAATCTATAATCGTTAACTTATGCTTAACGTTACGATAACGCCTGCTGCATTGATGGAAAGTTCCGTGTGGAGGTAATCTTGGGATAAGAAAGCGAACCACATGAAATCAACTTTATTAGGAGGCGGTTAACGATGACACAGTCCATTATCAATACCGGTAAAATGCTGCATCAGATCGTGATTGGAAAGCTTCAAGGCGTGACGGAAGGCTATTATGACAAGCAGCCCGAAGGCTTCAACAATACCATTCGTTGGAATGTCGGTCATATCATCTTTTGGATGGATAAGTATTGTTCTCTAAGCTTTGGTACCCCCTCGTCCATTCCTAGCTCGTATGGAGAGTTGTTTAACTCGGGAACAAGTCCATTGGATTGGACGATGGTTCCTCCATCTACGGAAGAGCTTGCAGAGCTATTAACGGCACAGTTCTCCCGCCTGTCTGAGCTGACGCCGGAAATGCTGGAAAAGAAGCTTTCAGCTCCTTATGTATTCGGACCGTTTCAATTCGACACGGCCGGAGAATTATTCAACTTCGCCCTTATTCACGAAGCCATCCACCTAGGAACGATATCCGGGCAGTTGCAGGTTTTGTCGCGCTAAATTGCTGTGAAGCAAGAATGACATGAAGGAGGGTTCTTCCATGCATAAGTCCGCCGGTACGGGTATATCCCGGACGCATGATGCATTTGATGCTTTCAAGCATGCTTTCGAAACAGGGAAGACCGAGGATTTTCTTCAGAAGGTAACGGAGGATTTTCGTTTCCGCGTTCCGCTTCCTCTGGAGGGATGGGATAACGAGCAGTATGGCAAAGAGAGGTTCGAGGATCTGATTAGGTTCGAGCGCTCCGTATTGCAGGTATATTTAACCTCAACTATCGTACTGGAAAACGAAGACAACGGAATGGTTGTTTTCCGCGCTGAAGGCATGTTAACTGGAAAGCCTTATCACAATGAACTTATTGTCGTCTTTGAGTATGAAGAAGACGACAGGATCCGTTCTTTTCGAGAATATGTAGGGACACCGTTAAAAAATTACGAGGCCCCATAATGATGAGTTGAACAAAGCAGCAGCCTGGGAATTACATTTCATCCCAGGCTGCTGCTTTTATATTATTTCAGCACGACCGACAATCCCGTGAAAATAACGCCAAGCGCGTAAGCGCCTGCATCGGGATAACCGATGCTGCGTTCGCCGACGGTGCCGGCGCGGCCCATGCGGGCAACGATGGTCTCGGTTTGTTTGGCGCCTTCGACCGCTGCTTCCGCAGCCGCAATGCCGGCAGCCTTCAGCTCGGTTCCCGCTTCCGCTGCGGCTTTCCAGCTTTCCGCGTAAGGAATCAACGCATCGATCAGCGTTTTGTCGCCTACGACGGCGCCGCGGCCAAAGGAACGTTCGCCGGTTGCCTGAATCCCTTTCACGACCGCATCAAGCAGTTCCGCTACCTCGGCAACGGAAAGCTCGGTTTTGCCCTCGGCATATTTGCCGCCCGCGCGGAAGGCCGAGCCCCAGATCGGGCCGGACGCGCCGCCGCAATGCTCCATAATGATCAGGGAGCAGGCATGCAGGAAGCTGCCGATATCCTCGGACTCGCTCACGATATCCTTCCATTCCGCTTTCAGCTGCTTGAAGCCTTTTGCCACGCTCATGCCAAAGTCTCCGTCGCCGGCATGGGAATCCAGCTCGCAGAACGGCACTTCGTTCTCGATAATAATCTCGCTCATCTTATCAATGAGGTAAATCATATTGCGGAGGGACAGCCTTCCGTCCTCGACGTTGGCATACTCTTCGCTTGATTCAACGCGGTAAGATACGTCCTTCGCGTTTGTCGCCTGCTCCTCCAAGGCCACATAGGACACGGGCCCCGAGGTGCCGCCGCGCACGAGGAACGCAGGCGTATCGCATTCTTCGTTCAGCAGCTGCTTCAGCTGCTCGTCCAGCTTCATGATGGATAGGGATGCTCCCGCCATATCGATGCTGGTCATGTAGTTGCCGACAAACACCTTGTTAACGGCAATGCCTTTTTCGTGCAGCTCGCGCATGACGGCGTTGTTCAAGAGGTACAGCTCCTGAAGCGGAGTGCCGCCAAAGCCGTTGACCAGAACCGCAATTTGCTCGGTGGAACCGGCACTCATGCCTAAGCTGGCAAGCAGCTCCGATACCATGCGCTGCGCCAGCTCGTCGGCGGAAATCCGCTTCTCTCTGCGGATGCCCGGCTCGCCGTGGATGCCAACGCCGTATTCCATTTCGTCTTCGCCAATCGCGAACGTTGGCGTGCCTTTAGCCGGAACCGTGCAGGAGGTAAAAGCAAACCCGATGCTGCGGACATGGGCAATCGCGTTCTCGGCCGCGGCTTTAACTTCGGCGAGACTCCGTCCTGCTTCCGCCGCCGCGCCGGCAATCTTGTGAACAAGCACCGTGCCGGCAACGCCGCGGCGTCCCACCGTATACAGGCTGTCTTCAACGGCAATATCGTCGTCCACTTTGACGTAATCGACCTGAATGCCGTCTTCCGCCGCAAGATGGGCGGCATTCTTGAAGTTCATCATGTCGCCGCTGTAGTTCTTGATAATAAGCAGCGTGCCTTGCTCGCTTGCCGTAGACTTAATCGCCTGATAGACCTGGATTTGGGAAGGAGAGGCGAAGACGTCGCCGCAGACCGCCGCATCCAGCATGCCTTTGCCGATAAAGCCGGCATGAGCCGGCTCGTGGCCGCTGCCGCCGCCGCTGATCAGCGTTACTTTCGCGGCGTTGATGTCTCTTTTCTTCATGACTTTGTATTTGGAGTTGAATTCAAGACCCGGATGCGCCATCGCAAGTCCATTGCACATCTCGCGGACAAGCGTCTCCGGCTGATTGATGATCTTTTTCATCTCACGACTTCCTTCCTTGTTTGAAAGCCTGGCCGAGCTGATCGGCAACGATGATCGCAGCGGCTACCGCTTCCTCCGTAATCGGGAATGGCATAGCATGAATCGATTCTTCCGGGATGCAGGCAAGCGCCGCAACCTGTGCAAGCTCCTCGTCCGTCATGCTGTCCACGCCGATGTCGGAAAGACATACCGGCAGTCCAACTGCGGCGCAGAATGCAAGCACTTCGTTTACTTCTTCCTTCGGCGCATTCTCCAGAACGAGCTGGGCAATCGTGCTGAAGGCAACCTTTTCCCCGTGGAAATAGTGATGCGTGCCTTCAAGCACGGTCAGTCCGTTATGGATCGCGTGGGCTGCCGCAAGGCCGCCGCTTTCGAAGCCAAGACCGGAGAGCAGGATGTTGGTCTCGATGATGTTCTCAAGCGCCGTCGTTACCTTGTTGCTGTCGCTTGCCAATTTCGCTTGCACGCCGTCCTCGAGGAGTGTCTCATAGCAGAGCTTCGCAAGCGCAAGCGCCGCTTTGGTTCCGCGGGCGATTGGCGCGGCGCCGGCATGCACGCCGTTAGGCAGGCCGGCGTTTACTTTGGAGAAGGAGCGGGAGGTTGCTCTGGCTTCAAAGTAAGTCGACAGCGCGTCGCCCATGCCGGATACGAGGAAGCGGGTAGGAGCATTCGCGATAACCGTCGTGTCGATCATAACGACGCTAGGGCTGGATTTGAAGTAAGCATAGTCCTCGAAAGCACCGTCATTCGTGTAAATAACGGCGGAATGGCTGGTTGGGGCATCGGTCGCCGCAATCGTCGGAACGATAATAAGCGCTTCGCCTTCGGCCACGCATTTGGCGGTATCGATCGCTTTGCCGCCGCCGAGGCCAATCGTGCAGGAGCAGTTTTTCTCGCGGGCAAGCTCCTTCAGCCGGGCGATTTCCTCGCGGGAGCATTCGCCGCGGAATCCGCTTTCAACCAGCGTAATATGGAATTTATTAGAAGTAAAGTCCAGCTTGTCCTTTACGCGCTTTACATCTTCGGGATGAGCGATAAGAAGGGCGGAATCGCCGTACGATTGAACAAAAAAGCCGAGGTTAAGCAGTTCGTTTTCACCTTGAACGTATTTGCTTGGGCTGATAAATGCTTTTCTCATTTGGAATAACCTCCTAAAGTGAATGGTCGTATTCATTTACAGACTACTGCCATTATAAATTTAGAAGTGGGTGGAAGCATTGTATCTTAAGCGCAAAATAAAGCAGATTACGATGGTGTTTTTATGCTCAATCCTTCCTGAAATTGTACTATTTTGTCCTGACAACGGGTTCTAGTATAATAAAGACATCCCTTCGGGTTTGGAGCGATCCCAATGAACGCAAGATACGATCTGAAACAAATTATGGATATCGACAAATGGCATAAGCTTCAGGATTCCATGTCCCTTGTCACGAAGATGGCGATTATTACGGTCGATTACAAGGGGGTTCCCGTCTCCAAGCATAGCGAATGCCAGGCATTCTGCCGCGAGGTGCGGAAGGACCCGGCTTTGTCTTCGTATTGCCAGAAATGCGACGCGCGCGGGGGACTCGAGGCGGTCCGGTCGAACAAGCCTTATATTTATCAATGCCATTTTCAAATTCTCGATATCGCGATTCCGATTGTGGTGGACAACCAATATATTGGCGCGGTTATGGCGGGACAGGTGAAGCTGAGCGATCCCGATGTGCCGATTGAGCAGATCGTGACAAGGCCGCCCAATGCGGAAACGGATAAAAAGTTTAACGCTCTGCAGGAGCAGTACCGGTCGCTGCCGGTGTTGTCTTACGGGGAAGTCGAGAAAATCGCCGATATGCTGTTCCATCTGTGCAACTATATCGTGGAGGAAGCAATCCGCAAGAGCGATATGCTTCAGATGTACCGGGACTCCTTGTCTCGGGAAAATCCGGCCGCGGCTACCGTGCATGCGATTGATTCCTCTTACGAGCATATTCAAGCGCTGCAAAGCGAGCTGTCCCATACGCTGATTGAGAAAAAGCTGAAGAAATCCTCCGGCGTCTACCAGGCAGGCAACTCGATTCTGCAGCCGGCCTTTGATTATATTTACCGTCATAAGCATGAAAATGCGGATCTTAAGGAGATGGCTGCCTTATGCCATGTCAGCCCGAGTTATTTCAGCCGGATCTTCATGAAGGAGACGGGCGAGAATTTCTCGGTGTTTGTCCCGCATCTGAAGATCGGCTGGGCGAAGGAGCTGCTCGAGACAACCGGGCTGTCGGTCAATCAGATCAGCGACGAGCTGGGTTTCGCCGACGCGGGTTATTTTATCAAGACGTTCAAAAAGTTCGAGAGCCTGACGCCAGCCGCATACCGAAAAATCTACCGCGACAAGGCCTGATCGCCCCTGCCATGGGACGGAGAAGCCGGCTCACCTTGTCCCTTTGTAGTAAGCGGGGGAAAGCCCGACGTATTTCTTGAACACCTTGCTGAAATAATAAATATCGCCGAAGCCAACCAGCTCGGCGACTTCGCCGATGGTCATATGCGTTCTCTCCAGCAGCTCCCGGGCCCGGTTCACCCTCACTTTATTGACGTAATGCGTAATGGAGCAGCCGGTTATCTTGTTAAAGATCCGGTTCAAATAATCGAAATTGCAAGCAAAGCGGGCTTCGATATCGGAGCCCGTTATTTTGTCCGGGTAATGCTGATGAATGTAATCCAGCAGCTCGTAGGCTTTCGCCTCCCCTTTGGTGGTCCGCTTCCTTGCGCTTTGCAGATGCTCCGCGAGATAAGCGCGGGACAGCTGGACGAACAGCTCCGACAGCTTGAGAGCCGTCATGCTGCGGTTATAATTTTTCCGCTGGTATAACTGCCCCATCTCATTCAGGTGATTATACACTTGACTCCGCGCGTTTAGGTTCGCCAGGTTAAAATGCTTCGGGAAGCCCTGGCGGCTGCCTGCCTCCGGTTCCTGATCCTCCAGAAAGAAGCTCCTTGCGTAGCTCTCCATATCCCCGATATGAACCGTTTGAATATCCGGATGCTTGAAGTGAATGTAGTAATAGTCGCATACATGCTTCTCGAACCCTTCATGATCCAGATTCGGCTCCAGCATAAATACATCCCCTTTGCGCAATACGTAACGCTCGCCGTTCTCCTCGATATGAAGTTCTCCGCTTTTGATAATGTACAGAATATATTCGTCAACGTTCCGCTTGAAGTGAATCCACGGACTCGTATATGCCACGAATCCGAGAAAGGTCACGGTAGGGACAAGCTCCATATTTACGGCCAGCATAACAATTCTCCTTTGCCAAAAGTCGCTATTGTACAAAAAGTGTCTCGATCCGCCATTTTCAATCATTCTATCACAGGCTAATCTGATGGTGTGGTTTTTAATCCGGGAATCGTTGGGATGGTGGTTATGATTAAATTAAAAATCGGTATTATCGGACTTGGCGGCATTGCCGACTTTCATAGCGAAGGCATACTCGCAAGCGGGGATGCCGAGATTTGGGCAATCTGCGACGAGGATGCCGAACGTCTTGCCGCTAGGCGCGTGCAGTGGAATATTCCCGAGGATCGTGCCTACCTCAGCTACTCCGAGCTGCTTCGCAATCCGGAGGTGGATGCCGTCACCATCGGTACGCCAACCGTCAGCCATTTCTCCATTGCCATGGCAGCCATCGGGCACGGCAAGCCGTTTGCGCTCGAGAAGCCGGTCGGGATGAACGCGGAGGAAGCGGCTGCCTTGGGGGCTGCCTTGCAGAACAAGCCGCTGCCTCACATGATTTGCTTCTCCTACCGCTATAAAGCAGCCGCCCGATATGCCAAGCAGTTGATTGAAGAGGGGAGGCTGGGCGCAATCCGGCATGTCTACAGCCAATACTTGCAGGATTGGGGCATTCATGAGGATATTCCGCTAGTATGGCGGTTCGTCAAATCGGTTGCCGGATCGGGAGCCTTTGGCGACCTCGGCTGCCACATGCTTGATCTGACCCGCTTCCTGGTTGGCCGTACGGAGCGCGTGATTGCCGACGCGGACACGATTATCAAGCAGCGGAATCTGCCGGACGGTTCCGGACAAGGCGAGGTAGATGTGGATGATTACTGCCATGTGCTCTCCCGGATGGAGGGAGGCATATCCGCTTCCATGATGATTTCCCGCTTCGCTTACGGACGGGGCAATTATCAGCAGATTGAAATTTACGGCACCAAAGGCGCTCTTGTCTATAACCTCGATGCGGAAGACTCGCTTGAGGTGAAGTTCAAGGAGGAAGGCGACAACGAGTTCCGCCCTGTCGACATTCCGGACCACTGCCGTACGGGTCAAATGCAGGCGTTTTTTAACCTTTTGAACGGGCGCGGCGACGGCCTGGACGCAACGATGGAAGACGGTTACGTCAATCAGCTTGCCGTAGACGCGATTATTCAATCTTTTACCGAAGAACGTTGGATCGACATTCAAAAATAGGAGGCCCTATCGAACATGAAGCAAATTAAAGTAACCGTATGGAACGAGTATCGCCACGAGAAGCATAACGAGCATGTAAAAGGCATCTATCCGGAAGGCATTCATAATGCCATTGGCGGATACCTGAAAACCATTGAAGGCCTTGAGGTTGGAACCGCTACGCTTGACGAGCCGGAGCATGGTCTCACGGACGACGTACTGAATAACACCGACGTGTTGATCTGGTGGGGGCATCTAGCCCATCATGAAGTGCGGGACGATATTGCCGAAAAGGTAAGAGACCGGGTGCTGCAGGGCATGGGGCTGATCGTTCTTCACTCGGGCCATGCGTCCAAAGTGTTCGAGAAGCTGCTCGGCACGAAGACCGGCGCGCTCAAATGGCGGGATGACGGCGAGAAGGAACGGCTTTGGGTTATTGAGCACGGTCACCCGATTGCCGACGGCCTTGGCGAATACATTGAAATTCCGAAGGAAGAGATGTACGGCGAGCGCTTCGAGATTCCGGCACCGGATGAGCTGGTGTTTATCTCCTGGTTCGAAGGCGGAGAAGTATTCCGCAGCGGCTGCTGCTACCGAAGAGGCAAAGGCAAGCTGTTCTATTTCCGTCCGGGACATGAGACCTTCCCGATTTACCACCAGCCGGAGATTCTTCACGTTATCAAAAATGCCGTGCATTGGGCGGCTCCGACGCAAGGAGCGGCAGCCTCTTACGGACGCGTGGAGCCGATAGAGAATAGAAGTAAATAATTTACTGATTCAAGGCGATTGACAGAGCGTTTTTCAGGACCATATACTTTGAGGTAACCGGTTACGTAAAAGGAACGGGGCAATACTTCATGGAATGAGATGGATGGTCTATGATACCGACAATCAGAGATGTTGCTAGAGAAGCTAATGTATCAATCGCCACGGTTTCCAGAGTTCTAAACGGATTAACAGGCTACTCGGATAAAACCAAACAAAAGGTGATCAAGACAATAGAGGATATGGGCTATCATCCAAACGCCATAGCGCGTTACTTGAATAACAGGCGCACCCAGACGATTGGGGTGATGTTCCCTGCCGTTACGAACGAGTTCGCATCGGCCGTGCTGCAAGGGATCGAAGAATTTGCGCTGGAGCGGGGCTACAGCGTGCTGGTCTGCAATACGGAGGTAGACGGAAACCGGACGATGAAATACCTGCAGGTGCTTCGGGAGCGGCAGATCGACGGCATTATTTTCGCCAGCGAGGTGCTTAAGAACGAATACAAGCAAATGCTGGATACGATGCGTGTGCCGCTTGTCCTCGTCTCCTCCGAGAATGAGGATGCGAAGGTTCCGTTCGTGAAGGTTGATGACCGGCAGGCTTCCTACGACGCGGTCCGTTATCTGATCGGCAAGGGACACAAGGATATCGCGATGATCGCCGGCACGGCGGAGGATCCGATAGCGGGCGTGCCAAGATTGCAGGGCTATAAGGATGCCTTGTACGACAAAGGAATTCCGTTCCGCAGCTCGCGGGTGGCTTACGGGGATTTCCATTATGACAGCGGCCATGCGGCGATGGAAACGCTCCTAGCGCAGGACCGCGGGATAACGGCCGTCTTTGCCGCAAGCGACGAGATGGCTGTCGGAGCCATGAATGCGGCTTTGCGGCAAGGCATTCGGGTGCCGGAGGATTTGTCCGTGATGGGCTACGATAATATCCGGCTGTCCAGGATGATCTACCCGGCACTGACGACAGTCGGGCAGCCCCTGCTGCAGCTGGGCCGCGATGCGGCCGGCAAGGTGATTGCGATGATTGAGACGGGAAAGACCGTCCCGAGTCTAATTGTTCCGCATGAGATTGTGGAACGGCAGACGGTCAAGGATTTGCGTACATAAAACAGGAAATGCGTGGCGGGCCAATGCAAGAGGTCTGTCACGCATTTTCTGCTCTTAGATTGGGTGCGGGAGGTTCCACCATGTTTGGCAAATCCATGAAAAAAACAAAGAAGCTAAGCTCGCGGTTCATCCTGTTGTTCTCGGCCGTCACCTTGCCGCTTCTGCTTATTCTGTTCGCGGCAGGTCATTACGCGCAGGATGTCGTGCTCACGCAGGTGGCGAGTTCCTATCAGAATATGGTCAATTCCAATCTGAACATGATTGACCGGAGTCTGGACGACATTACGACGAATATGGTCTACAACGTGGACCATGACGAGAACTTTCAGAAGTTCGGACAGACGGGGCTGTCCGATTCGGAATACTATTTTGCCCAGATGGAGCTGATTCAGAGAAACTCGGCCTACCGTTCCTATTACCATACGGTAGACATGTTTTACGTATATTCGAAGCCCAATAACGTGCTCGCGACAACGAATGTGATCAGCGATACCGATCATGATCAGGTCAGCAGCTGGATTACGCGGACGCTTAACAACGCGGAAAGGCTGCAGCCGCTTCTGTATCAATGGAAGGTCGTCAAGATCGGAGAGGACTATTATCTGCACAGGGTCGTCAGCGATGATACGACCAATAACGCGTATATCGGCGCCTTGATCAGCATGAATACGTTAAAGCTGCCTCTTCAAGAGGTACGGACGGGCGGCGACGTGCTATTTGCGGGGGAAGACGGCAGGATTCTGTCCAAGCTGTCGGATAGCTTAAGCAAGGATTTCCGGCTTCCGGCCGACAAGCTGGCAAGGAATACGTCCTTCTCTTATTCGGACGGGGGCAGGAAGCTGTTTATCATTACGAGCAAGTCGCCGCTCAGCGGGATTAGCATGGCCGTCGTTCTGCCTTATTCGGACCTGTTGAAGGGGCTGAAGCAATTCCAGACGGTTATTAATTTGCTCCCGCTGTTTGTCCTGATTATCCTGCTGATCTATCTCTTTGTATTCCGGCGCATCATTCTGGCCCCCATTCTTCAGCTGCTCGGCACCCTCCGGCGCGTGAAGGACGGCGATATGGAGATGAAGCTGCCGGATTCGCCGATTACCGAGTTTGCCATAATCAACCATACCTTTAACAACATGATGGACGAGATCAAGGACCTTAAGATCGACGTGTACGAGGAACGGCTGAGCGCGCAGAAGGCGGAGCTGAAGCATCTGCAGACGCAGATCAATCCGCATTTCTTCCTCAATACGATGAACATTATTTTTCAGCTGGCGGATTTGAAGAGATACGAGCTGGTGAAGAAGACGGTGCGCCATATGGTCGGCTACTTCCGGTTTATGCTCGGAACAAGCCGGGATACGATCACCCTGTCGCAGGAGCTCGAACATATCCGCAACTATTTGGAGATTCAGAAGATGCGGTACCAGGATACCTTCGACTTCGAAATCGGGTGCGCGGAGGAGCTGTTGGAGGCCCGCATCCCTTCGATGCTCGTGCAGCCGTTTGCCGAAAATGCGATGATTCACGGCATGAGCGTAAAAGGGGAGCCCTTCCTGCTGCAAATCACGGCTTCGCAAGAGCCCGGGGACGCCGGCCTGATGCGGATCGAAGTGAAGGATAACGGCAAAGGCTTAAGCGAGGAGCGGATGGAGGAGCTGGCGGCGGATGATTACAAGCCTTCCTCGGACGATAATCATATCGGAATCTGGAATGTGAAGAAGCGGGCGGCTATGCGTTACGGCAGCCGGGCCCGGATCAGCTTCCGGCCAAACGAACCCAAAGGATTAGCCATACGGCTGACATTACCTATCGATCACATAAAGGAGCGGGATGAACATGGCGCGGATGCTGGTCGTGGATGACGAGAAATTTGCGGTGGACGGCATTTGCGAATGCAATGATTGGTCAACGCTGGGCATTGAAGCCGTGTTTACCGCCAACCATGCCGATGCCGCAAGAACAATCTTAAAGGAGCACCGCATCGATATTCTCGTCTGCGACATCGAGATGCCCGATGAGGACGGTCTGTCGCTGGTGCGCTGGGTGAAGGAGCATTCGCCGCATACCGAGTCGCTGTTCCTTACCTGCCATTCCGAGTTTGCTTACGCGAAGCAGGCGGTTAACCTCGGCAGCTTTGATTATTTGCTGAAGCCGGTCGACGGCGAGGAGCTTGTGCAGGCGGTCTCCTTAATGCTGCAGGCGGTAAGAGAAAAGGAAGAGAGCATCCAGCATCATGCCGGGTACCGCAAATACGCGGAGCTGTGGCGCAAGCAGCAGCCGCTGCTCGCGGAACGCTTCTGGCAGGATCTGTTGTCGCGGCGTCAGCTGTCGTTCGGCGATTTTCTCGAGCGGGGGCTGCGGGATGCCCAAATCGAGCTGGAAGCAGAGGGCAGAGTCATGCCTATTCTGATCAGTATCGAGGAATGGCATAAGTCTCTTGATGCGCGGGATCAGGAGATTATGGAATACGCGGTGAAAAAAGCAGCCGGAGAGCTGTTCCTCTCGGGCTGCGCCGGGGATGTCATTACGGACCGGGGCGGCGTGATGTTCGCGATGGTCTATACGGCAGGCGCCGCCAGGTCCGCGGGCAGCTGGGTGGAGACCGGAAGACGATTTATCGAGGTATGCCGGACTTATTTCTACTGCCAGATCACCTGTTATATCGGGAAGTTTGTCAGCCTGCAGGAGGTGTCCGGGCTATGCGAAGGGCTGAAGGACAGGGAGCGTCACAATGTCAAAGAGTCGCAGTCGGTTATCGTGTACGTTCCGCAAGGCGGGGCGGCAGCGCCGCTGCTTGTGCCGGACAGCATCAACGTAACGGAATGGACGTCCTACATGCTGAACAGGGAGCGGGACAAGGTTATCTCCTTGATTAACCGGAGCGTGGATAAGCTGGAAGCCCGCCAGATTCATCAGAACCAGCTGGAGACTTACCATCTGGATACGCTGCAGGTGGTTTACGGCTTTATGCACGTAAAGGGAATCGGCCCAAGCCAAGTGCCGAACTTCCCGCTGTGGGCATCGGCTCAAATCCGCAGCTTGACCCAGTACAGGCATTGGGCGGCAAATATCGTCTCTGCCGTCATGGATGCGGCCTTTACTGCATTAGAGAGCGACAGCGTCGTTCAGAAGTCGATTCAATATATGAAAGAGAATGTGGAGGAGGACATCTCCCGCGAGGATGTGGCCGCGCATGTCGGTCTGAACCCGGCTTATTTGTCCCGCCTGTTCAAGAAGGAGACCGGGCAGAACCTGATCGACTACCTTATTGAGACAAAGATGGTAAGAGCCAAATATTTGCTCGATGCGACGGGAATGACGGTCAGCGCGATTGCGCAGCAAGTCGGTTACTCGAACTTTTCCCATTTTACAAAGATGTTCAAGAAGCAATACGGCGTGAATCCGCAAGAATACCGCAATGTCACAAAACGACTAGACTGAGGTTACAAAAACGGTAGGGGGGTCAACCGGGCGGCCGTATACTTAGGACATACAAACAACAAGAAGGTGAAACACATGCCCGTGCTGCGACGGCTGCTGAAGCATCGCGCTTTGATTATTCTCGCGTTACCCGGGATTGTCATGCTTTTTATCAACAACTATCTTCCGATGTTCGGCATATTCCTGGCGTTTAAGGATCTGAATTACACGAAGGGCGTATGGGGCAGCGATTGGGTAGGCTTGCGAAACTTCAAGTTTCTGTTCGCCTCGAGCGACGCGTGGATGATTATCAAGCATACGATTTTGTACAATGCGGCGTTTCTGGTCATCAACACGGCATTTGCCGTGCTGCTCGCGATTCTGCTCAACGAAGTGAGGAGAAAGGTCCTTTCGAAGTTTTTCCAAAGCGCGGCCATTCTTCCGAACTTCGTCTCGATGGTTATCGTTGGTTACCTCGTCTACGGCTTCCTCAATCCGGAGCTTGGATTCATTAACAAATCGATACTCGAGCCGATGGGCAAAGAGACGATTGCCTGGTACGCGGAGCCGAAATATTGGCCGTATATCCTTACGATCGTCAATACGTGGAAAACGGTCGGTTACTCCGCCATCGTCTATTTGGCGGCGATCGTTGGCATCGACCAGGAGTATTACGAAGCGGCCCGAATTGACGGAGCGGGCAAATGGAAGCAGATGACCGCCATTACCGTTCCGCTTATCACGCCGGTCATTATTATTCTGACGCTGCTTGCGGTAGGCCGGATCTTTAATGCGGACTTTGGCTTGTTCTATCAAGCAACGATGGCTTCGGGGATGCTGAAGGAAACAACCGAGGTTATCGATACCTACGTCTACAACGCTTTGCTGGTAACCGGCGATACGGGGCTCGCATCGTCCGCAGGTCTTCTTCAATCGGTCGTTGGCTTTGTGCTGGTCCTTACGGTCAACTATACCGTGAAGAAATTCAGCAAAGAAAACGCGTTGTTCTAGGGGGCTAAGCATGAAGACGAAGAATCGCACCAACCCGTTTATCCTTTTGTTCCTGACCTTGTTCAGCTTGTCTTGCCTAATCCCGTTCTGGCTTGTTTTTATGGTATCGGTGACCAATGAAAACGATCTGACGCGAAACGGCTACACGTTCTGGCCCAAGCATTTCGACTGGGAGGCCTATCGTTACCTGATCCATGATTCCGCGAATATCGCGAGGGCTTACGGGGTAACGATCACGGTTACGCTTATCGGCGTTGCGATAAGTCTGCTGATAACTTCGGCCATGGCTTACGCCTTGTCCCGAACGGAGTTTCCGTATCGGAATGCTCTAGGTTTCTATGTATTCTTCACGATGCTGTTCTCCGGCGGACTGCTGCCTTGGTATCTGGTTTATACCCGGTTCCTGCATGTGCAGGACACGCTGCTTGCGCTTATCATTCCGGGGTTAATAGGCGGCTTCAACGTCTTTATTATCCGCACGTTCTTTACGAACAGCATTCCGCCGTCCCTCGTCGAGTCGGCCAAGATTGACGGCGCCAGCGAGTACCGGACGTACTTCAGCATTATTTTGCCGCTGTCCCTGCCGGTTATGGCCACGATCGGGCTGTTCACGATCGTATCCTACTGGAACGACTGGTTTACCAGCCTGGTGTTTATCAATAACGAGAAGCTGTATTCCTTGCAGTATCTGCTTAACAAAACGCTGATGAACGCTTCGTTCCTGCAAAGCATCGCGAATAAGGCTTACAGCAGCACGGCCAACGTCACGCAGCCGCTGGAATCGATCCGGATGGCGATGGCGATGGTGGCGATCGGCCCGCTTGTGTTCGTATTCCCGTTCCTGCAGAAGTATTTCGTCAAAGGGCTGACGGTAGGCGCAGTCAAAGGCTAAGTCCGAACTTGCTTCGGTTTAGTATATAGAACTTAAGCTTGATCATTTTGGGGAGGTCACACGAATGAAAAGGTTTAGACAAAGCTCGCTTGTTCTTCTGACGCTTATTCTCGCGATTGTGCTTGCCGCAACGGGATGCTCGTCGACGAACAAAACCTCGAACGGCAATCAGGAAGAGAGCGCCGCTTCCGGCTCGGCGAATACTTCGGCAGAGCCGGCAAAGAGTGGCGCGAAGGCGCTTGATCCTTACGAAGTCGTCATGGTGTACCCGGATGCGCCGCAAGCCGATCTGGCCAGCGTGCAGACCGCAATGAACGATTATTTGAAGCAAACGTACCCTGATTTGAATATGACGGTGAAGCTGAACCCGATTGACTGGGGCGCTTGGAGCGACAAGACCAATCTGATGATGGCGTCCAACGAGAAGTTCGATCTGCTGTTCACGGCCGACTGGCTGGGCTATAACCAGCAGGTATTGAAGGGCGGACTGCTTCCGCTGGATGATTTGCTTGCCCAATACGGCCCGGATATCGAGGCGGTAGAGAAGGATTACCACGAGCCCGCCAAACGCGGCGGCAAGCTGTACGGCATTCATACCCATCAGGAGCTTGGCGGCTCGCAGGGCGTTTATCTCGACAAGGCGCTGGTCGACAAATACAATATGGACTTATCCGCGCTGAAATCCGGAAAAGTGGAAGATTTGGAGCCGCTGCTTCAAATCGTTAAAGACAAGGAGCCGGGCGTAACGCCGCTGGCGGCGCCAAGCTTCCCGCTTGAAGCTTACTATTCTTCCGGTACGCTGGACACGATCTCCAGCGTAGCGGTGGTAAACGTATTAAATACGGATCCGAATAATTATGAGGTCATTAATTCGTTTGAGACTCCTCGTTACAAGGAGCTTGCCGACTTGACCCACAAATGGTTCAAAGCGGGCTTTATCAATAAGGACGCGTTAACTCCGGGGCTTGATGCGTGGAAGAAAATTCAGGCCGGCAAAGCGTTTGCCCTTGTGGGCGACATGGAGATTCTGGCCAACATGGAGATCGGCGCGGTATCGAAAGCGCCTAACGCCTCCATTAAAGCCGGCCGTGAAATGATCCAAATCCCGTTAAACGTCGACAGACTGCAAACCGGCAAGATGACGGCAACGATGCAGGCCATCTCCAAAACGTCGAAGGACCCTGCCCGCGCGATGATGCTGCTGAACCTGTTCTTTAAGGACCAAAAGCTCCTCACGCTGTTCAACTTCGGCGTAGAAGGCAAGCATTACATCATGAAGAATGGACAAATCGCGCTGCCTGAAGGCAAAACGACGAACGACACCGGCTTCTATCACGATATTATGTGGCAGATCGGCAACCAGATGCTGAACTATACCCGCGAAGGCGAAGATCCGAACAAGTATCAGAACTACGAGAAGTTCAACGAGATGGTATCGAGCCGTCCGGCCCGCACGTTTGGCTTTATCTTTGATCCGGAGCCGGTGAAGAACGAGATTATCGCCATCGACAATGCCAACAAGGCTTTTGTTGACGGACTGAAATCCGGCCAGCTGGATCCGGAGGAGAACATTCCGAAGCTGCTTGGGAAGCAAAAAGCGGCAGGCGCGGACAAGGTTATCGCCGAAGCGCAAAAACAGCTTGACGCTTGGCGCGCGGCAAACGGCAAATAAGCGGCAACACGAAGGCAAGGGTATAATCCGCAGCGGTTATACCCTTCTTTTTTTAGGATTATCAAAGGATCTGCTAAGGTATGTTTATATCCCTTTATGCTATAGTTTAGAGGAATGGAAGATGAAGGAGGAGATTGCGGGATGAATATTCTGATCACGGGAGCCAATAGGGGTCTGGGTTACGAGATGGCGGCCGAAGCGCTGGAGCGCGGCCATCATGTTCTTGCGGGCGTGCGCGATACCGCCGCGCAAGGCAGGCTTGCCGAGCTTGCCAAGCAATACGGCGAGCGGCTGGAGCTTGTACGGCTGGATGTTACGGATGAAGCGGAAGTGGCCGCGTTAGCGGGGACATTGCGGGAGCAAGGAAAAGCAATCGGAGCAATCGTTAATAATGCCGCCATTCTCGTCGAACGCAATACCGCGATAGAAGAGCTGAATATCGAGGAAGTCGCTAAAACCTTCGATATCAATCTGTTCGGTCCCATGCGGGTCGTGAAGCATTTCCTTCCTCTGGTAACGGAAAAGCAAGGTGCCATCATCAATATTTCCTCCGAAGCTGGCAGCATCTCGAATGCCTATCCGGGAGATTACCCGTACGGCATCTCGAAGACGGCGCTGAATATGTTCACGCAGCAGCTGCTGTCTGCCCTGAAGGAGCGGGGCATTCAGGTGTTTAGCGTGCATCCGGGCTGGATGAAGACGGACATGGGCGGGGAGAATGCGCCTACCGATCCGCGCCAAAGCGCGAAGGGGATCCTTGCGATGATCGAGGGGCGGCTCGTGCCGAAAGGCAGGTTTAATTTCGTGGATTATACAGGCAGGGAAATGCCAATCTAGCAACGTATACTAGCAACGTCTATACTTAATCGAGCAAGCCTGTCTCCTGATTGGGAGGACAGGCTTTTTTGTGTTGTCGTTATTTTGCAGTTGACATGTCAATTCATCTTGGCAAATAACATATATCATGATATATTGTTATATAATAAACACTTGTCAGAGGGAAGACGGGGGAACGAACAGGATGAACGAATCATCGAAACCGATGTATGAACGGATTTTCGAAGCGCTCCGCGAAGACATCATGGAGAAGAAATACGTACCGGGCGACCGGGTTCCTTCGGAGAAGGAGCTTGGCGACGAATACAATGTCAGCCGGATTACGAGCAAGAAGGCGCTGGAGCTGCTGGCCAATGAAGGCTTCATTATCCGGCAGCCGGGGCGCGGCTCCTTCGTCTCCGATCAGCCGGCGCCGCAGCCGAAGCAGCCGGCAGCAACGGTGGCGCAGACCCAGAAGACGCGCAAGGAAGACGGCAAGCTGCTGATTGGCCTCGTGATTACCGACTTTGCGGACAGCTACGGCAACGGACTGATTTACGGCATGGAGGAAGCGTCCCGCGAGCATAACTGCTACCTGGTTCTCCGGCGCACGTTCGGCATGCCTGCCCTCGAGGAGGAAGCGATCAAGGGACTGCTGGAGCTTGGCGTGGACGGACTCATTATTTTTCCGGCGCAGGGCGAATACTTTAATGCCGAAATCTTGAAGCTGGTTATTAACCAGTTCCCGTTTGTGCTCGTCGACCGCCATTTGAAGGGCATATCGGCCAGCTCCATTGCAACGGACAACGTAGGCGCGGCCAAAGACGGAACGAACCACTTGTTTGAGCTTGGACATAAATCGATTGCCTTTCTGACGCCTCCGCCGGTGGATACTACCGCTATCGAGGAGCGGATCGAAGGGTTTATTCAAGCCCATGCGGAGAAGGGGATTGTTGTTGACCGGGAGATCTGGATGGAGAATATTACGTCCACGCTTCCGAAGCATAATACGGAGGAGAACAAGCAGGAGGATATTCAGAAGCTGATCACCCATCTGAACAAGCACCCGCAGATTACGGCGCTGTTTGCGACGGAATTCAATATCGGACAGATTGCCTTTCAAGCGGTGCAGCAGATGGGCAAGTCCGTGCCTGAGGACTATTCGATCGTCTGCTTCGACTGCCCGGAGACCAATGGACGTTACCCGTTCACCCATCTGAGCCAGAATCAGCATGAGATGGGGCGCGTTGCTTTCGAGAACGTGCTTAAGCTTTGGGCCGGGCAATCCGTACCGAATAAAATTTTGCTGGATGCTTCGCTTGTTGTCAGCGACTCGACAGGTCCGGCCCACTCCTAGTTTCGGCGTATGCGAAAGCCTCCTTTGCGGAGGCTTTTTTATTTGCGCTTTTTTCATGGCGGACAAGGAAAAAGGCGAATAACAAAATAAGGTTGGCGCACAATATTTTTGCAGGGAGTTGAGGAACGTGGAGAAAGAGAAGGTCAAGGACCTGATCGATGAAAATAATTATCAAGTCGAAAGGCTGCTTGACCAAAAAGTCCAAATCTGGTCAGAGTACGTGGTTTTCTCGGGAATATGGTGGTTTGGGGTTGCCTTAAGCACCCTGCCCTGGGTACTGTGGTTCGTGCTGCGGAACAGGCAAAGCTCGGACCGTATTCAATATGCCGGATTCATGTCCTCGATCGTGTCCCTGACGCTGGATGTGCTTGGGGATCAATATGGATTATGGCATTACCGGTTTAACGTGATTCCGCTGATTCCGACCTACTTCCCTTGGGACGTGACTTTGATGCCTGTGGGCATCATGTTCTTGCTGCAGTTCAAGCCCGCCGGAAGCCCGTTCTTGAAAGCCATCCTATTCGCATTCCTAACCTCTTACGTTGCGGAGCCTATTTTTCATTGGATTGGTATATATGAGCCGCTCAAGTGGAGATATACTTACTCCTTTCCGATCCAGATGGGCATTTATTTATTGGCTCACTACTTCAGCCGCCGTAAAAACTTTCAAGAGCTGACATAAGCTCGACTACAAAGAGGGGCAATCGATGTGCATTTGATTCTGGGGGTTATAACCGTACTCGCAGCGTGGAGATACGGGGATTGGCGGCATTGGCAAAGGTACCATCCTACGATGATGTTTATTGTCATCGGCAATCTGCTCTATAATTTTCTGACAGCCGGCCACTTCCTATGGCAGCTGAAGCCGGACTTTTTTCCTAACCATAGCTTGACCGAAATGGTATACACCTTTGTCGTATTCCCCGCAACGGCGTTGATGTTCATCTCGAATTATCCTGATCGGTCTAACAAAATCGTTGGTCATTATGCAAGGTACATCGGGGTTTACATAGGGGTGGAGTGGTTATTTATGCTGACGGACCGGATCGTCTACCAGTACGGCTGGAGTCTTTATTGGTCTATCTTTTTTGACTTCACCATGTTTCCTTTGCTGTGGATCTTTCACAGGAGGCCGCTCGTTGCCTACGGAATCACGTTTCTGTTATGCCTGTTCTATATCTGGTATTTCAAGATCCCGGTTAATGTTCCCGTTGAACAAAGAAATTAAATCGAACGGAAATCGCATGAAGAGTCTCCAGCCTGGGGGCTTTTTTCTTTTGCGTCCGATAGTCCCTGTTGATTAGTATAAAGGTTGGTATAACCTTTCAAAAAAATATATATTGACATAACATATACATGCCAATATAATAGCAATATCAAATGAAAGCGTTTTATAAACAGCGTTCAAAGGAATCAAGGAGGCACGAAAACTGATGACGCAATCGACAGAAATTCCCGCATCCTTAACGCGACTGGTGGAGCGTATTAAGGAAAAGACGGCGGAGCATCCGAATTGGGCGGCCATATTCGAGAAGGCCATCCACAATACGCTGCAAACGACCATCCAGCGCATGCCGGACGGCACGACGTTTGTTATAACAGGTGATATACCAGCTATGTGGCTTCGCGATTCCGCTGCGCAGCTACGTCCGTTTCTGGTGCTTGCGTCCGAGGACGCCGAGCTGGCCGATCTCATTGAAGGTCTTGTCCGGAGGCAAATGGATTCAATCCTGCTTGATCCTTACGCGAATGCCTTCAACAACGGGCCAACCGGCAAAGGACATCAGGATGATCTGACGGACATGGGACCGTCCATCTGGGAGCGCAAATACGAGATCGATTCGTTGTGCTACCCGCTGCAGCTCAGCTATCTGCTCTGGAAGAATACCGGCAGAACCTCGCAATTCGGCGATACCTTCCGTCTGGCTGCGGACGCGATTCTGAAGCTTTGGACAACGGAGCAGCACCATGAGAACGCGTCGCCTTACACGTTCCAGCGCTTCAACTGCGCGCCGACGGATACGCTCCTGCGGGAGGGGAAAGGCACGGAAACGGCCTATACCGGCATGACATGGAGCGGCTTCCGCCCAAGCGACGACGCTTGCGCATACGGCTACCTTGTACCGGCTAACATGTTTGCGGTTGTCGTACTTGGGTATCTGAGGGAAATTGCGGAGGAAGTGCTTGGCGACCGGGAGCTTGCGGCAAGAGCGGCTAAGCTTGGCGAGGAGCTTCATCAAGGCATCCAAACGCACGGCATCGCCGATCATCCGCGATTTGGAAAAATTTATGCGTATGAAACCGACGGCCTAGGCAATTACAATTTTATGGATGATGCCAACGTGCCGAGTCTTCTGTCGATTCCTTATCTCGGCTATACCTCGAAGGACGATCCTGTCTACCGCAATACGCGAGACTTTGTGCTCAGCAGCAGCAACCCGTATTACTTCGAAGGCGAAGCGGCAGCCGGGATCGGCAGTCCGCATACCCCGGACCGTTACATCTGGCATATCGCCCTGGCCATGCAAGGCCTGACAACGGATGACCGCTCCGAGAAGGAAAGGCTGCTCAGCCTGATGGAAGCCACAACGGCCGGAACCGGCTTTATGCATGAAGGTTTCCATGCGGATGACCCGTATCAGTTCAGCCGTCCATGGTTCTCGTGGGCCAACATGATGTTCAGCGAGCTTCTGCTTGATTATTGCGGGATTCGAGTGCAAACGAAATGACAGCGGTTTCATAGAGGGCAACGCCTATCGGCGGCTTTCTTCGAAATAGATAGTTTGTTACTAAAAAAGGGAGGCATGAAAAGTGAAAAAATGGATCACGATGATCGCCTTGGTCACGGTAGTAGCAACAGCAGCCGGCTGCGCAAAAACAACGACAAGCAGCAACGGCAACGGGAATGCGAATGCAAGCAGCAATACGAACGCAAACAATGAGCAACCGGATAACGCTTCGGGCAATTCCGGCGGCGGCAAAGCCGTAGAGCTGACGTTCTGGGGCGACTGGGCGGGTGACGGCCAGAAGCAATTCCAGACGATGGTTGATGCATTCAACAAATCGCAGGATAAAATTCACGTGAAATACGTGCTGCAGCAGGACCTGATTACGAAGTTTCTGACGGCGGCCACATCCGGCGGCGCACCCGACGTGCTCCTCTGGGACAGATGGCGTACGCCGCTCTACGCGCCGAAAAACGTGCTTCACCCAATCGATGATTTCATGACGAAAGACGGCTTGAACAAGGATGATTTCTTCGGCGAAGCGTTGAAGGAATTGTCCAATAGCGACAAGCTGTACGGCCTTCCTTTGACCGTTGACGCCCGCGCGCTTTTCTATAACAAAAAGCTTCTGACTGACGCAGGCGTAACGGCGCCTCCTACGACATGGGATGAGCTCGAACAGGCCGCCATCAAGACGACCAAATGGAACGGAAGCAAGCTTGAAGTAGCAGGCTTCTCGCTTGCCGATAACGGACTCTTTAATATGTATCTTCAACAAGCGGGCGGCTCGATGCTGACCGACGACGGCAAAAAAACGAACTTCAACAACGAAAAAGGCCTGGCCGTGCTTGAATTCTGGGACCGCATGCTGAACCAGGACAAAGTGTATAAGGTTGGCTTTGAGCAAGGTCTCGGCGAAGGAACCGATACCTTCGCGACCGGCAAGGTTGCGATGACTTACAACGGTCCGTGGATGCTGAGCACGTACAAGAAATACGGCAAGGATCTGGACTTCGGGGTTGTGCCTCCTCCAGCTGGACCTAACGGAGACAAAGGCGGCGTGATGGGCGGCTTCGGCCTTGTTATTCCGGAAGCTTCGAAGAACCAGGAAGCAGCGTGGGAGTTCATCAAATGGTGGACGGCTAACAAGGACAACGCGCTTCTGTGGGCAAAAACAAGCTTGAACATCCCTGGCTACAAGCCGGCGCTTGAAGATCCGTTCTTCAAGGAAGATCCGCTCTGGCAGCCGTTCCTCGATACGCTCGAATTCGCGAAGACTCGTCCGGCTCACCCTGGCTACTCCGTCATGGAGACCGAAGCGCTTATTCCGAACCTGGAGCTGTACCAGCAGAAGAAGCAAAACGCGGAGGATACGCTTAAGAAAGCGCAGCAGCGGGGCGACCAGCAGCTTGCGGATAACGAAGACGTGAAATAATTGAAGGTCTCCCGGTGGAGCTGACCGGACGGTAAAGGGAGGGAGACCTCCCTTTATCTGTTCCGGCAGGCTGGGATTCACTACGAAGGAGGGAGGAGTGCTGATGTCTTCAATGGGCAAGCTTAATCAGCATCAGGCCCGCATGGCCTACCTGTTTATTACGCCAACGATGCTGCTGTTTTTCGCTTTTACCATTATTCCTGTCGTCATGGCGCTCTACTTAAGCTTTACGAACTACGATGTGGTCAGCCGAATGGAATTCGTTAAGCTCGACAATTACAAGAAGCTGCTTGAGGACGATCTGTTCTGGACGACGTTCAAGAACGTATTCTTCTATTCCGTTATTTTCGTGCCGCTCAATATCATCATTTCCTTATTGCTAGCCATGCTGCTGAACTTCAAGCGGTTTGGCGTCAAGCTGTTCCGAACGATGAATTATCTTCCGACCTTAACCTCCGCGGTTGCGGCGTCTACCGTCTGGATCTGGCTGCTCCATCCGGAGTTCGGCCTGGTGAACAACCTGCTCAGCTATGCGGGCATTACCGGTCCGGCTTGGCTCGCTCAGACCGAGACGGCGATGTTCTCCATTATTATGGTGACGTTATGGCAGTCGGTCGGCTCCAATATGATCATTTATATCGCAGGCCTGCAGGGCGTGCCGGATTACTTGTACGAATCCGCCAAGCTGGACGGAGCAACGGCTTTTGCGCGGTTCCGCTATATTACGTGGCCGCAGCTTCGCCCAACAACCTTCCTTGTCAGCACGATGGCGATTATCGGGGCGCTGCAGCTGTTCGACCAGGCGTTTGTCCTGACGCAGGGCGGTCCGGGCAACGTAACGAAGACGCCGGTATATCTCATTTATAACCAGGGCTTCAACCAGCTCAAGATGGGTTATGCTTCCGCCCAAGCGTTTGTGCTGGCCGTGGCGATTCTGATCTTTTCTTTCATTAACATGCGCATTAATAAATCCGAGGAACCGATTGTGTAAGGAGGGGTATGGTCATGGCACAGCCTATTGTCAAATCAATCGCAGTACGCGCACCAAAGCCGCCTTCTTATACTCTCAAAAGGGTCTTGTTAGGCGTTCTGTTCTACGCGGTTGCGATAGCTATAGCGGCAGCAATGTTCTTGCCGTTTTTCTGGAGTTTGATTACTTCGTTTAAACCAAGCAACGAGATCTTCTCGGTGCCGATCAAGTGGATTCCGTCCAAGCTTACGTTAGAGCATTACCGGTCGGCGTTTACGACCGTACCGTTCGCGGGATATTTCGCCAACTCCTTTATTCTGGCCGCAGCTGGCGTATTATGCAACCTGTTCTTTGGGTCCATCAGCGGCTACGCCTTTGCCAAGCTGAACTTTAAACTGAATAAACCGCTGTTCCGCATCCTGCTGGCGGCGATGATGATTCCGGGCATCGTTACAATGATTCCAAGCTTCTATGTATTGAAGCATTTCCCGCTGATTGGCGGCAATGACATCCTTGGAGCCGGAGGCAACGGCTTCCTGAACTCCTTCTGGGGGATTATTCTGCCGGGTGCATCCGGTTCGTTCGCGGTCTTCTTCATGCGGCAGTTCTTCCTGACGCTGCCTTCCGACATGATGGAGATGGCGCGGATCGAAGGGGCCGGGGAGTTCCGCATCTTCTGGAATATTTATCTGCCGCTGACGAAGCCGGCGCTTGCAACTCTTTCGATCTTTACCTTCCAGGCGGGCTGGAACAGCTTCCTGTGGCCGATGATCGTCTTGAATGATCCGGCAAAAGCAACGATACAGATGGGACTGCAGGCGTTCTCATTCAACCATCAGACCGATTTCGGCCCTATGATGGCCGGTGCGCTGATCGCGATCCTGCCGATTCTCGTCTTGTTCCTCCTGCTTCAGAAGTATTTCGTACAGGGCATTGCCTTTACGGGGACGAAAGGCTGATCGGATTGAAACGAAACAAGCGGTATTTGTGGCTGGCCGGCGCTGCGGCAGTTATCCTCATCGCGTTGGTCTGGTCATTGGGAGGGAAGGATAATCCGGCCTCCTCCGTCATTTGGCAGGAGCGGGCGGAAGAGGCGCAGCTTGAGCTGACAAAGTCCTTTTGGGATGACAAGCGAGGGCTTTACAACAATGCCGCCCCATGCATAGCGCAGCTGTGCACCGATCCCTTCAACTATTGGTGGCTGGCGCATGCGGTGGATGCGCTGGTCGACGGCTACGAGCGCAGCGGCGATGAACGGTATGCGGAGCAAATCGCCAAGCTCTATCAAGGTCTGCTTGACCGCAACGCCGGCGTCATGATCAACGATTATTACGATGATATGGAATGGATGGCGCTGGCTTGGCTGAGAGCCTATGACGCCACCAAGGACGAGAGGTATAAGCTGGCCTCGCTTGAACTGTGGGAAGAGATTAAAGGCGGCTGGAACGGGGAAATGGGCGGCGGCATCGCTTGGCGCAAGGAGCAGACCGATTACAAGAATACGCCGGCGAACGCTCCTGCCGCTATCTTGGCGGCTCGGCTGTACGGACATTTTCGTAACGGGGAAGATCTGGCCTGGGCGAAAAAGATTTACGATTGGCAAAAAGAGACGCTTGTGGATCCGGATACCGGTCTCGTATGGGACGGAATCAACCGAACGGGCGACGGCAATATCGACAAGGAATGGCGATTCACCTATGGCCAAGGCGTCTTTATCGGGGCCGGCGTTGAATTGTTCCGGGTAACGGAGGATCAGGCTTATCTGGAGGATGCCCGCCGGACGGCGGCTCATCTGAAGGAGGCGTTCCTGTCTCCGGCAACCGGCATGCTTCCATCGGAAGGCGACGGTGACGGGGGCTTGTTCAAGGGCGTATTGATCCGTTATTTGGGAGAGCTGATCGCCGCTGATCCGGATGAGCCGGAACGCAATGATCTGATTGGAATGCTGAAGACCAATGCCGAAAGCTTATGGCAATTCGGCAAAGCGGAAGACAAAGCGGTATTCAGCCATTCATGGGCCGAAGCGCCGGATACGATCGTGCAGTTAAGCGCGGAACTAAGCGGATTGATGCTGCTCGAGCAGATGGCCGTATTGGAGAAAAACGGACAATTACAGTAGACAGAGGAGTGCGGGGAGAGTGAGAGCAATGGTGTGGGCGGCAAGAGCGGAAGAAGCGCAGCAGGCATTGGAGCAGTTGTATTGGAATCCTTCCATTAACATGTACGATATCGAAATTCCGTGCCCGGACGGTGCTTGCAATACGATTTTTCATTACTGGTGGATGGCGCATGCCGTGGATGCGTTGGCGGACGGGCTGAACCGGGCGGGAAGCGACTTCTACCGGGAGCGGCTGGCTGCGTTCCATGAAGGAATCTTGAACCGCAACGGCGGCGCGTGGCCCAATGAACTGTACGACGACATGGAGTGGATGGCCATCGCTTGGCTGCGGGCTTATCAGGCAACCGGCGTAGAGAAATATAAAGGAGCAGCCCTTCTCTTGTGGGAGGACATTCAGACCGGCTGGAACGAGCATGCGGGCGGCGGAATCGCCTGGCAGAAGCCGCAGCTGGACTACAAGAATACCCCGGCCAACGCGCCTGCCGTTATTTTGGCGGCAAGACTGTATCAGGCGTTTGGACGGGAAGAGGATCTGGCATGGGCTCATAAAATCTACAATTGGCTGAAAGCAAGCCTTGTGGATCCCGAGACCGGCTTTGTGTGGGACGGCATGAACCGAACCGGCGACGGCTCCATCGACAAGGACTGGAAATTTACTTATTGCCAAGGCGTCTATATTGGCGCGGCGGTAGAGCTGTATCGGATTACGGGCGATTCGGCTTACCTGCGGGATGCTGAGCGTACGGCTAAAGTTGCGGCCGACGAACTGCTGCAGAGCGGGCTTTGGCCGGATGAGGGCGATGGAGACGGCGGCTTGTTCAAAGGCATTCTGATCCGTTATCTGGGCGAGCTGGCTTCCGTATCGGAGGAGCGCGCCGAGCTGTCGGCGCTGCTGGAGCAGCAGGGGCAGGCGCTGTGGACGCGCGGCGCCGATCCGGCGCGCAGGGTGTTCAGCACCTTCTGGAGCGTTCAGCCGGAAGAGCGCGTAACGCTTAGCACGCAGCTTAGCGGCATCATGCTGCTGGAGCAGCTGGCGGTGCTGGAGAAGCGCGGCATGACAAGCACGGCGTTAACCGAGGGGGTACAGTCCTAATGATAGCGGCACAAACGAATTGGGCAGAACGCGCGGCAACCGCGCAGGAGGATTTTCGCCGTCTGTTCTGGAATGAAGAGCGCGGCGTGATGGACCAGGTGGTGCCTTGCAATGGCACTTGCAACGATCATTGGATTTATTGGTGGCATGCGCATGTGGTAGACGTATTGGTAGATTCCCTGGCGCGTACCAAGTCGGAAGAGGATGAGGCGCTGCTGGAGCGGGCATTCCGCGGGGCAAAGAAGTGGAACGGCGATACGCTTCTTCATAACTACTATGACGATATGGAATGGATGGCGCTTGCGCTGCTCAGAGCTTATAGAGCGACAGGGAAGTCGTTCTACAAGGAAGGCGCTCTTGAGCTGTGGGAGGATATCAAGACGGCGTGGAACGATCATATGGGCGGCGGCATGGCCTGGAAGAAGGATCAGCTGGACTACAAAAACACGCCCGCGAATGCTCCGGCCTCCATTCTTGCTGCGCGGATCTATCAAGCGGACCGCCGGGAAGAAGACCTGGAATGGGCGAAGCGGATCTACCGATTCAACAAGGAACGGCTTGTGGATCCGGAGACCGGCTTTGTGTGGGACGGCATGAACCGGCTTGGCGACGGACGGATCGATTACGATTGGAAGTATACGTATTGCCAAGGCGTCTTTATCGGAGCCGGCATTGAGCTGTACAACTGCACGGGGGATGAGAGCTATCTGGTTGATGCGCAGAGAACCGCAGGAGCAGCCGTTCAGGAACTGGTCGATCCGGTGACGGGCATGCTGCCTCGCGAAGGGAACGACGATTGCGGCCTATTCAAAGGCATTCTGATCCGCTATCTGGTTAACCTCATTCGCATTCAGCCCGATTTGTCGCTGCCATGGGTCAATCTGATCCGGCATAACGCCGGCTCCTTGTGGGAGAAAGGGCGCTCGGAGTCCGGCTTGTTCAGCTTATCCTGGGCCGGAGAGCCGGAGCCGGAAGTTCAACTGAGCGGCCAGCTCAGCGGCGTGATGCTGCTGGAGGCAATGGCTGAGCTGGAGAGAGACGGCTTCCTGGCGCCTAGGTAGGCGGCTTGCTCTGACGGTACAGCATCCGGAACTGCTTTGGCGTCTTACCGGTACGCTTGTGGAAGCAGCGGACGAAATACGGGAAGGAGCCAAAGCCGGTATCCTCCGCAATGGCGCCGACGGGATTGTTGGTATGAATAAGCAGCCGTTTGGCCTGTTCGATCCGGTATTGGGTGACATAGTCAAGCGGCGTGCAGCCAAACGTTCTTTTCATGCACAAAGCGATGTAGTTGGGGTGAAAATGCAGCTCCTCCGCCATCCGCTTGTAGCTTAGCGGATCGCGGTAATGCTTGCGCAAATAGAGGGCGGCATCCTCGGCCAGCTGCAGATGGGAGCTTTGCGTTGTCTCTTCCTTGCTGTCCTCCTGCAGCTTGAGAAGAATCGCGTGGAACAGCTGCTGCTCCTGCCAGCGGGAATTGCCGGCCGGGTTTTTATACAGGTGAAGAAGCTCCCGGAACTTCTCTTCCCCTGTCCCTAGGCTTTGAACCGGGCCGGAGCGCGGCAAATAGAAGGAGAAGTATTCGATAGGCGGATAAAGAGGCTCTTGCTCAGGCGGCAAGGGCTCTTTGTCGTAAGCCTCGGGATGCCACTGCCCGGTCGTCTGGAAATGCAGCCAGTAGAAATGGGTCTCTTCCCGGCAAGGAGTGACGGTATGATGCTCCAGGTCCGGACGCAAAATGCCGAAATGACCGGCTGGCAGGGTGAGCTCGTTTTCCCCCTCAGCCAGATACAGACATCCTCTGGTTACAAACAGAAGATCGAATACGCCAATGCTGCTGCGGTCGGGATGTTTTCTGCCCGGCTGGTACGTATCTTCTCCGATTTGAACAAAGTGGGGCATAGGCGGACATTCAAAATGAAACATTATAAGGCTCCTCCAATTAAACAGGAATGAATCCAGTATAGATAAATGCGGGAGATTCGTAAATGACTCGTTGATCTATTAGGTTGTGATCGGACAATTAATAGTTGCGATTGTCTATCCGGCAAGGGGCCGGTTTAATGGTATATTCGAATCAGACGAATGGAAGGGAGCTTAACCATGAAGAGTAACTTTGAGGCTCTGCCGCTAGGCAGCATTCAAGCGGAGGGGTGGCTGTACAACCAGCTTCGGATTCAGGCAGACGGGTTAACGGGACATTTGGAGGAGCATTGGCCTGACGTTGGCCCGGATAACGGATGGATTGGCGGCAGCGGTGAAAGCTGGGAGCGCGGTCCTTATTATTTGGACGGATTGCTGCCGCTGGCCTATATTTTAAACGACGAGAAATTGATTGCGAAGGCAAACCGCTGGGTGGAATGGGCGCTGAACAGCCAGCAGGAGAACGGCATGTTTGGCCCGGCGCGGATCGAAACGGTGAATAATGACGTAAACAAGGAGCAGGACTGGTGGCATTACATGATCATGCTCAAGGTGTTTACGCAATACGAGGAAGCAACCGGCGATGCGCGCGTAGTCCCTTTCCTGACGAAATTCGCCGATTACGTAGCCGGGCAGATTGAGGACCAGCCGCTGCAGGGATGGGCCAAAGCGCGCGGCGCGGAGCTGCTGCTTTGCTTGATCTGGCTGTATAAGCGCACCGGAAAGGAAGAGCTGCTGAAGCTGGCCTCTATCGTGAAGGAGCAGACGACGGACTGGACCGATATTTTTTACGAATTTCCGTTCTGGCGGAAGGTCGAGCAGTGGGATTGGAGAACGCATGTCGTCAATGTGGCGATGGGACTGAAGACGCCGGGCGTGCTCTACGAGCTGACCGAGGACAACCATGAGCTGGAAGCGGTGTACCGCGGAATCGAAAGCCTGATGACCTATCACGGGCAGGCGCATGGCATGTTCTCCGGCGACGAATGGCTGTCGGGCACGCATCCTAGCCAAGGCGTGGAGCTATGCGCGGTTGTGGAGTATATGTTCACGCTGGAGCAGCTGACGCGGATTTTCGGAGACGGCAAGTTTGCCGACGTATTGGAAAAGGTAGCCTTTAACGCTTTGCCTGCCGCTATTTCCGCGGATTGGACTTCCCATCAATACGACCAGCAAGTGAACCAGATTATTTGCAACGTAGCCCCGCGCGCCTGGAGCAACGGCCCTTATGCCAACGTCTTTGGCCTGGAGCCGAATTTCGGCTGCTGCACGGCTAATATGCACCAAGGCTGGCCAAAGCTGGTTTCCCATTTATGGATGAAGGACAACGAAGGCGGGTTGGCCGCCGTGTCTTATGCGCCTTGTGTCGTTCGCACGGAAGTTGCGGGCGGCGTGAAGGCCGAGCTTCGGGTATCGGGAGAGTATCCGTTCCGGGAGCGGGTCAAAGTAGAGCTTCAATTGGAGCGTCCAGCCAGCTTTGCGGTACGGCTGCGTATTCCGGGCTGGTGCGATTCGTCGGTCATTACGGTTAACGGTACCGCTGCAGGGCTTGAAATCAACCAGGGTTACGCGGCCATTTACCGCGAATGGCAGACGGGGGACCGCATTGAGCTGTCGCTGCCGATGGAGCCGAAGACCGTCTCCCGCAATCTGTACGCCGTAAGCGTGGAGCGCGGACCGCTTGTATATGTCCTTCCCGTGGAGGAAAGCTGGCAGCTGCTGCGGAAGCGCGAACGGTTCCATGACTATGAGCTGTATCCGGCTTCCCCTTGGAAATACGGCTTGCTTGCCGATACCCCATTTAAGGCGGTTGCAGGCAGCGAAGAAATTCCGTACCAGCCGTTCCTGGCCGCAGAGTCCCCTGTTAAGCTCGCCGTATTGGGCCAGCTGGTGCCGGATTGGCGAATGGAAGGCAATAATGCAGGAACTCCGCCAATCGCACCGAATACAGATGATCAGCCGGTCACCGAGCTTATGCTTGTTCCGTATGGCGGAGCAAAGCTTCGGATCGGGGAATTCCCGTTAATCGGCGAACGAAAGACATCAAGAACACGACAATACGGAAACTAACAGACGAGGTGTAAGAAGAATGACGGTAAATCAAGCAAACGAAGGATTATTTCACGGCGAACGCGCGATTTGGCTGCGTTTTGGACCGTACGAGGCTGCACTTCTTCCCGAGATTGGCGGCAATCTAATTGCTTTTCGGGATACGGAGGCGGAAATGGCGTTCCTGCATGAACCAACGCCCGAGGAGATGGATAGCTTCAAGGCAAGACCGATGATCCATGGCATTCCCGTGCTGTTCCCTCCGAACCGCTATGAGGATGGCAAATTCCCTTGGGAGGGGAAAGTTCATCAATTTGATGTCAATGAACCGGCAACGGGCAACCATCTGCATGGTTTTCTCTATCAGACGCCGTGGCAGGTCGAAGACTTCGGGGCAACAAAGACGGAAAGCTATGTGGTTGTATCGGTTCAGGTGGATGAGAACCATCCTTCTTATGCCAGCTTCCCGTTTAACTATACGATCCGTCTCCGTTACTCGTTAAGCGAGAACGGCCTGCTGCAGCAAGTGACGGTCCGCAATGACGGCGAAGAGGTAATGCCTTGCCTTCTTGCTTTCCATACTTCGGTGAACGCGCCGTTTGTGCCTGGCGGAGAGGCTAAAGATTACCGCATCCATATGACGCTTGGCGAGCGTTGGGAGCTGAATGAGCGGATGCTGCCAACGAAACAGTATCAGCCACTTAAGGAAGAGGAGCAGCTTATGCGCGACAGCGGGGTATTTCCGTTCTTCGAAGCGATGGATAACCATTATACGGCTCGCCCGCAGAACGGACGCAACCGGATGGAGCTGACCGATACGAAAGCGGGCATTAAGCTTGTCTATGATGTAGGCACCTCCTACAAGCAGTGGATGATCTGGAATAACAACGCGACTGAGGGCTTCTTCTGCCCTGAGCCGCAGATCAACCTGGTGAACGCGCCAAATGTGGATCTGCCAGCCGATGAAATCGGCCTTCTGAGCCTGGCTGCGGGAGAGATTTTCGAGGAATCCAGCCGGCTTTATGTTATAAAAGGCTGATAGCTTGAGCGCGAGGGCTGCCTCTCGTCATCCTTGGGATGAGGAGAGGCAGCTTTTTCGCGTGCGTGTGTCTGGCTGCTGCTCAAGGGATCGCTTGATGGCTGGATCGTGCGACACCGGGCTGCATGCTCACCAAACTGCTTGCCCACCAGATCCGTGCCCACCAGATCCGTGCCCACCAGATCCGTGCCCACCAGATCCGTGCCCACCAGACTGCTGCTCACCTGCTCTTCCACTCTGCAACGAAACTACATAGCGCTATTCGCTCTAAAACAAGGCATTTGTATTTGTAACGAAACTACATATCGTTATTATCTGTTTCAAGCTATCATTTGATCGCCTAAATGCCATGCCATATAGCGATATATAGTTTCGTTAAAACTGGTAAGAGGTTGTTTTTCGCGTTCTAAGGCTCTGTAGTTTCGTTAGCGGGGCAAAGCGCAACTTCAGCGATTCTCATGCGTTAAACTTTAATTGAAACAGGCTGATAATTACAACAATTCGCGATCGGCAGCGATCGGCAGTGGAGGCGAAGATATGGGGATTTTTTTGTTTATTGGGTTTGTTATTATTCTGCTGGCCGTGCTCAACATTGACGGGAAGATGAAGAAGCAATTGGAGAATGAGAAGCTTATTATCGAGAAGCTTGATGCTCTGATCCATACCCAAACGAATAGAGATAAGATGGATGACGGAAACGGGATTTGAGCTTCGCGTTTTGTTTGAGTGTCCATTAGAGGAGTTTGCCGTTGCAGCGGAGCATGTTTCCCTGGAGATCATCTCATAGCGCATAGCTTCTTGCGATTTTCATTATGAGCATTGCTCCGAGGCTGCCCAGCGGTAGGATAGCTCAAACCTTTATTCCATAGCCTTATTCCATAGACTTTGTCATAAGGACATGAGGGATGCCATCCTCCATGAATTCAGCCGACGATACCCCGTAACCAAGCTTCTCATAAAATCCCTTTGCATGCGTTTGCCCGTGCAGTTTAACCTTGGGCAGTCCCTTTTCAAGCGCGATGTTTTCCAACGCGGCAATGATGTGTCTGCCAATCCCGAATTTGCGATACGGCTCTACTATGCAAATACGCTCTAGCTTGCCGATCCCTTCGACGGTACGAATTCTTCCCGTACCAACCGGTTGTCCCTCGTAATAGGCCAAAATATGCTCGCATTTTCCGTCCAACCGGTCAAACTCGTCAAATTCATCCGCAAGCGGTACTCCTTGTTCTTCGACAAATACGTTTTTTCTAATGGAAAAGGCCTTCTCCAGTTCCTCTGGCGTTGCAATAATAATGGAATTCATAAACTCCCGTCCTTTACGGATTTATTTTTTTGGCGGAAATCGTCATAATGAATAACAGCGATAAATGCAGTATATATAATTATATTATTGTTGTAAATGCAACAAAATTTAACGGTGGCAGGTGCGCGCATGAGGGAAATACTTCGTGAGGTTGGCATGATTGCGAGAGCATTGGATTCCATAAGCAATATCGAGTTCAAGGAGCTTGAGCTTACCAAGGGACAATACCTGTATCTGGTTCGCATCTACGAGCACCCGGGTATCATTCAGGAGAAGCTGGCAGAAATGATCAAGGTGGACCGGACAACGGCTGCGCGCGCGATCCAAAAGCTGGAGATCCAAGGCTTTATCGAGAAAAAAGAAGATGAATCCAACAAGAAGATCAAAAGGCTGTTTACAACGGAGAAGGGCAACCTAGCTTATCCCTTCTTGAAGAGGGAAGGGGATTATTCGAACTCGGTTGCGCTGGCGGGATTGACGGAGGGAGAAGCGGAAATCCTTTTCCGGCTGCTGCAAAGGGTCAGGAAAAATATCGAGGTCGAATGGGATTACGTAAAGAAGGGGAATAAAAGGGACTACTGAAAGCGAAGGCAGCCGTCAGGAAAGATCGGCTGCCGCATAGGAATAGGCCCGTTCAACTTTACAGATCTTCACGTTGTAGCTCTGATACCAGACTTGCTTGCCTTTCTCCTGGGCAGCCCGGTGCAGCTCATTCTGCTTCCAATTATGAATCGCCTCCAGGCTTTCCCAATAGGAAATCGTAATGCCTGCTCCCGATGCATTCCTCACGCTCTCCGCGGATAGGAATCCGGGCTGCTTTGCGGCAAGCTCATCCATTTTGTCATCCATGGCGCCGTATCCATGATCCCCATCCGTTCGTTGACTCGAAAAAATAACCGCGTAATAAGACCCTGCTGCTTCATTTGACATCTTCCATCGGCTCCTTTGGGATAAAGCTGCTGTATGGATTAGACTATACTACGGATTACCGAATAATAGAAATGAAGATTGATCATGCCGCGCATTAAAGAATTTCATAACTTCATAATCTTTCAAAAAAACTGTAATAAAAACAATTTTATATTTTGTTACAAATAAACTAGACAAAATGCCCGAATGACGCTAATCTGATTGTAAGAAACATAATCGATACAGAGGAAGAAGGGACTTTGCGTTGTTAGAATTAACGATAGACGAGCCCGATCGTCTCGTAAAGGTTGCGCATGCTCTTAGTACACATACCAGAATCGGCATCATAAAGCTGCTGCTTGCCAAGCCAAACCTGAACATTATCGAAATTGCGGAAGCGCTTGATATACCGGTCTCCACGGCGGCTACCAACGTGAAGGTGCTCGAGGAGGCCGAGCTTATTCTGACCGAGCTTCAGCCGGCGTCGCGCGGGGCCATGAAGGTATGCAGCCGGAATTTCGACGATGTCCGCATGATCCTTAATCCGATAGCTTACTACCAGAATACGAGCAAGGCTGTTGAGGTCGAAATGCCGATCGGCCATTTCATTAACTTCGACATCCAGCCAACCTGCGGGATGGCGAATACGACCGGCATGCTGTTTATTGAGGACGAGCCCGAAAACTTCTATCACCCGGACAGCCGGACGGCCGAGATTATCTGGTTCCGCAAGGGCTGGATCGAATACCGGTTCCCGAAAAAGCTGCCGGCCGGCGCAAAGGTGAAATCGCTCGAATTCTCTCTAGAGCTATGCTCGGAAGCGCCGAATTACAATAACGACTGGCCTTCCGAAATTACGGTATGGGTAAATGACATGGAGATAGGCTCCTGGATTTCGCCCGGCGATTTCGGAGACCACCGGGGCAAGCTGAATCCGCCTTGGTGGAATGATTCCAGCACCCAGCACGGACTGCTCAAAACCTGGGCGATCGAAGAAAGCCGCAGCACCATCGATAACGAGAAGAGCTCCTCGACGACGCTGCGGGATCTGCAGATGGACCAGAAGCCCTTTATTACATTCCGGATCGGATTGAAGCCGGATGCCAAGCATCAGGGCGGGATGAACTTGTTCGGCAAATCGTTTGGCGATTACGCGCAGGGAATTATTATGCGGATGCAATACGAATAACGTCCGATTGTTCCAGATGTTTTGTTAGCACAAAGGCATCTGGAACTTTTTTATTGAATGATACAGTTTTATTGTAAGAAAGCGTTGACATCGAGATTTTACGCATGTATATTTTGTTTATAAACAAATAAGTTGAAACAAACTAAAAAATATGTCGGTATATACGAGCCTATTGAAGGAACGCTAGCGGAGGCCGTTTGAACTGTACATAAGGGTCATGGCTTATTTGTTTAGGCGCAGGAAATCATATCGTTCATTCATTATGAAGGGGGAAGCAACAAATGGCGAAATGGAGAAGCGGTAAAGTTTGGATGGCTGCAATGCTTTGTCTCATGATCGTACTGGCAGGCTGCAGCTCCAATAACGGCGGCAGCAAGGAGAGCTCGAATAACGGCAAGAACAACAGCAATGCGGCAGCGCAGGAATCCTCGAATACGGGAGCTGCGGCGGAAGGCACGGATACCGGAGCCGACGCGAAATCGAGCATCGAATTCATGGGCTGGGGCGGAGACACGGAGAAAGCCGTCTTCCAAAAGCTGATCGATGCTTATATGAAGAAGTATCCGAACAAAAAGGTAAAATACACGGTTGTACCTCCGGGCGAGTACTACCAGAAGCTTGATACCTTGATCGCGGCGAAGAAAACACCGGATGTGTTCTACGCAGGCGGCGCGAACTTCAACAAGCTCGTAAGCAGCGGCGTGCTGATGAACCTGCAGAAGATGCTGGACACAAGCAGTCTGGTTGACCAGAGCAACGTATGGCCTGCCGCTCTGGACCGCTACCGTTATGACGGTACGGCTTCCGGCAAAGGCGATATCTACGGTCTTCCGAAAGACGTTGGCCCTTGGGCGCTTGCTTACAACAAAGATCTGTTCGACAAAGCCGGTCTTCCTTATCCTAGCGCGAAAGCCGGCGAATACACTTGGGACGATATGCTTGCCGACGCGAAAAAGCTGACTGTGGCTAACGAACGCGGCAAAATCGATACCTTTGGCGTAGCGGCTTACTCCACCGAGTCTGCCGTATGGGCAAACGGAGGAGATTGGACGGACGGCAACGGCAAGATCACCATCGATACTCCGGAGTTCGCGCAAGCGATGCAATTCGTGGCGGATCTTAGCCTTGTTAACAAAGTAAGTCCTTCCCCGGACGATGAAAAAGCGCAAAACGGTTACGCGCGTTTCGTGGCGGGCAAAGTGGCGATGTTCCCGATGGGCCCTTGGGACCAACCGGGCTTCTGGGATCTGCCGTTCAACTGGGATATCGCGGCATGGCCGGCTAGCCCGAACACCGGTAAAACAGCAACATGGCTTGGATCGCTTGGCTTTGTCGTATCGGCAAAAACCGAGTTCCCTGATGACGCCTTCCGCCTTGCCGCTTACCTCAGCCTGGACCAAGATTCGCAAAGACAAAACTATGAGCTTGGCCAAGCGGTTCCAAACCTGATGGATATGGCTAAAGGCGAATTTATGCAAATGGACAAAAAACCGGAGAGCCGCCAAGTATTCCTGGATATCATTTCCGACTACGGTCGTCCTCCAATCGAGAACAGCTCGAAAAACACCAAATGGCTGGATACGTTCTGGCAGGACGCCAGCGCGGTATGGACCGGCAAGCAAAGCGCAGCCGACTTCGTGAAGGCGGAGCAGCCGAAGCTTCAAAAACTGTACGACGAAGGCAACAAGTAAGAAGGTTGAACTTGCTGGAGTACGCGGGGGGAAGACAGTCGCCTGAGGCGATGTCTTTGCCCCTCTTACCTTCGGCCAGGGAGGATTATTCATGAAGAAAAAGATACCCGGATACCGGCGCAAGGAAATGATCTGGTCGCTTATATTTGTCATGCCGCCCGTGCTTGGCTTTCTGATCTTTGGGCTGGCGCCGCTTTTAACCTCGTTTGGTCTCAGCTTTATGACCTGGGATATGCTGACCCCTTCGGAAATTGTCGGCTTCGATAATTTTCATTACATGTTTAACGACGAGAAATTTTATAAATCTCTCTACAACACCTTTTTCCTGCTTCTGGGCATTCCGCTTGGCATGATTATCTCGATGATTCTTGCCATCATGATGAACCGCAAGCTGGCGGGCATCTCGATTTTCCGGACGATTTATTACATCCCCGTCATCTCGCCGATTATTGCGGTTTCTCTCTTGTGGCAGTGGATGCTGAACTATGATTACGGCTTGGTTAACGAGTTTATTTGGAAAATCTTCGGAACGCAGGGACCGAACTGGCTGGGCGATCCGAATTGGGTGAAACCATCCTTCATTATTATGGGATTATGGGGCGGCGTTGGCGGCACGATGGTGCTGTATCTGGCCGGACTCCAGGGCATTTCTTCTACCTATTACGAGGCAGCAGAAGTTGACGGGGCTACCCGTTGGCACCAATTCAGGCATATTACGCTTCCGCTTTTGTCGCCGATTCACTTCTATGTTGTCGTTATGGGCATTATCGGAACGTTCCAGTCCTTCAGCCAAATGTACATCCTGGCAGCGGACGGCGGGCCGGAATACAGCGGCGCGACAATCGTGTACTACATTTTCCAAGAAGCGTTCAAATATTTCAACATGGGTTACGCCAGCTCGGTAGCCTGGGTGCTTGGCATACTTATATTCATCATTACATTGGTACAATTCCGCTTGTCCAAGCGGTGGGTGTATCAGGATTAGGAGGGACTTGGCAAATGGCTAATCAACGCCGACTTATCAATACCGTCATTTTTGTGCTGCTGCTTGCGGGCTCCGTCATAATGCTTGGCCCGCTGGCATGGACCGTATCCACTTCCCTTAAGACGCAGCAGCATGTGTTCGATGTGCCGCCGCAATGGATTCCCGAACCGCTCACCTGGCTCAACTATAAGGATGTCTGGTCGAAAGCGCCGTTGTTATACGGCTTTATGAACAGCGCCATCGTGGTCGTATGCGTGCTGACGGTTGGCTTGTTCGTTGCCGCAATGGCGGCTTACGCGTTCTCGAAATTCGATTTTCCGTTTAAGGAATGGATCTTTATGGCGCTGCTTGGCACGATGATGATTCCTTATTCGGTTGTAATGATTCCGCAGTATATCGGTTTCTCCGAGCTGGGCTGGGTAGATACGCTAGCGCCGCTCATCGTGCCCGGGTTATTCGGCAATATCGTCACGATCTTCTTCTTCCGGCAGTTTATGCAGGGCTCGATTCCGAACGATCTGATCGATGCGGCCAAAATCGACGGCTGCGGCTACTTCCGCACCTTTACGACCGTTGCGCTTCCGATTGCGAAGCCCGCCATTGCCGCTCAGGCCGCGCTTGGCTTTATGGGCATCTGGAATGATTTTATGGGTCCGCTGATTTACTTGCATACGCCTGAACGCCAGACGATTCAAGTGCTTATCGCAAGCATGCAGTCCAACTACATCTCCACCTCGAACTATCCGTCCCTGATGGCGGCTTCGATGATCGCGCTTGTTCCGGTAGTGATCGTGTTCTTTATGGCGCAGCGTTACTTCATCGAATCGATGGCGATCAGCGGCATTAAGGGGTAACGGCATGAGCGGATGGCAAATGAAACGATCCTTGATCGGCATTGGCATCGCGGTCGTACTCGCAGCAGGAGGAGGGATATGGTTGCTTACGCAAAAGCAGGATGAGCAAGGACAAGCAAGAGAAGCCATTACGATGGACCGGACCTATCAGAATCCGATGACGCTCGAACAGGAATGGGAGGATTACGGTATCGGCGATCCTTACGTGCTGCGCTACAACGGCAAATATTATTTATACTGCAGCACGAAGGACTGGCGGGTCGGCATAAAAGCATGGAGCTCGGACGATCTGGTGAATTGGAGCTACGAGGGTCTGGTAACGGAGGACCCGGTAAGCGAAGGAGCCTATGCGCCGGAAGTGGTGTATTGGAACGGCTCCTTCTATATGTATACGTCTCCCGCGGGCAAGGGGCATTACGTGCTGCAAAGCGACAGTCCCACAGGACCGTTCAAGGTGAAAACGGATAACTTGGGCCTGACGATTGACGGCTCCGTCTTTATCGACGACGATGCCAAATGGTATTTCACCCATGCGGAATCCGGCGGCATTATGGCCAGCGGCATGAGCGATCCTTATACGATCGAAGCGGGCGATAAGCTGAACACGTCGTTGGGGCATTGGACGGAAGGCTCGATGATTATAAAGCGGGGCGGCAGATATTTCATCACGTATACCGGCAATCACGTATTCTCCAAGGGCTATCGCGTAAATTACGCGGTAGGGCATGAGTCGCCCACGGGCCTGTATACGATACCCGACAATAATCCGATTCTCATCTCGACGGATAAGGATTTTAACGGACTTGGGCATAGCGCAACGGTGCTTGGCCCGGATATGGACTCTTATTATATCGTTTATCACAATCTGGTCGGCAGTTCAGCCGAAGGACCTCCGGTAAGGAAGCTAAACATGGACCGCCTGACGTTTAACGGGGACAAAATGGCGGTGCTTGGACCAACGCATGATCGGCCTGTTTCGGCTCCCGCGCTTCCGGCGTTCCGCGATCCGCTTGGCGGCAGCAGCCCTGGCGCGGATAAATGGCAATCGGCCGAAATCTCCGGTGCCGATGAGGCCTGGGTAACCTCGGTGCCGACGGGGGAACGTTTTACGGCGGAATACAACGTTGCCCTAGGCAGCGAGAGCGGTGAATTGGAGACCGTCTTCTCCTATGCAAGCGCGGAGGATTATCGCAGCATCCGGATTAATCCGGATGACAACGCCATTACTTTGAGGGATGCTGCGGCGGATAGAGAAGTGCAGAAGGCTTCTTTGCCAGAAGGCATGGATTTCTCCAAGCTGCATACCGTTCGGGTGGAAGCGGATCAGAGCGGGACTAGGGTTTACTGGGACGGACTTCTGCTTATCGATAATGCGGAGCTCGCGGCTAAAGCCGGACAAATCGGCTACGCCTGGACGGGAGGCTTGAAGCCGGAGCTGCGGTACACGGCATTCTCGAATGAAGCCGGCGGCAGCAGCGACAGCGAAATGATCAAGCAGGTGCCAGGCACGATGGAAGCGGTACACGCCGCAGCGTCCGGCAATAATGAAGTCACTATTCATCATGAAGGAACGCCGGACGGCAGCTACTCGGCCGAACTGACCGGCAACGCTGCGGAGCTTGCTTTCCCGGTATACGTGCGCGCGGATGGCGAATATTTGCTGGCCGCGATGGTATCGGATGCTTCGGCGGGCTCCACTCTAGAGATTGAAGCGGGCGGTATGAGGCGGTCCGTGAAGCTTAAGGCGGAAGACTTCGTTACCGAAGACGATTCCTCGGAGTGGATGAAGGTTCCTCTAGGAACTTTTCCGTTAAAGCAGGGACTGCAGTGGCTGGCGATTTCGAAAGGAAAAGGGAACCCGGACATCCGGTTCATCGAAACGAGCGAAGCGGCAGCGCCGGAAGGAGAGCGGCAGGTCACTTTTGACCCGGATTCGACCTTTGGCTATTGGCAGGAGGACAACGGTACCTATGGACTGCAGCTCGATGGCGACAATTCCATGATCTTTGGCGGCGATACCCGCTGGTCGGATATGGAGCTTGGCGTGAACGTAACGCAGACCGAGGCGACAGAAGAAGAAGCATCGATTCTGCTAAGGACAACAATGGAATCTTCCTTCCGAGACCAGGTTGCCGATTCCTTTATCGGGTATGAGCTGACTTTCCGAAACGGCAGGATCATCTTGAAGAAAATCAGCTACGAAGTGAATCAGGAACTGACTTCCGGCTTGCTTGAGCTGGAGAAAGGCAAAGCCCGCCCGATACGGATCAAGCTGAAGGGGGCCGGCATTCAGGTATATGACGGGGACAACGACGAACCTGTTCTGGCCTGGACGGACCGGAACGCCTTCCTGCACGGACGGGTAGGACTTCGGACTGGCTCTTCGGACTGGCAGTTCAGCCAGATGACCGTATCAACGAAATAGTCTCATCACATAAATACAAACGCAGCAATATGAAGCGTAACAGGGAGCAGGGAAACCGTATGTCAACCAAAATGTATATCAAAAACTACCCCCGTCCGCAATTCGTCCGCGAGCAGTGGGTCGATTTGAACGGCGAATGGAGCTTTGCGTTTGACGACGCGAACACGGGCGAGTCGCATTTGCCGGCCGCATTCAGCAGCGATTTGAAGATTAACGTTCCTTTTACTTACGAAACGCAGGCAAGCGGCATTGGCGACGAAAGCCATCATCCTTATGTCTGGTACAACCGTACGCTGGATATTCCGGCTGAAGCGGAAGGCTCGAAAGTGCTGCTGCATTTCCAGGCTGTCGACTATATCGCGAAGGTATGGATTAACGGTACTTACGTCGGCTCCCATCAAGGCGGCTATGCGGCTTTTTCCTTCGACATTACGCCTTATATCGCCATTGGCGGGGAGAACCGGCTGACCGTTAAGGCAGAGGACAGCATGGACGCGACGCAGCCGCGCGGCAAGCAGCGCTGGGTGAAGGATAATTTCGAATGCTTCTACGTGCAGACGACGGGGATCTGGCAGTCGGTATGGATGGAGTTTGTCGCTCCCGTCCGCGTAGATTCCGTCAAGATCACACCGGATATCGACAACCGCACCGTCCGTTTCGAATACCAGGTAGAAGGCGATTACTCGGCTTCGGATATCCGCCTTGAGACTATCATCAGCCTGAAGGGCCAACAAATGAAGCAGATGAGCCTGACGGTGGACCGTCCTTGGCTTCAGCTGGATGCCGATCTCGTTCACGAGGCGAACGGCCCGTGGAAGCATAGCATGTGGTCGCCGCAGCATCCGAATCTGTACGATGTGGAATTTATTTTGTACAAGGGCGATACCAAGCTGGACCATGTCTATTCGTACTTCGGCATGAGAAAGATTTCGATTGAGAAGGGACGCATCCTGCTCAACAACGCGCCGCTCTACCAAAAGCTTATTCTGGACCAGGGCTACTGGCCGGATAGCCATCTGACGCCGCCGTCGGAAGAAGCGCTGATTGAGGATATCGATCTTATTTTGGCGATGGGCTATAACGGCGTCCGCAAGCATATGAAGGTGGAGGATGCGCGCTTCCTGTACTGGTGCGACGTGAAAGGCCTGCTCGTCTGGTCGGAGATGGCCGCAACCTTTGAGTTTAACGACAACGCCGTCCATAAATTCACGAATGAATGGATGGAGGTCGTGCGCCAGCAGTACAATCATCCGTCCATCATTACCTGGGTTCCGTTCAACGAGTCCTGGGGTGTCATGAACATCAAGAAGGACAAGAAGCAGCAGAAGTTTACCGAAGCGATTTATCATTTGACCAAAAGCTTTGATCCTTACCGTCCGGTTATTACGAATGACGGTTGGGAGCATACGGTATCCGATATTCTGACTCTTCACGATTACGTGGAGACGAAGGAAGAATTCGAGAAGCGTTACAGCAACAAGGACGAAATCCTGAACAACGAGATTTCGTTTAACCATTGGAAGTACGCTTTTGCGGATGGGTACGAATATCAAGGGCAGCCGGTCATTGTCAGCGAATTTGGCGGCATCGCCTTCCAGACGGAAGCGGGCTGGGGCTACGGCAACCAGGTTGCGTCGGACGAGGCGTTCATGAACCGGTTCCGCAATATCCATCAGGCGATCAAGGACAGGGATTATATCGTAGGTTACTGCTATACGCAAATTACGGATGTGCAGCAGGAAGTAAACGGACTTCTTACGGCAGACCGCAAGCCAAAGATACCGATCGAGAAGATCCGCGAAGTTAATCGGATGTAATAAAAAATAGCGAGGCAGGATTAATTCCTGCTTCGCTATTTTTAGGTTTATTTTGCCGATGCAACTTGCTTCGTATCGTCCGCCGGCGTAACTTTCTTATTCCATTCCGGCAGCGAAGCGACATATTCGTCCGACATGCTGATCAGTCGGTGTGCTCTCGTAAAGGTGTCCTCCGTATCCTGCGGCGTTGTGACCGGACCGCCCGAGATCGGATAGGTGATGCCGTCCGCGTAACCCGAGCCCGGCACAAACGCGCCTTTGTCGGTGATAAAGGAACCGGTAGGGAGATAGTAACGTTCAGGCAAAATATTGCTTGTATGATTGAGCAGATCCTGACCGAAGTGGACCTGATCCTTAAGCGAGACGCCAATCAGGTTCGAGATGGTCGGGAAAATATCCGACTGTCCGCCGACCTGAGGGAAGACCTGAGGAGTTTGATTCGGCACGGACATAATCAGCGGGATATTCATCATATCCGGCAGCGTGTAGTCACGGCCGTAGATTTCCTTCATCAGCTTCTTCTCGTTGTTGTTCAGGGAGTAAATCGGCAGTCCTTGATGGTCGCCGTACAAGACGATTACGCTGTTATCCCAGACGCCGTTTTTCTTCAGCTCGTCGATCAATTGGCCAAGCGCGTAATCCGCGTAGTTCTGGGCTTCAATGTAATCGCCGACAAGCGTATTTTTGTAACGGTCCGGCAGTTCCATCTTGTATTTGCTTTCCGGAATGCGGAACGGATGATGGCCGGACATGGAAATCAGCTGCACATAGAACGGCTGGCCGGTCTGCTGCATGCGCGCAAGCTCGTCGGCCGTCTTCGCGTACAGCACTTCATCGGAAGGACCAAACGCAACGGGATCCTCTTTGCCAAAGAACCGGTCATCATAATATTTGCCCCAGCCAAGCGCTTTATACAGCTGGTCACGATTCCAGAACATAACATTGTTGGTATGGAAGGTTGCCGTCTGGTAGCCGTTTGCGGCAAAGGCCTTCGGCATGCTTGGCAGCTCCTTGCCCGCATACACCTCGGAAGCCGCGCCATTAGGCGGCACGTAAAGCGATGTGTTCACGACAAACTCGGCATCCGCCGTATTGCCTTGACCCACTTGCTGGAAGAAATGCGGGAAGTAGAAATGATCCGCAGCCAGCTTATTCATATTCGGCGTAATTTCTTTGCCGTCGATTTTCAAGTTGATGAGGAAATTCTGGAAAGCTTCAAGCTGAATCACGATAACGTTTTTCCCTTTGGCCGCTTCCCAATAGGCAGGCTGCGCCGGCTGGGCGCTTCCTTTTTCCTGCACGACCATTGCGGGGGTTACTTCCTCCGCGTTAATCGGCAAGTCCTTGGAAGGAGCGAATGTCGCATAGATCTCGTAATTCAGAATTCCCATGTTTTTCGCCTGCTGGAATTCGTTCATATCCTGACGGTATGGAACAATGGCAGTCGCGCATGCGGCAACCGCAAGCACTTGTCCAGCCACGAACCAGCTCCTTCTGCCTTTGACCGATAGCGTGCGGGTCCAGGCGCGGAATCGTTTGCTGCTGGCGAACATGACAAACAGGAATACGATATCCGTAAAGATAAACAGGAAGTAAGGATCCATCAGCGAGAAGACGCTGCTGTTCACTTCGCCTACCTGGTTCACCTGGCGCAGTTCATGATAAGTAACGATAACGCCGAAATATTTGTAGTACATAATAACCGCGAAATAAATGCCGGTTAGAATGAGGTCGAGGATCAGGTAGGTCATAAACTTCTTCCTGTATGCGAAAGCCTCGATAAGACAGAAAATAAATCCGATTGATGAAATGCCGGTCAACAGCATTTTAATGATATCACCCGTACCGCCATCGAACACGATGATCCAGACGAGGAGCATTTTTAGAATCATAATGATGGAAAAAACAACAAATGGCTTATTCAGCAGCGCTTTCCACCGATATCCGTTAGTCAAAACGAATCGTCTCCCTTTCATTCAGTTAATTACCAGGGGTAAACTGTATAATATGAACGGCTGCTCCCGTTTGTACGGATTTCAGCTCGCGACTTGCGGGATTAGTAATAGGGTTGTTCAAAATCGTACGATCATGCATGCCAGCAGACGAAAAAGTGCTGCGGGGTCGCTTGACGGGAAATCATCAAAGCATCAACCTCCGAGCACGGGTGTACGAAGACTCTATTAATTACTTATTACTATAATTCATGAAGAGAAAGAAAAGCAAGACAACCTGACGTTAAGCCAGCATTTGCATGGGTTAACAACGAAATCTTATCTTGCCATAGCTGAAAATAGCGTTATGATGGAGATAGATTCATATCCTTTATATTTTAGGTACTGTAGTGTTTATCACGATTGGGAATCGCATAAAATAAGAAAGAAACTAATATTCCCTAAGCGGGAGGTACCTATGCGAACAACAGGTTGGAAAATAGCGACAGTAGCAGCGTTGGTTGCCGTTGCCATTGGTTTAAACATGAAGTCCGATCTGTTCTCCGTTTTCGCGTCCGCGTCGAGCGGCGGAGGCGGCACGATCGATCAGCTCGAGGATGAACTGGCATCGCAATTTCAAAGCAGATCCGAGCATTTTACGCTTCAATATAAAGGAGACAAGCACAAGCTTTCCGACGGCTTGCAAAATACGATTAATCTGGCGCTTGCGCAGGACGATTACACCGCGTATATCCTTGATTCCTATCTTTATACCATCCGCAGCTGGGGCAATCTGTCCACCATCAAGCTGGAGGCCAGATACCGCGAGACGACGGACCAGACCGCTGCCGTTGACGCAATGGTGAGCAAAGCGATCAAGCAGATTATTACTCCGCAGATGAACGAGCACGAGAAGGTGAAGGCAATCCATGACTGGATTGTAGGCAGATTGCAGTACGACGAAACCTTGAAGCATTATACCGCTTACGATGCTCTCACAACGGGAACGGCCGTATGTCAAGGTTATTCGCTTCTAGCCTATAAAATGCTAAAGGCTGTCGGAATTCCGGTTCTCATTGCCGAGGGCAAGGTAAAAACCGGCGATCATGCCTGGAATATGGTGCAGCTCGGCGGCAATTGGTATCATCTCGATATGACCTGGGATGACCCCGTCGTGAAGCAGGCCGGCACGCAGCAGACGGAGTCCCGCCTGAGCTATAACTATTATTTGAAGACGGATGACGAGATGCGCGTCGATCATCAATGGGTTAAAACGTATCCAACGGCAAACCATTCGTACGGCAGCGAGCTAGCCAAGCTGAAGAGCACGGACAGCGGGAAGGCGGATGTCTATGCGAAGCTTATTACCGATCTAGGCCTGCACTGGACGGAGCCTGACAACACGGTAGCCAGCCTGGTGGAGCTGGAGCAGGAGATCCGCGAGGCCGTGATGGAGCAGCAGACGGGCATGAAGTTCCGTTATTTGAATGGCTCGCAGCTTGCGACCGATCTGTCGACGGCCTTCAAGGTAGCGCATGTGGCCGTTCGTTATTCGGCCCGTTACGAGCCGTACGGCAACGACGGTTCGATGCTGGTGCAGGTCCAGCTGGATTATCAATAATAAGCCTAAAGAACAGGAAAGAGCATTCGCTTGTAATGAAGCGAATGCTCTTTTTGTGCGCTGCGATTGCTATGCCTGCAAAGGTGGCCGGGCTGTACGCTTTATATACTGCAGTATAATTGCCCGTATAGAGGTTAAGTTCAGAGTGTGCTTTCTGAAGTATATAGCCAACACAGGCTTAAAAAGTAAAGATTTGAGGTATTATATTGTACTTCGTGCAGCGTAAATCCGCTTTTCCCGCGAAATTGCTCCAGTATAGCATTAGATGCAACGCAGCGTGCAACTTCGCATCCGGACTTAAGCTCAAATACGGCATGCAATTACTCTCATTGCTGCTGCTCGCGGCTTCGGGCAGCGGTCATCTGCTGCCATACCGAGCCGGCCGCTTCCTCGCCGCGCTCGATTCGTTCAAGCGCCATTTGCGCTTGCAGCTGGATCTCGAACTCGGCGTCCTTCGCTGCCACGCGCAGCGCTTCAACGGCGCTCTCGTCGCCGGCTTCGTACAGGAAGCGCGCCGCGCGCCAGCGGACGAGCTTGTTCGGATCGCGCAGCGCATCAATCATCGGGCCGGTTGCGGCCGGATCGCCCCAATCGGACAACGTATCGCCGGCCGTACGGCGCACGGACACGGATTTGTCGCGCAGCGCCTCGAACAGGTAAGGCATAGCCTCCGGCGTGCGCAGATCGCCAAGATAAACGACGGCAAGACGGCGGATCGACATGTTCTCGTCATGCAGGGCTTTGGCAATCAGCGGCAGCAGCTCAGGCTCCGGAGCCATCCGCTCCAGCGCGGCGTAACGGACCTGCCATTCCGGCGATTCGAGGCGTTCGGCGATTTCTTCGCCGGACAGCGGAGCCGGTCTGGCGGGGGCAGTTGGCTCTTCGCCCGGACCTAATGCCTGAGCGGCGGAGATAAGCTCTTTCAGCCGGTCGGGCGTATAAGCAGCCTCCAGCTCCTTCACGATCTCGGCAGCAATTTCTTCAAGCTCGCCGTAACGGACGCCGAATTCCTCCAGCCTCCGCTCGCGGATCATCGATGCGCCGGCCGCTTCGGTTACGGCATCGGTGAACTTCTGCGGCAGCGCGGAGCGGGCTTCGCGCTCGCCATTCTTCACGCGTACCTGTATCGGAATGCCCCGGTACATTTGAACAAGCACATGCGCCTCGCCATAGCCCTCGGCAGCAAGCGCGGCTCCTGCCGCGGCGTCGCCGTCATTGCCGCCTTGCAGCAGCGCTCTCGCGTCGGCGAGAATACGCGCCCAGTCCGCGCTGGCAACACGGTCCAGCGCGATAAAGTCGGCCGTGCGGAAGATGCTGCGCACGCCTTCGATGGCGAGGAGGGCTTTCAGCGGCTCCGGCGCGGATTCGATTTCTTTTTTCGTATAGGATTGTCTGATGCCGCGCGGTAGCGATTCATCCACGTTCAGCTTCATGGAATTTGGACTTGGAGTCGGTTCTATTGAAATAAGTTTCATTTTCATTATGCCTCCCGTTCACTAACTTGAGCTTATAATCATAGTGTACATGAAAAAAACAGCTTACGCGAATACAGCTCCGCAGCAGTTGATTGGACATTCCCAAGTTGGTATCTTTAAATAACAGGGCTAGACAATCTGGGAGGGATGTACGGTTGAAGCAGAATAAATTTACGAAATTTACGAACAGCGAGCCGGTACAGCTGCAAAATTCCATGAAGCATCTACAACGATGGCGCCAGGAGCGTCTCCGTAAAATAAAAACGAAGGATTATTCCTATTCCGTTCCGAGCGTTGAGCCTGACCTTCCATTTTTGCATGAGAATCGGGCAAAGCCAACTTTGACATGGGTTGGGCATTCCACTTTCTTTATTCAGCTTGCCGGAAAAAATATCATCACCGATCCGGTATGGGCCGGGCAGATGGCTTTTCAGAGAAGATTGGCACCGCCGGGGCTGCCGATTGAAGACGTACCACCGGTTGATATCATCCTTATCTCTCATTCCCATTACGATCATCTTCATATCCAATCGCTCCGGCGTCTTCAGGGCAACAAGCTGCTGCTGGTACCCGCAGGGCTCCGAACGAAGCTCAGGCTGAAGGGATTTACGAATGTAAGGGAGCTGCATTGGTGGGAGTCGGTTGTTATGGACGGCATCCGCGTTACGTTTGTTCCCTCGCAGCATTGGACCCGCCGCAATCTGTGGGATATGAACAGCTCCCATTGGGGCGGTTGGGTTATGGAGCCGGTTCGGAAGGATTCCTTGGATCCAACGATCTATTTCGCGGGTGACAGCGGTTATTTTTCCGGTTTCAAGGAGATAGGCAGCCGTTTCGATATCGACGTCGCTTTAATGCCGATAGGCGCTTACGAGCCGGAATGGTTCATGGGACCTCAGCATGTGACGCCGGAAGAAGCGCTGCAAGCGTTCGGGGATACGGGTGCGAAATGGTTTGTGCCGATGCATTACGGGGCGTTCAAGCTTGCCGACGACACGCCTCGCGAGGCTCTGGACCGGCTTGCTAACGAGCGGGAACGAATTGGGCTGGATAAAGAACGCGTCCGAATTCTCCTTCATGGCGAAACTTGGCGCTGCCCAAGCCGCGAAAATAACAAACGAGAACAAGAGTAAGCCAAATAAGCACAGTGACTCTCCGGGGCAGGAGAGCTATACTTATGGATATATTGTTGCAATCGATTATGGCCCATGCCTTCGCAGCATGAATCAGCAGAAATGGCCAGAATATCGCCATTATGGTGATAATTCATTTTAGGAGGAAACTAGAGAACATGAGTCAGCCTATTCGTCTTGGCATAATTGGAGCAGGGGCTATCGGCAAGGTCCACTTGGAAACATTCGCGAAGGTTGGAGCGGAATCGGTCTACGTTGCCGCGATTACCGATGCTTATTTGCCGCTTGCCGCGCAAAGAGCGGAGGAGTTTGGCGTAAGAACGGTTCACGAGAACCCGCAGGCCCTGCTGGAGGATCCGGAAATCGATGCCGTGGTTATTGGCGTTCCGAACCAGTTCCATGCACCGCTCGCCATTGAAGCTTTAAAGCAGGGCAAGCATGTCTTGCTGGAAAAACCGATGGCGATTGATGCCGAGGCGGCCCGTACCATTTATGAAGCGCAGAAAGCTTCGGGCAAAGTGCTCATGATGGCGCAGCAAATGCGCTGGACCGGCATTAACCGTGCGATTAAAGCCCGTATAGAAAATGGCGATTTAGGCCGCATATATAATGTGAAGACGGGATGGTTCCGCAAAAAAGGAATCCCGGGCTGGGGCTCCTGGTTTACCCGCAAGGATATGGCGGGCGGCGGACCGCTTATCGATATCGGCGTTCATATGCTTGATCTGGCCCTTTATCTGATGGGCAATCCCAAGCCGGTATCCGTATACGGCTCCACTTATGCCGAGTTTGGTCCGGAACGCCGCGGTATCGGTACCTGGGGAACGCCAAACTGGGAAGGTTATTATGACGTTGAAGACCTTGCATCGGCGCTTATCAAGCTGGACAACGGCGCAACACTTTCGCTAGAAGTGAGCTGGGCGGCACATGCGGCTGGCTTGAGCCAAGATCCTTTCGTTCACCTTATGGGCAAGGAAGGCGGCGCGGCGCTTATTGGCAATGACGGGAAATTTGTAACCCATGCAGGCGACGAGGTTGTCGAGTCGAACATCGAGCCGCTTGAGGGCGAGGAAGACCGCGTCTTGCTGAGCAAGCATTTCGTGGAATGCATCAACGAAGGCAAGGAGCCGATTTCCTCCGCGCTGTCGGGCTACACCAACAGCCGCATTTTGGACGCGATTTACGAATCGTCCCGCACCGGCAACGAAGTGAAGCTGAACTGGGATTAATAGTAGCATTAAAAAGGCTGCCGAAAGTGGCAGTCTTTTTTGTTTATCTTTTGCCACAAGGTGTAATTGAACGTTCAGACTGTGGTATAATGGTTCGAGATAAATTGAGTTTGGAAGAGAAGGACGGGATTAAATACAATGATTAGTACAAGCGGCATAACGCTTCGCTTCGGGAAGAAGCCACTATTCGAAGATGTAAATATTAAATTTACGCCTGGCAACTGCTATGGCTTGATTGGCGCGAACGGCGCCGGTAAATCGACGTTTCTGAAAATTTTGTCCGGCGAGGTTGAACAGTCCAGCGGCGAAGTTCACATTACCCCGGGCGAGCGCCTTGCGGTACTCAAGCAGAACCATTTCGAATACGATGAGTTCAACGTCCTCGAAACGGTTATTATGGGCCACAAGAAGCTGTATGACGTCATGAAGGAGAAGGACGCCCTTTACGCGAAAGCGGACTTCACCGACGAAGACGGCATGCGCGCAGGCGAGCTGGAAGCCGAATTCGCCGACATGAACGGCTGGGAAGCGGAATCGCAAGCAGCTGAGATGCTGAACGGTCTTGGCATCACTCCGGATCTTCATGATAAGAAAATGTCTGAGCTGGGCGGCAACGAGAAAGTTCGCGTCTTGCTTGCGCAAGCGTTGTTCGGCGAGCCGAACATCCTGCTCCTCGATGAGCCTACCAACCATTTGGACATCGAATCGATCCGTTGGCTGGAGGATTTTCTGTCCGGCTATGAAGGCACCGTTGTGGTAGTCAGCCATGACCGTCACTTCCTGAACACCGTATGTACGCATATTGCGGACATCGACTTTGGCAAAATCCAAATGTACGTGGGCAACTACGACTTCTGGTACGAGTCTTCTCAGCTGGCTCTCGCGCTTCAACGCAGCGAGAACAAGAAGAAAGAAGACAAGATTAAAGAGCTCCAAGCGTTTGTCCAACGCTTTAGCGCGAATAAATCGAAGTCCAAGCAAGCGACTTCCCGTAAAAAATTGCTCGATAAAATTACGCTCGACGACATTCGTCCGTCGAACCGCAAGTATCCGTTCATCCAGTTCAAAGGCGAACGCGAAGCGGGCAAATCTTTGCTGCTTGTTGAAGGTCTGACGAAGACAATCGACGGCGAGAAGGTAATTGATAACTTGACGATTGCCGTGAACAAAGGCGACAAAATCGCTTTCGTTGGACCTAACGGCCTTCCGAAGACGGTGCTGTTCCAACTGCTGATGGGAGAGCTGGAGCCGGATTCCGGTTCGTATCAATGGGGCGTTACAACAACCCAAGGTTATTTCCCGAAAGACAATTCTCCTTACTTCGATGGCGTTGAGCTGAACCTCGTCGAATGGCTTCGTCAATATTCGAAGGATCCGGACGAAACGTTTATCCGCGGCTTCCTGGGCCGTATGCTCTTCTCCGGCGATGATGCGATGAAGAAAGCATCCGTTTTGTCCGGTGGCGAGAAAGTTCGCTGCATGCTTTCCAAAATCATGCTGAGCGGCGCAAACGTGTTTATCCTCGACGAGCCGACTAACCACTTGGACCTGGAGTCCATTACGGCGCTTAACAACGGTCTGACGGAAACGGATTGCACGGTCCTGTTTACTTCGCATGACCATCAGTTTGTGCAAACCATTGCGAACCGGATTATGGAGATTACGCCTAACGGCTTGATCGACAGAATGATGACTTACGACGAGTACCTTGAGAGCGAGGAGATTAAAGCTCTCCGCGAGCGTATGTACGCGGTATAATCGCATAGAGAGAGCTGTACAGTCTTTCCTGTACGGCTCTTTTTTTTCGTGTATGCATAAAAGCGCGCATAGGGTAAACACTGTTTCTTTAGACCCTATGAAATGAGGCCTGTTTACCGCAATGAATCAGTATGAAGAGATCAAGCAGGGCGAGAAGGGAGCCTTGGTGAGTATCGGGGCTTATATCGGGCTGTCGGCCATCAAGCTGGGCGCCGGCTATTGGTTTGCCTCCGGAGCGCTTGTTGCGGACGGTTTTAATAACCTGACGGATATTATCGCTTCGGTTGCCGTATTGATTGGCCTTCGCATCTCCCAAAAGCCGCCCGACAAGGATCATCCTTACGGGCATTTCCGGGCGGAGACGATCGCCGCTCTTATTGCGTCGTTTATCATGGCAACGGTAGGCTTGCAGGTCATTATCAACACGGTACGTTCTCTATTCTCCGGTCAGGAGACCGTGCCTTCGCTGACTTCGGCATGGGTTGCTTTGTTTGCGGCAGCCTGTATGGGTGCCGTATACCTCTATAACCGCAGGCTGGCAAGCCGAATCAATAACCAGGCTTTGCATGCGGCCGCAAAAGATAATTTGTCCGACACGCTTGTCAGTATCGGCGCGGCAGTCGGGATTATCGGCGCCCAGTTCGGCCTGCCTTGGCTGGATCCGGTGGCCGCGCTTGCGGTTGGCGCCATTATATGCAAAACCGCCTGGGATATTTTCTACAGCTCGACCCATGCGCTGACGGATGGTTTTGACGCCAAGGAGCTGATGACGCTGCGCTCCACGATAGAGGGGACGAAGGGCGTCAAATCCATTAAGGACATTAAGGCGCGCGTACACGGGAGCAATGTGCTCATCGACGTGATCGTGCAGGTTGATCCCGGTTTGACGCTTATTGAGAGTCATGGGATCAGCGATGAGATCGAGCGGCGGATGGAAGGCAAACATAATATCATGAGCGTCCATGTGCATGTGGAGCCGCATGAGGAGCCCTATCCCGGTTCCGGGCCTCTGCATTAGTCAAATAACCTTAGCCAAAGGGGCTAAGGTTATTTGGGTTTGAATGCATTATGACTCTAGCCGACTCTCCGGTTGAACCGGTTGTAACGGGCGATGCTGCTTCTTGGGAAGGTTGCCGAAGGCGATCCAGTTAAACGGCACATAACGGGCGAAGAAGCCAACAACGATCCAGGATGCAACCAGAGCGATAAAGAAGCCGCCTAGATACCACAGATGAAGCAGCCAGGCTGTACCCGTATCAAGCGGATACTGTCGGTAGATCAGCAGGAAAAACGGATGAATCAGGTAAACGCCAAACGATAAAACACCAAGTCTTGCGATCAGTCCGCTTAAAACCTTCGGCAGTTTCCTGGATAGAATAAATGCCAATTGCAATAAAACAATGGTTGTCAGTATACCGTGAACGTTCCATACAAAATCGAACAACGTAGTATTATACGCAGCCCGGTTAAGCCTAGTCTCATAATACAGATACGCATGCGTTAAGCCGGCAGCGATCCAGCATGTCCACAGGACGGTCCAGGTAACGATCCGGACTGCAGTGGCATGATTCCTTGCGATGATAATCCATGCTTTAAGCTTTGGATAATAGATTCCTAGGGCAGCGCCAAGCAAATAATACGAAAAGTAGGAAAAGGACCAGCTGCCGCGATTCGCCACCGGCGTCTCCAAGCCGTATTTGTTGAACAGGATGAATCCCCATTGGAGGACAAAACCTGCCGGAACCGCCCATATGACCGTTCTGGAATATTTTTTCATCAGCCATAAGAAAAAGGGGAACATCAGATAAAATTGAATATTGATAAACACGAAATACAGATGCGTATAAGCCTTTCCGGTAAGGATTTTATCGATAAAAAGATGAATTTCTGTCGATAGAGAGCGGTCCGAATAATATAGGTAATGAGATATCGTAAAGTAAAACAAGGAGAAGACCAAATACGGAATAATAATGTACAGCAGCCGCTTTTTATAAAAGCTCGCCAGCAATTGCTTGTCCAGCGGCCTAGAATAATAGTTATAAAAGAGAACGAAGCTGCTGACAAATATAAAGGTGGTTGTACCAATCTTCATGAAAATATTGAAAAAATTATACAGGAAAAAGTAATTCGAATTCACCATTTCGACAGTGGCAAACGAAGTGGAGTGGACGGACAGGACACCGATAATAGCCATCGCCCTTACAAGCGACAGTTCGGGAATAGGGTCTCTTTTCTGAAGGTCTAGTGACATGTGAACATGTATCCTTTCATAATGGCATGCTGTCGACCTAGCCAGTATAGTATAGGAAAGTTTAAGCGGACAACTTATTTTAATCTTAAAAACTTAACTAAAACTTAAGTGGATTTTAAGTATTAAAAGGGATTTCTTCTCGAATTAAGCCTTCATGAAAGATTAAAAGCCCTTGGTCCTTCCGATTGGAGGACCAAGGGCTTTAAGTTTTACAGCTCTGTTTCTTAAGAGATTATCCGTATTTCTTCAACATCGCGAGGAATTTGTTGCCCGAGAGTGCCGGCGTTCCGGCGTTCAGGCGGAACGCTTCGTCCGATCCCGGTCTGTTAATGCCGGGATGCACGGTGAAGAATAAGGTGACGCCTGCATTTTTCTCAAGCTGCTTCGCCGTCGGGCTGAAAGCGCCGTAAGGGAAGGCAAGCATCTGACGCGTATTGTTCAGCTCTTCCTTCAGCCGTTTTTCCATCAGCTGGGCATCCGCTTCAACGCGCGCCATGTATTCCTTCTTCGTCTCTACGCGGCCCTTGTCAGGCAGGTAAATCGGATTGCTCAGCATAGGGCCTTTTTTCTTTCCGTTCTTATCAAGCGGAGCATAGTCATGCTGGTTGTACGTATGGCTGTAGAAGCTGAAGCCTTCGCCTTTTAGCTTGCGCATCGTGTCCCAGGTCAAGTGCTTCGTGTGTACGTTTTGATTGTCGCTGCTTGAGCCAATGACGAAGTGCGTGGCCGGAAAATTGTACTTTTTCAAAATGGGAACCGCATATTGGTCAAAGCTTTCGTACCCGTCGTCAAAGGTAATAACAACGGCGTTATCCGGCACTTTCGCTTTGTGCTGCATGAAATCCTCGAACTGCTCTATGCTGATTACATGATAGCCGTTTTCCTTCAGAAGCTTCATATGAGTCCCGAAACGGCTCGGTGAAATCGTTGCTCCGCTTTCTTTCGCATCAATATGATGATACATAAGGACGATAACCTTGTTCTTGTAATGCAAAGGTTTGTTGGCGGAAGCCTCAAGCTGGTATTGGGACACCGGCCAAGTGATCGCAATGGCGATGACGAGGAGTGCAGCAATCACTTTCATTCTCACAACTTATTCCTCCTAAGGATGTATTACGCGTCCAGCTGTCTTTCCGGCATAACCGGCTTAGAAGGCCGTTTATTGGGCTTTGGCAGATTGCCGAAAGCGATCCAGTTAAATGGCACATAACGGGCGAAGAAACCAACGACGATCCAGGATGCGATCAGGGCAAGCGCGAAGCCGCCGAGATACCAAAGATGAAGCAGCCATGCCGTACCCGTATGAAGCGGGTATTCCCGGTACAGAAGCAGGAAGAATGGATGAATCAGGTATACGCCAAACGATAAAGCGCCAAGTCTTGAGATGACCTTGGTTAGGACCTTCGGCAGCTTCTTGGACATAACAAACGCTATTTGCAATAAAACAAGTGCCGTTAGCACCCCATGAATATTCCACACCAGATCGAACAATGTAGTGTTGAACGATTTCAGGTGAAGCCTGGTCTCGTAATACAAATACACGTGGGCCAAGCCTGCCGCGAACCACAGCACCCAAAGAGCAATCCATGTTGCGACGCGGGCGTTTGTGGCATGGTTCCTGGCAATAATAATCCATTCTTTGATTTTCGGATAATAGATTCCTAGAGCGGCGCCAAGCAGGTAATACGAGAAATACGAGAACGACCAGCTGCCGCGGTTAGGAACGCCTGGAGCAGGAAGCACGTGCTTGTTGATGATAAAAAAGGCCCATTGAATGGCGATCCCCGCGGGAATGGCCCATTTGATCGTGCGCGGATATTTTTTCATCAGCCACAGGAACAACGGAAACATCAGATAGAACTGTATGTTTATATACACGAAATATAAATGCGTATAAGCCTTGCCGGTAAGTATTTTATCGATAAAATTATGGATTTCCGTTGACAGGGACCGGTCCTGATAATAAAGGAAATGCAATACCGCAAAATAAAACAAAGAGAAGACCAAATACGGAATAATAATGTACAACAGCCGTTTCTTATAGAAGCTTCCGAGCAGCTGCTTGTCCAAAGGGCGGGTATAGTAATTATAGAAGAGGACAAAGCTGCTTAGGAAAATAAAGGTTGTTGTTCCGATTTTCATGAAAATATTGAAAAAGTTATAAAGAAAAAAATAGTTCGAATCCACCATGGTCACGGTGGCGAACGAAGTGGAATGGACGGACAGGACGCCTATGATAGCCATTGCCCGTACGAGTAGCAGCTGGGGAATATTGTCCCTTTTCTGCAAGGTTGGTGAAGCCGTAGCCATTCGTTATACATCCTTCCTAAGGTTTAAGCTATTAACCTAGTAACCTAGTCATTATAGTATAAACGAAAGGGCATATACAACAATTTGTCTTAATCTCCCAGTTGAGATTAAGACAAATATTGTTATATTCCTTGTTTTATTCTCTTGGTCTTCTGCGGGCTGCTCCGCTGTCCTGCGCAGCTTGAATCACTCTTTTGCGGACCTCTTCAACCACTCTTGCATTAAAGACGCTTGGAATAATATAGAACCTGCTCAGCTCATCCTCGTTGATGACCGAGGCGATCGCTTCGGCTGCGGCAAGCTTCATCTGCTCGTTGATCGTGACGGCACGGCTGTCCAGCGCCCCCCGGAAAATGCCGGGAAAGCAGAGGACGTTGTTAATCTGATTCGGATAGTCGCTTCTTCCCGTGGCCATGACAGCTACGATATCTTCGGCCAGCTCGGGCCGGATCTCGGGTTCGGGATTGGCCATGGCGAACACGATAGGCTCGGGAGCCATCGATTGAATATGCTCCCGGGTCAAAATGCCGCCGGCGGATACCCCTATAAATACATCGGCATTAGCGAGCGCTTCTGTTAGACCTCCGCTGATTCTCGCCTCGTTGGTATTCTCCGCGTACCATTGCCACATCGGATGGCTGTAGGTTTTGTCTGCCGTCAGAATCCCTTCGCGGTCAACCCCTACAATATGCTTGGCTCCGCCGGCCAGCAGCATTTTCGTGCATGCCGTTCCGGCGGCTCCGATTCCGCAAACGACAAACCGCGTATCTTCGATTTTGCGTTTCGTCAGCTTAAGGGCGTTCAAAAGCCCCGCGTACAGGACGACGGCCGTCCCGTGCTGATCGTCATGGAAAACCGGGATATCAAGCTCTTCCCGCAGCCTGCGTTCAATCTCGAAGCAGCGAGGCGCGGATATATCCTCCAGGTTAATGCCGCCGAAGGCCGGGGCAAGATGCTTGATCGACGCGATAATCTGCTCGGTATCCTGGGTGTCGAGGCAGATCGGGAAGGCGTCCACGTCCGCAAACTGCTTGAACAGCATGGCTTTGCCTTCCATAACGGGCATGGCCGCATAAGGGCCGATATTGCCAAGGCCAAGCACCGCGCTCCCGTCGGAAACGACGGCAACCGTATTGCGTTTGATGGTGAGAGTGAATGCCTTCTTGGGATCGGCTTCAATGGCTTGGCAGACCCTCGCGACATCCGGCGTATACACGCGGGATAAATCATCCCGGTTTTGAATGGGGGTTTTTGGCTGTATCGTTATTTTTCCGCCAAGATGCAAAAGAAAAGTGCGGTCGGATACATGCCGGAGGCGAATGCCCGGCACGCTCTGAAGAGCGGCTTGCAGCCGTTCGGCAGCACCGGCTTCCGCAATCTTGACCGTCAAGTCCCGTATGCTGATCTGCTTGTCGGTTTGAATGACGTCAATGGCTACAATATCCCCGCCTGCCGCTTCGATGGCGGAGACGGCTTTGCCGAAATACGCCTGCTGGGTATCGATCTCGAGACGCAGAATGATTGTTTTTCCGTCCATGCTCCGTTCCTTCATCCTAATCCGCTCCCTTTGCTATTCGACTGCGATTCACGTATCCTTCTCTATAATAACAATAACCGGAAAAGGTTTGTACTATTCGAGCGGGGGAGGATTTGTGCAAGCAAAAAGCCGTCATTGCAACAGCTGCAAGACGGCTTTAGGACAAGTAAGCGGATTATATTCTTCGTTTCTTTTATTGATCAGGGTCTGGCGGTAGCTTGCCGAAGCTTCGGGCTGCTGAATGACGGCCATCCATTTGTCAACCGTTTCGGTCGTCTCCAGCATTTCGCCGAAGCCGTGTTTGATGAAATATTCGCAGTTCTGCTCTTCCTGCCCGGGAATCGGCTCGTAGAACAGCATCGGAATGCCTTTGCTCATCCCCTCCGTGCAGGTCATCCCGCCGGGCTTGGTTACGAGAACATCCGCCACATCCATCAGTTTGCTGACTTCTTTGGTGAATCCGATAATCCGGATGTTGTCATGCCTGAACCTGGGATTCGAAAGCATTTTCTCTTTCACCTTGTCGTTATTGCCTACGCAAAAAATAAATTGAACGCGTTCGCGCCACTCTGTCATATATTCCAGCAGGCTGTCTTCATACATAAGACCCCAGCCGCCGCCCATAATAAGGACGGTAGGAAGCGCCTTAAGCCCAAACTGTTCTCTGATCTGGGCCTTGTCGTAGGTTTTCCAGAAATGAGGATGGACGGGAATGCCGGTTACGGCAATCCGGCTCTCCGGCACGCTGTGTTTAATGAGCTTGTCCTTCACCAGGGAAGAGGAGACAAGGAACTTGTTCACTTCCTGGTTCACCCATGAACCGTGCGCATCGTAATCGGTAATGACGGTGCATAGCTTTATGTCCAGCCCAAGCCGCTTCAGGCGGCTGACAACCGCATTCGGAACAGGATGAGTACAAATAACGAGATCCGGCTTAAGTTGGGCGATAACCTGCGAAGTATGGGTATAGAACATACGGTGGAGCGCAAGCTGCATGAATCGGTTTAGCGATTTTTTATAATTGCTGCGGTACATCAGGCCAACCATCTTGGGCTGTCTGCTCACCGTTTTGCGATAGGCGGAAATAATTAAAGGTCCTAGCACGGGATTAAGAAAATTGCCCAGCTCCATCACGCGGGTCTGTATATCCGGGTTGAGCTGGCGCAGGCCTGCTGCCAAGGCATGCGCGGCTTGCGTGTGCCCTGATCCGAATCCTTCGGAGAGCAGGAGCACTCTTTTCTTACGCATAATGTCACCTACTTTTCTAGTTCCATATTACGACTCTGCTCGATTTAAAACAAGTCATCCTGCTATTGAAGTTGCAGGGAGATAGTCCTACCCTAGGGCTCTCTCCGCCGCAAACGGGAAATCACGGGTTGCTTTGCAAGAAAACATTCTTATATGATATGGTGAATTTCTGTCGGATGAAGAAAAAGCCGATCAATGTACTAAGCGGTATTATAGCACATTGGAAATAAGTAGCGAGCATTCGAATGTGCAAAATAGGCTAATCAATTTTTTGGGAGGAATCATACATATGCAAGAAAATCGAGATTTTGTCGTTCCGGGAGCGCTGGCCAAGGCGGATGTCAGATCCGGGCAATATATTGGCGAGATTGTCGAAGTAAACGGGCCGCGCGCGGTCTTCAAGGTGCTGGCAGTATCGAAGCATCCGGAGCAGGGAGACCTGCATCATCCTTATAATCCGGACGTGGCGATGTTTCATGAGCGCAGGGCATTGAGCTATACGGAAAAAACGAATGTGCTGCTTCGCGATTTGAAGCCGTTTGAAGGGGAAGTGCCGGACTACAGCGCCTCCCTGCAGGAGGCGGTTGCAGCCCAGATCGCCGCGCTGGACCGTCTGATGCGTTGGTCCGCGCGCGGGCTGGAAATTTTGAAGGAATTACGGAAGGAATATAAGTAACTAGAATAATTTCTTCTACTATAGTGGGAGAATGTCAGCTTGCCGTCTTGTTGATTTATTTGTTTATAAAGGCGGTTTGCAGGGTGCCTCGGTATGTGACCTGGAGGCCAAGCGCTTCGGACAGCGCGGCGAGCGGAAGGTAAGTTTTCGATTCCTTTCCGGATTTCAGCAAAAATGCGGGAGGCGTTGTCAGCTTGACCTTCTTGCCGTCGATCGTTGCGTATGCGGAACCGATCGTAAAGGCAACCGCGTGATTGTTATAAGAAACCGTCGCGCTCTGAGCCGCGTTATTCCAGCTCAGCTTTGCGCCTAAAGCATCCGTTATATCCCTCATGGCGACAAAGCTGCGATTGCTGCGAAGGACGGGCGGGGCTGCCGAGGCGGGAAGCTCCTTGCCGTCAACGACAACGGACATTTCAACATTGGCCTGGCGCGGGCGGACGGCCCTGTAATCGCCCCAAATCGCGGTAGCGAAAGCGCGTCCGATTGCCGCGTAACCTTGATGGTTCGGGTGAATGTCGCCTTGAGCGATGGAGGTGTATTCCAGCTCATGGCCGACAAACAAGCTGTTGACGTCCGCTACCTGAAGCTTGATGCCGTCGGCAGCAAGACGGGTGCTTACCAGATCTAGCTTGCCGCGGAGCTTCGTTACACCGTCGAGCAAAAGCTTGCGCTTTGCTTCGGGATACAGCTCAATGGTCGTCGATCCGAATTGCAAAGGCGCGGGAACCGGCAAATATTGATCCGACATGACGATTTGCGTTTTGGGGTTCAGGGCGGCAATCGTTCGGATTGAAGCTTCGAGATCTTTTTCGTATTGATCCAATATCGTTTGGATGTAAGCGGAAATTTCGTCGTCGGCTGCTCCGGAATCCAGCTTGGCCATCACCGGCAGCAGATCGTTTCCTCCGATCGTTAGGATGATCAGGTTGGCGGAACGTATGGATTTAGCCATTTGGGCGGTTTGCCCTGCAAGGGTCTCCTTGCGGGGATCCTGCAGCTCCTTCTGAATGTCGTCCGCCTTCACGGTACGGCCGTCGGAAACAGCCTGGAGCAAGCGGTTCAAACCTTCGGCCTTTAGTCCGAGAATCCCGTAATTGACGTATTCCGCGCGGAGTCCATGGAACAGCGACTGCTCGTACACTTGCTCCACATACCCGTAGGGAACGGATTTTTCGGTATACCCATGCTCGTAACCCGCAGTTAAGGAATCGCCGAGAGCAACGATCCGATAAGGCTCCGGCACCCCCGATTCAGCCCTAGCCGGCGACCCTCCCCAGGCCGATGCGGCCAAGATCGCGAAAGCCAACAGCGCCATAATAGATTGGATTTTCCTTGATTTGCTATACAAATGTTCATCCTCCTTTTGATAAAATGTTAGGCATAGTATAAGAACACGAACAATGTGCTGTAAAGTAAAGTTTTATCACATTCATAAAAATATTAAATTGATTCCCTTTTGGCCTGATGTTAAAATAATATAATAACCGCAATGGCGGAACACGGCCCGGAACATGGTCAATCTTAAACGAAAGCTTCATGCAGCTAATCATTTTCGACCAGATACGAACGATTTCCTTTAAAAGCTTCGGAAAAGTTTGTGTCCGCGGATAAGATGCCATAAAGCCATCACGTTTAAGCTCGCAAGAACGGCAAGCAACAGGCCGGTGCGCCTCGATTGCTGCCGTTCGATACCGTTATTGAGCTATGCTTGCCCAAAAATCTTCTGATAGAAAGGTTGCACACGATGAAAGAGAAAATTTTTGGATTACCGCCGAAACAAGGTCTATACGATCCGCGCTATGAAAAAGACGCATGCGGCATGGGATTTGTAGCAAACATCAAAGGAAGAAAATCGCATACTGTCATTCGTCAGGCGCTGACATTGCTCGAGAACATGGAGCATCGCGGCGGTCAAGGCAGCGAACCAAATACGGGGGACGGAGCAGGCATCCTGATTCAAATCCCGCATGATTTCTTCGCACGTGAATTGAAAAAGCTTGAGATTGACCTTCCGCAAGAAGGAGAATATGCCGTCGGCCTGCTGTTTATGCCCCACGATGAAGCGATCCGCAGCTCGTTCGAGCGCGAACTGGAGAGCATCATCCGCGAAGAGGGCCAATCGCTGATCGGCTGGCGTACGGTTCCTACGAACGATTCGAAGCTTGGCCAATCCGCTCTGTCGGTGAAGCCGTTCGTTCGCCAAGTGTTTATCGCGAAGAATCCTGGCATTCAGGACGAATTGTCCTTTGAGCGCAAGCTGTACGTTATCCGCAAGCGCGCCGAGATCGCAATCCGTTTCGGTGGCAAAGAAGGCGGGGAAATGTTCTATTTCACCAGCCTTTCGAGCAAGAAGATCGTCTACAAAGGGATGTTGACTACCGAGCAGGTACGCTCGTTCTACCAGGAGCTGAACGACGAAGCTGTCGTGTCGGCTATGGCGCTTGTTCACTCCCGTTTCAGTACGAATACCTTCCCGAGCTGGGAGCGCGCTCATCCTTTCCATTATCTGATCCACAACGGCGAGATCAATACGCTGCGCGGCAACATCAACTGGATGCATGCCCGTCAGACCTTGTTCGAAACCGAACTATTCGGCGAAGACATGGAGAAGGTAAAACCGATCATCAGCCCGGACGGTTCCGATACGGCGATGTTCGACAACGCGCTTGAATTCCTGCATTTGTCCGGCCGTTCCCTGCCGCATGTTGCGATGATGATGGTACCGGAGCCTTGGTCGAACCATGAGAGCATGGACGACAAGAAGAAAGCATTCTACGAATACCACGCGACTCTGATGGAGCCGTGGGACGGACCTGCCGCAATGGCGATTACGAACGGTACGCAAATCTGCGCTTACCTCGACCGTAACGGCCTGCGTCCAGCCCGTTATTATGTAACGAAAGACGATCATATCATCCTCGGTTCCGAAGCCGGCACTGTCGAAATCGCTCCGGAAGAGATCGCGTACAAAGACCGTCTGCGTCCAGGCCGCATGCTCGTTGTGGATACGAAGGAAGGCCGCATTATTTCCGACGAGGAAGTAAAAGCGCAAATCGCGGCTGAACAGCCTTACCGCGAATGGCTCGACGAGCATCTCGTCGATCTCGAAGCATTGCCTGACGCGCCGGAGCTTCCTGAACTGGATCACGCTACCGTGCAGCAGCGCCAGCAGGCATTCGGCTATACGTTCGAAGATGTTCGCAAGGTGCTCGAGCCAATGGCGAGCAGCGGCCAAGAGCCGATCGCTTCCATGGGTTACGATGCGCCGCTTGCCGTATTGTCCGAGCGTCCTCAGCGCTTGTTCAACTACTTCAAGCAGCTGTTCGCGCAAGTGACGAACCCGCCGATTGACGCGATCCGCGAAGAGATCGTTACATCGGTAAGCACGACAATCGGGCCTGAGCGCAACCTGCTGAAGCCTGAACCGGAAAGCGCTCGTCATATCAAGCTGGATACGCCGATCCTGTCCAATGAAGAGTTCGCGAAGCTTCGCCACGTACGCCGTCCAGGCTTCAAGTCGATTACGCTTCCGATCTTCTTCCCGGCTGCCGAAGGCGAAAAAGGCCTGCGCGCAGCGCTTAAGCTGATGTGCGAAGCAGCAGACCGCGTTATTGATAAAGGCCATAATATTCTTATTTTGTCTGACCGCGGTATTGATAAAGACAACGCTGCAATTCCGTCGCTGCTTGCCGTAGCGGCCCTGCACCATCACCTGATCCGTCAAGGTACGAGAACAAAGGTAGCGATTCTGCTTGAATCCGGCGATCCGCGCGAAGTGCATCATTTTGCACTCCTGCTCGGCTATGGCGTCAATGCGGTAAACCCTTATCTCGCGTTCGAGACGCTGGACGATATGATCCGCCAAGGCATGCTGAGCAACATCAAGCATGAGAAGGCCGTTAAGAACTTCATTAAAGCGGCAACTAAAGGCGTAGTAAAAGTACTGTCCAAAATGGGTATTTCTACGATTCAGTCCTATCGCGGCGCGCAGATTTTCGAAGCGCTTGGCCTGCAGGAAGAGCTGATTAACGAATACTTCACATGGACACCGTCGCGTATTGGCGGTATCGGTCTCGATATCATTGCTCAAGAAGCACTGAAGCCTCATAACAAAGCTTACGCCGACCAAGAGGGCGGGGAGAAAGAACTTGACTCCGGCGGCGATTACCAATGGCGTAAAGACGGCGAAGACCATTTGTTCAGCCCGCAAACGATTCACACGCTGCAAATGGCATCCCGTAAGAACGACTATAACCTGTACAAGAAGTTCTCGAACATGGTTCAGGGCGAAGACAAGAAGCATATGATGCTCCGCTCGCTGCTCAAGTTCAAGGAAGGACGTCAATCGGTACCTATCGATGAGGTTGAACCGGTTGAATCGATCTTCAAACGTTTCAAAACAGGCGCAATGTCGTTTGGTTCCATCAGTAAAGAAGCGCATGAGAGCCTCGCAATCGCGATGAACCGCATTGGCGGCAAATCCAATACCGGCGAGGGCGGCGAAGATCCTGCACGCTTTATCCCTGATGCGAACGGCGATTCCCGCCGCAGCGCGATCAAGCAGGTCGCATCGGGCCGTTTCGGCGTAACGAGCAACTACTTGGTGAATGCCGACGAAATTCAAATCAAGATGGCGCAAGGCGCGAAACCGGGTGAAGGCGGCCAGCTTCCGGGACGCAAGGTTTATCCTTGGGTTGCGGAAGTTCGCGGTTCCACTCCTGGCGTAGGTCTCATCTCGCCGCCGCCGCATCATGATATTTATTCGATCGAGGACCTTGCCGAGCTGATTCATGACCTGAAGAACGCTAACCCTCGCGCACGCATCAACGTGAAGCTCGTATCCGAGGTTGGCGTAGGCACGATCGCAGCAGGCGTTGCGAAAGCCCGTGCCGACGTGATCATGGTTAGCGGTTATGACGGCGGTACAGGCGCATCTCCAATGAACTCGATCCGCCATGCGGGTCTGCCATGGGAGCTTGGTCTTGCGGAGACGCATCAAACGCTGATGCTGAATAACCTGCGCGACCGCGTCGTAATCGAAACGGACGGTAAAATGATGAACGGCCGCGACGTTGCGATTGCCATCCTTCTCGGCGCCGAAGAATACGGCTTCTCGACTGCACCTCTTGTTGTACTGGGCTGCGTCATGATGCGCGTATGTCAGCTGGATACTTGCCCGGTTGGCGTTGCAACGCAAAACCCTGAGCTTCGCGCGAAGTTTATGGGCGATCCTAGCCATGTCGTGAACTACCTAACCTTCATTGCGCAGGAGCTTCGCGAAATTATGGCCGAACTGGGCTTCCGCACGATTCAAGAGATGGTCGGCCGCGTCGACATTCTCGAATCGAAGAACCTGGTTGACCATTACAAAGCAAAAGGCATCGATCTTAGCCTTCTGCTGCATACGCCGGACGTACCGCAAGACGCAGCGCGTCATAACGTACAAGAGCAAAATCATGGCCTCGAGCTGTCGCTCGACATGCAGGAGCTCGTTCCGGGTGCGCAAGCAGCTCTGGAAAACGGCGAACGCGTTCGCGGCACATTCCCGATCTGCAACACAAACCGCGTAGTAGGTACTATTCTGGGCAGCGAAGTAACCCGCCGTTACGGCGCGAAGGGCTTGCCTGAAGATACGATTTCGTACCACTTCGTTGGTTCTGCGGGCCAAAGCTTTGGCGCGTTCGTACCGAAAGGCATTACGCTTTCGCTCGAAGGCGACTCCAACGACTATGTTGGTAAAGGTCTCTCCGGCGGTAAAATTATCGTAGCTCCGTCTCCGAAAGCTACGTTCGTAGCCGAAGAGAACGTTATTATCGGCAACACGGCGCTGTACGGTGCAACGGATGGCGAAGCCTATATCCGCGGTATCGCAGGCGAACGCTTTGCGGTACGTAACTCCGGCGTGAAGGTTGTTGTCGAGGGCGTAGGCGACCATGGCTGTGAATACATGACCGGCGGACGGGTTGTTGTCCTTGGCGGCACAGGCCGCAACTTTGCGGCAGGTATGTCCGGCGGCGTTGCGTACGTGTTCGATGAGAAAGGCGATTTCTTCAACAACTGCAATATCGAGATGGTTCTCCTTGAGCGTCTGGAGACAGAAGAAGATGTTGCCGAGCTTCGCGGCCTGATCGAGCGCCATGTCGAGTACACCGGCTCAGCAGTTGGCTCGCGCGTTCTGAACGATTGGGAAGGAAGCCTCGCGAAATTCGTAAAGGTTATTCCGAAGGATTACAAGAAAATGCTGGAGCATATCCGCAAAGCGGAGGATGCCGGCTTGAAGGACGATAAGGCGCTTCTCGCTGCTTTCGAAGAAAGCATGAAAGAGCTGGCTCGTACCGGAGGATAATGGGTAACAGGCTGGGCAATTGCTCAGCCTGTTTTTTGTTATTTGGAGAGTGTGGGATGATCGGGAATGACGGGAATGTATCTCCTTACGGCCGCTGTTGAAATCGTGGGGCTTTGAATCAATTAGGCGCTAAGGTAATCCCACGATTTCAAAGGCGAACGCTCCGCTCCTCCAGGAGATACATTCCCTCTATTCCCTCCAACCACATCACAAAAAACAAAAATAGCAGGCTGCGCAAAATGCCGCTCGCCTGTTGAAGGGAGGGGCAGGGAAGGGCGAAGAGCAAGAGCAAGGGCAAGGGCAAGGGCAAGGTAAATACTTTGCCCAACTCCAGGAGACAAAACGATTAAAATATATTGTAAAACAATAAATGAGGAATTATAATAACACTGAATCTAGACGATGAGGTGGTTATTATGAACCGCGTGCCCACTTTTTTTCTAAAGATGGCTGTGTTATTAATGGCAATACCTGCGATCGCGGTATGCGTATTTGCGGTAATTGCTTTAATCCGGGATAATCCAAACCAATTTCCAGGCAGGATGCATCCATCGGATATCGGCTTTTTCGCTGCTATGATCCCGTATTTTATTGCTTTATATACGGCCATGAAGCTGCTTGGATATATCGATAACAACACTGCGTTTTCGGAGCTGTCCTTACGGGCCTTAAAGAAGATTAAGTATTGCGGTGTATGCATGGGGATTCTATTGTCGGCTATGATGCCGTTCGTATTTATCATGGCCAGGCAAGAGAACGCGCCGGGTATTATCCTAATAGGGTTGGCTGCAGCTTATGCTTCATTCGTAATCGCCGGGTTTGGCGCATTGCTCGAGCGTTTGCTGCAAAATGCCATACAACTCAAGTCGGAGAATGAACTCACCGTTTAATCTCAGGGCATCGCCCAACATAAAATAACCGTCTCCACGGAGACGGTTATTTTATGTTTTGGACTTGCATAGGATGAAAGCAGTAGGAAACAAGCGCCCAAGAATACCTATCTATGAAAAAAAGGTTAGGAGCCCGCTATCTGTCTCTAACCTATTTCTAACCATTTATTATTGGATCTTACAAAGGCTTCCAAGAAACCGAAGCTGGAATTTTACGAAAAAATGGGCCGATATTCCTATTTTCGACAAAAAAAGAACTAATCTTACCACACTTTCCGACATATTCCAGTCGTACTGTTAGGTATAATAACGTTATTGTTTTACTTTATTAGAAGTAGGGAGTCGGATAAAATGAGAGATGCAGAAATGCAAGTAGCAAGCACCGAAGATACACGTACGGAGCTAAATATTAGGGAAATATTAATTCAACTCAATATTCCGCCGGAAAAATGGCCAGCGGATCTTATCCAACCCTAACAAATTATCCCGATTCTAATTCATCATTCGTTCCGCGCGAACGAATGCAATAAATCGTTTCGTCTCTTCAGCCGTAAGCTTACGACCGTCCACGCTTAAATTATACTTCTCCAGCAGCTCTTCGTCGGATAGCTCCAGATGATCGACAAAGCTACGAATATCTTCGCTTAACGCCGCCTGTGTATTCGTCGTTCTTCCTACCAAATAATCTATGGTAACTTGATACAGGTCAGCAAACTTCGCCAAGGTCTCCGTATCAGGCTCTCTGCGGTTTTTCTCGTAATGAGATAATGCAGCCCTTGATATGCCGAGCTTTGAGGCGGTTTGCTCCTGTGTCCATTTTCTTTCTTCCCTCAAGCCAGCAATTCGGTTTCCTATATTCATCCTTATATCCTCCTAAAATGACTGACTTCCGCTACACCTATATTAATACGTAGAAGTTAAAATTTCATTTGTTGCAACAAAACGTCGCAAAATATCCACGTTATCTTTATTTCCACTTGACATGTTACAAATCGTATCGTAAAGTGAAGGAAATGCTAGATACGTATTGTATCATCAATCCTCAGTATTCACACGTCTCGCCGCCTTTATTCCACTCTGCCAGCGTAACCGAAAGTTTAGGTCTCGCGGGTGAAAATCTGGTAAGGAGATGCTTCCGCTATGGGTGCCGACCCGTTTATACCACGGTCTAATATTCGTATTCACCTGAATGAAGGGATAACCGCCATGGCCGGTCTGCTGGATGAGCAGGGCCTTCTGCTTACGGCTTCGACATGTCCGGTGTTGATTCTGAACATCAGCCGTCATGGACTGTGCTTTTTGTCGGGACTGCGCTTTCCTGTGCATAAAGGCTACATGCTGGATTTCCAGATGAAAATCTCCGGAGTGGCGATCAATCTTCGCGGCCATGTCGTTTGGCGCAACGCGAGGGAGAACCAATATGAATACGGCATCGTCTTTCATCCTCCGGGCAGGCTACGGGCCGTGTTGGTCCGCATGCTGAATCAGGAGCTTCTGCGTCAAAGCCCGCGGCAGTACAAGATTCATGCATTATATCGGGCATTAAGTTATAAAGCAATTCAATAATAGCTGGCAGGTGGTAAACCCGTGCAACAATCCGTATTGGAAAATAGCAAGCTGATCACGACGAGCAATCCCGATTCCCCTATTGCCGAAGCGTACCGTTCTTTACGCACGAATATTCAATTTTCTTCAATAGATGTACCTGTGAAGACGTTGATGGTAACGTCCTGTCAGTCCGGCGACGGCAAAACAACAACGATTGCGAACCTTGCGGTTGCATTCTCGCAAGAAGGCAAACGTGTTCTTTTGGTTGATGCGGATTTGAGACGGCCTACCCTTCATACGGTATTTATGCTGTCCAATCAGTCCGGATTGACGAATGTTCTGGCAAATCAGATGGATTGGCAGGATGCGGTGCATTCCACCTCGGTAGATAATTTGTTTTTTATCGGCTCCGGACCTACTCCGCCTAACCCGTCGGAAATGCTGGGCTCCAAAAAAATGAATCAGCTTATCGAGGAGCTGTCCGCCCATTACGATATGATCCTGTTTGACGCTCCGCCATCTCTGGTTGTTACCGACGGTCTTGTGCTTGCTTCCAAGTGCGACGGCGTAGTTGCCGTCATCAGCGTTGGAATGACCAAGCGCCAGCAAGCGAAAAAGTTGTACGCCAGTCTTGAGCATGTAAAAGCGAAGCTGCTCGGAGTCGTGCTCAACAATAAGAAAAAGAAAAGCAAGGAACAGTTGTATTACACCTATTACGGAACTAACGGGAGGATGTAATGGGAGAGCAGCAAGTAAGACTCGTATTATTAGCCGGCGGTCAAGGCAGACGGATGTGGCCGCTTTCTCATGCGAAGCGCGCAAAGCAGCTTCTGCCCCTGCTGTCTGGACCGAATGGTGAAAGAGAGTCTTTGCTGAACAGGCTGTGGCGGCAGCTGGACCAGGTTGGTCTGCAGCAGGATGCGTTTATCGCGATCAGCCGCAATCAGACGGATATCCTGCGCGACCAGCTCTCCATCAATCTGAACGTGATTCAGGAGCCGGAAGCGAAAGGCCGTTATCCCGTGGTTGCCCTTGCTGCTTCCTATCTTTATTCGGTTGCTTCCATTCCTCTCCACGAGACGGTTGCCGTGTTGCCGGCGGACTTGTATGTGGAGGAAGAAGACTGGCTTGAAACGCTGAAGGAGCTGCCGGAACAGCTTCGCAGACATCAATTAGATCGTGCGTTGACAAGCGATGAGAGCGGCATTATCGTCTTCCGGTTGGAAAGCGTAATTTCCGCTTTGACGGAAGAAGGTCTTCCCGTCCAGTATGAGCAGCTGTTCCGTCATTACGGGGAGCTTCATAGCCGGCTGGAAAACGGAATGACCCGATTATTTGAAAGAAGCCCCACCTTCCGGATGCCGGAGCAGCCCTTCTGCCGCATTGACAGCTGGAGTGCTCTTGCTGCCGCGTTCCCGGAAAACGCTTCTATTTATAATGATTCGGCAGCTCCCGTAATTATGATGGGGCTGAGCAATATTACGGTGGCGGTTTCTTCCGCGGGCATTCTCATTGCCGATCAAACAGCCTCTATTCCTGATGAACAGGTACGGAACCTAAGCGCGGAGCAACAACCGCTGGTCCCCGGTTATGAGGCAGGCAGGTGGGGGAAGGCAATCGTGATAAGCTGCATGTCCAGCGAGGAAGGGCAGCAAGCCATCACGAGAAAGCTCGAAGTGGTGGAAGGCGGGTTTCTAAGCTATGCCTTTTATCTTCGGCGGAAAATCGTCTGGACAGTGCTGGCCGGTGCCGGAGAGCTAATCCGCAATGAGAAGAGAAGCATCATTAAGACAGGCGAAGTTGTCGAGCTTCTGCCGGGAGAGCGGCATACCGTTGTGGCCGGATCCGGACTGACGCTTCTGGAAGCGCATATCGGAACGGATCTAACCGAAGATGACCGGATTGTGCTCGGAGATTTCGGGGAGGAAGTCAGCACGGCCATCTAGGTGCAGCGGTCATGAAGAAGGGGGAAGAAAAGGGTGAGACGGGGCTGGAGAAGAGCGCTAATCGGCATTGGGGCGGGATTAGTTATCCTTGCTGTCGGGACGGCCGGCTATGCCTGGCATCTGTACGGTTCGGTGAAAGAGACGGCGGGCAAAATCTATGAGCCGATAAAGCCCACGGTATACGTAAGCAAGGATCCGGAGGTAACGGTCAAACCGCAGCAGGCGGCTCAGGCTTTAATCGAGAAGCGGCATCCTTTTACGGTATTGGTTATGGGCGTTGACGAGCGGGAGAACGATAAAGGACGCTCCGATACTTTAATTGTGCTTGCGGTTAATCCGGAGAAGAAATCCATCCTCATGTTCAACATACCTCGCGATACAAGAACCGAAATCATCGGTCACGGCACAACGGACAAAATCAATCATGCGTATGCCTTTGGCGGCGTATCGATGGCGAAAAACACGGTCGAGCATTTTCTGGATTATCCCATCGATTATTACATCCGGATCAACATGGAAGGCTTCGCCCATCTGATTGACATTCTCGGCGGCGTCGAGGTAAACAATCCGTTTGCCTTCTATTATGAGGATCACCAATTCGATAAAGGCACGCTTAAGCTGAATGGCGAGCTTGCGCTCAAATATTCCAGAATGCGTTACGACGATCCAAGAGGGGATCTTGGCCGGAATGCCAGACAGCGGGAGATTCTGACGGAGGTCATGAAGAGCTCGCTTCAGTTCTCCAATATTACTCAGATTCAAAAGATACTGAAAGAGCTGGGGAGCAGTGTCAAAACAAACATTACGTTTGACGAGATGAAGACCTTTATGACCGATTACCGGGAAGACCTCGGCAGTATCGATACCGTTGAGATTAACGGTTCGGGAAGCATGATCAATAAAGTCTGGTACATGCTTGTAAGCAAGGAAGAGAAAGAGCGGATTCACGAGCTGCTAAAAGAACAAATGGATACCAATCAGACGGCGTCTTAACAGGACGCTGTTTTTTGCAGCCGAACTGTAAACGCTTACACGTTAAAAGGCGACAAATTGCATACAAGTATTGACAACTTTCGCTAAATCCAATAAAGTAAAGATACGAATTGTAACAACAATTCGATATTGATACAAATAGTATTGTGAGCGGGGGAGTAATGATGATGCAATTGGAAGAATGCTTTTATTGCGTGGGCTGCGGAAAAATGGTAAAGGTGCATGATGCAAAAGCGCTTTTTCGGACCGGCTTTTTCCGTGTTGTCCTACCGTTAGGCTGCTGCTCGGATTGTTCACGGGTCTAAGCGCAAACGGCTGCGCCGTCCTCTAAATAAAGTCTTAATAGGCTGTTCACTTTCCCTCCCCCTTCTAATTCGCTATAATAGACGGACGATACATAGAACTAGATTTTGGAAAATCAAGCAATGATTCATCAAGCGATGATTCATTCAAAGGGAGGGTATCATGGAGCAACCGATCGTACAGCTGCAGCAAGTGACGAAGCGAATCGGGCAGAAGACGATTATAGACAATCTGACGCTGGATCTGCCTTTAGGCGAAGTGTTTGGTTTTCTTGGGCCCAACGGCTCCGGCAAAACGACCACGATCCGCATGATGGTCGGCCTCATGGCCATGACCGCGGGCGAAATCAAAATCGGCGGCTACAGCATCCGGACCCAGTATCAACAGGCTATTCGGAATGTGGGAGCGATTGTCGAGAATCCGGAAATGTACAAGTATTTGACGGGTTATCAGAATCTTATCCATTTCGCGCGGATGATCGAGGGTGTGACGCCCGAAAGGATTCAGGAGGTCATTACCCTTGTTGGGCTGGAATCCCGCATTCATGACAAGGTGAAAACTTATTCTCTCGGGATGCGCCAAAGACTGGGGGTCGCTCAAGCGATTCTGCACCGTCCTAAGCTGCTTATCCTTGACGAGCCAACCAACGGATTGGATCCGGCCGGTATCCGCGAGCTTCGCGATTACCTCCGCCAGCTGTCCAAGGAAGAAGGCATCGCCGTATTCGTCTCCAGTCACCTTCTCTCCGAGATGGAGCTGATGTGCGACCGGGTTGCGATTATTCAAAGCGGCAAGCTGATCGATGTGCGGACCATCCACCAGGGAGGTCTGGATGCCGCTAGCAATGTGAATATGCTCTTTGAAGTAGACAAGCCTGCGGAAGCATCCGAGGTTGCGGCGGGGCTTGGCAAAGCTGCGTTCAGGGAAGGCGACAGCCTTATTATTGAAGCGAATCGCGAGTTCGCGGCGGATTTTAACGCCCGATTGGTCGCCGCAGGCATCAAGGTGTACGGCATCCGCGTCCAAACCAAGTCGCTTGAGGATCAATTCCTTGAAGTAACGGGGGGTGAGCGCATTGTTTAATTTTTTCAAGCTGGTTCAGAATGAGAACATGAAAATTTACCGCCGCCCTCGGACGTATGTCATGCTGGGCATCTTGCTTGCGTTAATCGCGGCAATATCGATTATCGGTTATTTCGTGGATCAGAATCATACAACCTCCGCATGGAGCATGATTATGACGGAAGTGATGATCTCGTATACGCTGATTACCGTATTTACGATCATAATCGCTTCCTCGGGCGTAGCCGACGAGTTTACGAGCGGCACAATCAAGCTGCTTCTGATTCGTCCGTGGACAAGGTCCAAAATTCTGCTGTCCAAATACATTGCCGTTCTCCTGTATGCGCTAGGCATGGTTATCGTTATGCTGCTGTTTGCCATCGTGCTGAATTTGATTCTGTTCGATGCCGGCGATAATACGGCAACCGATATCATTTCCCCGCTTGTGTCGGGATCCATGGCGGCTTATTTGATTAAATACGCCCTGCTGAAGTACGTGTCGCTGATCGTCACAACAACGCTTGCCTTTATGCTGGCGACCGTGTCCCGCAGCGGCGCGCTCGCTATCGGCTTGTCGCTGTTCCTGATTTTGGGGGTTAATTCCTTTACGCCATTGCTGGCAGCGCTCAAGTATAAATGGGCGGATTACATTTTGTTCATCCACCTTGACCTTACGCAATATTTGAACGATACGCCATTGCGCGACGGTTCAACGATGGGCTTTTCCATCGCCGTCCTGGCCGTCTATTACGCCATCTTTGTCGCTCTGGCCTGGTATGTCTTCAAGAAGAGGGACGTAGCGGCTTAATAGCGAAAAGACTCCCATTCGGTTCTTCCTTCCGGAAGAGCAGAATGGGAGTTTTTCGTGACCGGCCGTATAGGTCCGATCAAACGGCCTGGCGGGCTTTTTCCTTCTCGCGGCTTTGTTCTTTGGCTGGCTCGGACAACGGGCGGGTACGCTCGGTTTGGCGCTCCATGTGGCAGGTACCGTTCAGCATGCCGCCGTCCTGTACAATAATGCCTTGAGCGGATAAGCTGCCGGTCAGCTGCCCGGTTGCGGTAATGGTCAGCCTTCCTTTGGCGGTTACCTCGCCGTATACCTTGCCCGCAATCGTAATGTCCCTGGCGGTTATGTTCGAGCGTGCCATACCGTTTTCTCCGATAATGACATCCCCCAGACATTCAATGTCTCCGCTATGTTCTCCTTCAATGCGGAGGTTCGCCTCGCAGACCAGCTTGCCCTCGATATGCGTTCCGAGACCAATCAACGTATCGGTCGCCGAAACACGCTTGTTATCCTTGAACATGGGATGGGTTGATCCTCCTTCCGCTCGGCCGGATTTGACGTTCTATTGACTTTTATTCTCGCAAAGCTCGAAACATGCCAGAATTATCTTTCGGCGATAGGAGAAAAATGGCGTATACCTACGGGTCAGTACGAGTTTGTCGAATATAATGATAGTGCCAGAGTTCTGATTGAACAGGATGGTGAGGCATGAACGTAATGGAAACAAGGCTGCCGGGAGTGAAGCTGCTGGAGCCGCCTGTATACGGCGATCACAGAGGATTTTTTACCGAAAGCTATAACGAGAAGACGGCACGAGAGAATGGCATCCTGCATGCTTTCGTTCAGGATAATCATTCGTTGTCGGTCGAAGTGGGGGTTCTCCGCGGCCTGCATTATCAGCTTCAGCCGAAAGCGCAGACCAAGCTGGTCCGGGTTACGGCGGGGGCGATCTACGATGTCGTTGTGGACATACGCCGCGGCTCGCCAACCTTTGGGCAATGGCAGGGCTTTATTCTGAGCGCGGCCAATAAGAGACAGCTGTTAGTTCCGCAAGGCTTCGCCCACGGCTTCTGCACGCTGGTGCCAAACTGCGAGGTGCAGTATAAGGTGGACGCCTTGTACGCCGCGGAGCATGACAGGGGGATTGCCTGGAACGATCCTGCGCTTGGCATTGACTGGCCGGTATCGAAACCGATTCTGTCGGACAAAGACGCTAAGCATCCCGTGCTTGCCCAGGCGGAAATCAATTTTGTCTATGAGGGGTGAGCATTCCGCAATGAAACTGTTAATTACGGGCGGAGCGGGGTTTATCGGGAGCAACTTCGTTCATTATATGCTGAGCCGTTATCCCGATTACGAGATTATTAACGTCGATGCCTTAACGTATGCGGGCAACCCGGAAAATCTGCGGCAGGTGGAGAAGCATCCGAACTATACGTTCGTCAAAGCGGATATTGCCGATCAGGCGGCGCTTACCCCGCTGTTTGAATCGGGTATTGACGCGGTCATTAACTTTGCCGCGGAATCCCATGTGGACCGCAGTATTTTGCAGCCGGGACTGTTTGTGCATACGAATATCGTCGGGACACAGACGCTGCTTGATTTGTCCAAGACTTTTCGAGTGCAGAGATACGTGCAGGTGTCGACGGACGAGGTATACGGTACGCTTGGGGCAGAGGGACTGTTTACGGAAAGCACGCCGCTTGCGCCGAACAGTCCGTATTCGGCAAGCAAAGCCGGGGCCGATCTGCTTGTCCGCGCTTATCACGAGACCTACGGCCTGCAGGCTGTCATTACGCGTTGTTCGAATAACTATGGACCGTATCAGTTCCCGGAAAAGCTAATTCCGCTGATGATCCTGAACGCGCTGCAGGATAAGCCGCTGCCGGTTTACGGCGACGGTCTTCAGATCAGAGACTGGCTGTATGTCGAGGATCATTGCAAAGCGATCGATCTGGTGCTTCATCGGGGCCGGATCGGGGAGGTGTACAACGTTGGCGGCAGCAATGAACGAACCAATCTTCAAGTCGTGCAGACCATTCTGCAAGAGCTGGGCAAGCCGGCTTCGCTGATCCGCCATGTGCAGGACCGTCCGGGCCATGACCGGCGTTACGCGATTGACGCGAATAAAATCAAAACCGAGCTGGGATGGACACCGGAGCACAGCTTCGAGAAAGGCATTGCCTCTACGATTGCCTGGTATCTTCGCAACGAAGAATGGCTGGAGAAGGTTGTATCCGGCGCTTACATGCGCTATTACGATACGCAGTATGCGAAAAGGCTGGAGTCCGAATGACCGGAACGGAGGAGAATAGAAGGCTGAAGGTAGCCGTCACGGGAGCAAACGGACAGCTGGGACGCGAGCTCGCGATGCTGGACACCGGAGGCCGGTTCGAGATTATTGGGCTTAGCCGCTTGGAGCTCGACATTACGGACCTGAAGCAATGCCGAAGCGTAATGGCTCGGCTTCGTCCGGATGCCGTTATTCACTGCGCGGCCTATACCGCGGTGGACAAAGCGGAAGCGGAGCCCGATGAAGCCTTCCGCATTAACGCTGCCGGTACGCGTAATATAGCGGTTGCCGCAAGGGAGATCGGCGCCAAGCTGTGCGCGGTGAGCACCGATTACGTGTTTGACGGAACGGGCACGGTTCCGTATAAGGAGCATGACCGGACCAATCCCCGGACGGTATACGGGCAGTCCAAACTGGCCGGCGAGCAGGCCGTGTCGAGCCTGCATGACCGTTATTATATCGTCAGAACCTCCTGGGTATTTGGGGCTCATGGCAATAACTTCGTAAAAACCATGCTCAAGCTTGCTTCGGAGCGGGAACAGCTTAAGGTTGTGGCGGATCAGTGGGGCTCGCCGACCTACACCAGGGACTTGGCCGTCTTCCTGCTGGAGCTGGTCAGCACCGATTATTACGGAATTTATCATGCCTCCGGCAGCGGATTCTGCTCCTGGTACGAGTTTGCGCAGGCGATTATGGAGGAGAGCGGCAGCAGCACCCGGATCGAGCCTTGCGCGACGGAGGAGTTTCCCCGGCCGGCTCCCCGCCCGCATTATTCGGTCATGGATCATGGCGCGATTCGCAGCAACGGCTTTAAGCCGCTCCCGCCTTGGCGGGAAGCGCTCCGCCGTTATTTATCCAATGTCCAATCATCGTATTGAGGGGTAACCGCCTGTCTGCCGGAATCACCGGGCAGACAGGCGGTTTTTGCGTTCTTCTAGTATACGCTTAAGGCGGGTCGACCAAACTAAATGAATGGGAATTTTAGCAGCGGGGTGAGAGGATGATCGGTTGGTATATCGGAATAATCCTATTTTTACTCCTGTATAGCGCTCAATCTGCTGTCATTGTATGGATCGAAAGGCGTCTTCCGGCCAAGGCGGCCGCTTGGATTGTCATTGCGCTGGCCGTTCCTGTTCTTGGTTTTGCGGGATATTGGATGATTGGCCGCTCGAGACGCGTTAAGAAAGGACAGGCCGTCTCGAGAGAATACGAACAGGCTGCCGAGCGGTTGTCCGTTTGCGCCGACGGTCCGGGCGAGCTGGGGCAAGCAGGCCTGCTGGAGCGGGAACAGCTGCTTCGGGTCCTGCGCGTATCTTCCGGCAGACCGGTTACGTTAGGCAACCAGGTGAAGGTGCTGACGAACGGGAGGGAGACGTTTGCCTCCATATTGGAAGAAATGAACCAGGCCAGTCATCATATTCACCTGGACTATTACACGATCCGCGATGACGGGATTGGCCGTGAATTTTTGAAGATCCTGACCGCCAAAGCCCAGGCGGGCGTTGAGGTTCGCGTATTGTATGACGGGATTGGAAGCGTCAAACTAAGCAAGCGGTATGTCCGGGAGCTGAAGCGTTCTGGCGTGCAGGCAAGCTGTTTTTCCCCGCCGGGGACCGCCTTGCTCAATCGGCTCCTGAACAGCCGCAATCACAGCAAGATTGCCGTGATTGACGGGAAAGTCGGATTTGTAGGCGGCATTAATATCGGAGACGAGTATCTGGGCAAGGACAAGAAGCTGGGCTTCTGGCGGGATACGCAGCTTCGGCTGGAAGGGGACGCGGTTTATTTTCTGCAGGAGCTGTTTATGAAGGATTGGGAGCTTGCCGCCAAGGAGCGTCTGCCGGTGAATGCCGGTTACATGCCCGAGCATGATCCGGATGAAGCCAAGCAAGAGCCGGTAATGATTGTTTCCAGCGGTCCTGACCGGAACGGGGAGCCGATCCTGGAGACGGCGTTCGCCGCCGTGAAAGCGGCCCGTACAAGCGTCTATATTTCAACGCCTTATTTTATTCCGGATGAGAGCCTGCTGGCCGTACTCGGGAGTGCCGCGAAAAGCGGGGTAGATGTGAGGCTGATTATCCCGGGCGTGCCGGACACGCGGTTCGTTCTATGGGCGACCTTGTCGTTCGTGGAACGGATGCTGGAAGCAGGAGTCCGGGTGTACCGTTACCAGAAAGGCTTCATTCACGCGAAAGTGATGGTCGTGGATGATCTGCTTGCGATAGTGGGAACGGCCAATATGGACATGAGAAGCTTCCACAGCAATTTCGAGCAAAATGCGGTGTTGCTCGACGCGGAAACGGTCAAGCGTTTGAGGCGGGATTACGAGCAGGATCTGCTTGACAGCCGCGAGCTGGAGCTGGAAAGCTTCCGGCAAAGAAGGAAAAAGGAAAAGGCAGCGGAGGCCGCTGCCAGACTGTTGTCGCCGCTCTTGTGAGGGGCGGCTTATTTTTTTGCTTGAATAAAGCTGAGGACGTGGCTCAAATCCTGCGGCTTCTCCAGATCGATCAAATCGCCGTAACGCTGCAAACGCTCCCCGATGTTCAGAAGATGGAAGTCAGCCGGCTTAATGCCCCCGGCGTATACTTCTTCCCACTTGAGCGGCGTCGAGACGGGAGCGCCATAGCGCGCTCTTGGCGTATAGGGGGCTGAGATGGTTTTGCCCTTGTAATGCTGAAGGTAATCGACATAAATCAGATCGCCGCGGTTTTTGGTCAACCGCTCCACGGTGAACAGCTGCGGGTAGGCGCTGGACAAATAATCTCCGACAAACTGGCCCAAGCCTCTCAATTCATCGAAGGTGTATTTCTGCTGCAGCGGCACGACAATCTGGACGCCCGTTGCGCCCGAGGTTTTGGGAACGGAGCGGATGTTCAGCGATCCCAGCAGCTTTCCGACAAGCGCGGCGGCTTCGATGATGCGCGGTTCCTCCTCGCGGGAAGGATCAAGATCCAGAATCCATTCGGTCGGATAGTCCGGATTGCTGATCCGGTCGAACGAAGCATGGAACTCCAGGCAGGCCAGGTTGCCAAGCCATAGCAGAGTCGGAAGATTATCGAGATGCACGTACGAGATCCCTTCGCTTGCTGCGATACGGACAAAATCCGGCTTTGGTTCGGGACAGTTTTTCTGATAAAACGATTTGCCCGAGTAACCATGGGGATAGCGGATGGTCGTCAAGTAACGGTCTTTGCAATGCTTGAGCAAAAAAGGCGACAGCATGGCAAGCTTCTCCAAATACATCAGCTTGGTAATCCCGTGCTCGGGCCAAAGCGGTTTTTCCGGATTGGTGACGGTGATTTCCTGTCCTTCCACCGTAACGGTTGCGGGCCGCTTGGCGGATGAGCTTGTTTTGTTCATGAGTGTCCTCCTAATGGTTTTAGGCCAAAGGATACAAGCTTGGGATGTCTTAATAATCCGGCGGATGTCAGCTCGAGTCCGGTAACCCGGCAAGGAAGCGGGGAGGGCAGCCAAACGATGCTCTCGCCCTTAAGCTCCGCCGGCAAAGCCGGAAAAGGCATCGGCCACGAGGGAGCGTCGCTTCTCCGCAGCTGCAGCGTTTGACCTAGCGCTTCCCGCATCGCTTCGTCAAGACCAAGCGAGACGCTGCCGATAAAACGGCCCTGATCGGACATGATCAGGCTGGCTGCGCGGCCGTCTCGGCGCTTTACGCCTACGATGCCGACGTCAAGCAGGAGCGCCCTTTTCTTTTTCAGCCAATCGCGATGGGCTTTGCCTTCCTTATAAGGACTATCAAGCCTCTTGCTGACGATTCCTTCCCACTGATGCTCATCGACCCATTTCCATAAAGCATCCGCATCCGTATAGAGATCGGTTATGAGAAGCCGGTCGGACTGGACGGGCTCCAGCTTGGCAACCAGCCGTTTATGCCGCTCCGCATAGGGAAGCGGGCGCAGGTCCTCCTCGCCGTCCTGCAGCAGGTCGAAGAGAACATACAGCACCTTCCCTTTGCTTGAGGAAGAAGAGAGGTCCCCGCCGAAGCTGCGCTCACGGCTAAGCACCATTTGAAAATTCGGGCGTTCGCCATCGTAATAGACGATCTCGCCGTCCAGCATGCAGGGACCAAGCGCTTCCGCCTGCTCCTGCAATGTCCGGCGGATTTCCGGGTAAACGGCATTTTTGTTCAGCAGCTTGCGCGAGAACAGGTCTATTCTTCCATCCTCATGAACCGTCGCGACGATACGGACGCCATCCCATTTGATCTGATAGATCCAGCCGGACTCCTTAGGGATACGGTCATCCGCGACAGGAATCATCGGCTCGGCAGGAAGCGTAAAGACCGTCATTAAGAGACGGTCTCCTCTGCTTTAGGCTTCTTGGTTCTAGGTTTGCGCGGCTTTACAACCGGTTTGTCCGCGGCGGCTTCAGGAGCTGCGGCCGCAGGTTTGCCGGCACCGGTATCGAGACCCACTCCGCCCGGAGGCAGCTTGGCCGCGTCAAGGCTCGCCTGCAGCGCGGCCATCAGATCAAGCACGTTGGTTTGCTCCTGCTGCGGAGCTACGCGTATTTCCTGGCCCGCCACTTTATTATGGATGGCCTGAAGCATGTTGGCCCGGTAATCATCGGTATATTTGGACGGTTCGAACGGAGTGGACAGCTGCTCGATCAGAAGCTTGGCCATCGTCAGTTCTTTATCGTTGATGGCAAACGATTCGGGAATTCCGGGAACATGGGAGATCGAGCGGATCTCATCCGGATAATAAATCGTCTCCATTGCCAGACAGTTATCAATGACCCGAATAGCGGCTAAGCTGCTTTTCGAACGGATCGATACTTTGGCTACGCCGATCTTGCCGGTATCGGACATCGCCTGAAGCAATAAGCCGTAAGCATTGCTTCCGGCCTGATCCGGGGACAAATAATACGTCTTCTGGAAGTAGACGGGGTCGATTTCCTCGAGCGCGACAAAATCAAGAATTTGAATCGTGTGAGACTTTTCCCCGGCCAGCTGCTCCAGCTCTTCCTTCTCGAACAGCACATAACGGCCTTTCTCGTACTCGTAGCCTTTAATGATATCGTCCCATTCCGCCTCTACGTCGCAATTCGGACAGCGCCGTACATAGGCGATCGGACTGCCGCAAGGCTTGTGGATCATGCGAAGCGAAATATCCTTATCCTCCGTAGCGGTAAACATTTTCACTGGCACATGGACAAGCCCGAAGCTGATTGCGCCTTTCCACACCGTATGCATCTGGTTACTCCTCCTAAAATGATTATTTATTTTTATGCCTTCATCTATTTCTTTATTGTTCCCGCAATGCATGAGAATCAATCAAATCGGGCATATTTTGCTTGAACCAACAATGCTTGCCGCAGGGAGGAGTGAAGCGACTATGATGGAATTCGACGACTTGGAAAACAAAGAAAAGGCGCCGGCTGACAAATGGGACGAAGGCCGCGACAATTACTTTATGGATATTGACCGTATGGTGAATGAAGGCTTGGGCGGGGGCACCGTGTCCGAGCATAACGGGCTAATCGATGAATCGACAACCGATTACATGGTTCCCGAAACGAAGGACTGACCTGCAAAGGCAAGTGCGAAGGAGGCCGCGAAGCCAATGGACGTTAACCGTGCCAAACAAATTTATCAATCAGAGGAATCGATCAAGGTCCATCTTGATGACGGGAATTCCGTATGGATTGAACATGTGGACGAAGCAAGCGGTACAGCGACCGTACAGGTCGGAGGACATTCCAAGACGGTACCCGTAGACCGTCTGCAAGAAGGTTAATGGCTTGAAATGAAGGAAGCCGTCTGGGTCTCGGGACCCGGACGGCTTTTTTATTTTGCCGGAAGCATAACCTTTTTGGCGGGGATGCCATTTTATATTTGTAAAAAAATTGAAACCTTTGCCCCTTTCCCATCGTCTATACTAAGGTGTATTTTTGGAAGTGATTTCTATTTTAGTGAAGGTGAGGAAAAGGGATGAGGAAATCGATGAAGGGCAAGCTGCTTGCCACGGTCCTGGCGCTCAGCTTGCTTCCGGTTGGAAGCCTTGCTTATGCGGCGGATTCAGGGACAATGACAGTTGTTGCCTCCACTGGCACGGGAGCAAGTACAGCCCCGGGCGGCATTCTGGACGAAAGCCTGGCGAAAATTTCAAAGGATGAGGCCGTTGAACGCTTCAGGAAGCTGTTCCCTGAGCTGAAGGATGCCGAGGTGACAAGCATAGACCTTGGTAATCCGAATCAATACCCGCCAAGCAACGAAATGGTCTGGACCATTCAGTGGAACGTAACCGTCGAGAACGGAAGTTATGGCTTTGATTCCAGAATCGATGCGATTACCGGAGACATCATTAACTATTATAATTCGCTCCCTAGGGAAGAAGCTTATTATCCGGCTAAAGTATCGAGGTCAGAAGCCGAGAAAATCGCCAAGGCGTTCATTTTGGTTGCTTCCCCTTCCATGAAGTCGACGGACAAGCTTCAGCTTAAGCCCGTAGAGAGCGATTATCCGCAAGCTTTGTTTGGCCCGGTTCAATACAGCTTCAGTTATCAGGCACAAGTGAACGGCATTCCGACAACCAGCAATCAAATTCAGGTGGTTGTTGACGGTAACGGGAATATTATTAATTATTACGGTTTTAGCACGGGTAAAGATTACCCGTCTCCGGATACAAACCTGACCGCGGAACAAGCCGCCGACAAAATGAAAAAAGAATTGAAACTGCAGCTGGCCTACGTTCCGGGCGCCGATTATTACGTGAACCAAACGAATACATCGGCTTACCGCCTTGGCTATGTTGCGGTAGGGGGGATCGGCCTGATTGATGCCAAATCGGGCAAGTTCCTTGATGATCAAGGACAGGCTATCGATTCCTTTCCGGCAACCGGCTACTCCTCTATTTCCTCTTCGGCAGCTGCTTTCAAGCCTCATACGGGAGGGGAACTGACGAAGGAGGAAGCGATTGCGGTTGTAACCTCGGTTGTCGGCAAGGACGCCTTTGAAGGAACCCAGCAGGCTTCCTCCAGCACGGACCGCGACGGCCGCAAGACTTGGTCGATCTATAACGGCAGCCCGTTTGGCGGTATTCAAACCCATGCTACAGTGGATGCAAAAACGGGCCAATTAATCGATTACTCTACTTTTTCGTATCCGACCGGTGATTCCTCCGCCGCCGATGAAACGGTAGGAAAGCCATCGATTACGGAAGCGCAAGCGAAAGTTAAAGCCCAGGATCTCGTGACTTCGTTATATCCGAATGCCTCCGGCAGCCTGAAGCTGGTCGAACGCTCTGGAACGGGCTCCTATAGTCCGGATACGGCCTTTATTTACAGCTTCCAGCAGTTCTACAAAGACAAGCCGATTCAGCCGGCAGCTGTTCAGATTAATCTGGACGGACAAGGAAATCTGACGAACTATTATAATATGACTTTACCGGAGGATAAGCTTGGCAAGCTGGATTCCTTGACCGCGAAAATCACGGAGGAACAAGCCCTTAAGCTATACCGTGACTCTATTCATGCCGAACTGCAGTACACCACGGTCGGAGGCAGCTACGTGGATGGCAAGCTCCAGGAGCAGCAAGTGAAGCTTGTGTACATGCCCAAATTAACGAATGACAATAACTGGGGCTTCCTTGTAAATGCGGTTACCGGCAAGCTGGAGCAGCAGTATATTTTCCCAGGCACAACGGTGCAGAAGGGTGAAATTCCGGCGGATGCCAAGAAGCATTGGGCGTCCAAATCGCTGCAGGTCATGTTCGACTACGGCATTATCAAGCCGGAAGCGGACGGACTTATTCACCCGGACCAAACCGTTAACAACGGAGACTGGGTGAACATGCTGCTGGACGGCTTTACGGGGGGACAAAGCTATACGACTCCGCAGAAGCAGCGGTTTGCCGACATTCCTGTCGACAGCCCGTACGCTTCGGCGGTAGAATACCTGGTGCAGAGAGGCTTCCTTAAAGCATCTCCAACGCAAAAGCTTAACCCCGAGCAGGCTTTGACGCGCGGCGACTTGGCGGTATGGCTGACCAAACTGCTGAAATACGACAAGCTGTCCGAGTTCATGTCCGGAGATGCCGATGTGACCAAGCTGAAGGATGTTGCCCTCATCAAAAACAAAGGCGCCGTAACGGTTGCCATGAAGCTGGGACTGTTAACGGCCGAGAACGGGAAGTTTAACCCGAACGCTCCGGTTACGAAAGCGCAAATCAGTATCGTTCTGCTTAGACTTGCGACCTTGCAGGACAAAGTGGATGCGCCGATTATGAACAGCAATTATTATTGATAGCCTTTTAAATGCAACAAAAAAGCTGCCGGGAGACCGCAATGTCATTAACGCCTTAACGAAATGACATTGCGGGAAACCGTCAGCTTTTTTTATTCTTATCTTTATCCCCCGAAAGCATCGCGGAATGCCCAGCGGAGCTTGGCAACATCAACCTCCCACAGCTCGGCGATGTCGCCGGCAACGTTCTCGTCCCACCAGTCGGACAGAACCTTGCGGTTTTTTTCATTCTCTGCAATAAAGATCAGATTCATGATGACCTTTTTGTAATACAAGTCCTCGGCCTGCTCCATCTTCTCTTTGGGTACCCATACCTTCAACCGTTTGACGGTTCGATACAGTTCATTGCTGCAGGCTCGGCGGATTTTTCTTGCGGACGGCAGGCCGGACGTATGCTTCTGGGTAGCGGACTTCATCGTGAACCGACTCCTCTCTAACTCATAAATATGCGCCCGAGTTTGAGACGGTCACTTCGTAAGCCGCGTATTACTGGTTGTTAATGGACCTCGATGTAGCCGACCATCGGTCCGCCATTGTTCATATCGGTATGAACCTGGCATATAATGGGGTAGGTGCCGGCTTGTTCGGGAGTAAATCGGACAACCGTGGTTTGTCCTTTTTTCACCTCGCCTTTAATGCCGAGACCTTCAATGACAAAAGGATGGCTGCTGCCGTTTACGCCGCTGATGCGAAGCTCGACGGGCTCGCCCTTGCGGAGGCTGACGGTGCCCGGATCCCAGCGGTATACCTCCAGCTTTTTGCCGTCTTCGGTCGTTGTGCTGAATTCGCCCGTTACGAGCTGGATGGTCTGTACCTTTGCCATCTGGCTGCTTGCCGTGCGCGTACGGTCCCAGCTTAAATAGACGGCTGCCAGGAGGAGGATAAGCAGGGCAAACGCAAATAGCTGCAGATGTTTTTTATTAATAATAAATACACGCGACACAGGGATTCCTCCTTGTTACTCTTTTAATGAGAACGGACTCGAAGTTATGCTAGTGTATGCGGCGGCTTGTCCCGGCATGACACCTTTCGTCGCATGGACAAGCCCGACTATAGCCGGGTGGATGCCTATCCGCTTCGTATGGTAGAATACAGTCAATTGCTATTATTTAGGATCGGGGAAGGCGGGATGGAATGGATTTGATAAAGGATATTTTGCACGAAATTCTAGTATGGATTGAAAGTCTTGGTTACTTCGGGATACTAATTGGATTGCTCATAGAGGTGATTCCAAGTGAAATAGTATTGGGTTTCGGCGGATACTTAGTGTCGGAAGGGAAAATATCATACCTGGGCGCTATTATTTTCGGCGTGCTTGGCGCCGTTGGACAGAACTGGATATTATACGCGATTGGAAGATTCGGCGGCCGTCCTCTGGTCGAGAAATACGGCAAATATATTAAAATCAAAATGAAGCATGTCGATATCGCGGAAGGCTGGTTCAAGAAATACGGAGCGGGTATCGTCTTTACCGCCCGTTTTATCCCGGTTATGCGCCAGGTTATCTCGATTCCGGCAGGGATGGCCAAGATGAACTTCACCTTGTTCACGCTCCTGACGGCGCTTGCTTCCATCCCTTGGACGATATTATTTGTTCATTTGGGCAAAACATTAGGTGAGAATTGGGAAGACGTCGATCAGAAGGCTGCCCAGTACGTACAGCCGGCTATTCTGATTGCCATAGCATTGCTGATTGTTTATGTGGTGTACAAGTTTATCCGTTCGAGAGGCAAGTCCGTATAATAAACCGATAACAGAAAGAGGGATGAACATGAGCAGAAGCGTAGCCGAAAAATTAAACAAAGGGATTAGCCCCCAGCAGTTTGTTGAAGGAATGACCAAGAACAAGGAAGCCTTCCAGGGCTGGTACGACAAATTTGAATGGGCAAACGACAGCGACCGCGAATTTTTCGAATCGCTGAAAAGCCGCAATGACCTGCGCGTCTTTATTCTGATGGCGGATTGGTGCGGCGACGTTGTCCGCAATATTCCGGTTGTATTCCGTGCGCTGGAGACGGGGGAAGTTCCGGTTGAGGTTCTTATCATGGAAGAAAATCTCGATACGATGGATCAATTCCTGACGATGGGAGGCCGCTCCGTTCCGGTTGTTATCGTAACCGACGCGGAAGGCAAGGTGATCCATGGCACATGGGGGCCAAGACCAACCTACGTCCAGGAGCCAATGGTGTCTTTCAAGAAAGAGAATCCGGACCGCGAAGCAGCGGACTACCAGGATAAGCTTGCGGAGACCCGCAAGGAAATTATGCGCCGTTACGGGGAAGGCACCGGTTACCACGCTTTGGTTGTACAGGAACTTAGAGCGTTAATAGAATCGATTTAAACCGATCGGATTGGAGTATGGCGAACATGCGCATTGAAACGTTTACGCTAGGCCCGCTGCAAACCAATGCTTATTTATTGACGGAAAAAGATGAGCAGAGCGGCGAAGAGCGCGGAATTATTATCGATCCGGGAATGGGGCCGAAGCGGCTGCTGGACCGGATCGCCGGAGTTAAAATCGAAGCGATTCTGCTTACTCACGCCCACTTCGATCACATGGGCGGCGTAGAGGAAGTAAGAACCGCTGCGGGTTGTCCGGTATACCTCCATGATCTAGAGGCGGATTGGCTGACGGATGCCCGCCAGAACGGCTCGATGCGGTGGTCGGACGTGACGCCGCCGCTGACGACAGGTCCAGCCGAATACGCGCTGGATGAAGGGCAGACGCTGGAATTTATCGGCCATACGTTTAAAGTCCTGCATACGCCGGGTCATTCTCCGGGCAGCGTCAGCTTCCTCTGCGGAAATGATATCTTCTCGGGGGATGTTCTGTTCCGGCAATCTGTCGGCCGGACTGATCTGCCGGGCGGACGGGAACGGGATTTGTTCGATTCGATTCAATTGAAGCTGTACAAGCTTCCGCCTGAAGTTAAGGTTTACCCGGGACATGGGCCTAAAACGACGATTGGCTATGAGATGGCCAATAACCCTTACGTGAGATAGCTTTTCAAGCGAACCGCCGGCTGATTTCTGCCGGCGGTTTTGCTGCTTTTCCGGTTTCGTTTCCGGAAATATGGAAAAGCGGATTCAAATCTGAGACAATATAGTTATGGCCTTTTTGTAAATGATAAGTTTGAAGGGACGGTGCGGTTGTTTGGCGGATACTAAAGTAAAGCATGTGGAAGAGGAAGCGGCAGGCACGGGCAAACGGACACCCGAGCAGGCTGCTGCCGAGAATGAACAAATCATAAAAAGCATGGCATCGCAGCTGTCGATTCCGATCACGAAAGTGAAATCGGCCGTTGCTTTGCTTGATGAAGGCAATACCATTCCGTTTATCGCGCGTTACCGGAAAGAGATGACCGGCGAGCTCGACGAGAATGATCTCCGGGCGATTGAAGAACGGCTGCAATATATGCGCAATCTGGAAGATCGCAAACGCGAAGTGATCCGTCTGATTGACGAGCAGGGCAAGCTGACCGATGAGCTTCGCCGCTCGATCGAGGCTTCGGGCAAGCTGCAGGAGGTTGAGGATCTGTATCGTCCTTACCGGCAGAAGCGCAAGACGCGCGCCAGCGTCGCGAAGGAACGCGGGTTGGAGCCGCTTGCCTTGTGGCTGTGGGCTCAGCCCCGCCAGGGCGAACCGCTTGCCGAAGCGGCAAAATATACGAATGAGGACAAAGGCGTAGCGTCGGCAGAGGATGCTCTTCAAGGCGCCATGGACATCCTGGCCGAGAATATCGCGGATGACGCCGCCATCCGTTCTTGGGTGCGGAAGCATACCTTTGACCAAGCACTGCTTAAGACCGAAGCGAAAAACGCGGATGCCGAATCCGTCTACGAGATGTACTACAGTTACCAGGAGCCGGTCCGCAAGCTGCCGCCGCACCGCGTCTTGGCGATTAACCGCGGGGAGCGGGAAGATATTCTGCGCGTTTCGTTTCAGCTTTCCGCGGAACGGATCCATGAGTTTATCCAGCGCAAAGTGCTTCGTCAGCAGACTGCGCCCGCCGTTCGCGATGTGCTGGCGGCTGTCATTGAGGATGCCTACAAACGGCTTATTTCCCCTTCAATCGAGCGGGAAGTTCGAGGCGAGCTGACGGAGAAGGCGGAAGAGCATGCGATCTCGATCTTCTCCGAAAATTTGCGCAACCTGCTGCTCCAGCCGCCGGTGCGCGGCAATGTGGTATTGGGCGTTGACCCGGCGTACCGGACGGGCTGCAAGCTCGCCGTGATTGACGATACCGGCAAGCTGATGGAAGTAGCCGTCACTTATCCGACTCCTCCCAACAACAAGGTTGCGGAAGCGGAGAAAATCATCAACGGTCTGATTGACCGTTACGGCGTATCGCTTATCGTGATCGGCAACGGGACGGCTTCCCGCGAGACGGAGCAGTTTATTGCCGGCCTGATCGGCAAACGCAAGACAGCCGGACAAGCCGAGCTGAGATATATTATCGTAAGCGAAGCGGGGGCAAGCGTTTATTCCGCTTCGAAGCTTGCGGCGGAAGAATTCCCCGATCTCGACGTAGCCGAGCGCAGCGCGGTCTCGATTGCGCGCCGCCTGCAGGATCCGCTCGCCGAGCTTGTGAAGATCGAGCCTAAAGCGATCGGCGTCGGGCAATACCAGCATGACGTCAGCCAGAAGCGGCTCGACGAAAGCCTTGGCGGCGTAGTTGAATCCGCCGTTAACCACGTCGGCGTAGACGTAAACACGGCATCCGCGTCGCTGCTTTCTTACGTTGCGGGGATCAATGCGACGATTGCGAAAAATATCGTCAAGTACCGCGAGGAGAACGGCCGGTTCGCGAAACGCGGCCAGCTGCAGAAGGTGCCGCGCCTTGGCGCCAAATCCTATGAACAATGCATCGGCTTCCTGCGCATTCCGGAGGCGGCGAATCCGCTGGACAGCACGCCGATTCACCCGGAATCCTACGAGGTTGTCGGCAAGCTGTTTGCCGAGCTTGGCTTGAAGCAGAATCAGCTTGGAACGGATGAGCTGAAGGAGAAGCTGTCGGGAATCGATCCTGCAGCCCTGGCGCCTTCGCTTGGCGTAGGGGTTCCAACCTTGAAGGACATTATCGACAGCCTGCTCCGTCCTGGACGCGATCCGCGCGAGGAGCTGCCGCCGCCGATATTCCATACCGATGTCCTCAATATTGAAGATTTGACTCCGGGGATGGAGCTGCAGGGAACGGTACGGAACGTTATCGACTTTGGCGCCTTTATCGATATCGGCATCAAGAATGACGGACTTGTCCATATTTCGCAGATGAGCGACAAATTCGTGAAGCATCCGATGGATGTCGTATCCGTTGGCGACAATGTCACGGTATGGGTGCTTGGCGTTGATTTGAAAAAGGGCCGGGTTTCCCTTACCATGCGCAAGCAGGCATAATTTCGGGCTTGCTGGCTTCTCGTGAGGGATTCTATAATACAGATGTGCCTCTAAGATCCTACTAAGGAAGGAGAGGATGGACATCATTATGCAGTCCGATAACAATGCGGTGCAAACGGACAAGGAACGGAGCAGCAGCGCTCCTAACCATAAATGGTTTGGTTTGTCCCTGCAAGCGCTTGTCGTGTTGTCCCATAAACCTAATGCGTGTACAAGCGCTGAACTAGCCGGCCATATAAAGTCGGAAGCAACGATGCTCCGGCGCGTATTGGCCAAGCTGGCCAAGGAGCAGCTGCTTGAGACGAGGGAAGGACGTGACGGCGGTTACCGCTTGAAGCGCGCCCCTGAGACGATTACGCTTGCCGACGTGTATTTGGCTTTGCGCGTGGGAGCGCCTTTATGCAATGGCATGATGGATACAACCGGCATTCATGATTTTGGGCAGGAGATGCGGATGGCTTTTATGGAGATAACCGACGAAGTGGAGCGGAAGACATTGGAAGTGCTGCGCCAGGTTACCATTGCTCAGCTCTCCGAGAGAATTTGCACGTTGAGACGGATGGATTTGAATAGTTGAAAAGAGCGGCGGAAAAAATAGTCACACGAACCCAGTTGACTTTCCGCCGTCACGATTTTATACTGTTATCAAAACTGTTACAGATGCGAGCGTACTTACATCATAAAAGGACCCATTTGCATATTTGTAACTGTGTTAAATTATTCGCAGTTAATCCGCGGTTTATTTTTCGCAGTCAACCTTTTTCCTGAAGCCTTTTATTTGGTTTTAACTGAGCAATCTGGTACACAGATCATTTCATTATTGGAGGGAACCAATTATGGCTATCGAAACGCAAGCTGGCAAGGAATTTACGGAAGTACTGACATCCCGTCGCTCTGTTCGTCATTATGATCCGTCTTTCAAAATCTCGGACGAAGAAATCAAAGAAATTCTGGCGCTTTCGACGAAGGCTCCGTCTTCGGCGAATACGCAATCCTGGCGCTTCCTGGTTGTTACGGACCAAGCGCTGAAAGATCAATTGCTCCCGATTGCGAACAATCAGCAGCAGGTTGTCGACGCATCGGCCGTCGTCGTTATTCTGGGCGACCTGGAGTTCTACACTAAGCTTGGCGAGATCAACGGAGCGGCCGTTAAAGCCGGCTATATGACCGAGGAGATTGCCCAGCGCTTTACGGATCATTACACCAATCTGTTCCCTTCCATTCCGAAGGAGCGCGTGACCGAGATCGTTGCCTTTGACGCCGGTCTTGTCTCGATGCAAATTATGCTGGCAGCTAGGTCCAAAGGGTATGACACGGTACCGATGGGCGGTTACGACCGCGACAAGCTGAAAGCTTTCTTCGAAATTCCGGACCGTTACCTGCCGCTTCTTGTTCTGCCAATCGGCAAAGCAAAAGAGGAAGGCCGCCCAACCGTACGTCTTCCGCTCGACGACATTACGTTCTGGAACGGCGTGAAGTAATGCGCAAAAAAAACTCCCGCAGCAGCTCGCTTGCGGGAGTTTTTTATTAAGACTTTAATGTAAAGTTATTTCGGGACGGCTTTCGTCTTCGTTTTTTGTCGTTTGCTTGCTCCGATAGAAATACCAGCATTCATTCAGCAGCTTAATCTGCCTAAGGTCCTTCTTCTGAAAAGCACGCATCATTTGATTGCAAAGCCATTGTGGCATTCGTATCTACTCCTTCCGGCCATACCTGATGTACTACTACAGTATGGAGAAGGGCGAATGTCCGTGCAGGTCCTACCACAATAGAAATTCTCAGTTCCGAATCCGCGGAAACCGAAGTTCTATTCGGCGATTAATCCTACCTTTAAACGCGGTCGCTCATCTTCGAAAAGCCTCTATTGAGGATTATTCATTTCAGAGTTCTTCTTCCTCGTACCATTGTTCAAGCTGGGCTTGAAGGGCGCGAATCTCGGTGAGAAGGGCGATCAACGGGTAAGCCGATTCCTTCACGGCCGCGAAATCGCGTTCCAGTTCATTAATGTAGTCCAGACCGGAGACGATCCGGATGGAGCTGTCATGCAGCTCGACATTGTCGCATTCCGCAACCGCGTACGGCAGCTGAGGCACGTGATCGGCTGTAAGCTTGTCCATTTCTTTATGAAGGCGCAGGTTCAGCGCGCTGAGCTGGTAAGCATGGGATTCCGGCATCTCAACAAAGAAAATCCGGCTGCTGCCGTTCATAAGGACGTAACGCATTGTAGGCATGGTGAAAATAAACTCCCCTCGTAGACCATCTATAATGATTGCTACTTGACAGTGTAGCGTATGAACGCTTTAAAATTCAAGTACTGGGGGAGAATACAATGACCATGAAAATGAATGATGAACAGCTGCAGCAGTGGGTTGAGCGCGTATCGCTCGAAAGCTTTGGACGCCCCTTCATCCATCAGGCAACCTTTAACAGGCGTTTAAAGGCAACGGGCGGGCGTTATTTCACGAAATCGCATAACATCGAGATCAGTCCTCATCAATTGGAAGCGTTTGGGGAAGAAGAAACCGAAAAAATTATCAAGCACGAGCTATGCCATTATCATCTTCATCTTATGAAGAGAGGGTACCAGCACCGGGACGAGGATTTCAAAAAGCTGCTCGCTTATGTCGGCGGATCCCGTTACTGCAAATCGCTTCCGGAGAGGGCGGCAAAGGCGCCAACCCCTTATAAATACATGCTTGTCTGCCGCAGCTGCGGTACCGAATATCCGCGTAAAAGAAGGCTTGATCCGGCCCGTTATGCATGCGGAAAATGTCGCGGAAAACTTTTTTTAAAAAACGCTTGACCTTCTGAAATGACCGTGATATATTATTACTTGTCGCCGCGGTAATCAAGCGGTTGAAAACGAAAGAAAAAGAGCAAGAAATTGAAGTTTTCCCTGATAGCTCAGTTGGTAGAGCACTCGACTGTTAATCGAGTTGTCACAGGTTCGAGTCCTGTTCGGGGAGCCATGGAGAGATACCCAAGTGGCTCAAGGGGACCCTCTGCTAAGGGGTTAGACTGCGTAAGTGGTGCGAGGGTTCGAATCCCTCTCTCTCCGCCATAATTTTCTTGGTGGACAAGTCGCTCGAGAGAGATGACGATAGGAACAACAAGCAAGCGAGGCCCGTTGGTCAAGGGGTTAAGACACCTCCCTTTCACGGAGGTAACAGGGGTTCGAATCCCCTACGGGTCACCATTTCCTTAATGTAGCGGCTCTCGAGAGTTCGTTTTACAGCATGAGAGCCATTAGCTCAGTTGGTAGAGCACCTGACTTTTAATCAGGGTGTCGAAGGTTCGAGTCCTTCATGGCTCACCATTTTACTTCTCCCTCGAAGTGATGGTATGAAGGAAATGAAATTAAATGTGCGGTAGTGGTGGAATGGCAGACACGCTATCTTGAGGGGGTAGTGGGCGTACGCCCGTGGAGGTTCGAGTCCTCTCTACCGCACCATAACTTAACAGATCCATCCCTTACGAGTGTAAGGGATTTTTTTATGTTTTCTTCTTGTAATCGGATTGTACTTTGGACTTTGGAGCAAGCGCGACTATAATGAAAAGAATAAGCCATATAGAATAAAACCTGCCGGTGTTAAGGAAAGCCCGAACAAGGAGTGATAAATCGCATGATAAAAGTGCTTGTTGTAGACGATGAAGTGAGTATCTCCAGCGCGATCGCTTATGCATTGCAGCGTGAAGGATTTACGGTGGAGACAGCCGGCGACGGGATGGAGGCGCTTGAGAAGGTTGCTGCCTTCAAGCCGGATGTTATGGTGCTTGATGTGATGATGCCCAAGATGAACGGTTACGAGGTATGCCGCAAGCTGGAGGTGGGCGACCGACCGGCCATTATGCTGCTCACTGTAAAAAACGATATTGTAGATAAAGTGCTTGGGCTTGAGCTTGGGGCCGATGATTACATGACCAAGCCGTTTGATATCCGGGAAGTCGTCGCCCGCGTGAAGGCACTGTACAGACGCCGTCAGTTTGAATCGCCGGAACAGGGTTCGGATAAGGAAGGCAGACTGGAGCTTGGCGGAATTGCGATAGAATTGTTAAGCCGCACGGTCAGGGTTGACGATGAGATTGTGGATCTTACGCCGAAGGAATTTGATCTGCTGGCGCTGCTGGCAAAGCATCCGGACCGGGTATACTCCAGGGAAGCGCTGCTTGAGCAGGTTTGGGAGATGGATTTTGCCGGCGGTACCCGTACCGTGGACATTCACGTGCAAAGGCTTCGCAAGAAGCTTGGCGAATGGCAGGGCTTAATACAAACCGTTTACGGTATCGGCTATAAAAGCACGAGGACAAACGGATGACCCGAGCTGCCGGTTCCCGGCATCGGTTCAGGATTGGTTTAAAGGGCAAAATTACCGTTTTTCTCGCTTTGCTGCTCGCTTTCGTGGTGGTGCTGCTCAGCACGCTGGTGCTGGCGGGTATCCGAGAGGATCAGCAGAGGAGGATGGAGCAAAGCTTCTCCCAGCTGGCGAATTCCGCGAATCTTCGCGTACGCGAGGAGTATTTGACGGGTGAACGGGTGTCGCCGGATGAATTTATGGAGCGCAACGGACAGAGCCTGGCGGTAGATCTCGGGGGGCAAAGCGGCATGGCGGTTACGCTGTACAGCGCTGACGGGGAATTCGCCGGGACTTCGCTGCCGGTACAACCCGTGACCGACGTGAAGGATGCGCTTGCCCATACCGCGAAAGGCCAGGAAGCCTATATTACGCTTGGCAATCAAGTGCTGTATCTGGCACCGCTATACAATGCCGATCAATTTCTTGGCAGCGTACAGTTCCATGGCTCCCTCCAGGAACAGAAAATGTTCTACGGCCATATCCGGGATTTGTTTATCGGTACGGGGGCTGCCGTATTGGCGGCCGGTCTCTTGCTTGGTTATCTGTACGTGTGGCGGCAAGCCTTTATCCTTGGCAAGCTGAACCAGGCGGCCAAGGATATCGGGGAAGGCCGTTACCTCGACAAGCCGCCCGTGCGCAGGCGGGACGAGATCGGCGAGCTTGCGGAAGGCATTTACGATATGAGCGGCAGCATCGCTTCGTATGTCGATGAACTAAACGAAGAGAAGCAGAAGCTGCTAACGGCTATCAAACGCCTGCAGGAGCTCGAGCAGCAGCAAAAGCAGTTTATCGGCAATATAAGCCATGAACTGAAAACGCCGTTAACTTCCATTCTGGCGTATTCGGATCTGCTTGGCATGTACAGCGATGACCCGGTTTTGCTGCAAAATGCCCGGACCCAGATCAGCAAGGAAGCGGAACGCTTGTATGCGCTGATCGAGAAGGCGCTTCAGCTCTCGTCGATGGATATTTACGATTTTGAGACCAACGCCGCTCACTTCCAAGTGAAGCCGCTGCTGGAGGATGCTTTAGGCCGTCTGCAGATCAAGGCGGAAAAGCAAAGGATCACGCTCTCGTCCGATTTGAAGGACGACCTCGTATGGGCGGATTCGGATAACCTCATGCATATGGTTACCAATCTGCTTAGCAACGCGATCAAGTACAACCGTCCCGGAGGATGGGTTCGGCTTTCCAACCGGTCCGAAACGGGGGCTACTGGTGAAAGACGCGTCATTATCGAGGTTGCGGACAGCGGTATCGGCATTCCGGAGGAGCTTCAGAACCGGATCTTTGACCCGTTCTTTACCGTTAGCGACGACCGATCCCGGGAAACCGGCGGTACGGGGCTAGGCCTAGCTTTGGTCAGGAGCTTGGCCGAGAAGCAGCACGGCACCGTCAAACTGGCCGAATCAGGACCGAAAGGCTCCCGATTTGTCATCTCCCTGCCCAGTGAGCCCGCAGCCTTAGAGACAGGGCCGCTAGAAGAGTAAAAACAAGCCTGGACATTGCATGGTCCGGGCTGTTTTTTGATTTGGGCATTCTAATAAAAAGTTGTTACAACTTGGATACAATTCAGATATGTTTTCGACATAGAGGCCTTCTATACTGATGGAAATTGGTAAATATCCGGGGGGATAACGATGAAACAGATCATTAAATTAGGCGCCGCGTTGTCGCTCGCCGCCGCACTTGCTGCGTGTTCCTCTGTCCAGAGCGGTAATCAAGCCAGTAACGGCAATAACTCGAATAAACATGGGGAATTAACGGTTGTAAAAAGCCCAGAGAAAAAACCAAACCAGGACGTCATGGTGCAGCGGATACATCGCTTTGAAGGGGCAAGCATGGATAAATGGCTGTCCGATGATCGGGTGCAGCTCATGTACACCAAGCTTGTCAAGCAGGCTACAGCGACGGAAGAGGCCAAATACGAGTACAATACCGCAGAAGTGGATTTAAATAACAATGAGCAGAAATCGGCTGAGGAACCGGTGAAGAACGTTCAAACGGTCGAGAAGGAACAGCGGTCTCCGGATGGCAAGTATGCATTCGTCCAGCAGTGGAAGGATAAATATACGGCACGCAATTTTATCAAGGAAGTCAGCACCGGGACGATGACCGAAATCAAGGGCAGCAACTACTTGGAAAGCGGCGGCTGGCTCAACGATACGACGTATGTTCTAGCCGCAGGCTCGATGAGCGGGCTTGGCGATATCCGCCAAATCAAGGTAGACGGGACCGTGTCCCTGCTGAAGCTGGATGACCCTGCTCTCGGAGATCAACCGTTTGCGAATTTCGGAGTAGGCCATGGGCGTATCTATTACACGGATAATAACCAGACCGTAAAGCAGTTTGCGCCCGATGCTCCGAAGCCGACCGAGCTGGTCAAACACGCGATGACGTTCCAGGTATCGCCGGATGGCAAGCATCTCGCGGTCGAAATCCAGAAGCAAGCCGGCGAGGCAGGCAGCGAGCTTCGTATTTTCGACTCGAACGGAAGCGCGGAGGGGCTCTCCATTGCCAAGGGCGATCTGATTCCGTATATCGCTTGGGCGCCGGATTCCTCCAAGCTGGCAGCTGCGCTGTATACCGAGAATCAGAGCGGGATGAACGGGGTGTATATTTTCGACTCGGCCACCGGCAAGGTTTCACCGATTGGTCCAAGTTATTTTCCGCAATATCCGTTAAGCTGGAATCCTTCGGGAACGCGGCTTGGCGTAACGGTCGCCGATAAGGACAGCATGCCCGTTACGCATATTATCGATTTTCAATGAAAATATCCTCATGAGCAAGGTAATCCGGATCACGCGATCCGGATTTTTTTGTGCCCATTTGGTTGGGTGAATGTTACAGCTTCGATACAAGCTCGAAATTTTTTCGATATATCGGCTTACTATACTAAGTTCATCGGCAAGAAACAACAACGAAGGAGAGAGCGGATGAAATAAAGATCATTCATATACATCAAGCAGAAATGTTTACAGGTTCGTTACAAGCCCGAAATTATTTGGAGATAACGTCACTCTATACTGAAGTCAGTAAGGAGCTTCAAATAAAGTCAAACAGGTTATAAAAAGACAAAGACAGAGAGTAAAAAGGTTAGAAGTTCGGAAATAAAAAAAATAAACTAGACTCTAAAGGAGATCATTGAAATGAACAAAAACGTGAAAAGAACAGTCGCAACAATGATGATCGCTGGCATGACCGTATCCGGAGCAGCTGGAGTGTACGCCGGTACAAACATGGAAAAAATAAGCGCGTTCCTGAACCACGGCATCGGGTTTAAAATCAACGGCAGCACGTACATTCCGAAAGACGAGAACGGCAAAACGCTTGCGCCAATCACTTACCACGACACCACTTACCTTCCGGTTCGCGCGCTTTCGAACGCACTGAACACGCCAATCCAGTACGACAGCAAAACCAATACGATCTACATTGGTACAAGCACGACGGATCAATGGGTATTGACCAACTACTCCGCAGCGCAGCTGGACGAGATCAAAAAAGCATTTGCCGGCTTTGAAGGGTTCGAAACGGCTTACGCTCCGCAAATCATGATTAAAGGCGACGCTCTGCAAAAGGTAGCGGCAACGGCTGACGGCGTAAACCTTCTCTTCAAGAACATGACGGTAAACGTATCGCCGCGCGATTACTCCTTCGAATACGACGGCACGAATGTAACGCTGTCTAACGGAGCGAAAGCAAAATGGTACAACGTAAACGGTACGGACATGCTGACCGTGAAAGTGGATGACCGCTATGTGACCGTTAGCTCGCCTAACAAAGCCTTGAGCAAAGCGCAAGCGGAAAAAGTAGCGGTTACCGTTGCCAGCGTTGGCGCCGTGCAATCCGATATGGCCGCTGCAACGTACACTGCCGCTCAACTGGATGAAATGAAAAAGGCATTTGCCGGCTTTGACGGCTTCGAAGCAGCCTACGCGCCTCAACTGACGGTTAAAGGCGATGCGCTGCAAAAAACAGCAGCTACTGCGGACGGCGTAAACCTGCTCTTCAAAAACATGACGGTAAACGTATCGCCGCGCGATTACTCCTTCGAATACGACGGCACGAATGTAACGCTGTCAAACGGAGCAAAAGCAAAATGGTACAACGTAAACGGTACGGATATGCTCATTGTAAAGGTAGATGACCGCTATGTAACGGTTAGCTCGCCAAGCAAAACGTTGACCAAAGCGCAAGCGGAGAAAGTAGCCGTTAGCGTAGCTAAAGTAGGCGCTGCGCAATCCGACCTGGCAACCGTAACGTACACGGATGCCCAAACGAAAGCGATTAAAGACGAATTTGCGAAATTCGACGGCTTCACGGCGGCTTATGCCCCAACAAAAATGGCTAAAGACGACGCGTTCCAAAACGTAGCGAGCGGTGATTCCGTCATCTTCTGGTTCAAACACATGAACGTTCAAATCTCGCCGCGCGACTATTCGTACGGTTATGACAGCACGGCAGTAACGTTGGCAAACGGCGTAAAAGCGAAATGGTTTGCACCAAGCGGCACCGCTATGCTGAGCTTCCAAATCGACGACCGTTACGTGACAATCAGCTCGGCGGATAACAGCCTGACGAAGGCTCAAATCGAGCAAATCGCAACAGGCGTAGCGAAATTGAAATAAGCATTCTCGGCACTCCCCGCGCGGCTTTCCAGCTGTGCGGGGAGTTTTTTTGTCCTCGAAATATCCATACAGCCCGGACAAAAAGGTTTACAGCTTCGTTACAGGCTCGAAATGGTTTCGAGATAACGCGAATCTATACTTAAGTCTGTAAGGAGCTTCAAACAAAAAACAAATTCAACTCTAAAGGAGATTATAAAAATGAACAAAAACGTAAAAAGAACAGTCGCAACGATGATGATCGCAGGCATGACCGTATCGGGAGCAGCCGGGGCGTTTGCCGGAGCAAACATGGAGAAAATCAGCGCGTTCCTGAACCACGGCATCGGCTTTAAAATCAACGGCAGCACGTATATTCCAAAGGATGAGAACGGCAATAAGCTTTCGCCAATCACGTATCATGACACGACTTACCTTCCGGTGCGCGCGCTTTCGAACGCATTAAACACGCCAATCCAATACGACAGCAAAACCAACACGATCTATATCGGCACAAGCACGACGGATCAATGGGTACTGACCAACTACTCGGCTGCCCAGCTAGATCAGATCGTAAAAGCATTTGCCGGCTTTGCGGGCTTCGAGCAGGCTTACGCTCCTCAAATGATGATTAAAGGCGATGCTTTTCAAAAGGCAGCAGCGACAAGCGACGGCGTCAACCTGCTCTTCGGCAATATGACCGTAAACGTGTCGCCGCGCGATTATTCGCATGACTATGACGGCACAAACGTAACGCTGTCAAACGGCGCAACAGCAAAATGGTATAAGGTAAACGGCAAAGACATGCTGACGGTAAAAGCAGACGACCGTTACGTAACGGTCAGCTCGCCAAACGGGAAGCTAAACAAATCCCAGGTAGAAAAAGCAGCAGCCAGCGTAGCGAAGGTAGGCGTTGCTCAAACCGATCTGGTAAAAGTATTGTACACAGCCGCGCAGCTTGAGGAGCTCAAGAAAGCCTTTGCCGGCTTTGACGGCTTCGAAGAGGCGTATGCTCCGCAAATGATGGTTAAAGGCGACGTTCTGAAGAAAACCGCAGCTTCAGCGGACGGCGTAAACATCCTTTTCGAGAACATGACCGTAAACGTGTCGCCGCGCGATTACTCCCACGATTATGACGGTACATCAGTCACTTTATCGAACGGCGCGAAAGCGAAATGGTACAAAGCCGGCGACACTCTTATGCTGACGTTAAAAGTGGATGATCGTTATGTTACCTTGAGCTCGCCAAATGCCAATCTGACGCAAGCACGTTTGGAAAAGGTAGCCGTGACGGTAGCGAAAGTGGGCACCGCGCAATCCGATCTGGCAAAAGTGACGTATACGACAGCTCAAACAAACGCGATTAAAGACGAGTTCGCGAAGTTCGACGGCTTTGAAACGGCGTATGCTCCAACCTTGATGACGGAAAACGACGCCTTCCAAAAAGTAGCGGGCGGAGATTCCGTTAACTTCTTGTTCAAGCACATGAGCGTTCAAATTTCGCCGCGCGATTACTCGGTTGGTTACGACAGCACAGCCGCAACGCTGCCAAACGGCGTAAAAGCGAAATGGTTTACGCCAAGCGGTACCGCTATGCTAGGCTTCCAGATTGACGACCGTTATGTCACAATCAGCTCCGCGGACAAAAGCCTGACGAAAGCTCAAATCGAGCAAGTGGCAACTGGCATAGCAAGATTGAAATAAGCTCTTCTACAGCATTCCCCGCACGGCTTTCGTGGCTGCGCGGGGGATTTTTTATGTTATAGATCCTGCTCCTGGAATGTTTGCAGGTTCGTTACAATCCGGAAACGCTTTGGAGATAACGGCTTTATATACTGAGGCAGTAAAGAACCGAATCGCGTTTCAAGGAGGAATACGTAGTGAAATGGAAAGGGATTGCCGCACTGCTTGCTATCGCGATCGTAATCGCTTGGCCGGTGCCCGTCAACCAGCTTGACGCTGCTTCCAACAGCGCCGCACATTATAAGAATAAAGTTATTGTCCTCATGTACCACCATCTTGATGCAACGGAAAGCGGGGCAACGATATCCCCGAGCCGATTCGGCACGCAAATGAAGATCCTGAAGGATAACGGCTACCATGTCATCAGCATAGAGCAATTCGCGGACTTCATGCGCGGCAAAGGAAAGGTGCCGGATAATGCCGTTGTGATTACGTTTGACGACGGTTACGAGAGCTTTGACCAATACGCGGTTCCGATTTTGAAAAAATATAAGTTTACCGCCGCCCACTTCATCATTGGAGCAAGCAGCGACAAGCAGAACGTTCATACCAAGCATATGACCTGGGATACGATGCGGAAGCTTAAGGCGGAAGGCTTCAGCTTCTACAGCCATACGTATAACCAGCATGATTATGCCCCGCTTGATAAAAAAGGCCGTAAGACGGGGCCAAAGCTGAGCAATCCGATCTATCTGCCCGGCAAGGGCCGCGTGGAGACGGAGGCGGAATATAAAGCCCGCATTGAAGCCGATGCACGGCTGGAGGAAAAACGGCTGAAGGAAGAGCTCGGCAACACGTACCAGATTATCGCTTTCCCGTATGGCGTGTTTAACCGGACGGCCAAGCAGATTGAGAAAAACGCCGGCGTATCTTTATTTTTCACCACGCACCCCGGCATTAACAAGCCGGGATCCGATGAAGCATTCCGCCTTAATGCCGGAACGCCAACGCTTACGGGCAGCAAGTTTCTCCGGATGCTGAAGAGATACGGCTAAGACCAATTTGTCCCTTGGGCCAAGCAGGACTATAATGAAGGAGGTATTTATAGCCGATCATTGGAAACGGGGAGGGCTTATTCGTGAAATTAGTCAGTTTCAAGGAAGAGGCAGCAGCTTCCGCTTACCGTTTGGGCGTACGGACGGATAAAGGCATCATTGATGCCGGTCATGTAACCTTAAACGGCTTATTGCAAGGCGGAGAGGCTGAACTTCGCGAGCTTCAGCAATTCGTTGAAGAGGCGAAGGAGCGGCATGTCCGGTATCTGGACGAGTCGGAGGTTGTTCTTGGGCCATGCGTGCCGGAGCCGGGGAAAATCATCTGTATCGGTCTTAATTACAGGAAGCATGCGGAGGAGACGAATATGCCGCTGCCCGAATACCCTATTCTGTTCAGCAAGTTTAACAACGCGCTTGCCGCGCATGGCGAGGATGTCCCTTTGCCCCAGTCGACGCAAAAGGTTGATTATGAAGCAGAGCTGGCCGTTGTAATCGGACGCGAGGCGAAAAATGTATCGGTGGACGAGGCGCTCGATTACGTATTCGGCTACAGTGCGTCAAACGATCTGTCCGCCCGGGATCTGCAGACCCGGACAAGCCAGTGGCTGGCGGGCAAATCCTGCGATAAATTCGCCCCTCTTGGTCCATACCTCGTATCGAAGGACGAAGTAGGAGATCCCAATGCTTTGCGGATCAGCTGCACGGTGAACGGAGAGGTCCGTCAGGACTCGAATACGTCCGATATGATTTTTAACTGCAAGGAAATTGTCAGCTATATCTCGCAATGCATGACGCTGTCGCCCGGAGACATTATTCTAACCGGCACGCCGGAGGGCGTCGTGATGGGCTATCCGCCGGAGAAGCAGGTGTATCTCCAAGACGGAGATGTCGTCACGATCGAGATCGAGAAGCTTGGGGCGCTTACGAACCGGATGGTTGCGGAAGCCTAATATGCCGCGGTTAAAACAAGAAAGCCGTCTTGGCCTGAAGTTCAGGTTAAGACGGCTTTCCGCGCATCAGCTTGCTTAATTTCTCCTCCGTATCGCTGTCCGGCGCGGGGGTGTAAATGCTGCAGCGAAGATCCGATCCGCCTTGCAGCTGCAAGGACGTCAAATGGAAGAGCATTTTCCCCGCTTTGGCATGCCGAAATTCCAGTACAACCTCAGGCGCCGTCCGTACCTCGCTATGCTCCCACAGCTCCTGAAAGTCCGGATGCAGCTCCGTCATCTCCTTCAGAAACCGATCATACCAGTTATCCTCTACATATTGCCCGTAATAAGCCCGGAAGATCGACAAAAACCCGCTTGCGAACTGCTTCCAGTTAACGGCTAAGCGGCGAAGCTCTTTTCTCGTGAATATGAGGCGAATCATATTCCGCTCCTGCTCGGGGATCTGGGCGAAGTCTACAAAGACATGGGCGGCAGCTTCGTTCCAGCCGACAATCTGACAGCGGCGGTCCGAAATAATGGATGGACATTGCCGGAGCTCTTGCAGGATCTTGCGCAGAGGAGGACTAACAGCATCCGATGAGTACGCGGGCATTTCGGCCGCCAAGGACGGGCCAGCACCGGGTTCAATCGCCAGACCGTACAAATAATTGCGTTCGTCATGGGTTAAACGCAAGGCGGATGCTATAGCATCCAGTACATTCGGCGAAGCTTGAATGTCCCGGCCTTGCTCCAGCCAGGTATACCAGGTGGTGCTGACGCCGGCAAGCGCCGCAACCTCTTCGCGTCTTAAGCCGGGCGTCCTTCTCCGGCTGCCGGGAGGAAAACCAACCTCCTCGGGAGTAAGCTTGGCCCGTTGCGTTTTTAGAAAGCTGGAAAGCGCGGTGAGCCGCGTTTTGTTATTCATATTAAGCCGTACCTCCTTAGGGGTGATCCTGTTACTCATTATACTAGGATAAACGACAACTTGTAATAGGATACTTCATGTGGCAACATGATTTAATATCAGGTACTAATTTTAAGGTGTACACATACATTTGAGGAGTTGATCTTAATGGAACGTGTAGTAGTTACGGGAATGGGCGTGATTTCGCCGCTTGGACAATCGGTTGACGAATTGTGGTCCCGGATGAAGCGGGGAGAGTCGGGTATTTCCCGCATAGATGCGTTTGATGCGTCAAGGCTGAAAACGAAAATCGCGGGAACCGTTCAAAATTTTGATCCGGAAGCATTGTTTGGCCGCAAGGAAGCAAGGAAAATGGACCGGTTCGTGCAATTCGCCGTTGCCGCCACGGATCAGGCGATAACAGATTCCGGGCTTAAGCTGGATGAGATGGACCGCGATCGTATCGGGGTCTATGTCGGTTCGGGGATTGGCGGATTAAGCACGCTGATGGAGCAGGACGAAATTTTGCGCACCCGCGGTCCCGAGCGCGTAAGTCCGATGCTGGTGCCCATGATGATCGCCAATATGGGGGCAGCCACGATCAGTATCAGGTACCAATTAACCGGTCCTACGCTTGCGCCGGTTACGGCCTGCTCCATCGGAAATACCGCCATTGGCGAAGCGATGAGGCTTATCCGCCTCGGTGTAGCCGATGTGGTTATCGCGGGCGGCGCAGAGGCAACGGTAAATGAACTGTCGCTTGCCAGCTTTGGCAACGCGCAGGCTTTATCCTCGCGTAACGAGGAGCCAACGAAGGCAAGCCGGCCTTTCGACCAAAGCCGTGACGGCTTTGTAATGTCTGAGGGAGCGGGTATCGTCGTGCTCGAGTCTTTGACTCATGCGAAGAAGCGGGAAGCTCAAATTTACGGCGAGGTGTTGGGGTACGGGGCAAGCTCGGATGCTTATCACATTGTTGCCACCCATCCGGAAGGAACCGGAGCGTACACGGCAATGAGGACAGCCCTTGCGGACGCTGGTATCCGTCCCGATGAAGTGGACATCATAAGCGCGCATGCCACAAGCACGGGTCTTGGAGACCGTTCGGAAGGCCAGGCGATTAGCCGGGTGTTTGGCCAGAACGCCAGCAAGATTGCCGTTACGGCGAACAAGTCGATGTTGGGCCATATGCTGGGAGCGGCAGGCGGCGTTGAGGCGATTACCCTCCTTCAGAGCCTGCGCGAAGGAATCGTGCCGCCAACCATCAATCTGGAGCAGCTTGATCCGGAATGCGCTCTGACTAATGTTCCTGCAACAGCCCAGTCCGCTCCGCTGCGCATCGGACTTTCCAATTCATTCGGCTTCGGCGGACATAATGCCGTTATCGTGCTTAGCCGTTTCGAGGATTGAAGAATAGCCGTAACGGGCTAAAGATTTCTGCGCCGCTTCGCGCATCCGGAATTTCATGTAAGGATGATCGGTTACGCGGACGCGCAGCCCAAGAAAACGGAGCTTGGACAGCACGTATTCCGTTTCGTCGCCAAGAAAAGTCAGTCTGATCGTATAGGTATCCGATAATTCATCATATTGTACCTGCTTGTCAAAGCAGGAGAAGGCATACAAAATCCGGGATAACTCCTTGTTATAATCCGGAATAATCTCAATCGTGGCGTGCTGCATTCGCTTATCCAGCTGCTGGGCAAGCGTCGCAGCCGCCTGGTTGAAAAATTCCTCGCTTACCGGCATTTCTTCCACGCTGTGAATACTCCGCAGCCTGGTTGTCATCAGGGAGCGCGTTCTCCGGTTATACCAGAGCAAATACCATTCGCGCTTTACCATCGAATACTCCAGTTTATACGGTACGCCGGCTTGGCTGGGAAGGAGAAAGCCGTCTTTGCGGGTATGGCTCAGCTGCATGCCCGATTTCTTCACGATCATCTGCCTTAGCGTTCTCAGCAGAGGGTGGTAGAGGGAAGGGGCGGCACTGCCTGCTTTCTCGACAATAATGGATCGCAGCGAATCATAGCGTTCATCCGAACCGTCAAGACATTGCCGGAGCTTCTCCAGCGTATCCGGCGACAGGGCAGCTGCCGCCTCCGGATGCTCCAGCATCATCAGAAGCCAGCGGCGTTCCTGAGCCGTAACCGCCAGGGCGCCATGCTCGTCAAGCTGTGCCATCATCCGGAAATTGAATATTTTTTCGAACAGGTTCATAGTATTCCGCCAGCTCCTTCCATTCTTTGATCAATTCCCGTCTTAATGAAAGCGGCTCAAGCACCTCGCAGCTTGATCCAAAGCTGCGCAGCCAAGGCTTGATCTCCTGCGTGCCGTTCACCGTAATTTCGAACAGGAATGAAGCTTCGTCCTCCTCCGTAATAACGCCCCATTGCCCCTGCAGCTGCACCCGGTCCTTGATAAAGTTTCTTTTTGCCCCTTCCGGATTAAAAAATCTAACCTTCACCGAGGCAGGTCGGCCCAAATCGACAAGCCAGCTGAAACTCGTGTTGCGCTCCAGCGCTGCCAGCTTTGCCGCATATTCGTCCTCCGTTACAAGGCTGCTTTCCTCAAGCTGCGTTATTCCTTCCATTCTAAAAATCGCGACCTGGGACCGGCCCGAGCTGTAGCCAAGCAAATACCATCTTCCGTATTGATGGTCGTAAGCGACCTTAAGCGGCAGCATCTCGGTGAGCCGGCCTTCGGAGGGCTTGAGGAACATGGGATTCGTATTTTTGGAATGATAGCTCTGATTGGATTTGGGCGTGAAGTAATGGAAGCTCAGCTTCCGCCTTGTCTCAATCGCCCTCATGATCGTGTACAAATGCGCTTCGTCCAGAATGCGCGAATGGTAATGGTATTTGTATAAGAATAGATCGCCTGCCCCGTCCGGCAGCTGCCGCCGCTTCATCGCTTTCTTCAAGCTGTCGCGCAGCAGATAGCCCTGAACGGAAGGCACCTGCGTGTTAGCCATCACGTCAACAAAAGCATACAGATCCGACAACTCCTCGTTTGAGAGCACATTCACGAAGTCATTGTGGGCCGTATACTTGTAGGGTCTTCCGCCCGGAAGCCGGCGGATGACGCCAGCCAGCTCCAAGTATTTGAGATCGGAGCGGATGGTCTTCTCATCCGGCAGCGCGAGCTCCTCCGGCATGCCTTCGCAGCATAGATCGAGCAGCTCCAGCGGAGTGAGCGACTGCTCCTGAAGGGCGGAGATCAGGATAGACAAACGGTAGCTCTCGGATTCCTTCAGAGATTTGGAGCGGAACAGGAAGAGCAGCAGCGGATCGGCCGTTTCGTAATAGCTGGTTCGCAGCATGTCGGCTATCGCTTTATTTTGTTCTTCGGCTGCCGGCTGCTGGACGGTTTCGGCGATATCCTTCAGGCGCCGGATGGTCTTGTCGAAGGTATGTACGGAGATGCCAAGCCGGTCGGCGAATTGCTGCCGGTTATAAGCGCCGCTAGTGAGCACCAGCATCCTCAGAAACTGGATTTCTTTATCGAAGCTTTCTTTAGCCACGGTTCATAAGCCCCTTTCATTGCCGAAGAGGTAGTTAGCTCTATTGTAACTTGGCACGGTAAAAGAGGATAGGTAATCATTCGTTGTATAGCGAGATACTTGCTCTTAAAGTCCCGCCTCTCGCCAACGTTGCACGAAAAGCAGCATAATAGCGTGATCTAGTCCAGTAATCCAATATATCATGCACGGAATGCAGGATATCGGAGAAAAATGTCCTCAAATCGACCCTTATAGCCGCAACATCCTGCATTCTGTGCAATATATTGCGTCCATCATTTCTCAAATGGGCGAAAATCCTGTATTTCGTGCAACGATAGCTAAGTAACATCACAGGGCGGCACCTGAGGGAGCTGCGTCGATTTGAACAGAAAAAGAAATTCATTTTTTCCGTTTCGCCATACTTTTACCATGTTCCGGAAACCGAGCATCGAAGATAATGAGGATGTAAAGCAACGGCCGGGCTGAACCGGGCAGGGATTTCGGTAGGATTCCCGCAGTGCCCGTACAGTCTCTGTACGCGGTATGCTGTCGGACTGGGTACGTACTTTACGCCAAGTTAAGGAGGTTCGAATCCTCCATCGTCCTCACGGAGACGATCATGGTTGAATTTAACTCGACTGCAAATCGAGTCCAATCCAATTATTCAAGTTGCCTTGGGAAAATGCTCAGCAGGCTTATACAGCTGCACCTTGCGCCGCAGCTTTGCAGTCCGCGGATACCGGACGGGAAGAAACCTGCGCGAAAGGCCGCTGCCAAAGGCACCGCGGACAGACCGGATGCAAGAAAAGTCTGCCGCGCTGCCGTAGGAGCTGGCCGGCCGGCAGGTAAAATGCCGTTCTTAAGCGGTCTCCGCCGCGGGTACGGGAGCATTTTCGCCAAACAACGCCCAAAATCAAAGGAGGTTATATACCTATGACTGCATATATAAACAAAATTACGATTCAAAACGATCAACGCGGGCTGCTGTTTAAGGACGGAAGCTATGTAAGGCTGCTGGGCCCTGGCAAACACCGCTTTCCGTTGTTCTCGAAAACGACGGTAACGATCATGGATGTCACCAAGCCGTTTGCGGTGCCTGGCAAGGAGCTGGTCTTGTTCCTGCATGACGAGAAGCTGCTTGAGGAGCTACATGTCATTGACGTTGCCGATGACGAATACGTGCTTCATTACGAGGACGGCAGATGCAGCAGCGTGTTAAAAGCCGGCAAGCATGCTTACTGGAAATCCGCCATCAAGCATACGTTCAATCGAATGAATACGCAAAGCCTTGAGCTGCCTGCTTCCTTAAACGCGGCTGACCTGATGAAGCTGAACGGTCTGTACAACACGTATGAAGTAGCCGGCCATGAGAAGGGCTTCCTGTTCTACGACAATAGGCTGCAGCGCGAGCTTGGTCCGGGTAAATACCGGTTCTGGCGTACGCCGGTGTCGGTTATCGTGCAGACGATGGATACTCGCCGGCAGCAGCTCGACCTGATCGGGCAGGAAATGATGACGGAGGATAAAGTAACGCTTCGCCTTAACTTTGTCAGCCAATACGTACTGCACAATCCATTGAAGGCGCTTCAGATTAAGGGCTATGAAGAGCAGCTCTACATCCAGCTTCAATTGATTTTGCGGGAATACGTAGGGACAATGAAGCTGGATGAGCTGCTGCGCACGAAGCAAGAGATTGGGGCTTTCGTGCTGGAGAGGCTGGCGGCAAGGAGCGGGGAGTATGGAGTAACGTTCCTGAACGCGGGCGTGAAGGATATCATTCTGCCGGGTGAAGTAAAAGACATTATGAATACCGTGCTTCTGGCCGAGAAAAAAGCGCAAGCTAACCTTATCACGCGCCGGGAAGAGACGGCTTCCACGAGAAGCCTTCTGAATACGGCGAAGCTGATGGATGAGAACGCCACGCTGTATCGCTTGAAGGAGCTCGAGTTTCTGGAGAAAATTTGCGATAACGTCGGCAGCGTATCGCTCACGGGCGGAGGCAATCTGGTTGAGCAATTGAACCAGCTGCTTGGCGGCAAACGTTCAGGATAGGGAGGTGAGCATAATGGATGAGCAGTACCGGTTAAAAATCGAAGCCGAGCTTGCGCGCATGGAAGCGGAAGAGAATATCCGCATCCTCTATGCCTGCGAGTCCGGCTCACGGGCTTGGGGTTTCCCGTCCAAAGACAGCGATTACGATGTCCGCTTTCTTTACGTGCGGCCGGTGGAATGGTATCTGTCCGTTCGCGAGCGCCGGGACGTGATCGAGCGACCGATCAGCGATATGCTGGACATTAACGGCTGGGATCTCCGCAAAGCGCTAGCGCTGTTTAACAAGTCCAACCCGCCTTTGCTCGAATGGCTGCGGTCGCCAATCAGGTACAAGGAGCCCTATTCCACGGCGGAACGTATCCGCAGCTTGTCCGGAGCAACCTTTTCGCCTAAGTCCTGCATGTACCATTATCTTCATATGGCTAAGGGCAATTACCGGGATTATCTGCAGGGCGAAACGGTCCGGGCGAAAAAATATTTTTACGTGCTCCGTCCGCTGCTGGCTTGCGGCTGGATTGAGAAATATAACGCGATGCCGCCGATGTTATTCGAGGAGCTCGTGGAGGATTTGATTCCCGCCGATCGTGAGCTCCATAGCATTATTGCGCATCTCCTCATCCGAAAACGAGCCGGAGACGAGCTTCGTCTGGAGCCGCGTATCGGGCGGCTTAATGATTATCTGGAGGAGCGAATCGGTTATTTTGAGCAGGCGGCCGGAGCCTTGGACACGGCGGAAGGCTTGTCGGACGAACAGCTGGACCTGCTCTTTCGGGATGCCCTGCTGGAGGCATGGGGAACAGTAAGTGTATAATGGGGGCAGAGAAGGAGGGAAGCCGGATGCCAAGGGAAGTTCGGGTCAGCGAGCTCGCCGCGCTGAAAGAAATCGCGGAGATGCTCAACACGACCAATGACATGGATCAGATGCTCAGCGATGTGCTGGCGAAGCTGCTTGAAGTAACGGATTTTACGACGGGTTGGATTTTCCTGATCGATGACGACGTGCCGGGAAATACTTGCGCGGCCCATCATAACCTGCCTCCCGCCTTGACCGCCGGAAACTATGCGCTTATGTGCGGGGAGGACTGCTGGTGCGTGGAGCGCTACCGCCAGCGCAAGCTTACCCATGCCGTTAATATTATTGAGTGCAAACGCATTACGTATGCGGTAAGCCATCAGCTTGGCAGTACGGACGGCATTACCCATCATGCCACGGTACCGCTGAAGGCCGGCAAGGACCGGTTTGGGCTCCTCAATATCGCGCAGGCGGGCAAAGAGCATTTCAGCGAGGAGGAGCTGGCGCTGCTGCAGGCTGTTGCTCTGCAGATCGGGACGGCGATTAACCGGATTCGCCTGTACCAGACGCAAGAGCGGAACGCGGTGCTGTACGCCAAGCTAGGCGATGTGATCCAGCGGATTAACGGCGTCCAGGATGTTAATCAGCTGCCGATCAAGGCCGTTCAGTATATAGGAGACGCCTTCAGCTGGCCGAATGTCTCCTTGTTTATGTATGACGGACAGCAGCTGTCGCTCCGGGCTTTGTATTCGAACGGCCAACTGACCAAGGAGTGGCAGACGCTTGCGGTTGAAGCTGCCGGTCCGATTAAAGATTCGCTCAGGGACAACAGGATTGTTATCGAGTCGTCCTGCATGGAAGGCAATGAATTGGACTCCGTCGGCATTCCGCCTTACCGGTCGGCAGCGGCTATTCCGCTTCGCGTGCGCAACCGGACGATTGGCGTCATGTTCATCAGCAGTCCGGATCAGCGGCAGTTCGACGATCTTAACGAGGACTTTATGTACTCGCTGGGGGATCATTTTACGTTATGCGTGGAAAACCTCCGTATTTACGAGCACCGCAGCGAGCTTGCCCGGATGGAGGAGCGGAACCGCATGGCGCGGGATCTTCATGATTCCGTCGTGCAAAAGGTATTCTCCTTGTCCTTCCTCGCGAAAGGGGCGGAAAACGTGCTTGCCGGGCGCGATCCCGTCGTGCAGCGGTCGCTGAGCGAGATCCAGCAGCTGTCGCAGGAGGCGCTGAAGGAAATGCGCACGTTGATCTGGCAGCTGCATCCGGCAGGCCTCGAGAATGGGCTGCTGCCGGCGCTCAAGCAATACGGGCAAGGCTTGAACCTGACCGTCTATGACCGGACGGACGGGGTGCAGGAGCTGCCGCGCGCGATTGAAGAAGCGTTCTGGCGGATTGGCCAGGAGGCTCTGAACAATGTAAGGAAGCATTCCGGCAAGGAGACGGCCTATATCCGGCTGATTAAACAGCAGGACGGGGCGGCAGTGCTGGAGGTTAGGGACGAAGGGATCGGCTTTCAGGTTGACCGGAAAAAAGGACGCCAGACGATGGGGATGCGCTCCATGCGGGAGCGGGCGGAAACGCTTGGCGGCTCGCTGACGATTACGAGCGGACGGGGAACACCGACCATTGTCCGGGCAACGATTCCGCTGGAATCGGTACAAGCGCATTGCATGGAAGAGAAGGGAAGCAGCGGTGATTACTTAATATGAAGATCAAAATTTTACTCGCGGACGATCATCAGATCGTTTTGAAAGGAATATCGTTTTTTCTTGCGTTGCAGCCGGATTTCGAATTGGTCGGCGAGGCCCACAACGGCAAGGAAGCGGTCGAGAAGGCCGGCGAACTTCAGCCGGATATCGTCCTGATGGATTTGAATATGCCGATTATGGACGGCATTGAGGCAAGCGCCTTAATCAAGGAGCAGCATCCGCATATCAAGGTTCTGGTGCTGACCAGCTTTGCCGACCAGAGTCATATCGTCCCCGCGCTGCAGACCGGCGCGATCGGTTATATGCTGAAGGATGTGGAGCCGGACCAGCTTGCCGAAGCCATCCGAAGCGCGTACAAGGGAAATATTCAGCTGCATCCGGATATTTCGCGCGCCCTGCTGAGCCGTCCGGAACGGGAACCGGAGCAAAGACCGGAGTCGGTTCTCCGGAGTTTGAATAAGGATAAGTCGCTGGAAGCTTTGACGCCAAGAGAGCTTGAAGTGCTGGAGCTGCTGACGAAGGGGCTGAGCAACAAAGATATTGCGCAAACGCTGGTTGTAGCCGAAAAAACGGTAAAGACGCATGTCAGCAGCATTTTAAGCAAGCTGGATTTGTCAGACCGCACGCAAGCCGCCCTGTTTGCGGCACCGCTCTTTCAGAATAAGGGGCAGATGGCTTAAGCGGGTCTCAGCCTATAGTCGTAAGACCAGTCTCGCTTTATTTTTCCGCCTATTTGCCGATGCTGGCGAAAGTAAAACTCTATAAAATAAAGACAGTTACAAAAAGTTAACCACACATTATTTTATGGAGGGAATTAATAAGATGAGTACTGTACTGTTCGTAAAAGCAAATGACCGCGGGGATATCGCTGTCAGCGTAAAACTGTATGAAGCCTTCCTCGCTAGCTATAAAGCAACTCACCCGCAAGACACTGTAATTGAGCTGGATCTGTTCAAGGAGGAGCTTCCTTACCTGAACGCCAACCTGATCAACGGCGGCTTCAAAGCGGCTCAAGGCCTTGAGCTGACCCCCGAAGAGCAAACTGCCGTAAGCATTGCGGACAAATACCTGAATCAATTTATCGCCGCAGACAAAGTCGTATTCGGCTTCCCGCTCTGGAACTTCACGATTCCTGCCGTTCTGCACACGTACATTGACTACCTGAACCGTGCGGGCAAAACATTCAAATATACGGCTGAAGGTCCTGTCGGCCTGCAAGGCGACAAAAAAGTGGCACTGCTGAACGCACGCGGCGGCGTATATTCCGAAGGTCCTTTCGCGGCAGCGGAAATGTCCCTGAACTATGTGAAGAACATCATGGGCTTCTTCGGCGTAACGAACTTCGAGACGGTTATCGTTGAAGGCCACAACCAATTCAGCGACAAAGCGGAAGCAATCATTTCCGAAGGCGTTGCAAAAGCGGAGAAAGTGGCAGCAAGCTTCTAATTTAGGTTTTGAAAAGCGTAAAGAGTGTATAAGTGTAAAGTCCCATGTATTCCTTTTTAAAAAAGGGGATATGTGGGATTTTTACGTCTAGATGCGACAAATTTTGACAGATCCCCGTAGCGGCGTTACAATAAATTGGGACTTAAGATGCATCTAGATGCTAGTGGCGGAGAGGGTAGCGGATGAGATGAACAAAGAGTTTTTTGCGGAAATGAGAAAAATCAGCCACGAGGACGAGCTTCGATCCAAGCTGCTGCTGCATGGCGTAAAAAGGATCCTGGAGGAGAAGCAGGAGAAGCGAAAGAGCGGCTTGCTTGGTTTTTTAAGAAGAAGAGCGGACAAACAATGACGGTGTACATACATATAGGCGGTCAGGCCCTTGGCCTGGCTGATTTTTTTTATTCGTCAGCACACAAACCCTTTAAGCCTCTTCTTAGTATAAATATAACTATAACCAGAAGATCAGCTGCAAAGGAGTGAGGCGTATGTTCGAGACGATCCAAGTCGATATGATTCCCGCCGGCCGTAACAATCGTCCCGGCACTCCGATTAACGGCCCTTATTTTATTACCGTGCACGATACGGCGAATCCGGGAAAAGGCGCGAATGCCCTGATGCATGCCAAATATTTGAAAGGTGAGGCCGCCGAGGCTTTGCCGGTATCCTGGCATTTTACCGTTGACGATACGCGGGTGGTCCAGCATTTGCCGATAACGGAGCATGGCTGGCACGCGGGTGACGGGAGCCGGGGAGAGGGGAACCTAAGCGCCATCGGGATTGAAATTTGCGAAAACGAGGACGGCAATCGCGCGGAGGCCGAGGCTCGTGCCGCTAGACTGATTGGGGATCTGCTGTATAAGCTGAAGCTTCCGATCGCGGCGGTTGTTCAGCATAACCACTGGAGCGGGAAAAACTGCCCGCATCTTATAAGGGCCCGGAAGAACGGCTGGGAGAGCTTTCTAGACGGGGTCCGGAATCAGCTGAATGCTCACTTGGGGGAGGAAGATGTACCGATGACGGAAGCGGAAAGAAAGCAGTTCGAAGCGTTGGCAAGCCGTGTAGCCGAGCTGGAGGCGCAGCATAACATGAAGGTTCCCGCCTGGGCAAAACCGGCGGTAGACCGGGCCGTTGAGCTGGGGCTTATCGAAGCCCCCGCGGACGGAAACTCCCGCGATTTCTTTAGAATTCTGACGATTATCTATCGCAGAGGATTATTGAAGGATGAATAGCCGTTAATTGGAGGCGCGTAAACCCCTGGCCGGAGGAGGCCAGGGGTTATTGTCGTTTTATGCCTTACGAAACTTTTCGGGCATGGAGCTTGCGGCGCTTTTGCCTCAGCTTCGCCGTGACTACGGGTTTTAATTCCAGCCGATTCATAAGCTCCTCTTGCGTGAACGGCTTTTCCCTGCCCCATTGGATGACCTTGACCATATAGGGACTTTCGGGATTTTTCATATGGTAGAACCCGGGTATGCGCATAACCCTGGATAAGTTGGTGATCATCGGATCGGACTCGAAGGTTCGGGCTAACGCTTTTTGAATAGGGACGAATTTGCTTATGTCTCCGCCTTGCATGACCCAGTAGATGTGATAACCGTTTTTCGTTTCGACGATCATCGTATCCTTAACGCGCTCTGCGTGTTTGTTCATGAATTGTTTTTTCAATTCGGCTACTCGTTGTCTTGTCCGCTGGGCTAAGAGCTGGTATTGGCCATTTTTGTTTTGCGTGAGCGTAATGGATTGAAGCCGTTCCGAAGGGTCGGAGAGAATGGATTCTATCTTCTGCTGGATCTGTTCTTTCGTTTTGCAGCGCGCGGTAATTTTGTTGAGGTCGACATCGATGAACTGTGCTCTGATCGCTTTGAACGGGCTGTCCTTCGCCGATTCCCGGCCGTTAATTTCCACGAAAACGGCATACCCCTTCTTATTAAGCCACAATACGTTAACGAGCTTGTTCCTTCTTGAAAAAAGCTTGATTTGGGGAACCCGCTTTTCCAAGGAACGAAAAGGCTTCCGCAAGGTAATTGCGGGAAGCTCGGTAGCAAAGCTATAGCCCCGGTTTTTGCCTTTGGCGTCAGAGACTAATAAGAAATGCAATTGATCGTCCGGCTTGCAGCCAAGTTTTTCAAGAAACCGGTAGGCGTGACCGGAATAGAGCTGAACAGGTCTGGAAACTTTCGCCCGGCTTTGCGTCATTCAACCACTTCTCCTTGTAAGCTCTCGTAACCTGGGAGGTTCGTATCTAAACAATCATATTCCCATAAGAGGTTATTCGTGTGGATAGGCCGTACCCATTTTTTAATTGGGAGCCCGGCGCAAGCTCTCGCGCAGTGTTAACGCAATCGCTTGCTCCTAGCCCAAGCTTTCTCGCAGTGCGACCCTAAAAAAGAAAAGCCGCCATGGAAGCAGGCGGCTTACATCATTCCTTTTCAAGAACCGGGTGTGAGCGCGGAGAGAGAGCTTGAGGCTGAGGAGCGTGAGCGACCGCCTTTGTTTTTGAATCTCGACAACTACAGTCAAATTCAGGAGATTCAAAAACAACAGCGGCCGAAGCCCAAGCTTTCTCGCAGTGCGACCCTACGGTAAATGAGGTTCAACCACAGTTAAACTGTATTCCAAGTTACAGTTCAACCTAGATCAAAAGCACAAGAGAAGCCACAGCCTCACTCCTCGCCATCACCCGGTTCGCCCCTTTAGAACAACCACAGTTAAATGAGAGTCGTTTTTGGCTCATTAGAATCAAGCGCTTTCACAATGCCGCGTGCTAGAATGGAGAAAGAGATTCCTTATTTCATCAAGCATGGAGAGGGTGTAATCATGGTACGTATCGGTATCGTCGGTTTAGGAAACATGGGGACGGGGCATGCCCATTATTTGATTAAAGGCGGCGTCAAAGGCGCTGAACTGACAGCAGTATCCGACGTTCGTCCGGAACGTCTGGCAGAGGTGAAAGCAGAGTGGGGCGAGCACATCCAAGGCTTTTTGAGCCCGCAGGAAATGTTCGAATCCGGCGCGGTAGACGGCGTAATTATCTGTACGCCGCATTACGATCACCCGGAGCAGGCTATCGCGGCATTAAACGCGGGACTGCATGTATTGATTGAAAAACCGGCAGGCGTCTATACTCGCTCTGTACGCGAGATGAACGATGCCGCCGCAAAAAGCGATAAAGTATTCGGCATCATGTACAACCAGCGCACGAATCCGCTGTACGCAAAGCTGAGAGAGCTGATTGCTGCCGGCGAGCTGGGCGAGATTCGCCGCACGAACTGGATTATTACGGACTGGTACCGTTCGCAAAGCTACTATAATTCCGGCGGCTGGCGCGCAACCTGGGCCGGCGAAGGCGGCGGCGTTCTGATTAACCAGGATCCGCATCAGCTGGATTTGTGGCAGTGGACAACGGGGCTTATGCCCAAACGCGTGCGCGCGTTTTGCCAATTCGGCAAGCACCGCGATATCGAAGTCGAAAACGACGTTACGGCTTATGTCGAATACGAGAACGGCGCTACGGGCGTGTTCGTAACTTCGACGTTTGAATCGCCGGGTACGAACCGTTTTGAAATATCGGGCGACCGCGGCAAAATCGTGATCGAAGACAACAAGCTGACCTTCCATCGCCTGCGCGTGTTGGAATCCGAATTTAACGAGACGTATACGGGCGGATTCGGCCAGCCGGAATGCTGGAAGTTCGAGATTCCGATCACGGGCAGCGGAGGCAGCCACCAAGAAATTACGCAAAACTGGGCGGATGCGATTAACAAAGGAACGCCGCTCGTAGCGCCGGGGGAAGAAGGCATCAAGGGTCTCATGATCTCGAACGCGATGCTGCTGTCTACCTGGACGGATAACTGGGTAGATCTGCCGATTGACGAAGATCTGTTCTATGAGAAGCTTCAGGAGCAAATCGCCAAGTCCGATTCGAAGAAAAACGCCAACGAATACCGCACGCTGGACGTATCCGGCACGCACTAATCAGGAGGCCTGACAATGTCGAAAGCAAACGGAATGAATTACGCGCCTCAAGGAAAGCCGCGTCCTGTCGTACAGCAAGGCGAATTTATTTTTGCCGCGATGTCGCTTGATCACGGTCATATATACGGCATGTGTAACGGCCTCCGCGAAGCGGGCGGCACCTTGAAATGGGTGTACGATCCGGATCCTGCCAAGGTGGAAGTATTTTGCCGCGCGTACCCGGAAGTGAAAGTCGCTCTTTCGCAGGAACAAATCTTTCAGGATCCCGAAGTGCGGCTGGTTGCCGCAGCAGCCGTAACGAACGAGCGCGGGCCGCTTGGCGTAAAAGCGATGAAGCATGGCAAGCATTATTTTACGGACAAAGCTCCGTTTACAACGCTGGATCAGTTGGCCGATGCCAAGAGAACCGCTTCCGAGACGGGCAAAAAATACTCGGTTTATTACAGCGAGCGCCTTCACGTGGAAAGCGCGGAATTTGCGGGGCAGCTTATTAAAGACGGCGCGATTGGCCGCGTTCTGCAGGTAATCGGCTTGGGGCCGCACCGCCTGAATGCGCGTATGCGTCCCGAATGGTTCTTCCAAAAGGAGAAATACGGCGGCATCCTGTGCGATATCGGCAGCCATCAGATCGAACAGTTCCTTTATTACTCTGGCGCCAAGGATGCTAAAGTGCAAAGCAGCAAGGTGGCTAACTATAATAACAAGCAGTATCCGGAGCTTGAGGATTACGGGGACGCTACTCTTATCGGAGATAACGGGGCGACCAACTACTTCCGCGTAGACTGGTTCACGCCTGACGGCCTGTCCACATGGGGAGACGGCCGGACGATGATTCTTGGCACTGACGGTTACATCGAGCTTCGCAAATACGTGGATATCGCCAGAAGCAATACGGGCGATCACCTGTTCCTCGTGAACGGCGAAGGCGAGCATAAAATCGAAGTGAAGGATCAAGTAGGCTTCCCTTACTTTGGCGCACTTATCCTTGATATCTTAAACGGCACGGATCTCGCGATGCCGCAGGAGCATACCTTTAAGGCTGCTGAGCTGTGCCTCGAAGCGCAGAGACAAGCTGTCAAAGTCGAATAGAACAACAAAAAGCGAAAGAGGGATTCTGATCATGAAGCTGTCCATCTTTACAGTAGCAACGCCCGAGCTTTCCCCCGAGGAATTGGTGCGCGTGGCAAGCGAGGCCGGCATCGACGGCATTGAATGGCGTTACAAGGAAGCTCCCGAGAATGCGTCCGAGCAAAAGCCGTCCTTCTGGGGGAACAACCTCTGTACGCTGCTTCCTTCCGGCGGGGAAGAAATGGCGGACCGGTTCCGCGAAATCGCGGCAGCGCAAGGCCTAAGCTCGATCAGCGTAACGCCGTATTTGACGGCAGGCGATTTGGAAGCAACGGAGGATGTACTCCGTAAAGCCAAACGAGTAGGCGCGCAATTTATTCGCCTTGGCGTTCCGGGCTATGACCGTTCCCGCCCGTTCGGCGAGCTGTTCACCTTGGCGCGCCGATATTTGAAGGATGCGGAAGGCTTATGCCGCCAATACGGCATTAAAGGGCTGGTGGAGACTCACCATCAGACAATCGCTCCAAGCGCATCGGCCGCTTACCGCCTTGTCGAAGGCCTTGATCCTTCCTTTATAGGCGTCCTGTACGATCCGGGCAATATGGTGCATGAAGGCTTTGAAAATTACCGAATGGGAATGGAGATTCTTGGTCCTTACCTCGCCCATGTCCATGTGAAGAACGCTGCCTTCGCAACCGACGGCATGGCCGAAGACGGAAGCGTGAAGTGGAAATCGGAATGGAGCGGCGTCAAGGAAGGCGTCGTGCCTTGGAAACAGGTTATTGCCGATCTGAAAGCGGTAGGTTACGACGGTTATCTCGGCGTGGAGGATTTCAGCGGACAATTCCCCGAGACTCAGCAAATGCTGAAGCATTTTGTATTGTACATGCGCGAGCTGCTGCAAGCCGAGGGTTAATATGCTGGATTTGCATTACTGGTCAGACCAGCCGATCGAGCCGTTTTTTCACTCCCATATGCATTACGAGGTTTATTACTTCCATGGAGGCAAATGCAATTATCTGATCGGCGACCAGATTTACGAGCTTGCACCGGGCGATTTGATCCTTATGTACGGCATGACGCTGCATTGCGCCAAGGCGGATCCGTCGAAAGAATATATCCGTTCGATCATCCATTTCGAGCCGACCTCGCTGCAGCCCTATCTCGAATTGCCGCATGCCCGCAATATTCTTCAGCCGTTTCAGCAGCTGAACAATTACCGGCTGCGTCTTCGGGGAGAGGATAAAGCGGAGGTGGAGCGGATTCTGGCCAGAATGGACGAATACCAGAAACGCGGCGATGCGGTTGGCGACAACCGCTTCCGGCTGGCGTTTGTGGATCTGCTCTATATGATCCTTGATCATTGCGAGCAGCCGCTTCTGAACCGCAACAGGCAGGAATACAGCTCCGAGAAGGAAGCGACGGTGCAGCGCATTATTTCGGTGCTGGAGGAAAATTATACCGAGGATCTGAACATGGAGCGGCTGGAAGAAAGGCTTCACTTAAGCAAATCTTATCTTTCCAAGCTGTTTAAAGAAGTAACAGGCGTTACGATCTTTCATTATATTTATACAAGAAGGATCAATGAGGCAAAAATCCTGTTCCTCATGCAGCCGGAGCTGTCCGTTACGGAGGTATGCTTCCGACTGGGCTTCAAGCATCTGGCTCATTTCAGCAGACTGTTCAAGCAGTATGCCGGCATGCCGCCGGAGCAGTTCCGAAAGCGCGAGCAAGTGCAGGTGTGATTCTCTAAACGGCTCGCGAGCTTCTGCATAAACTAATACCTTTGAACTAAACAACATGACAGCCGATCACAAGATCGGCTGTCATTTTTATTGAAGTGTTGAATCATTATCCGATGACAATTCGATCAGCAAGACCGCGTAAATCGCAGATTTTTTATGTTATGGGCTAATGTCGCTATTCAATCACGAAATACAACTTTGTACTCAATTATTTACTAGTTAACAATCATGAAACAAAACTGATTTATGCTAGTACGGAGTCGATTAAATAGAAAGAGGAGAGAGTGAAGTTGAAAAATAGGTTGCTTATAACCACTATTATTGCGCTAACTATGATGTTTAGTCTGGCTTACGGTGCCTGGGCTGCCTCTAATCCGCAGCTTAACGACAGCTCGAAACAAGCGGAACAGGATAATCACGGACAGTCCAAGAAAATAACTCCACTTGGCTTTTCGTCTAACGCAAGAACGTCGGATACCTTTTCGTTTAAGACATCTTCAACGATAGACGTATTGAACATGACAAGCGGCAGTGTTCCTTCTTATATTTCTATAAGTGATGGAACGAATAAACTGGATTTGTCTAAAGCTAAAATGAATGTACTAAAGGGCACGGATGGAATAGCCTACGCGCTAACTAATTTACCAGCCGTTAATAAAGCTAAGTCGTACAGGCTGGAAATTAATCATTCTAAAATTACATTGAAAAAAGCTGACTTTAAACCGGCCAATTCCTCCAACACGGATCTCCGAATGCTGAATAACGCTATTCACCTATCAAGCATCGACAACGCCAGAAGCACGATTTACATGATACCTCAATATGACGTGGAACAATTGCTTGCTGAAATTGACTCAACCGACCATTCGATTCAGCAGTATTCGGTGACAGATCGTTCGGGAAACGAAAAGAAGCTATCTGATGAGATCGTAAATACGGATAGACTAACTGTAGTTGCTGAAGATGGAACATCGAGGCAGTTTACAATCGAACTATCCACTTTGAAGGCCAACCTGCAGCAATATACAATAGGTCAAACTCAAGATGTAATATTAGAATACTCAATCAATAGAACCACCCCGGAAAGAAAATATTTATACGGGACGTTAACCTTTCATTTGCCGGACGGAATAAGAGCCTCCTCAACGGATACGTTCGATTTAATTGGCCGAGGCTTCGTGCAATTAAATGATGCGGCTATCGCGGCCGCAAAAGACTATAACCATTCGGGAAGAGACTGGGCTAGAGATATTGATTCAAATGAAGATTTGCGAACCAAAGTGGAAATAACGGACGGGGGAAAGACGGTTTCTATAAAAAATACGGATTTTAGCGCCTACAATGGCGTTGACGTTACGCTTGTTTTGAAGAACAAGAAAATGCCAAGTCATGGCGGAACCTTCAGCGCAACCTTTAGCGGCAAGGCTTATTCAGGGACACCTCGCGAAGCGGATTATACGGAAACAGGGAAGGCAAATTTCAATGTAACTTCTAATGTAACAAATATAGTCAGAAAAGCTGCTGATGTGTCCTATAGCACTCCTACAACTGCTGTGCTGGAAGCGGACTCTTTGACTAAACAAGCGGATGTGTATGCAAGTTTAGACAAAGGTTTAACTTGGGTGAGAACAGGAGCCGTATTCAAATCTCAACAAGCGGTACTTACGAACCTAATACCGGAAACAAATTATTACTTTAAGCTGGTAACAGCCGATGGAAGCTCCAACATGGTAAGCTATTATTCAGGCAATTATGACGTAACGGATTATGGCGCGGTTGCTGACGCAAAAGTATCGGACAGCGAGGGCGGCATTATAAAATATACCGGATCGGACAACGCTGCTGCTATTAATGCAGCCATTATTGCAGCAAGCAAAAATGGCGGCGGAACGGTTTACTTCAAAGGAGACTCCAATTTCGCCTCTAACAGCATCCATTTAAGAAGCAACGTACATTTATATTTGGACAAAAACGCTCAACTTATCGCTTTAGACCATATCGACGCAAGAGAAGCCACTTTAAATTATCCTTTTGCATTGGGGCAGGATGACGGACATGGCTATTGGGAGGACGCTCTTTTGTGGGGGGTTCGCGTAGAGAATATCAAAATCATCGGCAATTCAGCCAAAATATACGGAAATATGAATTTATACACGGGCTATAGTGAACCTTATGTTCCTGGCAACGGAACAAAAACCATTTCGCTCAAACTATCGAAAAATATCGTGATCGGCGGAACGGATGAGGATCATGTTTTCACTATCGAGCAAGGCGGCTGGTTTTCTGTACTGACAACCGGCTGCGATAACATTCGGGTTCAGAATATCTTATTGCCTGACTCTGCATCCGGTCGTCAAAGAGACACCTTTAACTTTATGGAAAATAACAACGCGTCCGCTTATAACATTACAACATTGAAATCCAGTAACGACGTAGCCAAATTAGGAAGCGACTTTTCTTTAGGATTTATTAGGCATGTTTCCAACAACGATATCGAAAAAATTGTTGCCGGTGACATCGCAGGCGGAAACGTGTTCCAATTAGGCTCCGAAACCGTTGGAGATATGGAGAATATAACCGCGAAAAATTTAACGTTAACGACAAATGCGAATAAAACCGGCGTTGCGATCTGGGTTAACGACGGTTCAAACGTAAGTAACGTCACCTTGTCGGATCTGCATTTAGAAAACACTTCCGGCGGAATTGCGTTTGGCGTTTCACCTCGCTTTGAAGGCGCCGGGTTCGACGAAGACGGAAGTCTCCAAACCGCAAGGCTGCCTCAAGGAATAAGAAGACCCGGTTCGATTTCAAACGTAACGGTTGACGGGGCTGTTTTATCCAAGAACGCAGGGGGAGACGGAGCTTTTCCCATTGTGATTCAAGGCTATAAACGTTTTCCAAGCACCGGATCCGCAGGCCAGGTTGACGTTGGTTCCGTAGGATCGATTGTGGATGGGGAAACGTATCCCGTTCGTAATGTAACGATTAAAAACCTGGAGCTTACGGCATCCTATAATCCTGCCAAACCTGCTTCCAAGCCCGTTTTATCAAACACGACGGAAGTTATAGCCGAAGCTAAAAACGGGGGCAACTATCGAACATCGTCCTATTCAAATGCGAGTTCATTCCCTGCCTATGGCATACTTATGAAATACGTCGACCATGTCACGATTCAAGACAGTTCAATCCAATATGAGGACACGTTAAGAAATGACCGATTTGCGATTGTTGTGGACAATGGAACTGACGTTCATCTAAGTAACCTAAATATTCTGCAAGGCGGGTTAATCGGCAGTGCCGTACAAGTTAGAGGGAACTCCAGCTATAATTTTAGCCATATTGCTATTAAAACGTTCAATAAAAATTATAAAACGCAAACGGCAACGGTGTATCCTGACGCGAACGGCAGTACCAAGTTCGATAGTTCCGTCCAGGCAAATCTGTCACAGTCCTACGTATTCCCGAGCATTGCCACTGACAGAGCTGTAGATATTGCCTATACAAGCACGCATCTTAATTCCATTTCAAGCCGCGCAATTGTCATTAAGGCTGGAACTACGGCTGGCAATGTGTTAGACGAGTTAATATCCTTGAATGGTGTCCAGACGATTTCCGTTGTAGATGGTAGTGGCCATGCCGTTGCTTCAACCGAAGCTATTACAACCGGTCATTGTCTTCAAGTGACTTCAGCCGATGGAACCCAAACGATCGTCTTGCCGTTTGCGATCGATAGTGCCGTTAACTCTGGTGCGGATCTAGGTCTTGTATTACTACATGAAGCCGCTTAAGCGCAAGGCGCTTGCCGGACTGTAGGATGACACGGTCGTTTAATCCCGGTTTAGAACCTTGATAAATCAAGGTTCTTTTTCATTTATATGTATTTACTTGTCGTTTTTATGGACATGAGAATCCATATTGCGCCTCCAAGTTATTCGTTTTACAGGAATTCTAACGGGAAAATAGTAGTTACATGCACCTCCATATCATTAACCCATTTTTCTATAAATAGTTTCCAGTCTAGCTAATAGTAGTTATTGGTCCATGCTGAAGAATAACAACTCACGTACACTGTACAATCTATATAGGAGGTGTCATGGTTGAGTTGTTCCGATACAAAAAAACGGTGCAAAAAGAAACCCATTATTGTATGCCATCCGAAAGGAAAGAAAAAGAAACGTCATCCGCATAAAAAGCATGTTTGCATAAAGTGTCCCCCGCTGAACGGACAGCAATTATTAAGAGGACTTGCTGACGCAATTGTAGATGCTGGGCCTCAAGGACTTGCAGGAGCACTTGGACCTCAAGGATTAACAGGACTTGTGGGAGCAATCGGTGCACTTGGACCTGAAGGATTAGCAGGAGCGCTTGGACCCCAAGGAGCAGCGGGCCTAGCAGGAGCGATTGGCGCACTTGGGCCCCAAGGAATCGCAGGAGCACTTGGACCCCAAGGAGTAGCGGGCCTTGTAGGAGCGATCGGTTCACTTGGACCTGAAGGACTTGCAGGAGCACTTGGACCCCAAGGAGCAGCAGGCCTTGCAGGAGCGATCGGTTCACTTGGACCTGAAGGACTTGCAGGAGCACTTGGACCCCAAGGATTAGCGGGGCTTGCAGGAGCAATTGGCGCAGCCGGATTGACGGGTCTAACAGGAGCAACGGGACCGGCGGGTCCAGCAGGACCTGTAGGGCCGGCTGGTGGAGTGTTAGGCTTTGCAGATTTCTTTGCCTTGATGCCTCCTGACAATGCAGCAACTGTTGCTCCCAATACAGATGTGAGTTTTCCGCAAGATGGCCCAGTTAGTGGGACTGCGATAACCCGTATAAATGCGAGCTCATTTAACTTGGCTGCAATTGGCACCTATCAGGTTTTGTTTCAGGTAAATGTAAATGAAGCGGGCCAATTGCTTTTAACACTAAATGGTGCTGACCTAGCTTATACGGTGGTCGGACGTGCAACAGGAACAACTCAAATAGTAGGAATGGCGCTAGTGCAAACAACAGTCATTAATTCAGTACTCACAGTTCGAAATCCTGCAGGTAATTCCACGGCACTTACTATCACTCCATTAGCTGGAGGGACCAGGTCGGATTCCGCGCATCTTGTTATTATGCAGATCGCATAAAGGGTGATAATTGTATGCACCGGACAGAAGGGTAAAGAAAGGATGCTCTTTATTTCATATAGAGAGCATCCTGTTAGATTTTTGTTGGTATTGGTACATAAATGAGATGTCATACTTCTAACAATGGTTATATCAGCTGTCATTCTGTTTGAATTTTTTTTGAAACAACTCATCCAATAACATAATTTCCGCTTTTTGGCTGACAGCCAATAACGATAAACGATATCGCCCAGAGAGCTACCATTAACCGAGCTACCTTCTATGCCCATTATGAAGATAAGTATGCTTTGCTGGAAGAGATCACAGAACAGGCTTTTCGGGAAATGACGCCAAAAGAAGTGATGGATGCACTTGAATTTACAGATGAAGTATGTGATCAACTGATCTTGCTCACTTACCGCTACATCATGGATTTTTATCGGAAATGCAGAATGGATTCCAAATCGATGGCAACGATTGTAGATGATAAAATAAAGAAAATGCTGCAGCAGACAATAGTAAGTATTTTATTGAAAGAGGATAACTTCCATAGAACGGATCGTTACCGTACAGAGATCCTTTCGGCCATGACAGGCTCAGCAATTTATGGCGCAACATTTCATTGGTTAACGGTTGGGGAAAATGATCAGACCGATTTGCTTCTAAATATTGTTCGTCCCTATGTTATGAATAGTCTTAAGTTGAATGGCAACAATGGCTACATGGATGAGAATAATGGCTGCCATTCGAATTGATCTAAAAGAAGAGCAGGAGGGGTACTAGAAATTGTCAGATAAACGATACTATTTATCGAAAATGAGCATTTTTGATGTGCTGACTCCTGATGATTTAAATGAACTGGACCAAATAACACCGATGAAGCATTTTAATGCTCTGCCTAAAGGTAGTATCATACAGAAGCCGGATACTGCCCGAGACGGACTGTTCTTTATAAAAGAAGGGAAGGTCCGCTTATATAAAATGACTTCGGAAGGAAAACAATTCACGATAGTGATTTTGGGAAAAGGCAATGTCTTTGGTGAAATCGATACCTTTTCTTTTGGAACGAAAGGTTTTTACATCGAAACAATGGAGGAAACGTTAATATGTTCGGTGCCTAAACAAGAATTTGAAAACTTCCTAGCCGAACGTCCGTTGCTTGCCATGAAAATGTTGACCGAATTGAGCAAGGTGCTTAAGTTCAAGGATGAGATGCTCGAAAAGTTAGCACTTGGCGATGTCCGTGACCGCATACTCTATCTATTGCTCAATCTTTCCGAACGATTCGGTGTCGAGGATGAGGGGAATATAAGAATTGACTTGCCGTTAACGCATCAGGATGTTGCGAATATGGCAGGTGCCACGCGCGAGGCGGTCTCCGTAATCTTAAGAACGCTTGCGAAGAACAATGTTATTCAGACCGGACGGAAATCGATTTCCATTTCACCCGTTAAAGTAGCGGAAATACTGGAGTTAACATATTCGTAGCAGCGCAAGAAACCGATGTTGATGCACCATTAGAAATAGAAATGCTGATTTGCTAAAACAAACGAAGTGGATCGCATGATGAGGGCATTGACGCGCCGAAACGGCGGGATAACGATGGAGAAACTGGGGAATGTTTAAACGTATGGAACTTGGTATTTTACCGTTTAAACCTATGACGGTGGCCTTCTGTAATTTACATTACAGAACAAGTGCAGCTTATTGAGCTAAGATGGCGACATACCAAGGAGGGATACGCAATGAACAGAATCGACAATCAACAGCAATTTCAAGATGAAATTGCGCAAGATAAATATACCATTATGAAATTCGACGCAACCTGGTGTCCGGATTGCAAAAATTTAGACCGATTTATCGGAGATATCGTGAGCGAGCATAAGGATAAATCGTTCTTTGCCGTTGATTCGGAACAATTCGATACGCTCGCGGAAAAATACGACGTACGAGGAATTCCAAGCTTGCTCGTATTCAGGAACGGTCAAAAATTGGACCATTTGCATAGTAAATTCGCGAAAACGCCGACTCAAATCAGAGATTATCTGAATAAGCTCGCTGTTTCCTCTGCAGGGAAGTAAACGAAGATTATGGAACAGAACAATAAGAAATTATCAATATTATCTCAGATCAAGCTATTCGAATCGCTTCCATCGCACATTATCCATGAGATCGAACAGCTGGCTAATGGATCCAATCTGAATGCGTATCCTAAAAAAACCATTATTCAAACGCCTGGAACCGAGAAGACTGGATTGAGCTTCGTAATCGCCGGCAAGCTTCGATCCTATAAAACCGATTCGGACGGTAAACAATATACGGTTTGCATCCTTAGCGACGGCGGAATGTTCGGTGAAGTTGAATCGTTTTCTCTCGGCATAGGCGGAACTTACGTAGAGACGATGGAGGAAACAATGATTTATTCGATCCCGGCTGAACAATTCGAGCCGCTTTTGAGCAAGTATTCCGAACTTGCATTACGATTTTTATCGGAAATGAGTAAGAGATTACGAGAGCAGGCTGAATTAGCGGAAAAACTTGTTTTTAGAGATCTTCGAGGAAAAGTGTTGTACTTTTTAAACCGGCTATCCAAAAAATTCAGCATTGAAGAAAATGGATATCTGAAAATCGATATCCCGCTTACTCATCAAGAATTGGCGAATATGATCGGTGCAACACGAGAAGCGGTGTCACTCACCTTACAAGAACTATCGAACGAAGGTATTATCGTTACCAGCCGAAGGATGGTTATGATTCATATCGAAAAAGTCATGAAAGAATTATCTTGATTTGTATGATGGGGAAATTTCCCTCTTATTGCTTCATGTTTAGGTAATCTATATTACTGAGGAATTATTCATCTAGGATTATGATTAATTCATCCTTTCGGAGAGTTGGGGAAAGGAGTCATACCTGATTATCGTTCATCCGTTAGGCCAATACGATATGCGCTCACGGAAATGCGGTACATCTAACTAGCCTAAAGGAGGAATAAAACATGTCCAGTCAGCTAGTCCAACTAAAGCAATAGCTGGCCGGAAGAATTTTTCAAACCTTAGAGACTTAGTGATTTTTTGGAGAAAATAACTTTTTTACATTAAAGGAGATACTTTTCATGACAGCACCTAAAAAACTTCTTTCCACATATAATCTAGGAAATCTCACCTTGAAAAACCGAGTAGTACTTGCCCCGATGACTCGCATTTCTGCCGAAAAGAATGGTAATGCAACCGATAGAATGGCGAGATATTATGAAAGCTTTGCTGCGGGTGGATTTGGTCTTGTAATTACCGAAGGAACATACCCAGATGAAGAATACAGTCAAGCGTATATTGGGGAACCAGGAATCGCAAATGCTGAACATGTCAGAGCATGGAAACAAGTAACTGAAGCTGTTCATGCTAAGGGTGGTAAAATAATATTGCAAATTGCCCATGCTGGTGCTCTTTCTATGGGTAATATTTATAAAAAAGGGACAGTGGCTCCTTCGGCTGTTAAGCCATTAGGTGAGCAATCACCAGCATTCGGAGGTGAAGGCGAGTATTTAACGCCGAAAGAACTTAGACTGGAAGAAATCAAAGCTATCATTGCCGGTTTTGCGGAAGCAGCTTTAAGAGCCGAACAAGCAGGCTTCGACGGGGTAGAGGTTCACGCGGCAAGCGGTTATTTATTGGACGAATTTTTGACGGATTTCACAAATCTGCGTCAAGATGAATATGGCGGATCAACGGAGAACCGTGTACGTTTTGTAACCGAAATTATTAGAGCCGTCAAGGAGAAAGTTGGTCAACGCCTTGTTGTCGGCGTTCGAATATCGCAGGCTAAAGCCAATTACTTCGTGCACAAGTGGGCGAACGGTGAAGAAGACGCCCGAATCATTTTCGAAGCCATTGGTGCAGAAAAGCCCGATTATATCCACATCACGGAATATAATGCCCTTTTACCTGCCTTCGGGGATAGCGGTTCAACACTAGCTGAATTAGCGAAAAAATATGGAAATACGACAGTTATTGCTAATGGGCAACTGGATCAGCCAGAGGACGCCGAAAGGGCGCTGGAGGCAGGCTCAGATTTGATTTCACTAGGAAAAGCCGCACTAGCTAATCATGACTGGGTGTTCAAAGCAGAGAATGGTCTTCCGATTGAATCATCTTTAGATAATATTCTGGCTCCTACACCTAATCTAAAGGACCAAGAATTATATGGGCATGCGGAGTAAAGAATATCCTGATTGAGGAACAATAACGAGTAAAATGAGGATTTGCACAAAATAGATTTCGTGAAAATGAAATAAGGATATGAGGACAGGCCGCGTTGCGGGACATGCCTCGTAATCACTTTTGTTATATTGTGACTCGGAGAAAAAGGAAACGGACTAGCGTAATATCGAACGCTAGTCCGTTTCATTTTGTTCATTTTTCCCCTTTTTGAGCTGCTTTCGCTCAACATGGGCCACTCCCCATTGATGCAAGGTTTCCAAAATGGGAGACAGGCTCATACCGTATTCCGTGATGGAGTATTCTACTTTCGGCGGGATTTGCGGATAAATGACTCGAGTAACAATCTCTTCCTCTTCCAATTCGCGCAGATGGAGCGTAAGCATCCTTTGAGTGATATCGGGCAGCAATCTTCTTAGCTCATTGAACCGCAAAGGTTTACCTTGAAGCAAATGATAAAGGATAATCGGCTTCCATTTGCCGACGATCGAATCCAACGCTACAACGAATTGACATTGGACAGGGTTCTTTTGCATACATAGGCCTCCGTTTACAGTACCTTTTTTAATACTATACCACATTATTGTGCGTACTTAAAATATGTAAGTATATATAATATGATTATCCTTGAAAGTATAACTGATTACAGAAGGGAAGTTTTGGTTCATGGCAACCGTATTGTACATCACCGCACACCCTCTCGATCCTCAATCATCGTATAGCCTCGCGGTAGGCAAAGAGTTTATCGAGGCGTACCGCAAGGCAAACCCGGGAGATAAAGTTATTCATTTGGATCTCTACAAAGAGAATATTCCGCAATTTGATGCTGATGTTTTAAGAGGTTGGGAAAAACTTCGGTCGGGTTCATCTTTCGATCAACTGACTGATGATGAGAAGTCAAAAGTAGCTTGTCTTGAAGCGGTTGTTGATCAATTCGTTGCTGCCGATAAGTATGTATATGTTTCCCCGATGTGGAATTTCTCGATCCCACCGGTTTTGAAAGCATACACTGATGCGACTTCAATTCCGGGTAAGACTTTTAGGTATACCGAAAACGGTCCTGAAGGTTTGTTGACCGGTAAGAAAGTCTTACACATTCAAGCCAGTGGTTCTGTTTATTCGGAAGGTCCTTTAGCTCCACTTGAAATGGGATACAGCTATCTAAATAAGGTTTTACAGTTCTATGGGATTCAATCTATTGAGGCAATTTTTATTGAAGGAACGGCATTAACATCACAGAAGCAAGCTCCAGCAATTAAAGAAAAAGCAATTGCACATGCTAAGGAGGTTGCCAGAAGTTTCTAATAGGGCGGCGTTCTCAAACCGGAATCCATAAGAGCAAATCGATCAAAAGTGAAGTAATGCTGCGAAGCTGATTCCGACTACGTGTCTGTGGGCTCCATACCAACGATGACGCTGTTAAGTTTTTAGGATTTGTATAGATCTGAATCCGATGTGCGAACAAATTAAACCCTTCACGATGGTTACCGAACTCGTTCCCAAAGCAAAGCAATTCCTCGAAAGCTGACCGCGAGAGCTACATGGACTTCTTGTACCCTATCTATGCCGATAACCAAGTGATTAACGGTAATGTTTCAATGAGTTGATATACAGAGGAGCTCGTTTTTGTTCAAACTCCAAATTATTCGTTATACAGGAATACGAAAGGGCAGGATAGTTGAATCATTTCACCGAATGCCTTAGACATGGCGATTTGGCGAAGTTCGCGAGAAATCGCGAGCAAGACGTCAAGGAGAGAACCGAAAACCGAAAGAAGGGGTTAAATGATAAGGACTCTTGAAAATTTTCTTAATACTTCTTCAATAAATAGAAAAGAAAAATATATTAAAAATCTCATTAATCGAATGTCAACTATTAATAATGCAAAGAGTTCAGATGAATCAATTAGCTTCAAAGCGCATAGAGAAGCCGAAGCATTAAACGATAAAGAGATGATACCGATCTTAATTGAACTTATTAACAGCTCGATTACATCGGAGAATAAGATATCCAGGAGAGAAGCGTATTTCATTCTTTCAAAGTTGTTATTAAAGCATATGGATCAAGAAGCACTTCAGTTTCTGATTAATCAACTTAATTTAGAGAAGGACAAGTTTGTTATCAGTACCTTATTAGATCGAATATCAGATTTAGAAAAACCTGAATCTACAGATTTAGACCCCATTTTTCAGCACACACAACATCGAAATTGGTTAATTCGGCGTTCAGCAATCAATTCACTTAAGAGATCTAGAAACCCAAGAGCTAGGGAAGTGATTTTGGATAATATATTAACTAACAAGGAAGATATTAAAAAGAATAAATATGACATAATATATGCGGTCTCTACATTGTCATATATTGGAATTTACGATGATTTAGCTTTATTAGAAGAACTCTCAAGAAGTAATATTCGCGATATAAAAGAATCATCTATTTTTGCAATAGAAAGTATAAATAAGAGCCAATAAAACAGTTAGAAGGCATTTCCGAAGAAGTCGGTTTCTTCAGAAGACACCAAATTAACGCTTCAGGCCATTCGGTATGTTTCATTACACTAAACGGGGAACGATAGCTCAATACAACACGACGGCAGCTGGCTCGATGGTCAACTGCCGTTTTCATTGAAGTAACGGGCAGGTTTGCTTAACCGCAACGAAGAAGACCAACCATTAATTACTAAAGCTTGAACGTAACAATCGTGATAAATAGAACGTCAAATGAAGTATCTACGAAATAAGGGGAATGCGAAATGAAATTTCGAGCAGTACTCTTCATCTTTGCTGTTGTTTTAGTTTTATCTGGTTGCACAAATGGGGGGGAAGCAGGAAGCAAGTTGACGTTGGATGACGTCATAACAGCAATTCGAACTGAAGGTCCTTCGGTGGTTCCTTTATCACGTGATGGTAAGTCCTACGCTCTTAACAATGTGAAGCCTTCTTTTTTCACCATAGCAAATGCAAATGAAGATGTAGTCAAACCTGAAGAAATTAAAGTTTATATTTTTGAATCTGAGACGGCTATGATGGAAGCAACCAAGAACTTTGTCTTCGCAGAAGAAACTACTCCTCGTGAAAGTTACAAGCAAAAAAATGCGTTTGTTGTTTATTACGCCTACGGCGGCAAGATTGAAAAGTTTGGCGATACAATTGAATCGGCAATAAAAAAGTTGTAAGGTCTTAAATGATTGAGCTTACGGAGAACATTAGTTCAAAAACAAAATGGTAAATTGAAAGTGGTGATAACAGTTTAATGATTGAATTTCTAAAAAATAAAGGAATTAAAGCGTACAACGAAATTGTTGAGATAGCAGAACAACCAAACCTCTTGTTCTCTAATGACAGTGGTCAGTATAATGCGGAAGCTAATTATAATCTTTACACCATTCAGAAGCTAAACAAATTAATCAAAAAAGACAATGTTTCAATTTATGAGTTAGAAAAGGTTCTTATCTATATTGAAAACTCATGGTCGGTGTATTTAAATAAGTATTTTAGGGGAAAATCATTTGTTTTTTACGTTTGGGGAGATTTTCAAATACCTGCCATAAGGTTATCAGTTGTTTCCTATTATGAGGGGTTAGAGTTGCCGTTTGGAGGTACATTTAACAAGGTTAGTAACATACAGAACGTACTGCTTCAATACAAAGAGGAAGCACAGTTTCATGGTTTTACGATTGCTGAAACGGAAGATTCAAACTTAAATGATGATGAAACAGAAAGAGATTACATACTAACTGTATACTCAAAAATCATAAACTGTTAGATACATGACCGGTGAGCTGTACCATAGCTTATATGTCATGTTATTACACTAACTGGGAACACATCCTGGATCGGAAGAATGGCAGATCTATTACATTAACGAGAACAAAAAAGTGGAGCAGGCACGTTTTTCATTAAATCATCGAGAAAAAATTATTTAAATATAATGGTCGTAAAGTACAGTGGGGGACCGATGATAGGCTATAATTCGGACATACGTCCATGAATATTCTGTCTTATCTCTTTCCCATAGTCATATTCATTCTAAGCATATTGATGCTTCTAGTGGGCATTTACCTTTATTTTCGCGGTAGAAGAAAGCCTCACGTTTAAAATAAAAAACCGGTAGCCTTAAATTCTTATAAATTCATACCTTCAAAAGACGGCTCAACCTTCACTTTCACTATCGGGGAACTTTAGTTCAACCAGACAAAATGAGCAGTCCGCCGCGGATCTGCTCATTTTTTCATTTGACTAAAGGGAAGTATATTGAAGGTGTTGCCTTACTATGAAGGGTTACAGTTTGTCTGATCGTTTGGAGGACGCCATCGCCTCTACTCCTGCCATTAGGAGCTCGATACCAAATTTAAAGTGGTCATTCGTATCGACGCAAGCAGCAATATTCGGGGCTGCCTCTACGAGCCGAGGATATTCTTGCTTCGGAAGGCTGCCATAGAACTTCAGCAATTTAGCCCCCCACTTTTGGCGCTCTTCTTCTGCCCCTTTTACGTAACCATCTCCCGTTGCAACCAACGATACGACTTGATTCAACAGGTGTTCAAAAATTAAAAACGCTTCCTGAGACTCGAAGCCAGCGTCACGCAGGATGCCAAGAGAAGTCTCGAATATATTGAGCCTGTTTGTCAAAGGCAGAGATCGCCTGGACAATAAGTTACTTCCTGAGGGATGGACAAGCAGCACCTGACGCAAAGCATAAAGTAATCCTGTGACCTGTTCTCGCCAGTCCGTTTCCTTTACTGCAGAGGTATCGAAAGAAGCGAGCATATATTCGGTCATGGCATCTAAAAGATCATCCTTGTTGTTCACATACCGATAGATGGCCATGGCTGTTACTTCAAATTCGTGGGCTAATCGTCGGAAACTCACTGCTTCGATTCCTTCCGTATCCGCAATATTTAAAGCCAGCGCTACGATTGCTTCTCGATTAAGGCGAACAGAGCTTTTTTTGTTAGGGGTACCTTCAGGTAATTGATCATTTTTATTATGAACCACAGTTCGACGCTCCCTAAAGAAAAAGTATAAGGTTTAGTATAACAAAAGAAAGTTGACGAGTATACACTGTATACTTATAATGCAATGTATACGGTGTATACTTTTTTTGGGAGTTGATCATTTCATTGAAAAGCAAAGTAAAACGCAGATTTACGTTAGCTGCTATTATAACCTTGATGGCACTAACCGCTATCTTAGGTTTCGTGTTTTATCAGCCATTGATGGTTGCTTCTGGGTATTCCAGCAAGGAAATCTGTTCAGGAACCTTCGTCTCGGGCATGGATCCCGATCAGATTTACGCCGATATGGTTAAACCAGAGGGGGCTATTAGGTATATTAATCGTTTGATCCACTTCGATGTTAACCGTGACAAGCACAAAGTCACAACCACAATCGCGGGATTTTACAAAACTCAGGCAGTGTACAGCAAAGGCATTGGTTGCATGCTGGTACATAAACCTGAGGATGATCATTTGGCTGCATCTGCTGATTTTATTACCCAAATTGGCCCATCCAATTCACAGACTCCAGAGATAGTGGGACCTGCTGCTATTGAACCAAGGAACGAACAACTTAGCACCGCGCTCGACCGGGCTTTTGAAGAGCGTGAGCAAGCGCCATATATACGCACCCAAGCGGTCGTCGTAGTCAAAGACGGTGAGATCGTTGCCGAGCGCTATGCTTCTGGCATAGAAGCGGATACTCCATTATTGGGTTTTTCTGCGACAAAATCGGTCACTAATGCACTTATTGGCATTCTGGTCCGGCAAGGAAAATTGACAATCGACCAACCCGCACCGATTGCAGCTTGGAGTAATGAAAGTGATCCGCGCCAAAGAATAACAATTGAAGAATTGTTACGGCAAACAAGCGGCCTCGCTCTTAAACAAACCAGTTCAGGTTTCGATCCTGCATCCAGAATGATTTTTCTTGAGCGTGACATGGCCGGTTACGCCGAGAATGCAGAATTAGTTACGACGCCTGGAAGCCAATGGGCTTACACCGATGGCAACTATATCCTTCTCTCTCGCATCATTCGTGATGCCGTTGGTGGCCGAGCCTCGGATGTAAGACAGTTTGCACAGCGTGAACTTTTCGGGCTAATCGGCATGAACCACGTGACGCTGGAGTTTGATGCGACCGGCACACCTAACGGTGCGATGTCTATGTTGGCATCCGCCCGTGATTGGGCCCGTTTCGGGCTATTGTACCTAAATGACGGAATGTCAGGTACTAACCGTATCCTGCCGGAAGGGTGGGTTAAATTCTCGACCTCACAGACGCTCGACACTGGTTACGGTGCTGGCTTCTGGATTAACCTTACTACCAGTGGTAATGCGCCGTATGGTCTTCCATGGGGGATGCCCCATGTGCCGCATGATGCCTTTTTCGCCATGGGCAATATGGGTCAGCAAATTGTAATCGTCCCTTCACAGCAGTTGGTAGTGGTACGATTGGGCATGTCACATCACCCGGATGGTCTTATCGCTGGGGCCGATCGGCTGGTTGCCGATGTGATCGCGGCGCTTAAAGACGACCAACAGATTCAATGAATTTATCCTAAAACAGAAGCGAATCATTCCTCCGTTTTCATGTTAATATTGGGATAAATTAACCTATTGGGGGTGGAGAACGTAATGGCAAACTACTCTTTAGACAATTACCATGAAATAGAGAACATTTACTTACATGATAGTGAATTGCAAGAGATAACGATAAATTACAGAGGTAAAGAAGTTAGTTTGAAATTGGTTACAGCAGTTACAAGAGAGAACCCCTCCCAAACGGTTGAGTTTTTATTTGAGCAAGTAAGTTACATCCATGTCCCTATTAAAGAGCCATGGGGTAGTGGATTTTATATTTTTTCTATAGAAGCAGAGTTAGCAGAGGATAATCGTATTATTACAAGCGTTATCTTAAATTCTGGTGATATAGTGAAATGCATTTCTGTATCAATTAGAACCAGTGATTAAGCTATCGGGAGACTATAGTTCAATCAAAATAAGTTACAGAAGCTCTACCGCAGTTTAAAGTGTACCTTCGAGAGCGGGAACACTGCATTCGATTTAAGTAAATGAAGTATTACTTTTGGCCTTTGCGCATGAAAAAAGTCATGTGCAATGACCGAAGGCGATGCTTTTTTTTTGTGCATATTCATGACCTTTAACAGGTTTGGTACTCCGTTATCCTTGGTAAGATCTAGGTGTAAGAACTAACGAAACACTTTGGCTCGCGTACATTTAGCGATTCAATATCAAAAGTGATGGCGGAGAAAAAGGGTTGCACGAACTCCGCACCGCAGTTAGGGGGATAGAAAGACAGCGATCGTTTCAAAATGAGGATGTGCGTTGAATAGGCGACTCTGTTCAGCCCAACCATAAAATGCACATAGGAGTGAATGTGATGTTAGGGAACCAATCGAGATGGCCGGCTAAAAGCATGGCAATTCTGCTCATTGCATCATTTATGCTTGTTTTGCTTTCTGCCTGCGGGCAGAACGGCAATCAGCAAGTCAGCGAAAGCGCCGCGGATATCAATCCGAAGAAAGTGGCCTTAACAACTGCAGGCAAGCCAAACTCAAATAAGCCGAATTCCGACGAAGAGCTGGTCAAAGAGCTCCCAGGCTTCAAGAACGTCTACAAGGAAGCGAACGGCGTCAAGCTTCACTATGTCGAAGGCGGGAAGGGCGAGCCGCTGTTTATCCTGCCGGGCTGGCCCGTTACCTGGTATTCATTCTCTAAAATGATGCCGGAGCTGGCCAAGAACTATCATGTTTATGTCGTGGAATACCGTGGCATGGGCAGCTCGGACAAACCGCAATCGGGCTATGACAAGAAGACAATGGCAAAGGATATTTATGAACTGGCCAAAGCGCTAGGCTACAAGAGCATTAACATCGCAGGACATGATATTGGCGCGACAATCGCGTACGCTTATGCTGCGAATTACCCGCAAGCCACGAAGAAAGTCGTGTTGATGGATGCTTCCCATCCGAATGAGAACTTTTTGAAAATCCCGATTTTGCCACCGGCGGGAGTGTACGACGAGAGTAATCCCGAACGCGCGAAGTTCTACTGGTGGTTTGCCACTAATACCATTCCGGGCTTGTCGGAGCAAATGCTGCAGGGCAAACAGCTGGATCTCGTTTATAATTGGATTTACGATTATATGGGCTACACCAAGAATGCTCTCAGCAAAAAGGAACGTGAGGTTTACCTCGCGGCTTACTCCCAGCCCGATGCGCTCCGAGCCGGGAACGAATGGTACAAATCGTTCAGAGACGATATCGAAACATTTAAAACGTACAAACCTCTGTCCGTGCCCGCGCTTGGTATCGCCGGTGTGTCCGGTTACGGCATGCTGGAGCAGTTCTTAAACGAGCATGCGCCGAATTCAAAGACGGTGAAGCTAGAAAAAACCGGACATTGGATTATGGAGGAGAATCCTAAAGCGGCCATTAAGCTATTCAGAGAGTTTTTCCAGTAGATCGGATTCAGCAACTTTTCAGACTTTAAAGTGGAATGGAATGGTTCGATGGGGCATTAGCAACGGGCGTTCCCTTACGGGACATGCTTATGGTAATGCCTTTTCGGAATGGCTCCAGGATTTCCGAAATGCTGCCAGAACAACCAGTGCTGAGCCCCCATATCGGGAGAACGACAAGAAAGCAAGTCCGCAGCTAGTTGTTCGACAACGAGTTTAAGAACTCGTTAGGGTCAAAATGGGAGGTTCAGCACAGGTTAGTGGTCAGATTCTGTATTTCCCGATTTAGAACCTTGATAAATCAAGGTTCTTTTTCATTGGTACGTATTTTTATGTCTTTTTTTTGGACGTGAAAATTCCTCTATACTGGGCTGACATAAACGAAATGGTGCTGATTGCTTTTTTTGGATCAACAGCTCTTACGTTAAACGAGGGACTTTAGTTTAATAAGAACAGTGCAGCAGCCGATCAATAAAGACCTGCTGCTGATGTTTCTCAGCTAGGGGCAGTTGAATGCGTGTTTCAAAACTTAATCGGGATTTTCTTGTCTTTGAAGTGTTGTACTCACTTTTTTGGGCAAAATACCTCTTGCCAAAACTAATGGCATTAGTTATTATAAAACTAACGACATTAGTTTATAAGCGAAGGTGGTTAATTAAAATGAGGATGACACGTCATGAACAGGTTTATCAGCTTACTTTTATGCCGACAATGTTCCCGGTGAATTGCTATTTGGTGGAGGAAGAGAAGAGCTTGACGCTGATTGACGCCGCAATGCCGGGTAACGCCGAAGCTATTCTGAAAGCGGCAAAGCAAATCGGCAAGCCTATTACGCGTATTGTTCTGACCCATGCTCATAGCGATCACATTGGAGCTTTGGATGCATTGAGGCAACAACTGACCGATGTAACAGTGTATATATCTGCCCGGGATTCAAGACTGCTTAACGGCGACCGCTCGCTTGATCCCAACGAGCCGGATACGCCAATTCGGGGCGGCGTGCCTAAGCCGGGCAAAATCGCAACACGCTCGGATGTGCTGCTGCAGGACGGCGACCGCGTAGGTTCCTTGCTGGCGATTTCGACGCCGGGCCATACGCCGGGCTCGATGTCCTTTCTCGACTCTCGAAGCCATGCTTTGATTGCGGGGGATGCTTTTCAGGTTCGCGGGGGAATCGCGGTAAGCGGACAGGTGCGCTGGAAGTTTCCTTTTCCCGCTATGGCAACCTGGAATAAGGTCGAATCGCTCCGCAGCGCAATGAAGCTGCTGACGCTGAAGCCATCCTTGCTGGCCGTTGGTCACGGGGATTTGATAGTTAAACCGGAAGCGCTGATGGAGTTGGCCATTCAGCATGCATCAAGCAAGCTTGATACCGTAATTGTTCGTTAAGAAAGGGAGAATAGAGCATGTCACCAAGATTAGGATTGGATCTGCCAACCATCATACAAAAGGCTGCCGAGCTGGCGGACGAGAACGGACTGGAATCCGTTACCCTCGCCTCGTTGTCCCAGAGGCTCGGCATCCGTTCTCCTTCTTTATACAACCATGTGGACGGATTAACCGGTCTTAAGGAGAAGCTTGCCTTGCACGGACTCAAAAATCTGCATGACAGGCTGCTTCGCGCCGTTGCCGGAAGATCTGGCGATGATGCCGTCTTTGCCATTGGGCTGGCCTATATCGGATTCGCGAGAGAGCATCCGGGCTTGTACGAGGCAACGCTTCCGGCCCAGCAGACAGAGGACGCGGAGCTGATCAAAGTAAGCGAAGAATTGATTCGGCTCATTATTACGGTGATGGACTATGCCTATAAGATGAAGCAGGAGGATACGATCCATCTCGTCAGAGGCTTCCGCAGCTTTATGCATGGTTTCGCAACGCTGGAGAGAAGCGGAGGTTTCGGACTACCGGTAAATCTGGACGAGAGTATTCAGGTTGTGCTTAAGGTCTATCTGGCCGGGATCCGAGAGCAATTCCGTTCTTGAATCCAATACCGATTTACGCAAGAGGCCGGGCGATCCCCTTCCGATAGTCATCGGGGGATTGTCCGGTAAATTTTTTGAACGTTTGGCTGAAATGAGAGACGTATTTGAAGCCAACTTCAAAGGCAGTCTCCGTTATGGAGCGGTCCGGATTCATTGTAAACAGCATTTTAGCCTGGTTGATCCGTCGTTGATACAGGTAATGGAACAAGGTAATGCCGGTCGTTTCCTTGAAGATCTTTACCAGGTAATGCTTGTTCAGATGCATATAATCGGCGATATCGTCCAGCTCAAGCTCCTCCCGGTAATGCTCCTCGATATAAGCGATCAGCTTCTGGACGTTCTGATGCTTAATGCTGCTCGGCGGTGAGGCTTGTCCGTAGCTAGGCATATGGGCGAATTCGTAAATAAGCAGCAGCAGCTCCTGGAAACAGAGGATTAACCGGTCATGCGACAGCGGATCATCGCTTTGCCGAAGCTGGCATAACCGCTCCAGCAACGGCTCGATTCTTGCCTGCTCCTCGGCTTTGAGGGAGATCAGGCGGTTCGTCTGTCTCTCGAACGGCAGCAGCAGCGGCACAAGAAAAGGCGGCTGGAACAGACCTGAAGCAAAAGCCGGGTCAAAATGGACAACCGTCCGGCAATATTCGTACCGGTTATCGATGGATGGATAATGAAGTGTCATCCCGTTCATCAGAATCAGGTTGCCGGGAGCAAGCTCATAGATGCTGTCGCCAATCAGCAGCTTGCATTTGCCGCTGTGAAAATAATAGATTTCATATTCCAGATGGGAATGAAAGTCGGTTGGAATCTGGGATGTATTGTACATCGCTTCAACGGGAAGCGGGTATCGTTCTTGAACGCTCATGCGATTCCTCCACGAATGAAATAGCGGTTGTTTTATTATACTGCTCGGCCTTCAAATACACCAACCACGTATAAATCGGCAAGCGATGAACGATAACCGGATAGAAGCGGTTAGTCCCCGGCGGTGGTACGATGTGAATAGGACAAGTTGAGGAGGATAATACGCGATGATCAAGGAACAACTGGCTATAGAATCCGTCAGTGCTATGAAAGCTACCGTTGAACGTCTGGCGATGACCATGCCGGTAACGGATATGCATACCCATTTGTTTTCCGCCGATTTCGGCAATTTGCTGCTGTGGGGCATCGATGAACTGCTTATATATCATTATCTCATTTCGGAGTCGTTCCGCTGGGCCGATGACGGGGAATCGTATGACGCGTTCTGGGCTATGTCGAAGCGGGAGCAGGCCGACTGGATCTGGAACAAGCTCTTTATCGAGCATTCGCCGGTCAGCGAAGCGGCAAACGGCTTTATTACGATATTGCACCGTCTTGGTCTTGATGTATCCTCGCGCAACCTGAATGATTACCGCGAGGCGCTTGCCAGCCGCACGACCGCCCAGCAGGTAGACGAGGTTCTCCGGATCTCGAACGTAAAGCATGTCCTTATGACCAACGATCCGTTTGATCCGGAAGAACGCGAGGTATGGCTTAACCGCGGCGGCAATACGGATTCCCGGTTCTCCGCCGCCCTTCGGGTCGACAGCCTGCTGAATGACTGGCCTAATGCGGTTGTGCAGCTTCGTTCCCTTGGTTACGATGCCGCCGAGGAGTGGACGGAGAAAACGAAGGAAGAGGTACGCCGCTTCCTGTCCGAATGGATTGTACGAATGGACGCTTTGTATCTCGCGGTGTCGATGCCTGGCGATTTCGTTTATCCCGCCGAGGATCACCGCACCCGCATGATTGACGAAGCGATGGTGCCGGTCTGCCAGAAGCACGGCATCCCGTTTGCCCTTATGATCGGCGTTCGCCGCCGCGTGAATCCGGAGCTTCGTCTTGCGGGCGATATGAGCATGGATTCGGACGTGTCCGCTGTTGAAGCTTTATGCCGTAATTATCCGAAGCAAAAGTTTCTTATCACGATGCTGGCCCGCAGCAATCAGCATGAGCTGACCGTGCTTGCGCGTAAATTCCGCAATCTGATGGTGTTTGGCTGCTGGTGGTTCCTTCACATCGAATCGATGGTGGAGGAGATGACGAAGTTCCGTCTCGAGCTTCTCGGCACTTCCGTTATTCCGCAGCACTCGGACTGCCGCGTATTCGAACAGCTGATTTACAAGTGGGAGCACTCGCGCCGGATCATCGGGCAGGTGCTGGCCTCGAAATACGAGCGTTTGTACAACAACGGCTGGAAGGTAACGGAGGATGAAATCAAGCGGGATCTTGACGATTTGTTCAACCGGAACTTCTGGCGCTTCCTCGGCAAGGAGCAGCCGGAATAGTTAGGAGGAGGAGCAGGCGATGCCTGCTTCTTTTTTTTTGCGATTTCCAAGCGAATTCTCGGGATTGAAACGCATTCTGCCGCCTAAGGACGCCAAAGCCGGTTCACCTTGCCAGTACAACATCACGATCCGTGAAAAAAATCGAATCTATGCGTGGATGCGCCATATACTGTTGTAACGCAACAGGGATGGAGGCGACTCTACGTGACCGATAAACGATTGCCGCGCAGCTCCCTTCTATCAATAGGAGGCATGTTATTTCCGATCGTTGTGCACGGCATACATTTGCTTCTTCCGCTGCTCCTTACGGGCGGCATTAGCGCTATGGAATGGTCTAACATGCAGCATCATGGCGGCGGAATGAAAGGCATGATGAACGATCCTTTTATGGACGGCATTATGATGGGAATTATGATTATCTCCGTTCTGTTCACAATCGGGTATCTCGTCCGGATTTGGCGTCTCCGGGATTGCAGCAAGGCAGCAGCCTGGTGTTATACCGGCGTATCCGCGGCCTGCTTCGGTTTGTTGCTTATACTGGTGTAACGCAGGTTCTTTCGTCCGATAAGGGCCGTTTTCGGGAATGACAAGCTCCGGTAAAAATGTTTGTTGCGCTTTCCGGAATTCTCTGCTCTAATGGGTATGACTTGCAAAATCGAAACGGATCGTGGAGCGAAAGGATTGCAGCGGGATGGAAACAAAGGGCAGTGTTTATAGGCTTGGCATGCAGATGATGCCGCGGGTTTGGTTTAATGCGCGGATCGATTTCAGCGCGACTTTATTATTCAGTATCTTTAACGTAGTATTGAATCAATTTTTTATGCCGTTCGCGATTCGCGAAGGGGCTACCAACCTGCAGGTTGGGCTTTTGTCCGCAGCGCCGGCGGTAGGTCTCTTGTTCTCGCCGATTTGGGCGGCATGGATCGAGAAGACGGGCAATCCCAAACCGTTTGTTATCGTTCCGAACGTCATCGGCAGATTGCTTATTATTTTTCCGGCTTTGTTTGCTTATCCGTCCGTTTACGTAGCAACCGCTCTGGTCTTCCAAATTCTCATGGGAATCCAGGCTCCGGCTTATGCTTCTCTTGTCGCGCGGATGTATCCGGCGGATGTCAGGGGCAGGCTGATGGGCTATGTGCGCGTCGCGAGCGGAGCATTAATGATTCCTCTTGCGTATGTCGTTGGCTCCTGGGCTGACGCGTCGGGACCGTCGGGTCCGCTGGTAACGGCCTCTATTTTCGGAGTGGCTTCGATTTTCTTGTTTAATTCTCTCCGACTGCCTAAGCAGGCCATGTCCCTGCCTGCCGGAACAAGGGCGAGATTCTCGCTCCCCGATCAATGGGCACTGGTGTCGGGAAACCGCAAGCTGGCCGTATTTCTGGCGGCGACCACCTTTTCCGGCTTCGGCAATATGCTGTCCAATCCGCTGTACCAGATCATTCAAGTGCAAGTGCTGGAACTGAGCAACGTGCAGATCGGCTTTGCCCGGGTATCCTATTATGCAGGCTTGCTATTGACGTATTTAATCGCCGGAAGGCTGATTGACCGGATTGACATTAAACACGTTCTTCTATGCGGAATCAGCGCGTATGCGGTAGTTCCTATGTTATATGGCTTATGGGGTAGCTATTCGGCTGTTATCGCGGGCAACGGCATTCAAGGCATAGGCGAGGCCATCTGGGATATCGGCATCCTTGCTTTTGTATCCAGATTAGCACCGGGCAGGGAAGCCGCCGTGTTTGGCGTGCATCTTATGCTGTTTGGCGTGCGGGGCACGCTGGGGCCGTTGCTTGGAGCGGGGTTATCGGACAGCGTATCGTTAACGATGCTGCTTGTGATTGCCTCCGTATGCGGCTGGATCGGAACCGCGCTGTTCCTGCTCGGCAACCGCAAAGCTTTAATCGAACGCTCGGCTTCAAGTTAACGGATATAATAAAGACCCGAATAAAGTCCTTTTTTATTTGTAGGGTTGGAAATTCATCATAAAAAGGCTTCCCTAAAGAATCCGAAGTTAATCACGGCGATGTTCGGCGGGGAAGAAGAGTTGGAATAGGCATGTTCATTTCTCGTTCATATTGGTCTGCTACAATGCAAACAAAAGGCCATAAAGGGGAATACGAGAGATGAACAACTGGAAAATTGCGCTAAGCGCTGTCGCCATCTCGGTCGCTTTGGCGGGCTGCGGTTCTAAATCAGGCGAGTCCGGCACTGCCGCAAACGGAACAACCGGACAAGCCCAACAGCAAAATCAGGGAAAACAAGGCTTCCAAGGCAGAGCGATGATGGGCACGATCGGCAAAATCAAATCGATTAACGGGCAGACCATTACGATTTACAAATCATCGTTTCAAAGACCGGAAGGCGGTGGACAGCCTCATCAAGGCGATGCAGCATACGGCAACCCTCCTTCGGGTGATCCGCCTCAAGGGGATGCCGGCTCGGCGCCTCAAGCGGGCAACGGACAGAACTCCGGCGGCGGGCGCCAGCGCAACATGCAGAACATGTTCTCCGATGAGACGATGGATATTACGGTAACGGATGCAACCAAGATTGTATCGGCATCCTTCACCGACGGGAAGATGACGGAAACAGACAAGACGCTGGCTGATTTGAAGGCCGACGATATTATTACGGTGCAATTGAAGGATGATACGCAGGAAGCGGAATCCATACGTCTCGGCGGCTTTGGCGGCGGAGGATTCGGAGGCGGCGGGCGCGGCGGTCAATTCCAGAATGGCGGCGGCGCGCAGAACGGGCAGCAGTCCGATCAGCAAACGGCAACAAAGTAAAAAGAAGCCCGGGAGGGCTTCTTTTTTGCTGAGCATCAAAAACAAGCAAAGCCGGCTGCATCGTATGGATAACAGCCGGCTTGGGACATGCTATTGTAATATTTCCTATTAGGCTTAGTACATTAGTACAATGAGATCGTTAAAGTATCTTTCTCGTACAACGAGTGAAGCGTGGCTTCACTGCCGTTGATTTCAACGCTGATCAATGATTTGATACAGTTTTTTAAGGCATTTTTACCCGTTGTAAGCTTGCGGTTCAGGACATCGGACAATTTTTCGATTGCTTTTTTATTCGTATCGGTTAAATAGACGGGAATTGTGCGGTTATTAAATAAAATCATTGTTTTCATAGGGGAATGCCTCCATTCCATTAATAGACTTTGATATAACATATACGGATAAAACCCGCAGAAGGTTTCGCCCGAATATTAATTAGCTTACTTTATTATCTTATTTTAAGCGATAAAGATTAAGATAAACTTAAAAAATGGTTATGATTTCTTTACAATTCAAGGAATCTGACGACGACAGGCGCCAAAGAGGGCAGGTTGAGGGGCTCAAACCGAAGAAATGGCAAAATCGCATAAGAAAATAGTAATAAGACAACTGTTTTTTTGTTTCCCTTAGCCCGTATAATGAGAATCGTGGAACTTTAAAATACAGACAGCAACAATGAATCGAATGATAAAGGAGTGCTTAACAGGTGACACGTCCGGGTATCGGTTTACAGATGTATACGCTTCGTGAAGAAACAGCTCAAGATTTTGAAGGTACACTGCGCAAGGTTGCGGCAATGGGCTATGAAGGTGTTGAATTTGCCGGTTACGGGGATATTCCCGCCGAACAAATGAAAGCGCTGCTGGACGAGCTTGGTCTGGTTGCAATCGGCAATCACGTGCCTCTCGTGAATCTTGAATCCAAGATTGAAGAGGAAATTGCTTATTTGACTACAATCGGAGCGAAATATGCCATCTGCCCTTGGCTCCCTGTTGAAGTGCGCGACGCGGATGCCTGGAAGAAGCATCTCGTAAACTTCGCGGAATACGGTAAGCGATTCCAAGAAGCCGGCATTATTTTCTGCTACCATAACCACGAATTCGAATTCGAAGTTGAGATCGATGGACAAATCGTGTTCGACAAGCTGTACGAAACGGTTAGCGCTGACCTGCTTCAAGTCGAGATGGATCTTGGCTGGGTGCAATACGCAGGCCGCAACGTGCTTGAATACATCTCCAAATATGCCGGCAGACTGCCGCTTGTTCACTTGAAGGACTTCGTTAAAAATACGGAAAAAGCCGAAATCGACACGGTTGAACTTGGCCGCGGCGATCTCGATCTGCTTCCTCTGATTAAGCAATCCGAGCAAGCGGACGTAAAATGGCTGATCGTTGAGCAGGACCGCTGCGCGAATCCGCCGCTTCAATCGGTTGAAGAAAGCTTCAACTGGCTGAAAACGAACTATCTGAATCAATAAATTTCGACTTTTGACTATAGAAGAGGCAGGGGAAAAAAATGAGCAAAGTAAGAGTAGCAGTAATCGGTTGCGGTTCCATTTCCAAACATCGTCATATTCCTGAGTATGCAAGCAACGAGAATGTTGAATTGGTTGCATTCGTTGATCCGGTAATCGAGCGCGCGGAAGAGTATGCCGCAAAACACGGCGGCAAAGCTTATGCCGATTACGAGACTATGCTGGCTGAAGTTAAGCCGGATGCGGTAAGCGTATGTACGCCTAACTACCTGCATGCGTCCATGTCGATTGCGGCAGCTAACGCTGGCGCGCATGTCCTTGTTGAGAAGCCAATGGCTGTAACGGACGAAGAAGCGGCTGCTATGATTGAAGCTGCTGCGAAAAACGGCGTGAAGCTGATGGTTGGACATAACCAACGTCTGATGCCTCCTCACGTAAAAGCTAAACAAATTCTCGAATCCGGCGTTCTTGGCCGCGTTCTGACCTTCCGCACATCGTTTGGCCATCCGGGTCCGGACGGCTGGAGCATCGACGGCGCGGGAAGCTGGTTCTTCCGCAAGCCTGAAGCTATCATGGGCGCAATGGGTGACCTTGGCGTGCACAAATCCGACCTCATCCGTTACCTGCTGAACGATGAAGTATCGGAAGTTGCCGCGTTTATCGGTACAATCGACAAAGCCGGCGACGTTGACGACAACGCTAACGTTGTTGTGCGTATGAAGAGCGGCGCAATCGGCTCCCTGGTTGCAAGCTGGACGTACTACAAAGGCGAAGACAACAGCACCGTTCTATGGTGCGAAAAAGGCGTGATGAAGATCGGCACGCATCCGGAAGATCAAGTTATCGTCGAGCTTCGCGACGGTTCCGTCGAAAAGCACAAAGTCGGCGAAATCTCCACAAACACGAAACAGCTGTCGAGCGGCGTAGTGGATGCGTTCATCGATTCGATCGTTAACGACACTGTGCCGGCTATCCCTGGCGAAGAAGGCCGCAAATCGCTTCAGGTTATTCTGAGCGCATTTGAATCCCAAGCAACAGGCCAATTCATCAAAGTAAACTAATCGATATCGATATCGCTATATATTGAAGAAACTCCTCAAGAGGCTGCCCGAAAAGGCGGTTTTTTGGGGAGTTTTTTTGTTTATTGCGATCTTTTTGAAATCGCTTTCTTAAAGGATTCTAATGTTTCATCCTCCTAGAGTTTAAAAATTCTGACATTTATGCGGAATAGCCAACGGCCGCCTGAATTTGCGGTTTTAGCGAAAAGTGAGCACATTCTCATAAACACGCTCAACCGCCTGTTTTTACAGTGAAAACGCGTAACTTACCAGTTTTTGTGCCATGAAACAAGTTCGAAACACATGTTACGATAAGTGGCGTCGGAGGGCAAGTGCTTAACGAGCTCACAAGCAAACAAGACAACAACTTTTATACCACATACAATTTTAGGAGGATGAAATCATGAAGATGCAAACATTACGAGTGGGTGTCACTAGCTTAGCAGCAGCAGCTTTGATCAGCATAGGTGTAACGACTCCAACTGCAGGTGCAGCACCAGCTGTGAAGACTTACTCCACTAATTGTAATAATGTTTCGATGGATACAATTAATCAAATTGCTCAGCAATACGGTATCGATTTGAGCAAGATTACTTTTGGCGGCATTACGATTCAATTGCCAACGCAAGTAACGAACCCAAGCACGGGTACTGGCAATACAACAACGCCTACTAAGCCAACAACACCAACTACACCATCTAAACCAACAACGCCAACTACACCATCTAAACCAACAACGCCAACTACGCCGTCTAAACCAAGCACGGGTTCCGGCAACACTGGAAGCACCGCCGGTAACACTGGCAGTACAGGAAACACAGGCAGCAACACTGGAAGCAACGCAGGCAGCGGTACCGTATCGCAAAGCGAGTTCGCATCCCAAGTTGTAACGCTTGTTAACAAAGAGCGCGCTAATGCCGGTCTGAAAGCTTTGACATCTGACGCTCTTCTGACTAAAGTGGCTACGGCAAAAGCACAAGACATGTACCAAAACAACTACTTTGACCATAACTCTCCAACTTACGGCTCGCCGTTTGACATGATGAAATCGTTTGGCGTGACTTACAACTACGCTGGCGAGAACATCGCTATGGGTCAAAAATCGCCAACTGAAGTTATGACAGCTTGGATGAACAGTGCCGGTCACCGCGCTAACATTCTGAACGCAAACTACACGAAAATCGGCGTAGCTTACGTGAATGGCGAGTGGGTACAAGAATTCACGGGCTAACCCTTCAATAAAGCTATTGAAGTCATTTAAACCGGAAGAACCAAGCGTCAGGCGGTTCCGCCTGACGCTTTTCTTTTCTTCACATAAGTAAGGAATCCGTACTTACCATACGCAGAAACCAGGGGGACAACACAAATGAAGAAAGCATCGATGATGACGACGGCAGTACTCGGCTTATCTCTTATTTTTGCCACAGGATCGGTTCATGCGGCCAGCAAGACACATACGGCTGTTGAGGGCGATACATTCTGGAAGCTCTCGCAGAAATACAGCGTGTCGGTTGATAAATTAATGAAAGCGAATGCAAAGATTAATCCGCTGAATATTTACGCCGGTCTTAAGATCGTTATTCCAACAACAACGGCTAAAGCTGCGGCAACGGCAAAAACGACATCTACCGCCAAGGCAGCAACGGCGAAAGCGGCTAAAGTTACGGCGCAAAGCGTAACGGATCAAGCAGGCACGATCCATACGTTCAGCAAGCAGCTGTCCATTCAAGCGACGGCTTACAGCGGCGATGCTTCCGAGAACGGCGGCTGGGCAGGTCTGGATTACTTCGGCAATAAGCTGAAGGTAGGCACGGTTGCGGTTGATCCTAAGGTTATTCCGCTCGGCACCAAGCTGTACATTACGGGCTATAACTCCGACGGTCTCCCAACAGGCGGGATGATCGCGACGGCATCCGATGTAGGCGGCGCGATTAAAGGCAATCGCATCGATATTTATTTGCCGGGCACGCCCGCAGAGGTAAGCCATTTCGGCATTCAGGACGTAAAGGTATTTATTCTTAAGTAACCGGATAACCGGCAGCCTCTTGGGCTGCCGGTTATTTCATTTTATCCGCGGACTGATTCAGCAGCTCAGGGAGCGTGACAAACTTGTATCCCTTTTTACGAAGCTGCGTGATTAGAACGGGCAACGCGTCAATCGTTCCGGACAAATCTTGACCGTAGCCGCCGCCCGCATGCTGCAGGACGATCGAACCTGGCTGAAGCGTCTTCTTAATGTTATGCAATACGATGCCGCTGTTCGGATTGTTGCGCCAATCCACGGAATCCACATCCCAGTTGACGACGGTATATCCGCTTTTGCCCGACCATGCCACTTGATCCGGCCGCATCTCCCCGTACGGTGGGCGGATGAAGCGGGGATGATACCCGATAATTTTGCTTACGATCGCGTCCGTCCGCCAGATTTGGGTATGGAATTCCCGGGAACTAAGCTGTGACATGACGGCATGGTTGTAAGAATGATTGCCAATGGTATGCCCCTCGCGGTGAATACGCCGGACCAGAGCCGGATGCTTCACTGCCCGGGAGCCAACCACAAAGAAGGTTGCGCAAACGTCGTAGCTCGCGAGAACGTCAAGGATTTGAGGCGTAAACCGAGGATCCGGCGCATCATCGAAAGTAAGGGCTACCCGCTTGGCGTTTCTTGGGCCGTTAAGGATAAACGTATCGGGAAACTGCTTATGCATCCTTACCCAGGACGTATCCGCCGTTTTTTTCTTTTTTTGCTTTGCGGGTGCAGAGGCATAGGCCAGCTCTACGGAAGCAAGCAGCAATACGATGGTAAGCAGAGAGGCAAGCCATCGTTTGTAATTGCCGGACATCGTCGGCATTCCCTTCATTCGTATAAAGCCTCCGTTTCTTATGTAGTCGCGAAGCTATTTTTCCCCGGAATGGAAGGGATCATGCGCATCATAAAAACAGCCGCATCCGGTAAGCCGGATGCGGCTGTTTCATTATATGATCTCATTTCATCTTGAACACTTGAATCGTGCGTTGAAGCTGGGTAGCCATATTGAGCATTCGCTCCGTCTCCTGCACAACGCCTTGAACGGATGAAATCTGCTCGTTCATGGAGGCGGATACCTGCTGGGTGCCGGCTGCGGATTCCTCCGTGATGGCGGAAATATTTTGGATGGCGTCGGAAATTTTACGCGCGCTCTCCAGCATTTGGTCGCTTTCGCTTGCGAATGCCGCAATCTGCTCCGTAATGAACTGTACGCTTTGAACGATCTCGGCGAAGACCATCTCGGATTCGCGGATCCGCTCCGTCTGCATTTTAACGACCTCTTCGTTTACCTTCATGTGATTGATCGTTTGTTTAATGCCTTGATCGATGCTCTTCACGAGGCTGAATACTTCCTTCGTGGAAACCGTAGCTTCTTCCGACAGCTTACGCACTTCTTGGGCGACTACCGCAAAGCCTCGGCCATGCTCGCCCGCACGGGCAGCCTCGATAGAGGCGTTAAGCGAGAGCAGGTTGGTCTGCTCGGCAATATCGGAAATGGCCGTAGTCATTGCCGTAATGCCTTGCGCCTTGCGAGCCAGGTCGGTAATCGTCTCGGATACCTTCTCCGTTGCTTCCACGTTGCGGCGCATCCCTTCGGATTGCGCTTCCAGTGCTCCGCGTCCTTTGTCTACGAGACTCAAGGTGAGTTCGGAGCGTTCGTTCATTTCTTTCGTCGCATGGGCATAATTCGCAACCTTCTTCTCGATCTCGGCAATGGATTCGCTCATGTCCGCAACATCCTCGGATATTTCGTTAGCGCCCGTAGCCAGTTCGTTGGAGGAGGCGGCAACCTGCTCCATCGCGATCTGAATATGATTGTTTTTATCGAAAATATTGCGGCTTGTTTCGGATACATGCCTTGTAATATTAGAGGTTTCGGTCAAAATATCACGCAGCTTGTCCACCATGCTGTTGAAGGCATGGCCTACTTCGCCAAGAGACGCGTTTGCAGCCGTATCGATTCGTTGCGTAAAATCGCCTTTGGAGATCCGGAACGCCGCGTTTGACATCTCTTCAAAGGAGGAGTTTAAAGCCTTTTCGATAAAGCCGACGGTTGGATAAGCAAGAACCGCCAGTACCACCGTTACAATAAGGCCGGCCAGGATGGAGCCCCCGCTGAATAAAATAACCAGGTTCAGCGCGATTGCAACTAGGACCAAATTTAAATAAATGGAGGTCATCAGCTTACTTCTAACGGATAAGGAATAGTACCATTGGCTCATTATGTAAGCGCTCCTTTTTATAGAATAACCATATTATAGCATCAGCGGTGAAATTGGTCTATAAATGTCGAATAAGATCGAGATAAGTTTCGGGAAAATAGATGTAATTGCGCGATAATTGTAAAAAATTATAATTTACTATATTGTCAATTTATTGAAAAGATTCTATAATCAGACCTGAGAACTAGTTGGAAACAACTAATTACAACTATTTTAGGGTAGAAAGGAGGAGAAATTATATGAATTTGGATGCTATGCCATTGGCACGGCAAGTTGACTTTGTTTTTCGCCAATTAGAAGAGGAACTTACAAATGCGGTTGGGGGGACGGTTCATATTCACATTCGGAATAACGCGGTGGGCAAATTCGGCCTTCGCCACAATCCGATTGAGACTAGTAACGGCAAGCTGGAGCAAGACGGAGAAGGCGGAATGACGCCGACTCAGGTCCAGGCGTTCCGCAAACTTGCGATTGATGCTTTGAAATTGAGAAGGAATTGGACTCATGGCGAAATTATGTACGATTTCGCTGTCCGGCAGCACGCGGGCACCTGGTCGGCTAGCATCTGTTACGAATCGAATTATAATACAGCCAACTGGAGTTATCGTTACCAGCAGCCGAAGCCACAAATGCTGCGGGAAAAGAACGGCGAACATACCGGCTTTGATTTTTAGGCTAGAGCCATTATTTATTCGGACAGCCGTGCAGGATTTCCTGCACGGCTGTTTTTTTGCTTACTTAACTTCATGGCCTCCCGAATGCAGATGGGGAATGCCGCCGCTGTTGACCTCGTGCTCCTGCGCAGCCGCAGGGAGCAGGAAGCCGAGCAATAACGGGAGAAGGAACAATCCGTAGACAAGAAGGCTTTTTAGAGGGGACATGGAATGATCGTGATCGTGGTCATGATTGTGGTCGTGGTCATGGTCATGATGGGAATGAATATGGCCGCATTCCTCGCAGTCCGCATCGGGCTTGCGCTTCATGGCCAGCATAGCCTGGTGAATGGCGGCGACGTTCAGGACAACGGCCGACAGCTTGACGTATAGCTTAATCCCGGGGGATACATACAGCGGCAGCTGGCCTAACCGGTCGAGGTAAATGATCAGAAAGGCAAATCCCGCAAGAAAGCCAGCCCGTATCCAGTTATGATTCATCGCAGCACCTCCAGCAGCCATACGCTAACCAGCACAAGGGCGAAGGCCATCAGCGTAACCGATAGAACGATTCGCGCGCGGAAAGCGGACAGCATCATCAGCGTATTTTTCAAATCGATCATAGGGCCAAACACGAGAAAAGCAAGCAGCGGTCCCGTATGGAACATGCCTCCGAACGAAGCGGCTATAAAAGCATCCGAGGTCGAGCAGATGGACAGCAGGAAGGCTAGCCCCATCATGAAGAAATAGGAGAGAACCGGCTGACCGGCAACGGCCTCAAACGCCTGACGGTCAATGAAGGACTGGATAAAGGCCGTGAGCAATGCGCCAAAGATCAAATATTTGCCCATGTCGAAAAACTCGTCTGAAGCATGGCTAAGCGTTGCCGACAGTCGCCTGTTTTTCTTGACCGGTTCGGGCGAATGTTCCTTTGCATGCCGATGTGCATGTTCAATGTGATGTTCATGGCGATGCGCAGGGATGTTGACGGACGACGCTTCTTTCAGAGGGCTGCCTTTCATGAACCGGTGAAGGAGAAGCCCGATGACAACTGTAACGATAAAAGCAATGATAAGGCGGTCGTAGGCCATTTGCGGCTCCGAGCGGAAAGCGGCATAAGTGGACGTAAAGACAATCGGGTTAATAATGGGTCCCGCGAGCAAGTACACAATACCGATATAAGCGGGCATGCCTTTTCGGATCAAACGCCGCACAACGGGAATCATTCCGCATTCGCATAACGGGAACACAAGACCAAGCAGGGTGCCGAAGAGAATGCCGACCAAGTGATGCTTGGGCGTCAGCTTCCGGATCATCTCGTCGGTTACGAATACCTGGAGCAAGGCAGAGAAGATAACGCCAAGAAGGATGAAAGGAAAAGCTTCCAATATAATGCTTAAACATGCAATTTTAAACTCTTGCGCGCCATCGGACTCGAGCAGAGCAAGGGACCAGGGTTGTCCTGCCAATATGAGGAAAATCATCACAAGACATCCGATCCCGAGCAGCGGGGTCCCAAACCGGAATAACATGTTCAGCATGAGCCAACCTCTCTTTGATTACCAAGAAATGTTTACGTTACTAACCAGCTTATGCGGGGCTTGACCGGGATAGGACAACTTTTGCGTGCCGGGCTTGACATGCCGGTAGAGACTTGCGCTATAATCAGGGTACGAAATGCGATGAAGGGAACAAGTAAGCAGCAGGGATTAATGCGTTACAGAGAGCTGGCGGACGGTGCAAGCCAGTGCAAGCCTGATTGCTGAATGGATCCTGGAGCCGAGAGCGGAACGCAGACTTCTGAAGTGCTGTCTATGCTTATCCGGCCGTTCCCCGTTACGGAACAATGAAGGCTTATTGTCTTTAACCCGCCCCGATGCGTATCGGATATCAGCGGGCGGCAATGAGTAAATTAGGGTGGCACCACGGTCCCTCGTCCCTTGCGGCGGGGGATTTTTTGCGTTCGAATACGCACTAGAAACTGATTAGCAGAAGAGGGGACGAGCATTTTATGAAAAAGGTACTTTCTGGCATTCAGCCGAGCGGACAGCTTACGCTGGGCAATTATATCGGCGCCATGCAAAACTTTGTAAAGCTGCAGGAAACGGAAGAATGCTTCTTTATGGTCGTGGATCTTCACGCGATTACCGTGCCACAGGAGCCGGCTATGCTGCGCGAGCAGATCGAATCGGTTGCGGCTTTGTTTATTGCTGCGGGCCTTGACCCGGCTAAAGCAAACATCTTCGTGCAATCCCATGTGCGCGCGCATGCCGAGCTGGGCTGGATTATGACGACTCTGACCGGTATGGGCGAGCTTGAGCGCATGACGCAATTCAAGGACAAATCGGCCGGCAAGGATTCGGTTGGCGCGGGCTTGTTCGTTTATCCTTCGCTGATGGCCGCGGACATTCTTGTGTACAATGCGGACCTTGTGCCGGTAGGCGACGATCAAAAGCAGCATCTGGAGCTTACCCGCGACCTCGCGAACCGCTTCAATTCAAGGTTCGGAGAATATTTCACGGTTCCCGAACCTTACATCCCGACGGTTGGCGCAAGAATCATGTCGCTTGACGACGCGAGCAAGAAGATGAGCAAGAGCAATCCGAATGCCGGCAGCTATATTGCCCTTCTCGACGAGCCGAGCGTCATCCGCAAAAAAATCAGCCGCGCCACAACGGATTCCGGCCGCGAGGTGAAATATGATCCGGCGAACAAACCGGAGATCAGCAACCTGATCAGCATCTACTCGCATTGCGCGAACATGACCATCGCCGAGGTAGAAGCCCGTTACGAAGGCCAAGGCTACGGTCCGTTCAAGAAGGATCTGGCCGAGCATGTCGTAAACGTCCTTGAACCGCTGCAGCAGAAGTACAAGGAGATCCGCGAATCCGGCGAGATTCACGCGATCCTGAAGCAAGGCGCGCAGCGCGCATCGGAGCTTGCGGACCGCACGCTTGCCGGGGTCAAAGAAAAGATGGGCTTTCTTGCCCCGCGAAATTAATAAAAAATAAAAGGCTGGCGCTATTAGCGTCAGCCTTTATTTTCGTTGCGGCGCCGGATTCTTGCTTTCACCACAAAACCTCCGCCAATCATGCACAGAGTCAGAATAGCAAACAGAATGGCCAGCCAAGCGTTAAAAGATATCGAAATCGCGGTAGCGCACATAAGCAGAACAGAGACGACGGCGAAGAACAGGGATAGCGGTTTAGACAAGGCGGAAACTCTCCTTTACGGATGCTTAATATTATTTTTTCGAGCTTAGCATATTTTGCGTCAACATGCTCATAATAAGCTTGCAAGCTTGCAAAACATCACAGCTCTTAACTGAAGGGAGATTATCAGCATGGCTAGCAACAGATCGAGCAATCAATTGGTGGTACCACAAGCACAACAAGCTCTTAACCAAATGAAAATGGAAGCAGCTTCGGAGCTTGGCGTACAAATTCCGGCAGACGGTTACTACGGTAACGTTACATCGCGCGAAACAGGCGCGTTGGGTGGTTACATTACTAAGAAACTTGTCCAAATCGCTGAACAACAATTGTCCGGCGGCAGCTTCCGCTAATCGTTTATAAATACACAACGCTTCAGAGGAAGCCACGAAGCTCAAGGGTAAAACCTTGAGCTTTTTCCATGCGCGCCAGCCAGCGTGAACACGAAAAAAAGCCCCTTCTTATTGTGCGTCAGGGGCTTTCCTTCGTCAAGTCGGATTGTTAATAAGAGTTCATGCGAAGCCGCTTCATTAAGCGGTCGTCGCTTAACCAGCCGACATAAGAGCCAACCGTTTCATATTCCTTGTTCATGAGGAGCACGGCTACAAACGGATATTGCTTGCGGTGCCGGTACCGGACATCCGACCAGCGGACTTCATAGCCCCAAGGATGCTCCTTTACTTCGGCGCAGGCAAATTTGGTGAAATACAAAAAGCTTCGAATCGCGTTGTCATTCCTGGATTTGGCAACGGCTGGATGGTCGGAGCAGCGGACATTGTCCAGCCATCTGAGCTTGTTGCCGCGAAGGTCCCCGATAACAAAGCTGCCGTCCGTTGCGCGCTTGACGATATTCCAATGCGACAGCGAGATCGTTGGAATGGCTACGTACGCTTGCGTTCCGTCCGGTTCGGGGTCCAGGGATTGAAGCCTGCGAAGCGTGCTTCTGTGAGCGAGCGTCCGCCATGTATAATAGATGATGGTAAGCACGTACAAAACCGGAAAGACGGCAACGGGACTCGCAAGACCAAACGCCCAAAACAATATCGCAATCACATGGGTAGTGAAGATAACCGGATCAAAGATATGGATGATGTTCCAGGAGATCCATTTCTCCGTGAACGGCCGCATGGCTTGGGTTCCGTAAGCGTTAAACAAATCGGTGAATACGTGAAGGCAGACGGCTAACAGCACCCATGAGCCGACATGCAGCCAAGGGAGGCTGCCGCGGTAAACGAGCTGAATCAATCCCGTAATCAGAATCGTCCAGATGGCAATAGCCGGCAAGGAATGGGAGATGCCGCGGTGATTCCGGATATAGCTGGCATTTCCTTTCAGCCTTAGAAAGGTGTCAAAGTCCGGGGCCTGCGAGCCGATGACGGTTCCGACCAAGACCGCGGCGAAGATGGATGGGTTATTGGCGACAACGGGATCGATGCAGGCCAGTCCGGCAAGTCCGATACCCATGACAAGATGCGTTCCTGTATCCATGTCTAGAGACCTCCTTATCATTATTGCGGGGACTTTAACTCAATTAGCTGTAGTATCAACGGAGGAGCTTTACTTTATCAGTGGTAAAAAGAAAGGGGTTATCGACAACGATGTATATTTGTTTCGCTGAATATAAAATCGCGGCAAACGAAAGGGATGCTTATTTAGCCTATGTACATGCATTAATGAAGGAATCGGGACAGAACGTCCAAATATATGAGGGTACGGATCAAATCAACCTGTTTGTCGAGATCTGGACGGCTGCAACCGAAGAGGAAGCCGAAGCCATAAAAAAAGAACGCTGCGATGAGCGTTCTTCTTGGTACCGGGTTGCCGAATGGATTCCCGGCGGTGCGGACAAAATGCATGTATGGACATTCAAGCCGGCGGGGGCAGGCTTAAATGCAGGGTAGCACTTAGCCTTCGCGGCTTGTCAGCGGAGTCGTATTCGTGATTGTTCCGCCTTGGAACGGGTATTCGTACGCGATTTCGCCTTCGAAAGTTACATAATCCAGGTTCAAAGTGAGCAGCAGGTAACGCATGCCTGTGGAAGGATCGCTAATAATGATATGGTCGCGGCCAGCTGCTTCGATAATGCCGCGGAATACTTTGGCGTTCCATTCGCGGTTGTTTTCGTATGTCATGTAAAAGGTAGCCATTTTGCCGCGGTTTAGACGCAAAATGTTCTCTACATAAGATTCTTCCACACCCACTGTTACAATGTTTCCGCCGGTTGGCGTAATGAACGAACCGCTAGGCACCTGCGGAGGCGATTGCACTCCAAGCGTTCCTTGCATAGCTGGCATACCTTGCATACCTTGCACAGCTGGCATACCTTGCATACCTGTCATACCTGGCATAGCAGGCATAGGCATTGGCATTGCCATGTTAGGCATAGTTGCGGCAGGAGATACGGCATTCGGGAAGCCGCCGCCGAAACCGCCGCCTGCAAAAGGGCTGACTCCACCGTAACCGCCCGTGCTGGCCGGACTTACTGCATTTTTGTAACCATAACCGTAAGACATGCTGTTGATCCTCGCTTTCAATCTTTGAAATTTGTTGACTGATCCTTACACTCGTGGACGCTTGCTTTGTTCGGATTATTCCTTGTCGCGTGCGCTCTGCACAGAAGAAACCTTGCTATTGCGTAGCCTCAAAGCCTCCGGGATTCTGATGCTGATGACTGCCGTATGTTCGGGCTCTTTGCTTCCCTTTACCCTATACAGAGCTGGGCACTTGACTACATACCTATAGTATTGAAGAGCGGTCAAAAGGGTTCCACATTTATTGTCACAATTTGAATGGCGAATTGATGAACAATAGCTCCGAACGTTGTCATGGCATCTATTTTTCTGTATGATTAAGAACGATTCATCAATGAAAATGTATAGGCGCGCGTGCTTGCGTGCCTTGTTGCATAACTCGGGAGGCTCGCTTCGTGTTGAAAGATTTAATTGCATTGACCAAACCACGGCTGCTCCGGCTTAATGTATTTGCCGCAATTGGCGGTTTTTGGGTCGCTTCCAAATGGGATATTGACTGGCTGACATTGCTGTGGGTCGTTATTGGCTCAGCGATTACGATAGGTTCGGGTTGCGTCATTAATAATTATTGGGACCGAGAGCTGGATAAAAAGATGGAGCGCACGAAAGAACGCGCGTTGCCGATGGGTCGCCTTCAGCCTGGCTTTGTGCTCGGATACGGCATCGTTCTTGGCATAATCGGCCTTGCGATATTGTTTGTTCTGGTAAATCCGGTTACGGGCTGGCTTGGCTTTTTGGGCTGGTTTGTTTATATCTTCATTTATACAATCTGGTTGAAACGCACGTCCACCTGGAGCACGTCGATCGGCGGTATTTCCGGGGCAATGCCTCCGGTGCTGGGTTATTGCGCCGTAACGAACGAAGTGGATATGGGAGCATGGCTGCTGTTTGCCTTCTTGTTCCTGTGGCAGCCGGCGCATTTCTGGTCGCTTGCCATCCGCCGGGTTGAGGAATACCGTACGGCCGGATTTCCGCTGCTTCCGGTTGTGAAAGGCATTAAACGGACCAAGCTGCAAATGATTCCGTATGTCGTCCTTCTGATTCCAACCTGTGTACTGCTATACACCTACGGATACACGGGCATTGTATTCCTGATCCTGTCTGTGATCGCCGGGGTTGTTTGGGCTGTTCACACGATCCAGGGCATTAAAGCGGAAAATACCGAGAAATGGGCGAAGGTCAACTTCCTTATTTCCGTTAACTATTTAATGGTTGTCTTTATTGTCATGATGGCAAATACCGTGAAGTAATCTGTTCAGCTATTGCTTTGGATGATTCCTATTAGGGAGGACGAGAACCGAAATGGCATTTCTCAAAAAGCACAGCTTCAAATTCGCTGTACTGGCGCTCTGCTTGGCAATGGGCATTTATTTATTCATTACGAACTACTCGCAGTCGAGCGGCGGCAGTAAAATGCCCGTCCAAATGGCTGCTCCGTCATTTGCATTGAAAGATATTAACGGCAATGAGGTTTCGCTGGATTCCACAAATGGCAAAGCGAGGCTGGTCTACTTCTATTGGGCAAGCTGTCCGGATGTATGCCCTCCAACAACGTTTATGATCTCCGAGGCAGAGGACCAACTCCGTGAAGCAGGGCTTCTCGGCACGAAAGCTGAGCTGATCTCGATTACTTTCGATCCGGCTCATGATACGCCTGATGTCATTCGGGACTTCGCAACCCGCAACTTTGCGCAGCTGGATGAAGGGGGCTGGGACTTTCTGCGCGGCGATGACGAGGAAGCCGCGATCAAGCTGGCAAGAGATTTTGGCGTCAGCGTGAAGAAGGATGAGGCAACCAAGTCATTCATCCATATGAATGTCATCACGCTCGTTGACAAGAAGGGCCAAATACGCAAATGGATTAACGGCAGCGATGAATCACTTACGCCCGAGAGCTTGGTGTCGGATTTGAAGCAGCTCGCGAAGGAATAAGCGATGGACATATTTTGGCATATATTATGGAGCAATGTCCTGCCGCTCACATTGATGATAGCTGTCGGCTTCACAATGCAGCGGCTTTTTTCTTTGGATATCAAAACCTTGTCGAAGCTGAACTTTTATGTATTTTCTCCGTCTGTTATTTTTAATTTGCTGTACACAACGGATATCTCCGCCGCTTTGATCGGCCAGGTCTTATTGTTCGTTATTCTGTTTATGACCCTGCAGGCTTCGTGCGTAGAGGCAACCGTCCGGCTGCGCGGGCTGGAGGGGGGCATGCGCGGGGCGATGCGCAACAGCGTCCTGTTCTATAACAGCGCCAATTACGGGATTCCGCTTAATCAGCTTGCTTTCTCGGCGAACCCTTATACGCTGTCGATTCAGATTATCGTAATGGTTACGCAGTCTCTGCTTCCAAATACATTCGGCATTTATAGCGTCAATGCGCATAGGATGAGCTTCCGCTCTACGCTTCGTACCATACTGTCGCAGCCGATTATTTACGTCATTCCGATTGCCTTTCTGCTTCACGGTCTTCAGGTGCAGCTGCCGCTATCCGTCGAGACGCCTATTACGTATTTGTCCAACGCCTTTATCGGTACGGCTCTGGTTACGCTGGGCGTACAGCTTGGCAATATGAAGTGGGAGCTTAACCCGGTTCTGATCAAAAACGTTCTGCTTTCGAACGGCTTGAGGCTGATAGGAGGTCCGGCTTTGGCCGCGCTGGTCGTGTGGGTGCTTGGATTCTTTATGACGATCGACCATATGATGGCGGCGGCGCTTATCGTATCGTCATCCGTGCCGACCTCGCTGAGCAGCGTGCTTCTCGCGGTCGAGTTCGACAACGAGCCGGAATTCGCCTCGCAGGCCGTATTCCTCTCAACCGTGATCAGCATTATTACGGTGGCCTTCGTTATTTTTCTTCTTCATATTTAACGGGATATTGGATGAATGCCTCCAGACCGGCCTTCTCCAATTGCTCGATCAGATAATCCTCCGGGGTATGCTCGACTCCAGGGTAACCCCGGCGGGTGTAGATATGCTCGGCGTCAGGGAACAAATCGCGGAGGATGCCGCGGATGCGCTTGCCCGATGAATCGTTGTCGGTGAAAATATAGACGTCCTTGTCCCCAACCTGCTTGCGCAGCTTCTCCAGCTGTACGGTACCCGGCGTACCAAAGGTGCAGAAGATGGGGACGGATTCATCGAGCACGCGGCGAATACGGCTTCTGTCGTTTTTTCCTTCTACAATAATGGCGATATCCATAGCAGTCACCAGCCTTTTATTCTGTAGCATCTTACATGTAGTGTAGCGATATTCGCCGGCCGCGGGCAAGAAAAAGATTGTTAATGGAAAAAGGGACGGTGCCAGTTGGGCTCCGTCCCTTTTCATATTCATAAAAGAGTTTCTTAGTATAATCCGCCGCCGCAAATCGTGCAAACGATGATAACGAGCAGGATGAACAATACGAGGATGGACCCCACATTGTTAAAGCCGCCACCGCGATGATCGTTTAAAGGTGAAACATGAATTTCAGACATCTAAGTCACCCCTCTCTAGCAAGCTTCAACGTCATGTCGACCGGGTAATGTTCCTTCCGGAGCAGCCGTCCTTCCGGAACATCCGTCCTTCGTGGCCACCTGACATAGTGCATTATATGCCCGGGTGAGCGAATGGCCTTGTGCATTCACCTAGACTTGGGAAAAATGGGTGTGAGCGTAGTTTTTCTGCGGTGAAAGGGCAATACGCAGACGCCAATCATCAGTCCAAGAAAGGCAAGATAGTAAGGGGACAGATTGTCCCGCAGATGGCCGGCAAGCATTGGTCCAAGGAAGGCGCCAACCGAGTAGGCGATGGAAAGAACCGAGAAGGTACGGCCGTACTTGGCGCCGCCGCTAAGCTCGATAAGCAGGGTTGAGATAGCCGGAAGAACGATGCCCTTGGCCATTCCGACAAATAGCAGTAGCATAAAGAAGGGCAGCGGGGGTTGGGCAGCGATCGTAAAGTAAACGAGAGCTAGTCCAAGCGCCCCCCACAAGGTCCGGTAATAAGATGAAAGCTTATTTAAGAAAAGCATGCTGAGCGTAATCAACGCGCCGATGCTGACGACGGAGAACAGAATGCCGGTCTCCATCATGCCCTCCGAGGACGTCGCCATCAGCGGCAGCTCGAACGAGAGGATGCCTTGCGCGCAGCTCATGGCAACCGGCAGAAGGAACACCAGCCAAGGGATGGGAGTCCCTTCGTTCAGAACAGGCTTCGCACTGCTTGGCGCGGGCTCAACCTGGGCGGCAGGCGCGGCCTTAATATCCCGGATGAAAAACAAGGCGCAGACCGCGGTAATAATGAGCACCCAGCCGAGTAGATAAAAAGCGGTTGTGAACCCGATTCTGGCAACCAGATACGCGCCGGCTGCCGGAGAGACAACCGTGGCCAGCGTATGCACCAGTCCGTTGCCGGCCATAAACTTGCCTTGCTTGGTTACGTCGCTTGAGATACGGGCCAGCAGGGCAAGACAGGCGGGAGACAGAAAGGCCAGCACGAATCCGCTGATCGAGCGGAGCACCAGCAGCTGCCACGGATCGGTTACTTTGGATTGAAACAACAGCACAACGCCCGCGCCCATCAGGCTGAATACGATAAACAATCTGCTTCCGAACCGGTCAACCCCGTATCCGGCCATAATATTGCCCGGCAGGTGGGTGATGGAGTACATGCCCATCATCAGTCCGATGAAGGAGGGTGCCGCGCCAAGTGAGATGGCGAAGGGCGTAAGGATCGGGTACTGCGCATGCAGATCAAAGAAAGCGACGAACAGAAATAGATAAAGCCAGATTGCGGTTTTCAACGGCCATGTTCCTCCTTGCATATCCTCTTAATTTACTTGTACGTGAAAGATGGACAGGATATGTCTTTCGGCGCGGATATGAGCCTTACGTTTACGGCATATTCTGGGTGGGTTATAATGTTTGATAATAGGACATTGCGCGAGTTATAATAGGGCTAATGCTTACGAACTGAGAAATTACCACAGTGTAAGCAAAATCCCGCCTGCTTGTGTAGATAATTCTTTTTGGGAGGGATTGTTTGTTGAAAAATTACTTTGATTTTTCCGGCTACGATTGGGATGCATGGAGCACGTTCCTGCAGGATCATTGGCTGGTGCTTGTCATTGCTCTGGTTGTACTGCTCTTTATTATCCGAGTCGTTAAGACCTTCGTGAAATGGGCACTGGTGCTCGTCATTGTTGTCGGTATTGTCGCTTACAGCGGATATACGCTGGATGACGTGAAATCGATTGGCACGCAGGCGATCGACAGCCTGAAGCAGGAAGCCGTATCGGCCATGGCGGGAGAAGTGGATAAAGCAACGTTTACCTCGAATTCCGACGGAACCTTTACCGTGAAAACCGAGAATCTGGAATTGACAGGTGTTCCCGGCTCCGGTGAAGTGAACGTAAAATTCCGCGGCAAATCGGTTGGTACGATGAAAATAGATTCAACCATTCAGGCGCTTATCTATCAAGCGAAGGCCAATGGTAAAGTATAGATAGAGAACAAATACAACAACGCAATGCAGGTAGAGGCAAGGAGGGGCAAAAGATGATGGAATGGATTCGCGCAGGGACGGCCTGGGAACCGGTCTCGCTTATCGTTCTTCTCCTTCTGCTGGTTTCGCTGCTGCAAGGAATGAGAAGAGGCGCGTCGGGTTCAGCGAGGCGCCTTTTCTTTTTTGTATGGGACGGCATTCTGTTAATCGTGTGTCTTGTGCTGGCCGGGAAAATCGCGGGCAGCTTGTCTCCGCTCGCAGCGGATTGGCTCAGCGGGCATGTAACCGTGCCGCAGAAGGAAATGGGTGCAACCTCCCAAGCTTGGTATACGTTTATAACAAGCCTGCGCGATTTCGCCCTGCTCCGGTACGGCATCCTGTTTTTGCTCTCGTATTTGCTGCTACGGCTGGCCGCTTCCTTTCTTGCGCCGCTGCTGGAGACTTTGTTTGCCGGCAGACAGCAGCGCGGCAGACACGAGAGCATGGAGCGTCTTCCGGGTGGAGGAGCGGCAAGCCGCGCGGCTGGTGCGGTTTTCGGCACGGTTCACGGAGCGGGGCGGGCATTCGTATTCGTAGCCGCTTTGTTTATTTATGTCTCGCTGGCTCCTAACGGCCTCTGGTCCGGATTGATTCAGCAATCTCCGTTATACATGAAGGCATCGGATGTTCTTGAGCCGGTTGCCGGAGATATGCTGGCCGGACGCGGGCCCGTTCTGGCGGAAGCCGTGCAGGAAGAGTTCCAGAATGTGCTGCAGCGCAAATACGAGATAATCGATTACAATATCCCGTCGGATATTGAGCAGGCAGCCCTGCAGATTACGAAGGACAAGAAAAGCGAGGAAGAAAAGGCAAGGGCTTTGTATGACTGGCTCGGCAGCCGAATCGCATATGACTGGGACAAGGCTAATAATTATGTAGACAACGGAGTATGGAAGGAACAGAATCCGGAGGAGACGTTTGCAACGCGCAAAGGCGTATGCATCGACGTAGCCAGGCTGTACGCCGTGATGGCGCGTGCGTCGGGCCTGGACGTGAAGGTCGTTACCGGCACGGGGCTTGACGGGCGCGGAGGCTCCGGGCCGCATGCCTGGAACGAAGTGAAGGTAGGCAGTGCCTGGATTCCGCTTGATGCGACATGGGCATCCTCCGGCGATTGGTTTAACCCGGTTGATTTCGACAAGACTCATATCCGGGCCGTTTAAGTTAGAATTGGACAAGAGGTGAACAGGTTGCATGATGATCCGCAGAAACGGGAAATAACGAATCGGCGTCATTTCTCGTTTCGTTTGAACTTTTTCTTCTTTATCGTATTTGGACTATTTAGCGTTCTTATTATTCAGCTTGCTATCTTGCAGTTCGTCGAAGGCCCGAAGCTGAGTGCGCAAGGCAGCCAGAAGAGCACCAGAAGCGTGAAAATCGCTCCGATCCGCGGCAATATTTACGATTCGTCCGGCAATCCGATTGCCTATTCGACATCAACGCAATCGCTCTATTTCACGATTTCGCCCGATTTCAAGGACGGGGACGCGGAAGCCATAGCGGCAAAGCTGGCTGCCGTTTTTAAAGATAAAGGCGATAAGACTCCTGAAAAACAAATGACGGTCGAGGATATTATCCGTCAGATGGACTTGGATTTCCGGCGGAACACGATTTCTACCCCTCGGCGGATAAAAACCGGCTTAACGGAGCAGGAGATCGCTTACTTTAGCGAACACAAGTCGGAATTCAAAGGGATCGATATCGTTGAGGAAAGCGTGCGCAATTATACGAATGATTCGGTAGCTGTGCAATTGGTCGGCTATTTGAAAAAATTCAGAGGCGTCCGCGATACGCTCGATTTCTACAAGGATAAAGGGAACGAAGAGGATCCGCAGCTTCAATATCTGGATGACGAGGACGTTGGTTTTGACGGCCTTGAATATATGTACCAGGATATTTTGCGCGGCAAAAACGGTCTGAAAACTTATCCGGTTAATAACGCTGAGCGGATCATAGGTCCCGTACAGATTACCAACCCGAAAAAGGGCGATGACCTGTACCTGACGATCAACCGCAACGTGCAATTAACGACGGAGCAGGCAATTGTCGACCAGATTAAGAAAATCAGCACGTCGACCAATAAAGCAGAGCGTGCCGAATACGCGAAGATCGGCTTCGCCGTCGCGATGGAAGTAAACACCGGTAAAGTCGTCGCAATGGCGAGCATGCCGGATTACGACCCGAATATTTGGGCGGGCGGCAAGATCAGCAACGAAGACTATAAAAACTTCTCTTCTGTTCTAAACAACGGGACGATTAGAGAGGTATTCCCTCATTACGAAACCGAAAAAGAACGGAATCAGCATCCGTCGTCCTTGGTACCTCCCGGCTCGACGATGAAGCCGCTGTCCATTCTGATCGGTTTGAATGAGAAGCTGTTTACGACGACAAGCACGTATTACGATAACGGCGCTTACTTCTTTGGCGCCAAAGGCCATGAAGTACGGATCGGCAACGCCTCGAACCATGCTTACGGCTTGCTGGACCCGGCATCGGCGATTGCCCATTCCTCCAACCCGTTTATGGCGAAGATGGTAGGCAACAATCTTTATGAGAAATACGGCAAAAAAGGCGTCGACGTGTGGGATAATTACATGAAGCAATTTGGGCTTGGCGTCTTGACCGGCAGCGGTCTAAGAGGCGAATCCAAAGGCACGATCGACTACTACCACGAGCAGCAAACGGCCAGTTCCCAGTCCGCTCTTGTGCGGGCGGCGTTTGGCCAGCAAGCGCGTTACACGCCGCTGCAGCTCGTGCAATACGCGTCCATGCTCGCAAACCACGGCAAGCGGATGAAGCCGCAATTCGTCAACCAGATTAAAGACGCGGACGGCAATGTGGTTCAGACGTTTAAGCCGGAAGTACTGAACACGGTCGAGTTCCCCGAAGCTTATTGGAACGAAATCGAGGACGGCATGTCACGGGTTAACGTTCAAGGCTTTGATGGCGTAACGTACACGTACGAGAGGAAAACAGGTACGGCACAGTCTGACGTAGCCGGCCGCCGTGCGGATAATGCGGTATTTATCGCTTATGCGCCAAGGGAAAATCCGAAGCTGGCCGTAGCGGTTGTTATTCCGGACGGCGAGTTTGGCGGCTGGGGCGCGGCTCCAATCGCACGGAAAATTTTCGATGCTTACGATTACGAGGTTGGCTTGAACGGCACGCCGGGCAAGCTGAAGGACCAAGCGAACAATACGGCAAATACCGGTACTAACGGTACAACGGGTACAGCCCAATAATAAGAAGCGCTGTGAAGCTGTTTCCGGAGATTCGAAAAAGAATCTTCGGGAGCAGCTTTTTTTTGAAACTTTATATAGACAAATTTCGTAAGAAATGTTGCATCAGTGAAACACTTTTGAATAGTATAAACAAAGAGGCGTTGAGCTAACTAATGTTCGTCCAGTCAAAACACGGGTAAAACTCAAGGATGGGGGAAAGGGTATGCGGTTTTCGAAAAAGCCAAACTCCGCGATAAAGCGGTTTATAATGACCCTGTTATTTTTGGCGGTAAGTGCTTTACTGGTAACGGCCTGCGGGATCGGGGAGCACGACGGATATGCGGGCAAGGGAAAATTGAAGGTAACGGCTACAACCGGCATGATTGCCGACGCGGCCCGGGAAATAGGCGGAGAGGATGTCGTGGTTACCGGACTGATGGGCTCGGGCGTTGACCCGCATTTGTATAAGGCGTCCTATGGCGACGTGAAGAAGCTTGACCGGGCGGACATTATTTTTTATAACGGGCTGCATCTGGAAGGGAAAATGGCGGAGATGTTCGAGAAGCTGGAGAAGCGTAAGCCTACCGTAGCGATCTCGTCTCGCATACCGGAATCGGAGCTGCGGTCGTTCCCGGGCGGAGGCAGCCAAGCGCATGACCCTCATATCTGGTTTAACGTGAAAATGTGGATTTCGGCGGCGGAGGTGATCCGGGACAGTCTCGCGGAAAAGGATCCGGTTCATGCGGAGGGGTACCAAGCACGGGCTGCTGCATATATCGGGAAGCTGGAGGAGCTGGACCGTTACGTTACCGAGCAAATTCAATCGATTCCGGAGGAGAGAAGGATACTCGTGACCGCCCATGACGCGTTTGGTTATTTTGGCGACGAATATGGACTTGAGGTCACGGGGCTGCAAGGAATGAACACCATGTCGGAGTATGGCTCGAAGGATGTCAGCTCCTTGCGCGATTTTTTGGTGGAGAACAAGATCAAAGCGGTCTTTATCGAGTCCAGCGTGCCAAAGAAAGCGATTGAGTCCGTCATCCAAGGCGCGCGTTCGATGGGACACGAGGTAACGATTGGCGGCGAGCTTTTCTCCGATGCGATGGGGGAAGCCGGTACCGTGGAAGGAACGTACATCGGGATGGTCAGACATAACGTGGACACCGTTGTTCAGGCGTTGAGATAAACGAAGGAAAGGGAGTGTTGTTCATGTCAGAAGCACAAGTACAGCCTGCATTATCCGTAAGGGAGCGGGAGGATGCCGCACCTCCATTAACGATAAGAGGGCTTAGCGCGGCCTATCAGAAAAAGCCGGTATTGCGCGGCGTCTCCTTCACCGTAACGGAAGGGGAGCTGATTGGAGTTATCGGCCCTAACGGCGCCGGCAAATCAACGATGATGAAGGCTGCGCTTGGTCTTATTCCCCGACTTGGCGGAGAGGTGCTCGTATACGGCAAGCCTTATAAACAGCAGCGCAAGCTGGTTGGCTATGTGCCGCAGCGCGAATCCGTCGATTGGGATTTCCCGACCAATGCGCTGGATGTCGTTATGATGGGCAGGTACGGACATCTTGGCTTATTCGGACGCCCGGGTGCGAAGGAGCGTGCGATTGCAATGGAATGTCTGGCCAAGGTTGGCATGGCGGACTTTGCCTCCCGCCAGATCAGCCAGCTGTCCGGCGGGCAGCAGCAGCGGGTATTTCTCGCCCGCGCGCTAGCCCAGGATGCAAGCCTGTACTTTATGGATGAACCGTTCGCCGGTGTGGATGCCGCTACGGAGAAGGCTATCATTACGCTGCTGCAGGAGCTGAAGCGGCAGGGAAAGACCGTTATTGTCGTCCATCATGACCTTGCGACGGTAGAAGAATATTTTGATTCCGTCCTTTTGCTGAATGTAGAGCTCGTTGCGTACGGCAAGACAAAAGAGGTGTTTAATCAGGAATTGCTGCAGCGCACGTATGGCGGCCGACTAGCGTTCCTGGACAGAAACAGCCTGGCGAAGACGGACAGCGCGAAAGGGTGAGTGAACGGATATGAATACGTTATGGACGCTTCTCCAGGATCCGAACATGCAGTGGATTCTGATCAGCTGCACGCTTCTGGGGCTGAGCAGCGGCATTATCGGCTGCTTCTCCTACCTGCGGAAGCAAAGCCTGATGGGCGATACGCTCGCGCATGCCGCCCTTCCGGGTATCTGTATTGCTTTTATGCTGACCGGTACCAAGTCCATCTTGTACTTTCTGATCGGAGCGGGCCTTGCCGGGGTTGCGGCAACCTTCGGGATCGGCTGGATTACGCGGCATTCGCGCATTAAGCACGATGCGGCGATGGGTATCGTATTATCCTCTTTCTTCGGCCTTGGCATTGTCTTGTTGACCCTTGTCCAGCATGGCGGCTACGGCAATCAGGCGGGGCTCGATAAATTTTTGTTCGGCCAGGCGGCTTCAATGGTAGGCTCGGATGTTCTAACTCTGTCGATCGTGAGTCTCCTGCTGGTGACGATCTGTTACTTCTTATTCAAACAGTTCAAGCTGGTGTCTTTTGACCCTGGGTTCGCGAAAGGAATCGGCTATCCCGTCGCGCTGCTGGAACAGCTGCTTATGTTCCTTATGGTTGTAGCGGTAGTCGTAGGCATCCAAGCTGTGGGAGTCATTCTGGTTGCTTCCTTGATCATTACGCCGGCGGTATCCGCCAGGTATTGGACGGACCGGCTTGGCGTCATGGTGGTCGTATCCGGCCTGTTCGGCGCGATTAGCGGGGCTTCGGGAGCGATCGTCAGCTCGACGGGAGACAGCCTGCCGACCGGTCCGCTTACGGTGCTTGCGGCAACCCTGCTGTTTGCGCTATCGCTATTGTTCGGCACCAAGCGGGGGATTCTTGTCCGGAGAATGGTGCAGCAAAGAATGAAGCGGTCGCTTGGCTATGGCTATGAGGAGCAGGCGGCGACTGCTTCCGTGGATGATCGCTTGAACAAGGAGGCGTCGTTATGAGCGACTTCTGGATTCTGTTAACCGGGATGCTGGTGGCAAGCTGCAGCGGGATATTGGGCGCTTTTCTTGTTTTGCGCAAAATGGCCATGATCGGCGACGCCATCAGCCATTCCGTCATGCCGGGTATCGTTATCGCTTTCCTGCTAAGCGGCTCGCGGGATTCGCTGCTTATGATGGTTGCCGCTATGGCCTGCGGCTTGTTTGCCGTCTTCCTCATTCAGCTCTTTCAGAACAAAGGCGTACAGGCAGACGCCTCGATCGGAGTCGTATTTACCGCTCTGTTCGCGATTGGAGTCCTCCTGGTCAGCCTGTTCGCGCGGCAGGTCCATCTGGACCAGGATGCGATTCTTTACGGCGAAATCGCTTATGTGCACTGGAACACCTGGATCGTAAACGGCGTGGATCTTGGACCCAAAGCGGTATGGCTGCTTGGCGTAACGCTGATCGTAATTGTGACGGTAATCGGCTTGTTCTATAAGCAGTTCAAGCTTTGCTCCTTCGACCCGGCGCTGGCCGCGGCCTGCGGCATTCCGGTAGCGCTGTTCCATTACCTCTTGATGGGAATGGTGTCGATGGCTACCGTCAGCTCGTTCGAAAGCGTAGGGGCCATTCTCGTTGTCGGGATGCTGATCATCCCGGCGGCAACCGCCTATCTGCTGACCGACCGGCTGGGCCGGATGATCGTACTCAGCGTAGGCGTCGGCATGCTAAGCGTCTTTGGCGGTTACGGTGCCGCCGTCATGCTAGATGCTTCCATTGCAGGCTGCATCGTATGCGCGGCAGCCGTGCTGTTCGCGCTGGCCTTCCTGTTCTCGCCTTCGCATGGCATCGTAGCCAAGAAGCTCCGCCTTCGCAAGCTTGCGGCTTAATAAATTAAGCATTGCTCCCCTTTCTTTCGGCAACCGAGGAAGGGGATTTTTTTATGGACTAACGATCCAATTCGTTGAACCCTTCGGGCTTGTCCCAACGTTTAAAACAATATCAAACGCTTCATTTGGAATCTCCCTAATCTGTGCTAAAATATTGCATAGTAGAAACAGGCAGGAGGATACCGAGCATGGGGAATTACAAATTAGTCGCACTCGACATGGATGGCACGCTGCTAAATGACCAGAGCGAGATCAGCGAGGAGAACGCGGAATGGATTCAACGGGCGCTGGATGCCGGCATTACGGTCAGCTTTTCCACGGGCCGGGGCTTCCGCGGGGCGCTTCCGTTTGCGGAGCAGCTGAAGCTGGAGACTCCGATGATTACGGCCAACGGCAGCGAGATTTGGCAAAAGCCGCATGTGCTGCACAAACGCACCTTGCTGAGCCCGGTATACGTCAAGCTGCTGCATGAGCTCGCGCTGAGGCATGCGGGAACCTGGTTCTGGGCTTACTCGACAACGGGCATTTACAACCTTGAGAAGTGGATCGACCCGTCAACGACGTATGAGGACCATCATTGGCTGAAGTTTGGTTATTACACGGAGGATGATGTTGTCCGCAATCGCATTCTCGAGGAAATTACCGAGTGGGATGCGCTTGAGATTACGAATTCCTCCACTGAGAACCTCGAGCTTAATCCGAAAGGAATCACGAAGGCCAGCGCGCTGCGCGAATTATGCGTCATGCTTGGCATCGAGATGTCGCAGGTTGTTGCGGCGGGAGACAGTTTGAACGATATTGCGGCGATCCGCGAAGCGGGACTTGGCGTAGCGATGGGTAACGCGCAGCAGGCGGTCAAGGATGCGGCTGACGCGGTGACGCTCACCAACAACGAGAACGGCGTTGCCGAGATCATCAAACAATATGTATTGAAAGGTTGATGCCTAAGTGGATATTTTAGGCTGGTCGCTGGTTGTCATTTTATTCGTAGTCGGGATGGCCGGGGCCGTCTGGCCGATTCTGCCGGGAGTTTTCGCGATATACGGCGCTTTCTTCGTTTATGGCTTTTTCTTCTCGTTCCAGCCGTTTGGCTGGGTGTTCTGGACGGTGCAGACCTTAATCCTCATCGTTCTGGTTATAGCCGACCATGCGGTCAGCGCGTGGGGGGTTCACCGGTTCGGGGGTTCCAAGGCCTCTATCATCGGCAGTACGATTGGGCTTATACTAGGTCCATTCGTTATTCCTGCCTTTGGCCTTATTATTGGGCCGTTCGCCGGGGCCGTTATCGGGGAACTCGCGGTGGGCTCCAATATCGAGAAATCGTTTAAGGTCGGCATCGGCTCATTGGTCGGGTTATTGACCAGCGTCGTTGTCAAAATCATTCTTCAGGCAGCAATGATTGCGTTATTTATTATTTGGTTAATGGCCAACTAAGGAGATGGAGCAAATGGTAAAAGTAACGGTATGGAACGAGTTTCTGCACGAGAAGGAGCATGAAGAGGTAAAAGCGGTGTATCCAAGCGGCATTCATAACGCGCTTGCCGAGGGGATCCGCTCGGAGGGCATCGAGGTTCAAACCGCAACGCTGGAAGAACCGGAGCATGGCCTTACGGAAGAAAAGCTGAACAACACCGACGTTCTGATCTGGTGGGGACATATGGGCCATGACCGCGTAGACGATGCGATCGTGGAGCGGGTACATCAACGCGTAATGGACGGCATGGGACTGATTGTCCTTCACTCCGGCCATTTCTCGAAAATTTTCAAAAAGCTGATGGGTACGGGCTGCGACCTGAAATGGCGCGAAGCCGGCGAGAAAGAACGGATCTGGACCGTTAATCCGGCCCATCCGATCGCTGCGGGCATTCCGGAATACGTAACGATCGACCATGAGGAGATGTACGGCGAGCATTTCGACATTCCGGCTCCGGACGAGCTGGTCTTCGTAAGCTGGTTCGAAGGCGGAGAAGTGTTTCGCAGCGGCTGCACCTTCTTCCGCGGACAAGGCAAGATTTTCTACTTCCGTCCGGGTCATGAGACGCATCCGACCTACTATCATCCGCAGGTGCTGCAAATTATCCAGAACGGCGTGAAGTGGGCAGCTCCATCCCAGGCAGGCAAGCCCGTTCGCGGCAACCATCAGCCGCTCGAGCCAATCAAAGGCGAGGCTTAACCTGCTTCAGGCAAGTCATTATAGAAAGAGAAGGACAACATGAAAAAAGATTCTCTTATAAAAGGTACGTTAATTCTGGCGGCAGCCGCGCTGATTGCCCGGTTTTTAGGGATTTTTCAGCGGGTTCCGCTGGACCATATCCTTACCGAGAACGGCGGGCTTTATTTCGCTGTCGCGAACAACGTGTACTTGACGCTGCTAGTCGTGGCCACCGGCGGTCTTCCGAGCGCCATCAGCAAGATGGTATCGGAGCGTTACGCGCTCGGCCGCGAGCATGAAGCGAAACGGGTCTATCAGGCCGCGCTGCTCTTTGGCGTCGTAACCGGCATCATCCTGACGATTGCTTTGTACATTGCGGCTCCGTATTATGCCGTGCATATCGCCAAGACGCCAGGCGCGGAAGTAGCGATCCGCGCGGTTGCGCCAACGCTGCTAATTTTCCCGATTATCGCGATGATGCGTGGTTACTTCCAAGGCCGTCAGTTCATGATGGCGGGCGGCATGTCGCAGATCGTGGAGCAAATCCTGCGCGTTATCGTAGGCGTGGCGCTCGCTTATTATGTGGTCTCGATCGACTGGGGCGAAAAATGGGGCGCAGCCGCCGCATCGTTCGGCAACGTGATTGGCGGCGTGGGCGCTTTGCTTGTCATGCTGTATTATGCGGCAAAGCTGCGCCGGGGCGACCTCGCAGACCGGCCGGCGGTGGATATCGAAGCGGTCAAGGCCGCAGCCAAGATTCCTTTCCGGTCCATTTACCGCGAGATCTTCACGATGTCCATTCCGATTGTCATTACGGCGATGACCGTGCAAATTATTTATACGTTCGACTCGTCCTTATTCGTCCGTCTAACGGAATCGTATTACGGCTATCATGACGCGCTGCTCGTATTGCGAGATCTCAGCTTCAAGGCTCAGACGGTTGCGGGTATTCCGCCGATTCTGGCCATCGCGCTCAGCACGTCGATCATTCCGGTAATTTCATCGGCCTATTCCTTGCGGAATATGGCTGAGGTGGAGCGCCAGACCTCCCTCGTTATGCGGATTGTCTTGTTCACCGGCGTACCGGCAGCCTTAACGCTCGCAGCCGCATCGTATTCGGTTACGGGACTTATCTTCACGGGACCTAGAGGTTACGGCATCGTTGCCGCTCTGACGGCGGGCACGATCTTCCAGATTACGATGATGACAAGCAACTCGATTCTGTTCGGGCTTGGAAAAGCCCGTATCCCGATGATGAATACTTTTGTGGGAATCGGGCTGAAAATCCTGTGCAGCTACGCGCTTGCCCCGATTTATGGCGTATACGGCGTTATTATGGCGACAAGCGTCTGCTTTGTCGTTATGACATGGATGAATATCGAGGCGATCCGCAGGGAAGTGAAGTTCACGGTGCTTGGCAGCCGGTGGCCTTCTTACCTGGTAACCATCGTTGTATCCGTGGCGGCAGGATGGGGAACCGAGGTGGGAATCCGGCATCTGCTTGGCAGCTGGCCGGATAAGCTGACGTATCTGGTCTCCGCCGTCGCGGCCGGCGCCGTGATCGGAGTCCTATACCTGTTCCTGCTTGTGCTGCTCCGCGTCGTTACAATGGAGGATGCGAAGTCCTTCCCGGGGCCGCTGCGTAAGCTGTTTGTTCTGCTCCTGAAGGTGCTGGGACGCACGCAGGCGCAGAAAGAACGACATTAATTCTTTAATTTCCATACATTTACAACCTCCCTGAACCTCGGGTACAATAGATAGAGTTATAGGTCTATTAATCTATCTACTACTGGCTGTGAAGGGAGATTTGTAAATTGAAAAGTCTGAAAAGATTCAAGAGGGGGCTCATCCTGATTTTGGCGCTGACGCTTGTCATCGTTGCGGGCTGTCAGGCGATTCAGGGCGTGGACTTTAACACCGTATTGAAAAATACGCTCAAAGTGACCTCTGCGGAAAGCAAGCAGTCGGTAGAACTGAAGCTTCTCATGAACGAAGAAGCGTATGAAGGAATGCCTGAAGAAGATATCGCTCTCATGAAATTATTCTCGAACATGAAGCTACAGTTGGATAACGTAAAGGTTCAGGATGCAAGCCACGCGTCCTATGCGGGCAAACTGATTTTCGGCGATAATGTCAGCATTGGCTTCTCGATCAAGCAATCGGATACCACCGCGGTTATCGAGGTGGAAGGCGCGAAGCTTCCAATCGTGCTTGACGTGACGGGAGCCGGCATAGGCTCAATGCTGGGTACGGCTAAGCTTGACGAAACGGCTGCAGGCTCGGATGATGAATCGGTAACGGCAATCGGCAAAGAAATGATGGACAGCGCAACGTCCTTCTTTATCGACAATCTGCCTAATCCGGACAAAATCTCGGTGAATGCGGTTCAAGAGCCTATCAATGGCGTTAACACATCCCTGTTCCATGTGAAGGCGGAGATGAGCGGCACCGAGATCTGGGCATGGATCAAGAAATACGTGGACGTTCTCGCAAGCGACCGCGAAGGCCTTGAAACGTTCGTGAAAGAAATCGTGGCGATCATGAGCAGCCATCCGGAGTTCTGGGAAGAAATCGGCATGAATCCACTCGAGCAAACCGGACTGGATATGCCAACCACGGATGACATGATGAAGGAAATGACGGACGAGCTTGAAGCTACACTTGTTTCGCTTCAGGAAGAGCTGAAGGCGATGGAAGAAGAGGGCGGAGAGGATCTTAAAGCGATCTTCAACGATGACTCCTCGATTAAAGCGGAGCTTTACGTGGACAGCAAGATGGATATCCGCAAACAGGTTATTGACGTTACGCTGAAACCTAGCGATCAAGCCTTGTTCCCGCTTGACGGTCTCTCGCTGCGTATGGAGAGCGAGCTGTGGAACGTTAACGGCAAGGTAGAGGCTGATACGCCGGTAATCCCTGCACAAGCTATCCATTCCGATCAGCTGGATACCATGCAGGGCTATCAGTTCCTACGCATGTTCGACAAACAATCGGCTGCTTACTCGCTGCTTGATAAGCTGGGCCTTGGAGAGCAGACGGTCGAGCTGTCCGTCGATTCTCGTTTTAACCCGGCCATTGTTACTCCTAAATACGTAACCATTATTCCGTTGCGCATCACTGCCGAACAGCTTGGCGCTTCGGTGAAATATGATAAAAAGACGAAGAATGTTACAGTCTATGACGAGGCGACCAATACGACGATCGTCCTGAAGGAAGGCTCTGACCGCGTAACGGTAAACGGCAAACCAGCGACTTGGTCGTTCGTAGCCAAAACCGTTGACGGCACCCTGTACGTAGCGGGACGCGATTTCGCGAACGCGCTTGGAGCGAAAGTTCGTTGGGATGACAGCTGGGGCAGCGATACCTTTGTCATCGAGCGTGCCGTACATTAATTTATTTGCAAGAGCAGGGAGGATGACAACGATGAACAAACTGACAACGGACGCAGCCTTCCGGGAAGCCGTCCAAGGCGACGGGGTTACGGTGGTCGTCTTCAAAACGACATGGTGCCCGGACTGTCACTACATCGATCCGTTTATGCCGGACGTAGAGCAGCAATACAGCGGCAAGATCTCGTTCCATGAAATCGACCGGGACGAATTGCCCGATCTTTGCTCCGAGCTGAACATTCTTGGCATTCCAAGCTTTATTGCTTTCCGTAACGGCAAAGAGCTGATCCGTTACGTGAACAAGCTGCGCAAGACGCGGGAGGAAATCGAACAGTTTCTGGACCGGGCGGTGCAGGTGGCAGACGCATTACCCCAAGATGAATAAATGGCAATCGTGCGGCTTCAGGAACTCCTTCCGAGCCGCACTTTTTTATGCCCGCGCATCATTGCCACGGAACTGTCACACCCTAGGAAGTGTCACATTTTCAACATGGCTTTTGACCCCTATAATGGCTATAATGAGGTGACAACAAAACCCGAAATAAGGTGATTTTATTATGGTTACCGGCCGTTTTCGCGCGCTTGCTCTCGCATCGTGCATCGGAATGCTTTTTGTTCTTCTTGCCGGAGCATTAGTTACGAATACCGGATCCGGACGCGGATGCGGTGATGATTGGCCGCTTTGCAACGGTAAATTTATTCCTGCGTATACAATGGAAACCGCAATCGAATTTTCCCATCGTCTGATTACCGGATTTGAAGGACTGCTCGTCGTGGCAGCCTTTATTGCCATATACCTGCTGTTCCGGAAAAACAACGCGGATTATAAAGAGCCGCTTATCTATGCAAGCGGCGCTCTGCTGTTCACGGTCATTCAAGCGCTTATGGGCGCGGCTGCTGTCGTATGGTATCAGTCCGACGCCGTTATGGCTATTCATTTCGGCATTTCCTTAATTGCATTTGCCTTTACCTTGCTGCTCGTTGTATGGTCGTATCGCGCAAAAGACGGCAGGCCCGCGGAATTTACGGTGCCCCGCGCGATTTATCCCCGGATGCTGGCCGTAACCATCTTCTGTTACATCGTTGTTTATCTCGGCGCGTTTATCCGCCATACCGAGTCAGCAGGGGGATGCCTGGGCTGGCCGTTATGCAACGGCGAGGTGGTGCCTGAGCTTCAAGGCGCGACGGCAGCTGTTTTTATCCATCGTTTAGGTGCACTTATTTTTGGTCTTGCTCTAATTGGTCTATATATCCATGTCCGCAAAATCAGCGGCAAAGGCAAAGGTCTTACGAAATCCGCCGGCTGGGCTCTCGTTCTCGTTATCGCTCAAATTCTGAGCGGTGCGCTGCTGACGGAGACAATCGGCAACGATGACTGGTTCCTGTTTACGAACCTGCTTCATAATTTAATTATAACGGGCTTGTTTGGGATATTGTGTGATATGCTGATACGTTCCTGGCGGCTGCGGGAAGGACGGGAGAACGCTTGAGTTTTCAAAACCTGCGTGAATTTGTAGAGGTATTAAAAAAAGAGAAAGATCTGCTTGTTATCGACGCGCAAGTAGATCCTTATTTGGAGCTGGCGGAAATTCACCGCCGCGTTATCGAAGAGGAAGGACCGGCACTGCTTTTCACCAACGTGAAGGGCAGTCCTTTTCCCGTTCTGACGAATATGTTCGGGACAAGCCGCCGTGTTGACCTCGCGTTTGGTACACGCCCGGAAGAAATCATGAAGCAAATCGTTGGCGCTGCGGACCGTATTATGCCGCCAACGCCAAAAGCGATATGGGGCGAGAAAAAGCTGATCTGGGACATGATGAAGGTAGGCATGAAGGAAGTGCCAAGCGGCACGGCGCCCATTCTGCAAGTGTTGAAGCGTCAGAATCCGCTGGCCGGTCTGCCGCGCGTAACAAGCTGGCAGGAGGACGGCGGTCCGTTTATTACGTTGCCTCTTGTCTATACGGAGAGCTTAAAATCACGCAAAGCGCATAATCTAGGGATGTACCGCATGCAAATCTTTGACGATTCAACGACCGGCATGCACTGGCAAATACATAAAGGCGGCGGCTTCCACTATCATGAAGCCGAACAGCGGAACGAAGCGCTGCCGGTATCCGTCTTTCTCGGCGGACCGCCGGCCTTGATCGCTTCCGCGATTGCGCCGCTTCCGGAGCATTTGCCGGAGCTCTTAATGGCTTCGCTTATCCTAGGCGGCAAGCTGCCGGTTGTATCCGACCCGCACGGCAAGCACCGCATTCCGGCGGAAGCCGAGTTTGTCATCAGCGGACAAGTGCCGCCGCATCTCCGCCGTCCGGAAGGTCCGTTTGGCGATCACTTCGGTTATTACTCGCTTATCCATGATTTCCCGGTCTTTAACGTCAATCATGTCTGGCACCGCAAGGATGCGATTTATCCGGCGACGATTGTGGGCAAGCCCCGTCAGGAGGATTACTATCTGGGCGAATACTTGCAGCGCCTTCTGGCACCGGCCTTCCCAATGGTTATGCCGGGCGTGCATGAGCTCTGGGCATACGCGGAAGCCGGCGTACACGCGCTTGCCGCAGCCGTTGTCCGGGAATCCTATTCCCGCGAGGCGCTGTCGACAGCCTTCAGTATTTTGGGCCAAGGCCAGCTGACCTTGACCAAATTCCTGATGCTGACTGATCAGCCGATTGACCTGTCTAAGTTTGACGTATTGCTTGAGACCGTGCTTGAGCGGTTCCAGCCGCAGACGGATCTGTTTGTATTCGATGAAACCTCCCATGATACGCTGGATTATACGAGCGGTAAATTCAACCACGGCAGCAAAGCGGTTATGCTTGGCGTCGGCAAGCCGGTCAGAGAGCTGCCTTCCAGCTATGAAGAGGGCGTTATCGATGAAATTACGAACGCTCAGGTATATTGCCGCGGATGTCTCGTTGTATCCGGCGCATCCTATGAAGCAGAGCCGCAGCTTGCAGAGCGTCTCTTGACAAGGCTGTCGGAGCGCGGTACGGAATGGCCGCTTGTTATTCTTGCGGACGATGCAAACGTTGCGCATGGGCAAACGTCCTTCTTGTGGACGGTGTTCACGCGGTTTAATCCGGCGGATGATATTTACGCGAATGCCGAAATTCGCCGTCATCATTTTGGCTACAAGCTGCCGATCGTTATCGATGCGAGAATGAAGCCGGGCTATCCGGCAGAGCTGTTCGCGCGCGAGGATATTACCAAGCTGGTTGACAGCAGATGGAACGAGTACTTCAAATCCTAAGTTGCGAAGAGAGGCGGGGATGGCCGATGCTGCGTTTTCTATTTGATGAACCGGAAAGAGAGCCGCAAGGCCGCCTTGCGGAAACGTTACAGCTGATGAATCAGTATATCGCCATTCTTCATGAGAAGATCGAAGCGGGCAAGGACAACGACCACAAGCTCCGTACGTACGAAGTGTGGACGAAGGGCTTAGTCGCTTCCTTGAACGAAATCGAGCAAAGCTGCTACGCGGCCAGGCGGTTTAAGGAGAAGATCAAGTCCCCTTCCGTCAGCCAGATGTCGGAGGAGGAAGGGCTCAATTACCAGCGCTACGTTTATTTTGACAAAAACGCGTTTATCCGCATTTTTGCCTTGCTGGATAAGCTGAGCATCTTTCTTAATGACATCCTTGATTTGAAAACGGAAAAGATAAAGCCGCATTTCTCCTACTTTACGGTTCTGCGCAATATGCGCGACAAGAAGGCGCATCCGGATTTGACTTGGAAGCTGAACGACATCAAGGAGAGTCTGAAGGAACCGATGGGACGGCTGCGGAAGCGCCGCAACACCGAAATTCATTACATGAATACGGAGATGCAGGATGATCTTGCGCAAGCTCATAAAATGTACGGACAGGAAGTGCAGTTAGAAAATATCGAGGCACAATCGGACGATCTCCAGCATGGACTGCAAATGGTGACAGGATCATTACGCCTAACCTTTGACTATGCTTGCGGACTAATACGAACCAGGTAGGCTAAATCGCGGGGAGGAATGCGCGTGGAGCTGATGGGCAGAACGGCGCTTGTAACCGGAAGCGCCAAAGGGCTTGGCAAACGGACTGCATTGCAGCTCGCAAGTCTTGGCTGCAGCATCGTGTTAAACTATCTGGGGAGCAGGCAGGAGGCGCTGGAGCTTCAGCGCGAGATTGAGCGGCTTGGCGTAAGAGCAACCGCCATGCAAGGCGATATATCCGTTCCGGCAGGGGTAGCGCAGCTGGCAGCCGAAGCGGAAGCCTGGAATGGCGGCATCGATATCCTAGTGAACAACGCGGGCCCGTTTATACGCGAGCGGCGCTTGTTTGCGGATTATAATGAAGACGCTATCATTCAATTGTTAAATGGCAATTTGCTTGGCGTGATGCTGCTGGACCATAAGCTGCTTCCGGGCATGCGCAAGAGGGGCTGGGGGCGCATTATCCATCTGGGCTTCGGACACGCGGACGAAGCCAGAGCGTGGCCTCATAGGGCCGTTTACGCCGCGGCGAAGACGGGTCTCGTCTCCTTCACCAAGTCGCTCGCGGTCGAAGAGGCGCCTTCCGGCATTACCGTCAACATGATTGCGCCCGGCGATATCCGGGGCTTGAACAAGGAACGGACGATTGACGAGGCGGCTTGCGAGAAGGAATTCGAGTCGCCGGTCGGAAGACCGGGAACCGGGGAAGATATCGCGAGAGTGATTGGCTTCCTTTGCCAGTCGAGATCGGATTATTTGACCGGCAGCATCATTAACGTAACCGGCGGATTTGATGCGATTCGATCGAATATTATCGGGTTATAAGGAACAAAAAAAAGAGTCTTGCCAGCTTGAAGCGGGCAAGACTCTTGCATTTTAGAATACCTGAACAACTTCCTGTACGCCTTCAACTTCCTCGAGCAGCGCGCGCTCGATACCGGCTTTCAGTGTAATTGTCGAACTTGGGCAGCTTCCGCATGCACCCATCAGACGAAGTTTAACGATGCCGTCCTCTACGTCTACCAGTTCAACGTCACCGCCGTCGCGTTGCAGGAACGGACGCAATTTATCCAGTACGTCCAATACTTCGTCGTACATTGTATCTTGTGCTTGACTCATTGCAATCATCTCCTTTCTCCCCTATTATAGTACAAAGTGCGAGGAATGAAAATGGATATCAACCGTTAAGGCCAGGTGATCAAAAAATTGTCAAAACCGCTTATCGAGTTCTGCAACGGCAACATGCATCACGGAACGGAAAGCATTATGAAGCAGCTTGAACAAGACGAACGGCTGAAGGTGGTCGAATACGGCTGTCTCGGCAACTGCGGAGAATGTTATTTGAAGCCATTCGCGTTAGTTGACGGCAGGATTATCGCTGCCGAATCCATAGAGGATCTAGACCGCCGTATTCGTGAAACCATCAGCGCCAAGCAAAATTAACCGAAGTGGCGTTTCGATTTCCAGAGTATGCCGCTCTTGATCAAACGCGGAATTTTACCCATCATAGGCGTGTTGCCCATGAGGCCAAAGCCGCTCTTCTTGCCAAGGGAACCCATAACGCCCTTCAGCTTGAGTTTGCCAAGCTTAGGCGTTTTGTTGTTCCAGATGGCATGAATAACTTCCGCAATTTGTTTGCCTTGCGCGCCGGCCGCTTGCCCGCTAGGGGAGAACGGCAGCGATGCGCAGTCGCCGCATACAAAGACATCGGTATAGTCCGGCAGCTGATGGTATTCATTGATGATAAGCCGGCCTTGTTTGTCCTTCGGCAGATTCATGCGCTGTACGATTTCGATCGGCTGAATGCCGGCTGTCCATACCGTAACGTCGGTTAGAATCGTTTGATTCGAGTTCGAGTCATGCAGAGCGCCTTGCTCAAGCCGGCATAACGATATGTGGCTGAGCATCTCCACTTCATGCTCTCTGAACCAGGAAGCCACAAACTTCTGCAGCGGTCCAGGGAAGGCCGACATGACGCTTGGTCCGCGGTCAATGATGCGGATGTTCAGGTCGGATCGCGCTTCGCGCAGCTCCGCAGCCACTTCTACGCCGCTAAGACCGCCGCCAATGATCGATACTTGGCCATAAGGCTTCACATCGTTCAGCAGCTGGTAAGTTTTGCGCGCATTCGAAAGGGTTTGAATGCTGGTCGAGAACTCTTCCGCGCCTTCGATGCCGTGGTAATTATCCGTACAGCCAAGTCCAATTACGAGCCATTCGTAATCGATTGGATCCTGACCTTCCAGGTAAACAAGCTTTTTATCCAGGTCAATATCTACAACTTCCCCAAATCGGGTTGTCAGACGCGGATCCTGCGGGAATTTCACGCGGATCTCCATATCCGAAACCGTTCCGGCCGCAAGCGCGTAATACTCTGTTTTAAGGCCTTGATAAGGCATGCGGTCTACGAGGATGACTTCCACGTCGATTGGCAGCTGTTTCTCGATCACGTCCGCCGCGATAGCCTGGCCGCCGTAACCGCCGCCCAAAATAACAAATTTTCTCATATGATTCCCTACCCAACTCCAAAATGATGAATGACTTGTGTGTGCCTAATATGTGCGTCTAGCCGCGTGATTACTCATATACTTTAATTTCGTTATAGAACGTATCTCTCTCCACTGGGATACGTCCGGCTCCTTTAATGAGCCATAAGAGGTCCTCGCGCGTAATGCCTTCCGGCGTAAGAGCGCCCGCCGCATGGCTGATTTTTTCTTTTACAATGGTGCCGTGAGCGTCGGATGCGCCCATCGTCAGCGCGACCTGGGTCAGCTGCGTGCCGATGTTGATGAAGTAAGCTTTAATATGCTGAATGTTGTCCAGCATCAGGCGGCTGATCGCGATCGTCTTCAAATCCTCGAAGGCCGAGTTGCGGCGGCGGATGCCTGCTTTCGGATTAATCGGCTGCATCGACAAAGGAATGAATACCTGGAATCCGTTCGTTTCGTCTTGAAGCTCGCGGATCTGTATCATGTGACGGATGCGGTCCTCATGCGATTCGATCGAGCCGTACAGCATGGTCGTATGCGTGCGCATGCCAAGATTATGAGCGGTGCGGTGCACCTCTAAATATTGGCTGACGTCGGCTTTATCGACGCGCATTTTTTTGCGGTAATGATCGGATAATATTTCTGCGCCCCCGCCGGTCAGCGATTTGAGGCCGACCTTCATAAGCTCTTCCAGTACTTCCTTGTAGCTTAAGCCGCTAATACGCGAGAAAAAGTCGATTTCCGCAGCGGTGTAGGCTTTAAGCGTTACTTCGGGGAAGCGCTCGTTTAAGGCCTTCAGGGAATCGACGTAATATTGGAACGGAACATGCGGGTTATGCCCGCCTACAATATGGAATTCTCGTACACCGGGATGGAAGTGCTGCTCTACGTATTCAATCATTTCTTGACCGGATAAGGTGTAAGCGCCCGGAGCGCCTTCGTCTTTGCGGAAATTGCAGAATGCGCAATGCGCTTCGCAGACGTTCGTAAAGTACAAGCTCATGTTTTCGATAAAATAAACTTTTTTCCCGTTCTTGCGAAGGTTAACTTCATTAGCTAGTTGCCCAATCGTAAGCAGATCATCCGATTGATACAGGAATACACCGTCTTCAAGCGTAAGGCGTTCCCCGTTTCGGACTTTGTCGATAATCGACTGCATTTGCTTATTATCAGATGGAATGGCGATGTTCATCTTGGCAACCTCCTTTTTCTCAAAAGTTAGTTAGGTGTGGTGCTGCGGCATGCTGCCATTTACCGTTCAAGGAAGAGTGGAATAAATTCAGGCTATGCCTTTGTGAAAAAAATAACTTGCTCATCCGATTAAGAAAGCTTCCATTATTATAAACCCGTACGCAAAAGGCGGCAACACCTAAAGTCTTCAACTCGTTCCAATAGGAAGGCTCTCATCTCTTGAGGAAGCGGAGGAAGAGGAGTATACTGTAACTATAACGGTACATTTATTTTTATTTATATAGAGGAGGGAAGAAGCATGATCACGATTAGTGAATCGGCATCTGACAAAATTAAAGAAATGCTTGAGGAGGAAGGCACTCCCGGGCTGTTCCTGCGCATTGGCGTGAAGGAAGGCGGCTGCACGGGCTTCTCCTACGGCATGGGCTTCGACGATGAAGAGAACGAGAACGACAAGTCGATGGAAGTCGCGGACCTGAAAGTGGTCGTAGACGACGAAAGCTTGAAGTACCTATACGGTCTTATCATCGATTGGAAAGAGTCGGCCATGGGCGGCGGCTTTACGATCGAGAACCCGAACGCAACCGCTACTTGCGGCTGCGGCTCGAGCTTCCGTACCGCTGCGGCGGCTGGCAAGCCGGATAGCGACTGCTGATATTGGGCTGAGCACGCCTGTGCTCAGCTTTTTTGTTGGGGATTCGCCAGTATGCAGGCTCCGCAAAAGAATGTTCTTCCAATCGCCATTGTTCCCGGAATCTATGAATGAACCGTACAAGGTACGATTCCGGGAACAAAAGCGAGCACTCCGTTTCTCCAGAACATTCTTTTGCTCCGCCTGTACGGCGCACAGCACCCAAACAAAAGCGTTCGCAAAAGGCCAGGCTCAGCCAGCCTTTTGTGACCAATTAGACAGGTTGCTAACACAACCTGTCTAGCCTAAACCAAACCGGCGTCCCATTTAGCGGACGCCGGTTTTTTGTTAAAAAAAAGAAGTCGGCCGAGGAACGGAGGAAGTGAATGCTCTTGAGAAACGAAGTGCCCGCCTTTGCTCGGGGATTCCTACCTTAAAATATAATCAAAGAAATCGCGAGCAACAGCGGTCGAAGGAGCATTTACTTAGGTAGTGACCTCCGCTTACCTCTGCATCTTACGAGAATTCATCCAAAGAGGAATACGGAACACCAGGTTGATGAGCAGAACGAAGAACACGAGTACCGCCGCCGACTTCTGGGCGATATCCTGGGCGTCCGGAACGATAGCCTCGGACTGGACATACCACAGGTGAACGGCAAGCGTCTCGCCCGGCGAGAAGAGGCTGAAATCCCACATTTCGCCGGAGGTCGTAACGCCGGCCGTCAGGATAATAACGGCGCTTTCACCGAATGCGCGGCCAGCGACAAGACAGATCCCGGTAATAATTCCGTTCATGGCCGCAGGGATCAAGACGCGAACGATCGTCTGTAAATGTGTAGCCCCCAGCGCAAAGGAAGCATTTTTCAGTTCCTTCGGCACGGCACGGATGGACTCCTCCGTTACGCGGGTCAGAACCGGCAGGTTCAAGAACGCCAGGCTGACAGCACCGCCGAGAATCGTCAGGCCAAGCTGGAACATTTCCACGAACAGGGCGATGCCAAACAATCCGAAGATGATTGAAGGGACGGAAGCGAGACCCTCTACGCAAATCCTCACAAACGAGATCAGCTTGTTATCCGGCGCAAATTCGGCGAGATAAATGCCTGCCGCCATCCCCAGCGGAATAGCGATCACAAGCGACAGGAACAGGATATAGAAGGAGTTCAGAAGAGCAGGGCCGATACCGCCGCCTTCTTCAATCTCGCTTGGCAGGCCGAACAGGAAGTTCCAGGAGAGCTTCGGCAGGCCGTCCTTCAGTATGAGGAACAGGAGGCCGAGAATAAAGAGAACGATGGCGATGCCAACGGTCCAGACCAGAATCGTAAACAGACGGTTATTAAAGCTGTTGATTCCTCTTTTGCCGCGGAAAGGATTCGTTGCGTTTACTGCGGTGTTTACGTTGCTCATGATTGTACTCCTCTCCGTTGCAGCCAGCGTACGCCTACGATCATCAGAAGCGAGATGGCAAGCAGCAGGAAGCCCATCAGATACAGCGCATAGTTCCAAGTGGAGTCGAACGGAACGTTGGCAATCTGCATAACGATATTACTCGTTAATACCGAGGTAGGCTTAAGCAGGCTGTCCGCGATTTGCGGGGTATTGCCGATAACCATAACAACCGCCATGGTTTCGCCGATTGCGCGGGCCATGCCAAGAATAACGGCATACAGGATACCGCTGCGTGCGGAAGGAATAAGCACCTTTACGACCGTTTGGAAACGGGTAGCGCCAAGGGCATAGGACGCATCGCTGTATTTCTTCGGTACGGCGGTAATGGAGTCATCGCTGATCCGGCTGATCGTCGGCAGGACCATGATGGTCAATACGAGAGACGCGGCAAGCAAGCCGTCGCCCATGCCCGTACCGGTAACGTCCCGGATTAGGGGAATAAGAACAGTGAGACCCAGATAACCGTAAACAACCGACGGAATGCCGACGAGCAGGTCCATGACCGGACGAAGCGTATTTTTCAGCCATGCCGGTACGAAGGTCGACAGAAAGACCGCGATCAGGAGCGAGAGCGGAACGGAAATGATCAAAGTCAGCAAAGTGAGGGCAAACGTGCCGAAAATGAATAACAATCCGCCGTATTGCTCGGTCTCCGGACTCCATTCCGTGGACAGGAAAAATTCGGAGAAGGATACGTCGCCAAAGGTCAATACGCCGGTGCGGAACATAAGCGCAAGGATAAGGAAAAGGATCAGACACACAAAACCGGCGCAGGCAATACAAACGTAACGGAACAGGCGGTTCATCACAAACAGGCGTTTCCTGCGGTCAAACGGCTTGCCGCTTCCCGTCAAAAGACTGCCGCCCAGATCGATCTGGCCCGCAGTGGATGAAGTATCTAACATAGTGATTGATCGGCTCCTTCGGTAGCAAGCAGCCGCCTGTCGCTTCGCGAAAGACGGCCGCCGTTACCTATATTCGATTGACTAGGATTATTTCATTGCGGAAAGCGGGATGAATTTCAGCTTTTTCAGCGAACCGTTTTGGAACTTGGCGCTTTGCACGTATTTGATGAATTCTTTAACAACGCCTGTAGGTTGGCCTTTCGTCATGTAGTAGCCATAGCCCCAAACTTTGTATTTGCCGTTGATCACGTTGTCTACAGTAGGAGCAACACCGTTGATGCTTACGCCGGTCATTTTTGTCGTGATGTAAGCGAAGTCGAGGTAACCGATAGCGCCAGGAGTCGACTCAACGGCTGTTTTCATGTCGCCGCTTGTTTTAACTTCTTTGTAGTTGGAGCCTTTTGTCATGAAGTCCGTACCGTTCAGCGCTTTTTGTTGGAAGTTAACGCGGGTGCCGGAACCAAATGCGCGGTTAACGACGATGATATCCGCATCTTTGCCGCCAACTTCTTTCCAGTTCGTTACTTTGCCGGAGAAAATGTCTTGCAGCTGTTTTGTAGTCAGGTTGGTTGCCGTAACGCTTTTGTTTACTACGGCAGCGAATGGAGTAACCGCTACTTTGTTAGCGACTTGGCCCGTAAAAGCTTCGAAGCCGGGAACCGCTTTTGTAGCATCCCAGTCAACCGCGCCGATATCGGCGATGCCTTTGCGCACGGATTGAGGACCCGTGATGGAACCGGCTGCCGAAGCGGAGATTTTAACCTTCGGATTCAGCTTTTTGAATTCGTTAGCCGCTTGAAGAGTAAGCGGGAGAAGAGCGGAAGAGCCATTGATGACGATTTTGCCGGACAGCTTGCTAGCTGCTTCCGTCTTGGTAGGGGCTTGAACGGAGCCAAAGCCGATGGTTGCGATAAGAGCGGCTACCGTAGCCGCTTTAAGCCATTTCAGTTTCATTTTCATTATTCCTCCTAAATGAATGTGAAGCCTTCACGCTTCGTATGCATTAGCTAAAATAGTTGTGCTTGTGGATCGATTAGCGGGTAATCGTTGTGAAATTGCCGTTAACCGGAACAGCCAGCTGGTCGTTGCTGATTGCGGCGATATCGCCTTTGCCCGATACGATCAGCTCGGATACCGCATCCGATACGCCGTACAGCTTGCTTGCCGTCCCAGTTGCAGGATCGATGGCGCTGATGCTGTTTGCATCGCCTTTTGCAGTCAAGACGATCAATTTGCCGTCAGCTTGGTTCAATTGGTACACGTCTTCTGCGTTGTAGACGTTTGCCGCTTCAAGAGAAGCCGTGTTTACCGAGGCAACGCTGCCAACGTTATCCTCGCCGATGCTTACGTAGTAAACCTTGGAGCCGTCAGCGGACAGTTCCAGGAACGCCTTGTCGCTTGCATCCTTCGTCAGCTGAACCGGTTTATTGTCGCCTTTAGCCGAGTCGTAGAAGAAAGCTTGCGTTTCCGTACCTGTTGGGTCGATCGTGACGTCATCCTTGCTTACGTCCGTGGCGTCGTTTTTAACAACAGGCTGTTTGATTTGGAAGTAAGCCACTTTAGTGCCGTCAGCGGATACCGTAAGGTTAGCTTTGTAGTCGACTTTGTCTTCCAGAATTTTTGTTACGCTGCCGTCAGCCAGGCTGAGCTTGCAGATAACGGAGTTTTTGTCGCCTTGGAAGAAGAAGATCGAGCTGCCGTCAGCCGAGAATACCATTTCGTTTTTGATCGAAGTATCCGTGCTTACTTTTGTCGATTGTTTCGTGCTCAGATCAATGACGTTAACCGTACCGTCTTCTTCGGAATAAGCGGCTTTCGAACCGTCCGGGGACACGATCAGCTCGGAGGTATCGGACGAAGTAAGCAGCAGTTCATTTTTGCCTGTCGCAGCGTCAACCAGATAATCCTCGCGGCCGTTCTCGCCAGTGATCGACGCGATCAGCTTCGAAGCGTTTACCCAAGTCACTTGATCGACATTCTCGAGGAATTTGATCGAAGTGATGTTGCCGTTGGAGTAGCCTGCGCCCAGTTTGCCAAGGAAGCTTACCGGTTCAACGAATGCTGTGCCGTTTACAGTCACGGCATCGCTCAGCTTAACGACATTGTGGTTCAATTGAACGGTAATTGTGCTGCCCGAAACATTCAGGGAAGCTTCAAGAGCTTTCGCCAGGTCGCGAACGGATGCGAGCGTTACGCCTTGCGCGTCAATCGTGCGGATTGCGACAGAGTTGCCGTTGATGGAAACGGTAATGGAACCGATTTGAACCGCTTGTGCCGTTTGTACGGCCGATTGCGCCATTACGGGTGTAACAGCTGCTGCTCCAATTGCTGTAGCGAGCACGGAAATGACTACTGCTTTTTTCATTTGAAGTTCGTCACCTTTCTTATTTTCGAATAATTGCTAGGTCCGACGGCACTACGCCGGTATGTATGAATGGCCTTGATTTTTCCCCCCGTCAAGCCGCGTCGGAACTATTTCGATTTCATAGCTAGTCTAACAGCGGAATATTATCCCATTATTTAGAAATTGTAATGATTTTGTGAAGAAAGACCTAGGTTGAATGGGACTGGCGAAATTGCTATCCTAAAATGACAATGGGGAGGAATGCCGGCATGTATCGGATATTCATCATCGAAGACGATGACAAAATAGGAGCAATACTGAAATCAACCATGGAGAAATACGGATTTGAAGCGAAGAGGGCTGCTGACTTCAAGGATTTGCTGGCGGAGTTTGCGTCGTATGATCCGCATCTGGTTCTGCTCGACATCAATCTGCCGTATTTCGACGGCTTTTATTGGTGCAGGCAAATCCGGACAAGGTCTAACGTCCCGATTCTGTTTATCTCAGCCCGCGAAGGAGAGATGGATCAGGTGATGGCTATTGAAAATGGCGGAGACGACTATCTTTCGAAGCCTATTCATCTGGATCTGCTGCTCGCGAAGGTAAAGGGAGCTTTGCGCCGGGCATACGGGGAATATGCCGCGGCTTCGGCCGCTTCGGCGGCGGCATCCGCCGAGATCGAATTGAAGGGACTGCGCCTTAATCTTAGCCGCAACGAGCTGGAATGGCAGGGAGAGCGGACGGAGCTGACGAAGAACGAACGGCTGCTGGCCGAGGCTTTCATGAAGAGGCCCGATGAGATTGTGGCAAGGGAGCAGCTGCTTGAGGCATTATGGGATGATGTTCAGTTTGTGGACGACAATACGTTAACCGTTAATGTCACCCGGCTGCGCAAGAAGCTCGAAGAGATCGGCATTCTAAAAGCGATTGAGACGGTCCGGGGACAAGGCTACCGGCTGAGCGCCGAAGCGCTGCAGGAGGCCAAAGCATGATCCGTGCTTATCTTTGGGATCGGAAAGTTCTGATCGCAACCTACCTGACAGGCTCCTTCATGGCGTGCGCGATGTTTTCTCTCGATAAGCTTCGTTACGAGAGAGCGGACGCGGGGCTTGTCTATTATTACGCCGAGCTTGCGGTTTTCCTGCTGATTATTGGACTGGCCGTTGACTACCTTCGTCAGCGCGGCTATTACAAGCAGCTTCAGGATGCGATTGAACACGGAACGGAGCTCAATGCTTCGATGGTGGTAACCTCCGGCGTCACCAAAGAGCAGCTTGCCGTGCAGAAGCTGTTGGCTGCGCAATACGGCGCCTATTTGACGGATCTCAGTCAGTACCGCCGGCAGCAGGAGCAGCATAATCATTTCGTTCTGCAATGGGTTCACCATATGAAGACTCCCGTCTCGGTCATTGATCTGCTTGTCCAGGAAGCGCTGCAGGAGCGGGATGTTCCGCCCGCCCATTCCGAAAGACTGCAAAGCATCCGCGAGGAGACCGGCAGGATGACAAGAGGGCTCGATATGATGCTGCATACGGCGAGGCTCGACAAAATCGAATTTGATCTGCATCCCCGTTCGGTGGCGCTTCACGAAGCGGCCCGCAGCGTAATAAACGCCCACAAGCAGCTCTGCATACGGCATGCTATATATCCGAGAATAGACGGAGAGGCGGTTGTGGAGACCGATGAGAAATGGCTGACGTTTATTTTGAATCAGCTGATCGGCAATGCGATCAAATACTCGAAGCGCAAGCCGGGCTCAAAGAAGCTGATAGTCAGCATCGAGCAGGAGCCGGATTTAAGCGCCGTCAGGATGTCTGTTATAGATGAAGGAATCGGAATCGAGGCGCATGATCTGCCAAGGGTTTTTGACCCGTTTTTCACCGGAGAGAATGGCCGTTCGGTTGAGGAGTCAACGGGGATGGGGCTTTATTTGGCCAAGCAGGTATGCGGCCGTCTCGGTCACGAGCTGTATGCCGAATCAGAGGTTGGTTCCGGTACGAAGGTTACGGTTGTGTTCCGCCCCGAAGGGATCCATTTGTTGCGTTAAGTTCGCCGATGCGAGCGAAACATGACAAAATCGTAAGATTCATAGCCTCCAATTGAAAGGTAAATCGATGGGTTGATAAGGGCGGATGGAGCTATACTGAGTCCATAATCAAAACAAATGAGCAAGTCTTGGGGAGGCTGTTACGATGAGTGTATTGCGTACGAAAGGGATTGGAAAGATCTATCATTCAAAAGGGAATATGTCCTATCGGGCGCTTGAGGATATCGATCTTAACATTGAAGCGGGAGAGTTTGTTGGCGTCATGGGCCCTTCGGGCAGCGGGAAAACAACGCTTCTCAACCTGCTCGCTACGATTGACCGTCCGACATCCGGCGAGCTGGAAATCAACGGCGTACAGCCTGGCAAGCTGAGCGACAAGAAGCTGGCGCTGTTCCGCCGCAGAGAGCTGGGCTTCGTGTTTCAGGACTTTAACCTGCTTGATACGATGACGATTAAGGAAAATATTATTTTACCGCTTGTGCTTGAAGGCGCAGCGCCGCGCGTTATCGAAGAGAAGCTGAAGCCGCTGGCGATTATGCTGAATATCGACAGTATCCTGGACAAGCGGACGTACGAGGTGTCCGGCGGACAGAAGCAGCGCGCCGCTATTGCCCGGGCAATCATTCACCAGCCTGCGCTGGTGCTTGCCGACGAGCTCACCGGCAACCTCGATTCCAAAGCGGCGAAGGATGTTATGGACGCGCTCAAGGATATGAATGAGCGCCTTGGCGCAACGGTTCTGATGGTTACGCATGATCCGTTCTCGGCAAGCTATTGCAAACGCATCGTCTTCATTAAGGACGGCAAGCTGTTCAGCGAAATCCGGAGAGGTACGAACCGCCAGGCGTTCTTCCAGCAGATTCTGGATTCTTTGAGTGTACTGGGAGGTAATTTCGATGACGTTCCGTTCGCTCGCGCTTAGCAATATGAAGGGAAACTGGCGTTCGTACAGCGCCTTTTTCCTAAGCTGCGTATTTTCCGTACTGATCTTCTATATGTATTCATCGTTTATTTTTCATCCGGATGTCGTAAACGGACATATTGAACAGGCGGCAAAGGTAAGAAGAGGGATGCTTTTCTGCCTTTACATTATCGGAATCTTCTCCTTTCTGTTTGTTCTGTATTCCAACTCGGCTTTCCTTAAAACGCGCAAGCAGGAGTTTGGCTTGTTATCCTTATTCGGGATGACCAAAGCACAGCTGAGAAAGCTCGTTATTTATGAAAGCATTGCCCTGGCTATTCTGTCCATCGGCGTTGGAATCGGGCTTGGGATGCTGTTCAGCAAGCTGTTCTTTATGGCCCTGTCGGTGTTTCTGAAGGTAACGGACCCGATACCGTTTGCCGCTCCGCTGAAGGCGGTTGGAATGACCGGTCTTGGGTTCTTTGTCCTGTTTGTCGCGATTGCCGTTCTTACTTCCCTCCGGATCGGCAAAGCCGAGCTGGTGGAGCTCTTCAAGGCCGGCCGCAAGCCCAAAGGCATGCTGCTGTTCTCGCCTTGGCTTGTAGCACTGGCGCTTGTATCCCTTGGCGCGGGATACACGATGGCGGTTGTGTTGAATCCCTTTAATTTCTTTTATATGGCCCTGCTTATCCTCGTAACGGTGACGGTGGGAACTTATTTCCTGTTCACGCAGTTCAGCGTGCTGCTGATCCGTTTCCTGCAGAGGCGCCATTCGTTCTTTTATAACCGTACGAATATGGTGGTTCTGTCGCAGCTTGGCTACAAGCTGAAGGATAACGCGCGGATTCTGTTTATGGTCTCGATTATGAGCGCGGTTATTCTGACTGCCTCCGGAACGTTTTATTTGATGCAGGTAAGCGCGAAACAGCAGATTTACCAGTTCTATCCTTATGCGGTTGCGGTGATGGAGAAGGGTCTCCAAAGCCATGAGGTGATTGATCCGGAAGAGCTGAAGACGCATCTTCGCGAAGCCGGCCATCCCGTTACCGATGCAAAGATTGTGAACGGAGCCAGCGTAACTCATATTAAGCTGACGCGGAGCAACGGGAACAATATCGATTATAACCCGGACACCATGATGATCTCGGAGTCGGATTATAACCGTCTGGCGAAAGCGCAAGGGAAGAAGACGATTCATCTTAAGCCGGGTACGGCGGCGCTGCCGGGATCGTTCAGCCCTCCTATTGAACGGATTCAGGGCACTGTGCAGGGGAAAGCGATTGATTATGCCGTATCGGTAACCCTTTCCGACAGTGTCATGAATCAGACCGATTTCAACTGGATGACGATTATTGTGGAGGACGGGGAGTATAAGAAGCTTCTTGCAAATGTACCGGAAAACGAGCAGCTTGTCTGGTACGGCTATGAAGTGAAGGATTGGGAAAGCGCGGGTCCGGCGATTAAGAAGCTGCAAATTCGGGAAGACCTCGAAGGGCAGGTCAATCGCAATCGCGCGGATAACTTTGCCAATATGAAGGAAACAAGCCAGCTTACGCTGTTTATCGGCTTGTTTATCAGTCTGCTGTTCTTTATCGCATCGGGCAGCTTGATTTACTTCAAGATGTTTACGGAGCTGCAGGAGGATCAGGCGCAGTTCAACGCGTTGAAACGGATCGGAATGACAAGGCAGGAGATTCGGAAAATAACGGTGACCCAGATTGGCATTATATTCTATCTGCCTTGTCTGGTTGGCACCATCCATGCGCTGTTCGCGATGAAGGCGCTGGACGGATTGATGGGATCCAGCGTATGGCTGTATTCGTTTGTGATTATCGGCATCTTTGTCGTTATGCAGACGATTTACTTCCTGCTCGCAAGCATGAGTTATTCCAAAGGATTGAATAGAGGAACGGCCAGCGCTTAACGCGCCGGCCGTTTTTTTCTTTTCTCATGCTTGCTGCTGTTCCAGCCATGAGATCCGTTTTGTCTTTAATCCGCTGAGCGCCGTCTCTGCGGTTGTATATTCCGCCTGCAGCTTTTTAACTACCGTCCTGACCTCATGCGCGGCTTCGCAGGTGCGGTCCTGCGTCTCCTTGATCCTCTTCTGCACGATCCAGTCCGTGATCAGCCCGTCGAACCAATAGTCTCCGAACTTCAGCAGGCCGCTGATATCGAATTGGATATCGAGACTGCGCTTCAGGTCCGCCAGCTCATCCCGGAAGCTCTTCAGCTCATGGTTGGCTGCCGCGATAGAGGACTTGGCATCGTCAATATGCTCGTGTTTAATATGGGTAGAAATAAGTCCGCCGTTGCCCCACGTATCCCAGTTGCCCCAGTTGATGGCTTTGTCGAGGCTTTCGATGGCCGGCTCCAGAGAGGCAAGCACTCTTCTGCCGGCCGTAAAGGCTTCATTCAACTCGCGTACCGTAACCTGATGGGCTGCAATCTCGCTTTCCATGGCCATTAGCTCGGCGGCTTTGTCTGGCATGCTTCTTAGGAATTGTTCCTGCTCGGCTAGAAGCCGGTTATAATCCTGCTCAGCGCTGTGATTGGCGCTAATCACCATTCCGGTTTGCATAATCTCATCTTTCAACTTGCCCAGCTCCTGCTTGGCCTCCGTAAGCTTGAGCGCCGCGGCCAGCGCCTGCTGGCGCTCCATTTCGAGCTGTTCGTCCTTGCTCCGAAGCAGCGTGTGAAACAGATTCGTCAAGGTCATTCGCGTAAGCTTATCGACGTCGGCCTGCTCGGCTTCCAGATCAAGCTCCAGACGGATGATCTGCCGTTCCAGTTGGTTTAACCGGGAGCGGAATTGACTCTGTCTGCGGATGGCTCTTTCAAGCTCGTATTTGCGTTCCTTGGCTTCCGTCAAACGATCAAACAAAGAATTTGTCATAAGTAGGAATTCCCTCCTGGAATAGGGTGATGGTTGCGACTCTATACGAGGTTGGGGACTTATAAGTTTCATTCCCTGCCCACAGGTCTAAGGCTGCGGCTGAAACGTTAGATCGATCTGAATGATCTCGGAGCGGCTGCCAAGGCGGATCGGCGGCCCCCAAGAGCCGAAGCCGGAGGATACGATGGCGTGCAGATTGCCCTTCAGCTTATAGCCCCAATCGAGCTCGAAGATCCGGCGGGTGATCAGATGGTTAGGCGCCATTTGCCCGCGGTGGGTATGACCGGATAAGGATAAGTCTATGCCGTTCACGGAAGCCTGCTCCAGATCGGATGGCTGGTGATCCATCATAATTAGCGGACGGGTTTTGTCCAGACCGGCAATCAGTTCGCTGATCGGTAAGCGGCCTTCCGGATCGCTATGACGCGCAGCAAGATCTTTGCGTCCAACGATGTAGAAGCTGTCTTGAACAAGAATATTTTCATCCAGAAGGACTCGAATGCCGATCGCCTTCATCTGGGCGATGTACTCTTGAATGTGTCCGCCGATATATTCGTGATTACCCAGCACGGCATAGATCCCAAGCGGTGCCTTAAGTTTGCTCATGGTAGCCGCCATATTGCGCTTGATGAACGGATCAATGCTGTCGTCAATGACGTCGCCGGGCAGCAGGATCAGATCCGGCTTCATCTCTTCCATGTGGCTGATGAGGCGGCCAAGATGCTTGTTGCCGACTACCGTGCCCAGATGGATATCGGAGGCAACTCCGATCCGGAGCTTCCGGACAGCGCCGGCCTGCTTCGGAACGGTCAGCTCATAACGGCGGACAATCGGAGTCCAGGCGTTCCAAGCTCCCCGAACAAGGATCGAGGCCAATAGAACGAAGGTAACCGTGCCGACGGACGCAACGGCTGTTTTGTAGGAAACGGAAGCAAGCGTCAGCAGCCAGACGGCTAAATCCGCCAGAGGGAGAATGAGGAGGCCGTATTCCATAACGGCAAACCAGTAGGAGCCCATATATTTCAGGAAATAAGCGACTTGCCGGACCGGCGAAGCCGAATGCTGTCCAAACCGTCCGATAAGCCAGGCGAAGGAGAGGATACCGAGAATGATGCCATACGGCCAGGCATGCTCGAGGTCAAACAGCGTGGACAGGTAAACCCAGCCATTCCAGCCGATGTACCAGTTGACCAGGGCAAATACAAGGAGGAAGACGGTAATAACGGGAATAAATCTAGCTTTCACTTGGACATCTCCTTACTTGTCGCATATAGGTTTCGTTAAACTCGTGAACCTACTATATCACACCGCAAATGCCGGGTAAAATAAGGCGGATTGAGCGGCCGGCAATGGTCTTGCCGCCGTTTTTCTAGTATACTTGTACAATGATTTTACGGCAGGGAGAGGGATTCGAAATGAAATCGTTAGTGCTTGCGGAAAAGCCAAGCGTCGCAAAAGAAATTGCGCGCGTTCTCGGCTGCGGCAGCAAAAATAAAAGCTATATGGAAGGCCCTAATTACGTGGTCACTTGGGCGCTTGGCCATCTGGTGACGCTTGCGGAGCCGGAGGATTACGATCCGAAATACAAAACCTGGAACCTGGAGGACCTTCCTCTGCTTCCGGGAAAGATGAACCTGAAGGTGATGCGAGAGACGTCGCATCAATACAAGGCGGTTGCGCAGCTGTGCAAGCGCCCGGATATCGGCGAGCTGATCATCGCAACCGATGCGGGGCGGGAAGGCGAGCTGGTAGCCCGGTGGATTATGGAGCTGGTTCACTGGCGCAAACCTTTCAAGCGGCTGTGGATTTCGTCCCAGACGGACAAAGCGATCAAGGACGGCTTTAAGGCGCTTAAGCCTGGACAGCAATACAACAATTTGTACGCATCGGCCGTCTGCCGGGCGGAGGCGGACTGGCTGATCGGCCTGAACGTCACGAGGGCGCTTACGGTGAAGTACAATGCCCAGCTTGCGGCAGGCCGCGTGCAGACGCCAACGCTTGGCGCGCTGATCGACCGGGAGAAGGAGATTAACCAATTCCAATCGCAGCCGTATTGGACGGTTTCGGCGGATCTCGGAGCCTTCCAGGCGCTGTGGCGCCAGAACGACAATCATGACGGCAGAGTGTGGGACAGAAGCGAAGCGGAAGCCGTAGTCTCACGCCTGCAGGGGAAAAGTGCCAAGGTCGACAAGCTTCGGACAACCCAGAAGTCCGAGCCGCATCCGCAGGCTTTCGATTTGACCGAGCTGCAGAGGGAAGCGAACAAACGTCTCGGTTTCTCGGCGAAAATGACGTCCAATGTCCTGCAGAAGCTGTACGAGCAGCATAAGCTCGTTACTTACCCGCGTACGGACTCCCGTTATTTGTCGAGCGATATCGTGCCAACGCTTAAAGGACGCTTGGAGAGCGTTGCGGTGGGGCCGTATGCGCCGCTTGCCCGCAAGCTGCTCCGGGGTCAGCTGACCGTAACGAAACGCTTCGTGGACGACAGCAAGGTCAGCGATCACCATGCGATTATTCCAACCGATGAATACGTAAATTTATCGGCTCTCGGCAATGACGAGCGCAAGCTGTACGATCTGATCGTGCGACGCTTTATTTCGTTGTTTTACCCGCCGTATACGTATGACGAGACAAGCGTCGTGCTGACGGTTGGCCAAGACAAGCTGTATGCGAAAGGCAAAGTCCAGAAGGATATCGGCTGGAAAGAGCTGTACGGCGGCAGCGACGCCAGATTTGCCGCGGACGAGGACGATGAAGAGGAGAACGGGCGCGGCGAGGACAAGAGTACGCCGGAGCAGCTGCTGCCGTCGCTTGTCCAAGGACAAGCCGTTCCGGTGAAGCAGAGCCGCCTGAAGGAGCTGCGCACGCTCCCTCCGGCGCGTTATACGGAGGCCTCTTTGCTCTCGAAGATGGAGAAGCATGGACTTGGTACGCCGGCTACCCGCGCGGATATTATCGAGAAGCTGCTGTCTACCGATACGATTGAGCGGACCCAGAACCGTCTAGTTCCGACAAGCAAAGGCAAGCAGCTGATCGAGCTGGTTGTCGACGAGCTGCGCAGCCCGGAGCTGACGGCGAAGTGGGAGCGGGAGCTTGAGCTTATCGCGCTTGGCAAAGGAGACGCCAAGCGGTTCATGGCGGGGATCCGGGAGCAGGCTGACAAATGGGTTACGACGGTCAAGAATGAGACGAAGGAATACAAGCCGCATAACTTGACCCATTCGCGCTGCCCGGAATGCGGCAAGCTGTTGATGGAAGTGAAGGGCAAGCGGGGCAAATCGCTTGTCTGCTCCGACCGCGAATGCAGCTACCGCCGCCAGGCGGAGCCTGCGCTATCCAATAAGCGCTGTCCGCAATGCCATAAGAAGATGGAAATTCATAACGGCAAGGCAGGCAAATACGCGCAGTGCAGACCGTGCAACGTTATTGAGATGCTGGGCGACAAGCAAGGCGGAAGAATCAACAAGCATCAGCAGAAGAAGATGATTGAGCAGTACAGCGATAATGTATCGCTGTCCAATAGTCTCGCCGACGCGCTGAAAGCTGCAATGAAAAAACAAGATAACGACTAACGAGAAGAGGGAGTGCCAATAAGCGGCACTCCCTCTTTTTTGCTCGGACAATCATCCAAGAGACAACCGTTCCTCCTTCATATGCTATTAATAGGAAAGGAGATTGATAGCATGGAAGAACAACTTGGCCGGCCAGTCCCCGACAAATGGGCAAAGCAGGCGGCTCTTCTCGCCGATCCTTTTATTGCCCCGCATATTCCGCCAACGAAGCTATACAATGCCGGCAACTTAAGAAGCATGCTCGGCAAGCATCAAACGGTTGTTATCAAGCCCGTTATCGGCACTGGCGGACACGGCGTTATTAAGGTGTCGAAGACAAGCGTAGGCTATAGCTTTACCTCCCATTCGACAACGCATTCTTATGCCAGCTTTGAAGCGCTTAAGTCGGCACTCGACAAGAAACGCAAAAATCGCCCTTATCTGATTCAGAAAGGTATCCGGCTCGCCAAGGTTGGCGGCCGCCCGATTGATTACAGGGTCAAGTATGTAAAGACCGAAACGGGCTGGGTATACCGTTCGATGGTAGGAAGAATCGCCAAGCCGGGGTTGTTCGTAACCAACCTGTGCCAAGGCGGCACGATGGTTACGGCGGCAGAAGGAATTCGCCGATCCTTGTCTCCGGCTCTAGTGGGAGCGAAGAAGCAGAAAATGCGCGATTTGACCGTAGAGTCAACGCGAATACTGGAGGAAAGGTTTCCGGGCGTTGGGCAGTTAGGGTTCGATTACGGCATTGACGTGAACGGCAAGATATGGATCTTTGAAGTGAATACGAGGCCGCGATAAGAAGAATAGGGCCGCTTATAAAACCCATTTGGGTTTGTTTTTTTTTCACGGGGAATCTACAAGCTTATGCACGGAATTTCAATATATTCCATTAATGGGGGAACGAATTTCGATTAAAGTTTTTTATCGCGTTTTGGTAAAAAAAGGCTGTGTATAAAAGTATCCACATAACCCACTGCGTTAAATCCTCATTTTTCGACTTGTATTCACATCTCATGCACAGCCTGTCCACAAGGTGATGTGTATAATGGGGGCCATTGTTGTAGGGAAAAGGGCATGTTACGATGGGGACAGCTCAGGAAACTTTAGGAAGAAAGGAAGTGTCCAGGTATGGATCTGCTGTCAGACGAGCTGCTGGAAGACACCTACCTTGCCGCTATTCAGTACAAACTGGAAGACGACTTCATCCGAATGCTTCTGCTCGAGATGAAGCGAAGACAGCTTAACAAGGCTGCCGCCTCAAACGCTGTTTAACGAATCCATTTCTACTTCGGTAACGGCAGCCTCAACCGTCCGTTCACAGGACGGGCAGTATACGATATGCATGCAGTTTTTATTATTGGCCGATTGATTCCATGAAGTCATTTCCGTCTCAAGTGGCACGTAAGGTGCATAAGGACCAATCCAGTCTGTCATTCGGCCCCAATCTTCCATCGCTTGGCCACAATTGGAGCAGGCCGCATTCAGCGGCTGCATGCCATTGCATACAGGACAAAACATAAGGGTATCCTCCTTGGCTTGTGCAGATTGCCTGCACTTGAATGAAACGCCAACGTTAGGATACCCTTGTCATTTTTATTTTAGCACAATGAAATTCAAGAACTTAAGTTCGAGTTAGTGCCATGCCGTTCCGCCTTGTGCTACAGCTTCATGTTGCTGCTATGCCCCGGGGATAGCTTCGCGTCCGGATCAATATAGACCTTCGCGTTATTAATGGCGGTAGGGGCTTCTCCGAATCCAACGGCAATCAGCTTCAGCTTGCCCGGATAGGTCGTAATGTCTCCCGCGGCAAAAATGCCGCTGACGCTGGTCTCCATTCTCGTATCCACAACAATGGAGCCGCCTTGAATCTCAATGCCCCATTCGGCAATCGGGCCGAGAGAGGAGACAAAGCCGTAATTGACGATTACCGCATCTACTTCAATCTCGGTTTGATCCTTCGTTTTGACATCCGTCAGCGTTACGCGGCTGATCCTGCCGTCCCCGTGGAGGGAGGTGATCTCTTTAGGAGTCTGCACGTTAACCTTCGAGTTCATCAGATTCTCTACGCTATGCTCATGCGCGCGGAACTTGTCGCGGCGGTGTACAAGCGTAACCGACTCCGCGATGGGCTCCAGCATCAGCGCCCAGTCAACGGCCGAATCGCCGCCGCCCGTGAGCAGTACCTTTTGCCCCTTGAACCGGTTCAGATCCCCGACGAAATAATGAAGGTTGCTCTTCTCGTATTGCACCGCTTCGGGAAGCTCCAGCTTGCGCGGCTCGAATGCGCCAACGCCGGCTGTAATAATAACGGCTTTTGCATAATGTACGGCTTTATTGGTAATGACTTCAAATAAACGTTCGCTCTGTTTGTTCACTTCAACGACTTTTTCTTCTAATAACACTTCCGGCTGAAAAAGACCGATTTGCTCAATTAACCGATCAACAAGCTCTTGGGCTGTAACTTTTGGAAACCCGGCCACGTCATATATGTACTTCTCCGGATAAAGGGCTGCTAGCTGACCGCCAAGCTGAGGCATGCTCTCGATAATTTTAACGGATGCCTGGCGCATTCCGCCATAAAAGGCTGCAAACAGGCCTGCAGGCCCGCCGCCAATAATGATAATATCTGCAAGGTTATTCGGCTGCTCTACGGATGACATGGAAAGCACCTCCAATATATTGATGATCTGCTTCCTATTATATGCCTGCCAATTCCAAGAAGGAAATATTTAATTTGTATGCTGCTCTAAAGTTTTTCGTATATTTTGCTCTTGAAGTTTAAGTAAAAACTATGTAATATTTCTGATGTATTGTATGTATGGCCCCGAATTTGGACAGTCAACAGTAGATAAATAAGACTGAAACGCATGTATTTAAGGCGTACGATCGGAGCGATAAATCGGACCAAAAAATGACACAATTCGCTGGGGTAGAAATATAAATCCAGCACGGATTGTGTAATTTTTCACAAACAAAAAGACACATAAACAAGCTAAGGAATGGATGGGATCATACGATGAGCAACATACCCAAAATTGTCATCTTAGGAGCTGGCTACGGTGGTGTGCTTACTGCGCTGCGGTTGCAAAAGGAGCTTAATTATAACGAGGCTGACGTCACTTTGGTGAATAAGCACGACTATCATTATATTACAACGCATTTGCATATGCCCGCTGCGGGAACGGATAATCCTGAGAATGCGCGCGTCAGCATCTCCAAGCTGATTGACGAATTCAAGATCGACTTCGTGAAATCGACAGTCGTGCAGATTCGTCCGCAGGACAAAAAGGTTATTCTTGAGGATGGAACTCTTTCGTATGATTATCTGGTCATCGGTCTTGGCGGCGAGCCGGAAACCTTTGGCATTCCCGGCCTTGGCGAATATGCAATGAATATTAGAAGCATCAACTCTGTCCGCCTGATCCGCGAGCATATCGAGTATCAATTCGCGCGCTTCAAGCGTGAACCGCACCGTACCGACTACCTGACCTTTATCGTAGGCGGGGCGGGCTTTACCGGCATCGAATTCATTGGCGAGCTGTCCGACCGTATCCCCGAGCTGTGCAAGCAGTTCGATGTCGATCCGGCACTCGTGAAAATGTACAATATTGAAGCGGCGCCAACCGCGCTTCCGGGCTTTGATCCCGAGCTCGTCGAGTACGCGATGGACGTATTGACGAAAAAGGGCGTAACGTTCCGCATCGGAACGGCGATCAAAGAGTGCACGCCGGAAGGCGTCGTAGTTGGCGAAGGCGAAGAAATCAAATCGCAGACGGTTATTTGGACCGGCGGTATCCGCGGCAACCGTCTGATTGAGGATGCAGGCTTTGAAACGATGCGCGGACGCGTGAAAGTGGACGAAAACCTGCGCGCTCCCGGCCATGAGAACATCTACATCGTCGGCGACAACTCCCTCATGTTTAATCCGGAGGGCCGCCCATACCCTCCAACCGCGCAAATCGCCATGCAGCAAGGCGTCGTATGCGCGCATAACCTGATTGCTTCGATCCGCAACCAGCCTTTGAAGGCCTTTGCCTTCAGCAACAAAGGCACGGTAGCGTCGCTGGGCAAAGGCGAAGCGATCGGTATCGCATTCGGCAAAAAGTACAAGGGCCGTACGGCTGCTTGGCTGAAAAAGTTGATCGACCTGCGCTATCTGTTCATTATCGGCGGTATTCCGCTTGTGCTGCGCAAAGGGAAGTTCCTGTAATGCGCCACGCAAGCGTGCAGGTCCGCGGATTATTAACCCGGGATGAGCTCGACCGCTACAATGCGTTGATGGAGGTCGGCTCGTTCCTCGAGTCCCAGCAGCGTTACGATCTGTCGTACACGGTGCAAAAAGAAGTGGATATTCTCATTCTGCCCGCGATCGAGCGGCTGAAAGAGAAAGGCCGCGAGCGCGACCGTGCGACCGAGCTCTATCTCGAGCAAAAACGTCTCGGCCTATTGGACGAGGACGACGAGGATTAATAAAAAGCTTTCGCTCCGGCGACAATGTCATTAAGTTAAGCTAACTTAATGACATTGCGCCTCGGCGAAAGCTTTTTTGTGCCCGGAAGTTCATCCGACCCGCGACTTCGCTATCGATATCAGGGTTTGTTAGAAGTCCCCAAACCGCCATTTTGGAACAAATAGCGTTACGTAAGTTTCGTTTATCCACCCTAAATAACGCCACCGGAATCATCCGGTGGCGTTATCGATCTAAAAAATAGGTTAACGATGCCGTAGCAGCTCAAATGATTCTGGAGAAACGGAGTGCTCGCCTTTGTTCACGGATTCCAACCACCTATCAACCCTTTAATCAAAGAATCCGGGAACAACAGCGATCGGAAGAACATTTGACTGTGTAGGCTCGCTTGAACCTATTACAGCGACAGCATCGACTTAAACTTCTCGTCCGTCAGCAGATTCCCTACGAAGAACTCGCCAAAGTCGCCGTAACGCGCGCTGACTTCGTCAAAGCGCATCTCGTATACGAGCTTTTTGAACTGAAGCGCATCGTCGGCAAACAGCGTAACGCCCCATTCCCAATCATCGAAGCCGACGGAGCCGGTGATGATCTGTTTAACCTTGCCGGCATACTTGCGTCCGATCATGCCGTGGCTGCGCATCATGCCGCGGCGGTCCTCCATGCTCAGCATGTACCAGTTGTCGTTGCCCGAACGGCGTTTGTTCATCGGATAGAAGCAAATATGTCTCGCTTTCGGAAGGGATGGCTTCAAGCGTGCCACAACCTCCGGATTTTGCATCGGGTCGCTGCCAGGCGAATTGACGTAGTTGCTAAGCTCGACAACGCTCACGTACGAATGAGCCGGCTGCGTGAACTCGGCGAACAGCGTTTTGTTAAAAGCGGTTTCGATATCGTTCAGCTCTTCCAGCGTTTCGCGCAGGTGCATAAACACGAAATCGGCCTTTTGGCCAACAATGGAATAAACCGCCGTGCTGCCTTGCTTGTTCTCGTCAACGCTGCTCCATTCCTTCAGGAAGGATTGAAGCTCGTCGAGCGCCTGACTCCGTTCTTTATCGCTTGCAAGTCGCCATGCCGCCCAGTCCATCGAACGGAAATCATGCAGGGCGTACCAGCCTTCTAACGTAATGGCTACTTCACTCATGGGTAAATTCTCCTCTCGTCGCATTGCTTTTAACATTGTATCGTAAATAATTCGGCTAGAGCAAATGGCGGACTTGTGACAAATGGACATCTCCGATTGACTTCCTTATTTCCATTATTTAAACTGAGAAGCGAGACTTTCCATAAGGAGAAGAGGACATGCTTCAATTAATTGTAGCCACCGTGCTGTTCCTGGTCATGATGTTCGGCATCGGCTTTATACTTAACATGCTTCTCAAAACAACCTGGTTTCCTATTTATGTCTTTATCATCGTTTTGCTTCCGCTCGGCATCTGGTACACATGGAATGATTCAGAGTCGTTTGCGAAGAATTTTACGGATTTTACATATGTCGATGTTATTCCGGTTATCGGCGCCTTAGCCGGTGCTTATATCAGCGGATGGGCCATTCGCGCGCTGCGCCGCGGCGGTTACAAAATGTTCTAAATCATCTAACGGCTTTCGTTATTCCGAAGGGGATCGCGGAGCCGTTTTTCAATTCTAAGAAAAGGTTTAGTGTCCCCTTAAGCCGCGCTCCGTCAAGGTTAAGGGGCGCCTATTCCGCCTTGCACCTCATATTTCTAGTTTTGAATTCGTCCCCGGCCCTTCTTTTTATGTTAGAATAATAGAAAGTACCAATGAGATGGAGAGATGCAATTGCGCATCGGTAATCTACTGCAATACACAGAACATCACCGTTACTACATTTTTCGAGATTTTTCGCTAAGCAGCTTGGACTATAAAATGTTGTCGCTTATCTATCAGCCGATGATAGGCGCCTTTGCCATTGCGTTATACCAGCAGCTGTACCATGGCATTGCCGAAGGCACGTCCGGTTATTCCGCCATTGAACCGCAGCGCAAGCTGTTCCTTGGACTTGGACTGGATATGAACGAGCGCGGCAGAAAATATTTAATCGAGCAGGCATCGCGCCTGGAGGCGGTTGGACTGCTGCAGACCTCGCGGATAGGGCTGCCGGATCAGGCAGACGTCATCTACGAATACGAGCTGTCGCAGCCGCTGACGCCCGGGGAGTTTTTCCGCAATCAGCATTTGACGCTGCTGCTAACGGACAAGATCGGCAAGTACGCGGTTATTTCGCTTCGCGAATCGTTTGGGGCGCAAGAACCGGACGAGCTGTCGCAGAAGCAGCTGACCAAAGAAAATATTTCGGTGCCTTTCTATGAGCTGTTCCAGCTGAACACGCAGTCGGTGGATCAGGAGCTCGAGCAGGCTTTAACGGAAGTGGCGCCAACCCGTCAGGCTGCGCCTCGGGCACAGCTTGAGACGGCAGGCATTCCTTACGGGGAGATCATCCTTCGTTTCCCGCGCAATTCGGCGAACCGGAGTTATGTAGAGCGGATGCGCGGCAATTCCGAGCAGCTCGCGCAAGTCAATTATGTCGCTTACAAATACAATCTATCCGTCGCGGATATTTGCCGGCTATTGGATGAAGACGGCATTTTCGCTTCGAATGGCGAGCTGATCGTTGACGAGATTCAGCTGCGCGCGAACCAGCTGTACCGGCAGGATAAGAAGCGCGAAGGCGAACGGCAAAGAACGCTTGCCCGCGTACAGGCAGCAGCCGTTCAACCTAACGAGACGGAGGAAGAGCTCGTCGAGTTTGGGGTTCAGGAAGAGTATTACATGCTTGTGCCAAGCCAATTGGCGGGCAGATGCGACGTGCAGCAATATAATATGCTCATGCGGAATGAACCGCATACGCGGTTTTTGCAGCGGTTTTTCCCCGGAGCCGTACCGGACTGGATCGAAAGATCCTTTGAGCGGATCGATCTGAATTACAAGCTTCCCGCACCGGTAATCAACGTACTTATTCATTACGTGATAGGCATGAACGATGCGCAGCGCGTAACGAAAACATTCGTGGAGGCCGTTGTGTCCAACATGCTGGTGAAGCAGGTGGATACATTCGAGAAGGCTGTTCTTTACGTTAGAGAGCAGACTGAGGTGGAGGCCGACAAGGAACGCCGGAATGCCAGAGCGGCAGCCGGTCTTCCGGGCGTGAGAGGGGCATCGCGCAACAGTCCGCGCGGGGGGACGTCCCGCAAGCCGTCTATTCCGATTGTACAGGATGAAGGAGCGGGCGATACGGCGATTTCGCCGGAGAAGTTGGAGCAAATGCGCAGGCTGGCCAGAAAGCTGGACGGCAAAGGTTAAACCATAAAGCGGGGTGAAAACGGATGGAATCGCTTGGTGAAATGTTAAAAGCATGGCCCGGCGGCAAGGCAATGACCGATCAAGCGGAACAAAAACTAGGAGAGCTTATGGCGGACCCTCTTGTTGAGCGTCTGTTCGTCAAGCACCCTGAGCTGAATGAACGCGCGATTCGGATGAATATGAACCGGGTCTATCAATACGTGAAAGAATTCCGGAATTGTTCGAACTGCCCGGGACTAAACAATTGCCCGAATGACTTTGAAGGCCATTATACATTGCTTTCTTGCGAGACGGTAAATGATCAGGTTCAATTGATTGACCGGAAGGTATCCTGCAAGAAGTTCCTCGCGCGTCGCAGCGAAGAACAGATCAAGAACCGGATCCGCAGCTTCTATGTGGACGAGACCGCGCTGAATAACGGCTATTCGGCCGATGAAATATTGTTCAACGATCCGAAGCGAACGGAGGCAGCCTATCAGATTCTGGCGTATATCGACAAGACGAAGGAAGAGGGGCTGCAGAAGGAAGGGTTGTACCTGGCCGGCAAGTTCGGCACGGGGAAGACGTTCCTCATGTGTTATCTGCTTCATGAGCTTGCGAAGACGGGTTACTCGGGAGCTATCGTCTACATGCCGGAGTTCGTCGAAGATTTGAAATCGATGATGCATGACCAGGCTAAGCTTCGCGAGACGGTAGAGATGATGAAGGAAACCGATCTGCTTATTTTTGACGATATCGGGGCCGAGAATCTGAATCCGTGGGTACGGGACCATGTTCTGGGTTCGATTCTGAATTACCGGATGAACCGGAAGCCTACCTTATATACTTCCAACTATGAGCTGGATGCCTTGGAGAGGCACTTCAGCTTTACCAGTAAGGACGGCGACGAGCAGTATAAAGGGGAACGCCTCATGAACCGGATCAAGCCGTACGTTCAGGTTGTTATGGTCACCGGCGAGAATAAGCGGGGACGCAAATGAGTGATACGAAAAAGAGGCTGCACATTTGTTCAAATGTGCAGCCTCTTTTTATGAACATACTTTAACTATTTACCGCGTTAATAACTTATAGTATACTCTCCTCAGGGGAGGTGAGAGAATGTTACATACTTGGAAAAATAAAGTTCAAGATGTACATCTATGGAAGTCGGAATCGGTGAGCAGAAATTCAGAGTGAGCCATTAATAGACCTTACTAGTAAATTATGTAGGCGATGTAAACAGAATGCAATACTTACGTTCAAAATAATCAGAAAAATTAAAAGATTTGAACAAATGGAAAGGCAGCGATGTCAAACAGACAGCATAGACTCGATTACGTTCAAATTAAAGGAGGAGATAGGATGATTACCCGAAAGAAATCCATGAAGTTTTTGTTCCTATTAAGTATTCTGGCAATCCTAATTGCAGGCTGTTCCAACAAGAATACCAATAACAGCTCCAATTCCCCTTCGCCTTCGGCAACAACGGCCGATGAATCGGCTTCTCCTTCCGCAGAACCTTCAGAGGATCCCAATACGCCTAAAGTAGGCGGTACGTTAACGGTAAGCACATTCTCCGACATTGTGTCGGTAAACCCGATTTTTGTGAATGATACGGCTTCCGGAGATATGCAATATTTGTTATTCGCCCAATTGTACGATCTTGACCGTGACGGTAACCTGGTCGTGCAGCCGTGGTCTCTCGCCGCTGAACTTCCGCAAATTTCGGAGGACAGCAAAACCTATACCGTAAAAATGAAAAATACGGCCAAATGGAGTGACGGTCAACCGATTACCGCAGATGATTTGGTCTTTACTATTAATACGATCATTAATCCAAAAGCCGGCGCGCCAGGCATCAGCACGTTTGACAAGGTTGGCAGCGTCGAGAAAATCGACGACTACACCGTCAAAATTACGCTGAAGCAAGTTTACGCGCCATTCCAATATTCGCTCATGCTTAATCCGGTGCCGAGCCACATCCTCAAGGACGTGAAGCCTGAGGATTTGCAGGCGAATCCGTACGGCAAAGACCCTGCCAAGACGGTTACCAGCGGACCTTGGAAATGGTCGGAGTGGAAAGCGGGCCAATACGTAAGCCTGGAAGCCGATCCGAATTATTGGGGCGAAGTAAAACCTAATATTCAAAAGGTCGTTTACAAAATTTACGCCGACCAAAATACGGAGGTTCAAGCGCTGATCAAAGGCGATGTGGATACAACGCTGGCCATTCCGATCACGCAGCTTGAGGCGGTTGAGAAAAACGACAAAATCAATGTCATTAAAGGATCTACCTCGACCTACGAATATATCAGCTTTAACTTTGACGCGAACAACTTCCCGGATAAATTCATTCCGTTCTCTTCGCAGAAGAGCCGTCAAGCCATTGCTTACGCGCTGAACCGCCAAGGCATGGTTGATAACGTTCTGAAAGGCACCGGGGCGCTGATGAACGCGCCATTCCTCCCAGGCTCCTGGTCGGATCCCGGCGACAAAGCCGTAAACTACAATTACGATGCCGAGAAGGCAAAAGCGCTGCTGGCCGATGACGGTTGGGTAGCCGGCAAAGACGGCATTCTGGAGAAAGACGGCCACCGTTTCTCCTTCGAGCTGCAATATAACGCGGGTAACAGCCGCCGCGAGGCGGTTGCTCAAATTATTCAACAGAACTTGAAGGACGTAGGCATTGAAGTAAAACCGACGGCTATTGATTTCGCAACCTGGATTGACCAGAATATTACGCCAGGCAAATACCCTGCCATTCTTCTAGGCTGGTCGCTTAGCAATCCGGATCCGGACGGCGAGAGCATTTTCTCGTCCAAATACTTCCCGCCAGCAGGACAAAACAGCGGCTGGTACAAAAACGATAAACTCGACAAGCTGTGGGTAGATGGCTACTCCGTTGTCGATCAAGCCAAACGGAAAGAAATTTACAATCAAATTGCGACTGAGATTTCGACGGATCTGCCATACGTATTCCTGTATCAATACGGTAACCCTCAAGGCATCGGACCTAAAGTGAAATACGCGGAAGAGGATGCGCCTGTACCAACGCAGCAAACCGGATACTTCTACCACATGATCAAATGGTGGCTGGCCGAATAAACGGCTTAATCAATCGTTTGCAGAAGAAGAGGGCTAGGCCCTCTTCTTCCTTGTAAACCATGTTGTTTAGGATTCCGCAAAAGACGCGGCAATTCTTAGGTTTATGCTTACGAAGTAGAATTGTCACTAGAGCAGTGGCAATTCTTAGGTTTATGCTTACGAAGTAGAATTGCCACAAGAGCAGTGGCAATTCTTTTAGGAGGATGGGCAAATGACCGAGTTTATTATTCGCCGAACACTTCAGTCCGTCTTGGTGCTATTCCTGATTACGCTCGTGACATTCGGGCTTATCCATGCCGCTCCGGGAGGACCGTTTCAAATCATGCTGGCGCCAGGCTTATCGCCGGAAGCCATGGAAATACAGGCACATAATATGGGTCTTGATAAGCCTCTTCCCATGCAATATTTAAGTTGGTTAGGCAATTTGCTGCAGGGCGACTTGGGTTATACCTTCAAGAATCATGTGCCGATTGGCGAGATTATTTGGCCAACCGTTAAAAACACGTTTATTCTGATGAGTGTCGCTTGGCTGCTGACGCTGATCATTGCTATTCCATGGGGGATCTACAACAGCACGAAGGAGTACAGCCTCTCCGATCAAACGGCTTCCTTTATTTCGTATATTGGATTTGCGATGCCGACCTTTTGGTTCGGGATCATTCTTCAGCAGATCTTCTCGATAAAGCTGGACCTTCTGCCGCTGGCCGATATGTATTCCATGGATAAAGAAGGTCAATTTGGCGACTTGATGCTGCATCTTGTTTTGCCGGTGACTGTTCTTACTCTCGGTTTTCTGGCTGCTTACGTGAAATATTCGCGTTCCAGCATGATGGAAGTGCTTAACCAGGATTATATCCGTACGGCACGGGCAAAAGGAGTGCAGGAAGGGAAAGTCATCTACAAACATGCTCTGCGCAATGCGCTTATTCCGATTATTACGATTATTGCGCTTGACCTGCCGCTGCTCGTTGCCGGCGCAGCTATAACCGAGAGTGTCTTCAATTGGCCGGGAATGGGCCGTTTATTCGTTCAGATGGCGGTTGCGCGCGAATACTCCGTTCTTATGGCAATAACTCTTTTGACGGCTGTTATTGTCATTTTCGGTAATTTGCTCGCCGACTTGTTGTATGCCGTCGTTGATCCGCGCGTGCAGCTTGGCAAGAGAGGGGGAAGGTCGGCATGAGCGAAGCCAATATGCAAACCTCCGCGGTTATCCCGCCTGTTGAAGTAAAGGCGATTAAGCCGCTTAAGCGTCCTCCCGGGCCTTGGCGTACGGCCTGGTCCAAATTCAGACGCAATCCTTATGCGATAACCGGTCTGGTTGTCCTTCTGGTTTTTATATTGGGAGGAGCGTTCGCGCCTTGGCTTACGAAATACGATCCGGCAAAAATCGATATGATGTTTGTTAACGTAAAAGCGGGTACGGACGGACATTTGCTAGGTACTGACGAGCTCGGCCGGGACATCTTCGCGAGATTGCTCTATAGCGCCCGGATTTCTTTGATGGTGGGATTTTCGGTAGCTGCCGGATCTGTCATTATCGGGGCCGTCATTGGATCTATATCCGGTTTTTTCGGCGGATTTATCGATACCTGCTTTATGCGGCTTGTAGACGTGATGAATTCGATTCCGTTATTGTTCCTTAATATTCTGGTGCTTGCGATCTTTGGCACGGAATTCCGTTACATGATTATCGTTCTGATTCTAACCAGCTGGATGAGCGTGGCGCGGCTTGTACGAGGAATGTTCCTGCAGCTTCGGGAGATGCAGTACGTAGAAGCGGCAAGGGCCATCGGGGTTTCGAATCTCGGCATTATTTTCAAACATTTGCTCCGCAACGCCAGCTTTCCGATTATCGTAAACGCAACCTTAATGGTGGGGTCAGCGATTTTGAGCGAATCCGCATTGTCCTATCTCGGCTTAGGCATTCAAGCGCCAAAAACAAGCTGGGGGCTGATGCTGAGCAACGCGCAGGAATTTATGCTTGTTGATCCGCTTCAGGCCGTTTACCCCGGCGTTTGCATTCTTCTAGTTGTGCTTGCCGTGAATTTTATAGGTGACGGCATTCAGGACTCTTTAAATCCCCGGCAGAAAATGTCCGAGAGGAGGATCGACAGATGGCGGAAAAGCTTCTTGAAATCGAAAATTTAACGGCCGGATTTCTGACGGTGGGCGGTACGGTTAAAGCAACCGAGAATCTGTCGATCTCCATAGAAAAAGGGAAAACCGTATGTCTGGTTGGAGAGTCGGGCAGCGGCAAAAGCGTCACTTCATTGGCCGTCATGCGGCTGATTGATTATAATGGCGGCGCGATATTGGAAGGCAGCATTAAATTCCAAGGTGAGGATCTGGCGAAAAAGAGTCAGGACGAAATGATCCGGATCCGGGGCAACAAAATCGCAATGATCTTCCAGGACCCGATGTCCTCTCTCAATCCGGTCTATACCGTAGGAGACCAGATCGCCGAGAGCATTATGCTTCACCGGAAAAAAGGGAAGAAGGAAGCCCGTAAAATGGCGGTTGACATGCTGCGATTGGTTGGCATCCCGGCTCCCGAAATTCGGGTGAAGCAATATCCGCATGAGCTGTCCGGCGGGATGTGCCAGCGGGTTGTAATCGCGATAGCCCTAGCGTGCGATCCCAGCCTGCTTATCGCAGACGAGCCAACCACGGCTCTGGACGTTACGGTTCAAGCTCAAATTCTCGACCTGCTCCGCAGCCTGCAAAAGGAGCTTGGCATGTCGATTCTGCTTATTACGCATGACATGGGCGTTGCCGCCGAGATGGCAGACCGCATAGCGGTTATGTACGCCGGCATTATCGTGGAGGAGGGCAGCGCAAACGAAATATTCGCGCGTCCAAGCCACCCTTATACGGAAGGCCTTCTCAATTCAGTGCCGGGCCTCGAAGGCGCGCGCGGTGAAGAATTATATACGATCCGGGGCAATATCCCCGGGTTAAGCCAGCTCCCCGAGGGCTGCCGCTTCCATCCGCGCTGCCCGTATGCGAAGGAGATTTGCAGGGAGAAGGCGCCGCCGGCTATGGCCGTAACCGAAGATCATTACGCTTCCTGCTGGATGTACATGGAGGAAGGCGGAGCAGCTGTTTGGAAAAATGAATCGAACCCCGAGGTGAGCCGATGAACGCGGAATATGTACTGGAGCTGCGCGGAGTCAAAAAATATTTTCCGATTCGGTCGGGTCTTCTTAACCGGGTAGTCGGCCAGGTCAAAGCGGTGGATGATGTGACGCTGTCCATCCGCAAAGGCGAGACGTTTGGGCTCGTTGGCGAGTCGGGTTGCGGCAAATCGACGCTTGGCCGGGTTGTGCTTAATCTTCATAAGGCGACGGAAGGCGAAGTTAACTTCAATGGAACGGATGTCCAGAAGCTGGCGGGTTCGGAGCTGCGCCGATTGCGCAAGCAGATGCAGATTATTTTCCAGGATCCGTTCGGATCGCTGAATCCGCGGTTTCTGGTAAAGGATATTATAGGAGAGCCGCTGCGGCTGCACGAGAGGATGACGGAACGCGAGATCGACAGTCGTGTCGTCGAGCTGATGGAGCTAGTTGGCTTGGATGCTACGCGCCGCAACCGGTATCCGAACGAGTTCTCCGGCGGCCAGCGGCAGCGGATCGGCATTGCTAGGGCTATCGCGCTGAATCCCGAGTTTATTGTCGCGGACGAAGCGGTATCCGCCCTCGACGTATCGGTGCAGTCGCAGGTTATTAACCTGCTGATGAAGCTGCAGCGGGAGCTTGGATTAACCTTTCTTTTTATTGCCCATGGTCTTAACGTGGTGAGGCATATCTCCGACCGGGTAGGCGTTATGTATCTGGGGAAAATCGTCGAGATCGCGCCAACGGAAGAACTGTTCGCCAAGCCGCTCCATCCGTATACGGCAGCTCTTTTATCGGCTATTCCAAGACCGGACCCGACGCGGAAGCGGGAGAGAATCGTACTGCAGGGCGATGTGCCGTCGCCGGCTAATCCGCCGTCCGGCTGCCGTTTCCATCCGCGCTGCCCGGCTGCGCAAGCCAAATGCAGCGTTGAAGAACCGCTGCTCAAGGAGCGGGAGGATGGAAGGCAAATCGCCTGCCATTTTCCGCTGGATGCGGCTTCAATTCAATAACGCAGCACAAAGCCGGGCTTTCAGCCCGGCTTTGTTGCGTCTTCGTTTATAAGTTTGCCTTATATAGTCAATAAATAATTTCCAATTTTCTATTGACAGATGATTGGGCGGACTGGTAATATTCATCCATAACCAACTAAACAGGTAGGAATAATATTATCTACCCGGACCACCGGATGCTAACCATTATTCGTCTGTCAATAAAAATAGGGGTGTGTTGACAATGAAGAGATTAGCTATTATCCGATCGTTTGTACTTATTCTTACTTTTACGCTGGCGCTCGCAGCATGCGGCAATAACTCCAACTCCAATTCAAATTCCTCGAACAGTGGAAATAAAGAAACTCCTGCAGCCTCCAATGCGGGCACTGCATCGGAAGCTCCAACCGAAAAGCCCAAAGATGTTGAACTTTTGAACGTATCATACGATCCAACCCGTGAGCTCTACGTTAAATACAACGAAGCATTCTCGAAATATTGGCTGGACAAAACAGGCCAAAAGGTTACCGTTAAGCAATCCCATGGCGGTTCCGGAGCTCAAGCCCGCGCTGTAATTGACGGTCTGGATGCCGATGTTGTAACGCTGGCGCTTGGTTACGATATCGACGCTCTTGTCGCTCCGGGCCTTATCAATCAAGACTGGCAAACCAAATTTGAACATAACAGCGCGCCATATACATCCACAATCGTATTCCTTGTGCGCAAAGGCAATCCAAAAGGCATTAACGACTGGGGCGATCTGATCAAGGATGGCGTGCAAGTCATTACGCCAAATCCGAAAACATCAGGCGGTGCGCGCTGGAACTACCTCGCGGCTTGGGGTTACGCGCTCAAACAGAACAATAACGACGAAGCAAAAGCGCAAGAGTTCGTGCAGCAATTGTATAAACATGTTCCCGTACTTGACTCCGGTGCACGCGGCGCTACAACTACGTTCGTAGAGAAAGGCATTGGCGACGTGCTGCTTGCTTGGGAGAATGAAGCCTACCTGTCCGTGAAAGAGCTTGGTCCGGATAAGTTCGACATCGTATATCCTTCGCTCAGCATTAAAGCGGAGCCTCCTGTTGCAGTCGTTGACAAAGTGGTAGACAAACGCGGCACGCGAGATGTAGCTACAGCTTACCTGCAATACCTGTATTCCGATGAAGGCCAAGAAATTGCGGCGCAAAATTACTACCGTCCAATCAACGAAACGATTGCAGCGAAATACAAAGACCAATTCAAAGACCTTGAACTGATTACCATCGATGACTTCGGCGGCTGGAAAACCGCTCAAGAGAAACACTTTAACGACGGCGGCATCTTCGATAAGATTTACACGCCAGGCTCGAAATAATGAGGGTGACCATAGATGAACGGAGCTGACTTCACATGAAAGGTTCCAAAAGGAAGTCCAAAAACGTATTGCCGGGCTTTGGCTTGTCGATGGGCTTCACAATCGCTTACCTCAGCTTGATCGTTCTTATCCCTCTCGCCGGTGTGTTTGTGAAAACAACCGGCCTGAGCTGGAACGAATTCTGGGCGATTATTACGAATCCAAGGGTAATCGCTTCCTACCGGATCAGCTTTACCACATCTTTTTTCGCCGCGCTAACGAATCTCGTATTCGGGCTGCTGGTCGCCTGGGTGCTTGTCCGGTACCGCTTCCCGGGCAAAAAAATTATCGACAGCCTCGTCGATTTGCCGTTCGCTCTACCGACGGCGGTTGCCGGTATTGCGCTGACCGCAATCTACGCACCAAATGGCTGGGTAGGCTCGATTCTCGCGCCGCTGGGGCTGAAGGTTGCTTATACGCAGCTTGGCATTACGATTGCACTCATTTTTATCGGAATTCCTTTTGTTGTCCGCACGGTACAGCCTGTCCTGCAGGACTTCGAGAAAGAAACCGAGGAAGCGGCGGTTATGCTTGGCGCCTACCGGCTGCGGACATTCTGGAAGGTTATTTTGCCGGAGCTGATGCCGGCGCTCTTAACCGGGTTCGCGCTTGCATTCGCACGGGGGATCGGGGAATATGGCTCTGTCGTGTTCATCTCGGGCAACATGCCGATGAGAACGGAAATCGCTCCTCTCCTCATTATGACGAAGCTGGAACAATTCGATTATAAAGGGGCAACGGCGATTACGCTGGTCATGCTTATTGTCTCGTTCCTGCTTCTGCTGCTTATCAACTTCATGCAATGGCGGATTAATCGCCGCACGATAGCGGATTAGGGGAGGGATTATCATGGCTGGAGCAGTTACCGCGCACTTGTCGCAGGAAGCGTCGAAGAGACCGAGGCATATTACCGAATCGGCTGGCGTAAAATGGACTTTAATCAGCATCGCCGTGTTATTTCTGGGGCTGGCCGTTGCGATGCCTCTTGTCTCGGTATTTATCGAAGCCTTCAAGAAGGGCTTTGATGTATACAAAGCGGCAATCACCGATCCGGATGCCTTATCCGCTTTGCGATTAACCTTGCTAGTAGCGCTAATTGCCGTACCGCTAAACGCGGTGTTCGGTATAGCGGCGGCATGGGCAATCAGCAAGTTCCGCTTTCGGGGGAAAAATTTTCTTATCACTTTAATCGATTTGCCGTTTGCCGTCTCGCCGGTTATTTCCGGACTTATCTATATTTTAATGTTTGGCGCGCAGGGCTTTTTTGGCCCTTGGCTTGACGAGCATGATATTAAGATCGTTTTTGCGCTTCCGGGTATCGTATTGGCCACCATCTTCGTTACCGTTCCGTTTGTAGCCCGCGAGTTAATTCCGCTGATGCAGGCGCAAGGCGTGCCGGAAGAGGAAGCCGCAGCTAGTCTTGGGGCAAAAGGCTGGCAGATTTTCTGGCGCATCACGCTTCCGAATATCAAATGGGGCCTGCTGTATGGCGTGATTCTATCCAACGCCCGAGCGATGGGGGAGTTTGGCGCCGTATCCGTCGTATCCGGCCATATTCGTGGGGAGACAAATACGCTTCCGCTGCATATCGAAATTTTGTATAACGAATATCAGTTCTCGGCTTCCTTTGCCGTAGCATCCCTGCTTGTGATGCTGGCCGTCCTGACTCTGCTGGTGAAGGCTTTGTTCGAATGGAAAACGAATCAAAACGAATCGCGCGAACAAGCCGAGTAAATTTTTTTTGAAACTAATGCCGAGTAAATCGGTTGATTATGGAGGGGTTAATAATGGCAAAACCGTTGGAAGTAGATCAGTTGTGGTTGGACCGTATCCTTGAGCAAGTTAATGGGCTGCAGTATGGTTCTGTCAATATTACCGTACATGATGGACGTATTGTTCAAATCGACCGTACTGAACGCACACGTTACGATCAGCCTTCCCACAAGCAGGCGCAGCCGGAGCAAAAGGCTGCTAACGGCGATAATCTTCGTGCCGTCGCTCAATAAGAATAAAGCGAAAAAAGCTCCGTACCGGATATCCGGTACGGAGCTTTTCTTGTTTGTGGTTACGAGATGATGAATTTAATGATGACGGCTGCAGCGAAAAAGACGGTCATAAAGCCGAGCATTCCGCCAAAGCCGTTCATAACGTCCATCAAGTCGTGGCGCGGTTCTTCGTTCACATGTTCGCGCGGATCACGTACATTTTCCATTTGTGGATTACGCCTCCCTTGAAGACCATTCAAGCTTCTAATAGTATACCCAACTTTACGAATAATTGTAAAGCAATTCATTGACAATTATTAAGCGAAACATGCGTTCGATATGCTAAAATAAAGGAATAGATAAACAGCGCTAAGCCGGTGTTTTGGAAGTAAGAATCACCACAATGGCCAAGGTTGGGCCATTTGTGTGGTGATTCTTTTTAGGAGGGAGAAAATGGATCAACAAAACAACACAGCCGCCAGCAGGGCAGAAGCCGAAGAGCTCATCCGCAACAAATTAGCGCTGCTTCCAGACCAGCCCGGCTGTTATTTAATGAAGAACGGGGAAGGCACGATTATATATGTAGGCAAAGCGAAAGTGCTGAAAAACCGCGTCCGTTCCTACTTTAACGGCAGCCACAACGGGAAGACGCAGCGGCTCGTATCGGAAATCCGGGACTTTGACTATATTATTACCTCGAGCAATATGGAAGCACTCATTCTCGAATGCAATCTGATCAAGCAATATCATCCAAGGTATAACGTCCTTCTGAAGGACGACAAAACTTTTCCATATATTAAAATCACGAATGAAAAACATCCGCGTCTAGAGGTTACGCGGCGCGTCGTCAAGGACAAAGGCAAATATTTCGGGCCTTATCCGAATGCCTACGCGGCTCAGCAGACCAAGAAGCTGCTGGACCGGCTTTATCCGCTGCGCAAATGCGGGACGCTGCCCGATAAAGTCTGCTTGTATTATCATATCGGCCAATGTATTGCTCCTTGCGAATACGAGGTGGAGCAGGGCCAGTACGACGCAATGATCCAGGAGATCACCAAATTTCTTAACGGCGGCCATGATGCGGTAAAAGCGGAAATTCAGCGTAAGATGGAGGCGGCGGCCGAAGAGCTAAATTTCGAACGTGCCAAGGAATATCGCGATCAGATCATCAGCATCGACGCTGTTATCGAGAAGCAGAAGATTACGATGAACGATGCCCTTGATCGCGATATCTTTGGTTACGCGGTAGAGAAGGGCTGGATGTGCGTACAGATTCTGTACATGCGCCAAGGGAAAATGATTGAACGGCGCGGCACAACGTTTCCTTATTATGGGGATGAGTACGATGATTTTATGACGTTCGTGACCCAATATTACAGCGATAATCCGGCATTGCCGAAGCAGATCTTGCTTCCGCTCCCGGCAGAAGAGGAAGAAGGGGCGGCGGAATCGTCCACGGCCGCGGATGAGTTTGCTGCTATGCTGCATAACTGGCTGAAGGTGAAGGTGCTGATGCCGCAGCGCGGACGGAAAAGCGAAGCCGTATCCATGGCGATCGATAACGCCAAGATTGCGCTTGCCGATAAATTCCGCCTGATCGAGCGGGATGAAGAGAGAAGCATCCGCGCTTCGGAAGGATTAGCCGAATGGCTGGGACTCCCGGAGGTCCGGCGTATCGAGGCTTTTGATAACTCGAATATTCAAGGTACCAATCCGGTCTCGGCAATGGTTGTTTTTACGGATGGCAAGCCCGACAGGAAGGAATACCGCAAGTACAAGGTCAAGACCGTTGTTGGAGCCGATGATTACGAGACCATGCGCGAGGTTGTGCGGCGCCGTTATGAAAGAATGCTGAAGGAGCGGCAGACCCCTCCGGATCTCATCGTAGTCGACGGGGGCAAGGGGCAAATTTCCGCAGCACTTGATATTCTCCAAAACGAGCTTGGATTGTATATTCCGGTTTGCGGACTCGTAAAGGATGCGAAGCATAAGACGGCCCAATTGATGACCGGCGACCCGCCGGAAGTGGTGCCGCTGCCGCGCGACAGCCAGGAATTTTATTTGCTGCAGCGGATTCAGGATGAAGTCCACCGGTTTGCGATCTCCTTCCACCGCGAACAGCGCGGCAAGTCAATGATCGCTTCCCAGCTGGATGCGATTCCGGGGATCGGGGAGAAGCGCCGCAAGCTGCTGCTCAAGCATTTTGGCTCGATCAAGAAGATTAAGGAAGCTTCCATCGAAGAATTTAAGCCTCTTTCGATTGGCGAGAAGCTGGCTTCGCAAATTTTAGCTGCTTTAAACGAAGAGGTAAAAGAAAAAGAAACGGAATGAATTTTTCATCCCGTTTCTTTTTTTCATTCTTTAATTGCCTTTGCTTTTATCTTTGCCTTTGCTTTTATCTTTGCCCTTGCCTTTTTTGCCCGATTTGTTCTCTGCTCCGGCTTCGGTTGCCGCGCCTGCGCTGCGTCCGCCGCCAGGACTTTGGTTGCCGCCGGTGCGGTTGCCGCCGCCAGGGCTTTGGTTGCCGCCGGTGCGGTTGCCGCCGCCAGGGCTTTGATTGCCGCCGGTGCGGTTGCCGCCGCCAGGGCTTTGATTGCCGCCGGTACGATTGCCGCCGCCAGGGCTTTGATTGCCGCCAGTGCGGTTGCCGCCGCCAGGGCTTTGGTTGCCGCCGGTGCGGTTGCCGCCGCCAGGGCTTTGATTGCCGCCGGTGCGGTTGCCGCCGCCAGGGCTTTGGTTGCCGCCGGTGCGGTTGCCAAGGCTCTTGTTAGCTGCATCGGGGTTTTGTTTTTGATGCTTCTCGTTATTATTGTTTTTGTTTTTGTTTGGCAAATCTATCACTCCTCTTAAACGTAGTACTAGATTATATGAAGGATGATAGATTTGCGTCTGTACGAAAGTGGATATAAATGCGAAATGGTTCCTTGTCCGGTGCTTTTAAAGAGCGATGCTCGTAATTTTGTTCAGCGGGACATAAACGAGGTAAGTGGTTTTGTAGTTGAAGGCAGAGAATGTAGCATGCCCGTTCTTAAAGCCAGCCCATTTCGCTTTATCCAGATCCTTTCCGTTATCCAGCGTAACGCGGTGAATAACTTGTCCGAGCGACAGCTTGCTAAGGATGCCATAAGCATATTCAGCATAACTTTTTCCGTTTGATTTTTCTTCCTTTTTATACGGAATTACTGAATTGTCGCTGCAGCCCGAAGATTTGTGCTCGCATTTGCAGCCATTTGATTTGTGTGAATAGCCGTACGATTTTTTGCTTGAAGACTTGTGTTCATGGCAATCGTTTTTCTTGCCGCCCGATGTGTTCTTTTTCCCGGACGATTTGTGACGGCCGCTTGACTTTTTGCCCGACGACTGTTTCTCATAGCATTTACTGCCTGAGCTCTGTTTGCGGTCATAACCGCTGATTCTTGCAATCAATCCTATCACACTCCATATATTGGTATAATAGATTATATTAAGGTGGACAGGATTCCTCTTGGACAAAATGACCGTTTCTATTAAATGGGCTCTTTGCGGTACCGGTAAAACGCAAAAAAGGAATGTATCTTTAACAGATACATCCCTTTTATAAAGAGAAATCGTTCAGACCCGTATAAAACGCCGGCCATGCCAGTACTTGATAACCCACGCGACGATAACAGGGAGAACAGCGTAGATAAGGGCAGCGGTAATATTGACGCCTCCTCCAACGCCGACCAGCTCGAAGCCCATGATAAGGCTGTCCAGTATGGCGTGGGTGAACACGGCGGTTATAAAGCCGTAGCGGAGAAAGATAAGACAAAATACCGTTCCCAGAATAACCAGCTCTACGATACGCGTATAGAACGGGAAGATCGGATAGCCGACATGCCCCAGCGCCCACATGACCGTGGGAATAAGAGTGGCGATAAACGTATTTTTAAACCATTTCTTGAATAGAGCAATGCCGAACAACCGGAATATCGCTTCTTCGGAGATGGCCGCGCACCAGGCCATCATTGGCATCAGCCACAGCATATCCGTATTGTACGCAGATTGCGTAGCATCGCTGGTTGCCCAAGAACCGGCAAGAAACTTCATGGCGACCATAATAATCGCTTGCGCGCCGAGAATAATAGCCGCAAAGAGATAGGAGAGGCCAACGCTGCGCCATACATGCTCGCCATAGCCGCGTTCGCGGAATCCCGGCCATAACGGCCGTTTCTGCGAGCGCCACATCCCGTCGCCGGCGACAAGGGCGAAGTAAACGGCGAGGCCAACCGGAATCAGCAGTACGACGGTAATCATGACGGTAGCCTTCATCTCGGCATCCGACCGGCTCTGCTCGCCCAAGGTTGCCAAAATGCCGTCGAGTACATTCAGATTGTTATAAATGTAGAAGAAGATAAACACAAGGCTGATAAATACCCCGCGTTTAAAAGTCGTGTGTCCTCTGTACAGAATCGCGTATATAAGCGACAAGACAAGGGAGATAAAGCACATGTACGCCAGGCTGACCACAGACAGCGCGCTGCCCGTCTTTTTCTGGCCTTCCACATAAGCGACGTAATCAGCCGGAGCCTGGAATGCGGGCTTGTACCTGGTGATCACAGGTTTATCGTCGATAAGACCAACGCCGATAATCAGTTCGAGAGAAGCGTCTCCAAGCGTATAACCGGTTGGGTGAAGAACCGCGTCACCTTGGTCATTTCTATACAAGCTGTCCAATTCTTCAGGCCGGAATCCTTTTGTTTCGGCAAAAGCCTTCGCTGACGTTTGAACCAACTGGACATTCCCGGCAGATTGACCGCCAAGCCAATGCCAGCCCGTGATGCCGCCGTTTGTCATATGGACGTAGACGTAAGCCTTGGTGCCGTCCTCCAGCTCCAGATTGACCTGGAACGTATCGGTCGGGAACTTGGCTTCGTATTGATCCTCGAACTTGCCAAGCAGATCTTCCTTGGAGAAATACCCGTTTGCCAGACTGTCGGTCTGATAAATCGCATGGGCGGCTACGGCCGTTTTGCCGAACTGTTCCTGGACGAACGTTTTCGCGGTGGACTCGGCTTCGCTTTTTGCGATAACCTTAGGTGTAGAGCTTGAGAACAGCTGGTCCCCGGCTGCAGGGCCGAATTGGGTAAAGATAAAAATAATTGCGCCTGCAACAGCAGCCCACAAGAACCTTTTCCAATCATGAGGAGCGATGGAAGGGATCATACAAAACCTCCATTTCGAATTCAGACGATGCTTCGCTACAGTTACCATACCATTATTAACCTGATTTATCCAATGCGGGCGAAAGCGGAGGATGCAAACGGAAAGCGGTGAAATAAGGACTTGCAGCCAGCAAGTGACCATTTGCTTTATAGCATTGCCTATATTTGAACGAATTCCGCCTAATTATCGCTTAGGCTCATTTTGATCGTTTCCGTCCTTAAGGCGTATAATCGTTAACGTCATATAAATCGAATCGTATCAGCCGAATTTCGTTATTGAAAACGGGGGAACCAAACCGCTGTCCGGAGCCATCCGCCAGCATGGGGTGAATTTCGAGCATTCCGCTTGAATAGGGCTGCCTTTCCAGGCCCGAATCCGTCAGCTAACCTCGCAGGCTGTGTGGAACAGGACTCATCCGGCATGGGAGTTCCCGTGCTTTTTTTTATGCCCAAATGTTGAAAGGTCCATTAAAAGGAGAAAACAATGACCAAATACCTCAATATCTTGAAGTGGTCTCCGCCAAGGATTCTTGTCTTTGGGTTTGCGATGATCATTATCATTGGAGCGATACTGTTGTCGATGCCCTTTGCCTCCAATGACGGATCGCGCCTGCCCTTTATCGATGCGCTGTTTACAGCGACATCGGCGACCTGCGTCACCGGCCTTGTTGTTGTCGATACGGGTACATACTTCTCTACCGCCGGCAAGATCGTCATCCTTTCGCTGATTCAAATCGGCGGGTTAGGCTTTATGACCATGGCCACGCTGATTGCGCTGGTGCTGCGCAAGCGAATTTCGCTTAAGGAACGGCTCATTCTGCAGGAAGCGATGAACCAGACGAGCATGGAGGGCATCGTTCGTTTAATCCGCAGGGTTATCTTTTACTCCTTGACGATTGAGCTGGTTGGCGCGGTGCTGTTCGCCGTCCGGTTTGCATTTGATATGCCGCTCGGCCGAGCGGTTTGGTACGGGGTTTTTCATTCGATCTCCTTCTTTAACAATGCGGGCTTCGATATCTTCGGCCATTTCCGCAGCTTAACGATGTATGTGGGCGATCCGCTCGTTAATATCGTGTCGATGCTGCTTATTATTTTTGGCGGATTAGGCTTTGTGGTCATGGCGGATTTGCTGGAGTTCCGGAAAAACAAACGGCTTTCGCTGCATAGCAAGGTTGTTCTATCGGCAACCGGCATTCTGATTGCCGTCGGTGCCCTTGTTATCTTTGTTTTCGAGTTTTCGAACAGCATGACGCTGGGATCCCTCAATTGGGGCGATAAAATACTGGCTTCCTTTTTCCAGTCCGTTACGCCAAGGACGGCAGGGGCCAATACGCTGGATTATACCCAGCTCCGGCAGGCTACCGTATTTTTCACCGTTATTCTGATGTTTATCGGCGCATCTCCGGGCTCCACGGGCGGGGGAATCAAAACGACGACCTTTACGACTATGGTTGGGGCGGTTATCGCAATGATCCGCGGGCGGGAGGATATCGTTCTCTTCCATTACAGGCTTGGGAAAGACCGGATCTTTAAGGCGCTTACGATTACGATGCTGTCGCTGACGCTGGTCATATTGGTCACGATGCTGCTGTCCACAACGGAAGACCAGCAGTTTCTGAAAATTTTGTTCGAAACAACGTCGGCGTTCGGTACCGTTGGCCTCACGACGGGCATTACGCCCGAGCTGACGTTTTTCGGCAAGATTGTCATTGCATTAACGATGTTCGCCGGCCGGCTTGGTCCTCTGACGCTTGCTTACGCGCTTGGACCAAAAACAGAGAAAGAGCTGTACCGGTATCCGGAAGGCAAAATTACGATTGGATAGGGGAATAGGGAGCAGGAATGAAGAACAATCAATTTGTGATCGTAGGCTTGGGACGGTTTGGCTCGAGTCTCGGAAGAGAGCTCATTAAGCTGGGCTACGAGGTGCTTGGAATCGACCGGGACGAGGAAGCCGTTCAGGAGATGAGCAATGTGCTGACCTATACGGTATCGGCCGATTGCACGGACGAAGAGACGCTGCGATCGCTAGGCGTTCGTAATTTTGACTGCGGAGTGGTGGCGATTGGCGATGACATCCAGGCCAGCATACTGACGACTATATTATTGAAGGACCTGGGCGTGAAGCGGGTTGTGGCCAAAGCCATGAGCGAGCTGCATGGACGGGTGCTGGAGAAAATCGGCGTCGACCGCGTTATCTATCCGGAACGGGATATGGGCATCCGGGTTGCCCATCAGCTTGTCTCCCCGAATCTGCTTGATTATATCGAGCTGTCGAAGGAGTATACCATTGCGGAGCTTTCGGTGCCGAAATGCCTGAACGGCAAGTCGCTTCAAGATATGAACCTGCGTGCCCGGTTCGGATGCAGCATCGTAGCCATTAACAAGCCTTCCGGTATTATTATTGCTCCTACGGCTATGGATGTTGTGACGGAAAAGGACGTTATGGTCGTGATCGGAACAAACGACCAGATTGAACAGTTTGAAGAAACCATAATCAGGTGATGATAAGGACAGTGGGCGCGGTTAGCGTTCTCTGTCCTTTTTTTGCTCGCTGGCTGGCAGAGGTGGTGGGGAATGGAAGGGGCGGGATGGCTCCGCGGGACGGGGTATCTCTTCCGGCCGCTGTTGTCATTCCTTTGCTCTGAACAGGTTTACATAGATGCAGCAAAGGAAGTGACAAAGGCGAACGCTTCGCTCCTCCAGAGATACCCCTTTCCCGCCTCGCGCCGCACCCATCCATTCCCCCTCGCGAGGGAATGAAAAAGGACAGTGAAGCGCTAAAAAGCGCAAGCCACTGTCCTCCCTTGCGGGAGAGAGAAGAGAGAAAGGCAAAAGAGAAAGACAAGTGCGAAAAGATTAAAAGCGCCCCTCTTTACTGACCGAGCTCCGAGATCCATCTGCGGACCGCCGGATGAAGATCGGAAGGGTCGTTGTGGATGAGACAAGTCGTTCTCTTGGTTTCTTCAAGCTCGCGGATGGGGACAACGACAAGTTCGTTGTCGGCTAATAACTGCTTGCGCATATAGGAATGCGGGAGCAAGGTTGCCGCGCGGCACGTATGAAGCAGACGGACGATAGCCTCGAAGGAATCGATTTCCATCCTGACATCCGGCTGAAGATGGTATTTGGCGAAAACCTCGTCGGTCAGCCTGCGATACCAGGTTCCTTTGGAGAACAAGATCATCGGCAGCCCGTTTAAATCTTCTATTGAAAGAGGCTCTTCATGCGTAACGGCAACGCTGGTCGGTATGACGAGCAGCAGATGATCGTCGAACAGCGGCACGCAATGAAGCTGGGAGTCCTCGATCATGGAGGCGACGATGGCGATATCCGCTTTGTTGTCCCGGACAAGAGTGACAATCTCGTGGGTTTTCCCGGTTACGGCCTTGATGTCGAATTCCGGATGACTGGCGTTTAGCGTCTTGATGAAATCGGGTAAGGTTGTTTGCAGCGTCGTTAAGCTGGCCCCAATCGTAATGGAGGTACGTCCCGCCGCGGTGTATTCGGCGACGGAATCCATATAACGGCGGTGCAGCTTGCGGAGGTTTACGGCATATTCGTAAGTCAATTGGCCGACGCGGGTCAGTTCAAGCCTTTTGCCTACGCGCTCGAACAGCTTGGCGCCAATCTCTTCTTCAAGCTTGGCCAGTTTGCGGGATAAAGCCGGCTGGGACAAATTAAGCAGCGCAGCTGCCTTGTTCATGCTGGAATGCTCTACAATAGATGCAAACATATGAAATTCTTCGATCATTTTGGTCTCCCCGATCGCTTATGTGAATTGGTTATAATAAATTATAATAAATATGCAATTCCATTATAAGCTCAAAAGGAGTAGGATTAAAAGGGTGGCATACACGGAACGTTCACAATTTTCATAGCCCTCGCAATGCAATGTGAAGCCTAAGCTCCGAAGTCCTAATATTTTGCGGGGTTCAATAAAAGTCGAGAAATGAAACTTTCGCAAATGGTGTCGACTTTTGTTGACGGACTTAATAGCCGGGGGTACAATGTAGAATGGTTTGTCAACAGTAAAAATGTCATGGAGCGACCACAGTCTGGAAAGGAGAAGTATCAATGAAAGGAAATTCGTACTACTGGCGCAAGCTTCACTCTCTGCTTGGGGTGATTCCGCTGGGTGGATTTATCATCGTGCATGCCCTGGCCAATTTTCAGGCGTATGAGCGCGGGCCGGAAGGCTTTACCAGAGCGGTTCATTTTATTAACGGCCTGCCTGTCGTAACGCTGCTCGAGATCTTCGGCATCTATCTGCCGATTTTGTTCCACGGTGTTTACGGTTTGTATATGGCTTATCAGTCGAACCTCAACTCGGGACGTTTCAAATATGAACGTAACTGGGCGTTTACGTTGCAGCGTATAACGGGGGTAATCACGTTTATCTTTGTTATCTGGCACGTGTTCGAGACTCGCGTGCAGGTAGCGCTTGGCAATGTAACGCATGAAGAGCTTGGCTCGACCATGCATAATATTGCAACTAGCCCTGCTTTGTTCATTCTGTACCTCATCGGTATTCTGGCTGCGGTATTCCACTTCAGCAACGGCCTCTGGGCGTTCCTGATCAGCTGGGGTATTACGGTCTCCCCGAAAGCTCAACGGGTTTCGGCGAATATCTGCATGGTAATCTTTGTGCTTGTAGCTGCGCTGTTCATCCTGTCCCTCGTAGCATTTATGGGTGACGAATTCAAGGAAACGGCAAGTGCCGCATTGGCATTGACCAATATCGGTTAGTAGTATTTAGACAAGGAGCGAAACGTTATGGCTAAAAATAAAATTATCGTCGTTGGCGGCGGTCTTGCGGGCCTTATGGCAACCGTTAAAGCGGCGGAAGCGGGCGTGCATGTGGAACTGTTCTCCCTCGTGCCGGTGAAACGTTCCCATTCCGTTTGCGCGCAAGGCGGCATTAACGGCGCTGTAAATACAAAAGGTGAAGGCGACTCCCCTTGGGAGCATTTTGACGATACCGTTTACGGCGGCGACTTCCTCGCGAATCAGCCTCCGGTAAAAGCAATGTGCGAAGCCGCGCCTGGCATTATCCACTTAATGGACCGAATGGGCGTAATGTTCAGCCGTACGCCGGAGGGTCTGCTTGACTTCCGTCGTTTCGGCGGCACGCAATATCACCGTACGGCGTTCGCGGGCGCAACAACCGGCCAGCAGCTGCTGTACGCCCTGGACGAGCAAGTTCGCCGCTGGGAAGCAGCCGGTCTCGTAACGAAATACGAGCACTGGGAATTCCTTGGCGCCGTACTGGATGACGAAGGCATCTGCCGCGGTGTTTCGGCGCAAAGCCTGCGCACGATGGAAGTACATACTTTCGTCGGCGACGCCGTTATTCTCGCATCCGGCGGTCCTGGTATCATCTTCGGTAAAACAACGAACTCCGTTATCAATACGGGTACAGCTGCATCCGCTGTATATCAGCAAGGCGTTCATTACGCAAACGGCGAATTTATCCAAATCCATCCAACGGCTATCCCTGGCGACGACAAGCTGCGCCTGATGTCCGAATCCGCACGCGGCGAAGGCGGCCGGATCTGGACGTACAAAGACGGTAAGCCTTGGTACTTCCTTGAAGAGAAATATCCGGCGTACGGCAACCTTGTTCCGCGCGATATCGCAACACGCGAAATCTTCAGCGTCTGCGTTGACGAGAAGCTTGGCATCAACGGCGAGAACATGGTTTACCTTGACCTGTCGCATAAAGATCCGAAGGAGCTTGACGTTAAGCTCGGCGGCATCATCGAGATTTACGAGAAGTTCATGGGCGACGACCCGCGCAAAATCCCGATGAAAATCTTCCCTGCGGTTCACTACTCGATGGGCGGCATGTGGGTTGATTACAACCAAATGACGAACATTCCTGGTCTGTTCGCGGCGGGCGAATGCGAATACCAATACCACGGCGCGAACCGTCTTGGCGCGAACTCGCTCCTGTCCGCTATCTTTGGCGGCATGGTTGCCGGTCCTAAAGCCGTTGAATACATCAAAGGCCTTAAGAAATCGTCTGAAGACATTTCCTCATCGGTATTCGACCGCGAGAAGAAACGTCACGAAGACAAGTACAACAAGATCCTCGGCATGAACGGTACCGAGAATGCTTACGTTATCCACAAAGAGCTTGGCGAGTGGATGACAAACAACATGACGGTTGTACGCTTCAACGACAAGCTGCAGCAAACCATTGACAAGATCAAAGAGCTGAAGCAGCGTTACCAAAACATCAATATCAACGACTCGCTCAAATGGAACAACTCCAGCGTAGCGTTCACGCGTCAGCTGTGGAACATGCTTGAGCTTTCCGAAGCGATGACGCTTGGCGCTTTGCTCCGCAACGAAAGCCGCGGCGCGCATTACAAGCCGGACTTCCCGGACCGTAACGACGAGGATTTCCTCAAAACAACGAAAGCGACCTGGACGCCTGAAGGTCCGCAAATTTCGTATGAGGATGTCGATACTTCCCTTATCAAACCGCGTAAACGCGACTACACAGCCAACAAGAAGAAAGGAGAATAACAATGGCTCAAACGACAGCAACAAAAACCGTAAAGTTCGTTATTACCCGTCAAGACGGACCGGACTCCGCGCCTTATACCGAAGAGTTTGAAATTCCTTACCGCGCCAACATGAACGTAATCAGCGGCTTAATGGAAATTCAGCGTAATCCGAAAAAAGCGGATGGCGGAAACACGGCTCCGGTATGCTGGGAATCCAACTGCCTTGAGGAAGTGTGCGGTGCCTGCTCGATGGTCATCAACGGCAAGCCTCGTCAGGCCTGCAGCGCGCTGATCGATAAGCTGGAACAGCCGATTCGCCTCGAGCCGATGCGCACATTCCCTGTCGTGCGTGACCTTGTTATTAACCGCGAGCGCATGTTCAATGCGCTGAAACGGGTTAAAGCATGGATTCCGATCGACGGCACGTATGATCTGGGCCCAGGCCCGCGTCTGGCAGAAGAGAAGCGCCAATGGGCTTACGAGCTGTCCAAGTGTATGACTTGCGGCGTCTGCATGGAAGCCTGCCCGAACGTTAACGACCGCAACAGCTTTATCGGTCCGCAAGCAATCTCCCAGGTCCGCCTCTTCAACGTTCACCCTACAGGTGAAATGAACAAAGCTGAACGTCTGGAGACGCTGATGGAAGACGGCGGCATCGAAGGCTGCGGCAACTCGCAAAACTGCGTGCGTTCGTGCCCGAAAGGCATTCCGCTTACGACTTCGATTGCTGCAATCAACCGTGATACTACCAAACAATTGTTCAAAAAATGGCTTGGCTAAGAAGGATGCCCTCCGCGCAGGCGGGGGGTATTTCTTTTGCTTATTTGATAATGATAACTATTATCATTATAGTAATGGAGCTAACGTTGAAAGTCAACTCAAACAAAAAAGCTGCGCCGGACGGGATAGTGATATCCTAGTCCGGCACAGCTTTTTTGTTTGACGGCGTTACATCCATTGCTCGCCCCAGCTTTGAATCGACTCGATCACGGGCTGGAGCTCGCGACCCTTAGGCGTTAACTCATATTCGATTCGAACAGGCATTTCAGGATAGACAGTTCGTTTTACAATGCTCTGACTCTCTAGTTCCTTCATCCGATCCGTTAACATTTTGTCGCTCATCTCGGGGATCTGTTCTTTAATTTCCTTGAACCGTTTAGGTCCGCCAAGCATAACCCGGATGATAAGCCCTGTCCACTTCTTACCAAGAATGTCGGCCGCAGCTTCATACTTTGGGCACATAGTTGAATAATCCAACGCGATCACCCCTTTTTCTACCTATATTGTAGCATATGTTCTAAGGAAAAGTAAGTTCGTTAGCGCAGCCAAATTTGGGTATTTGCTAATTTTAATATATCTACTTGACTTAAGTAAGTAACATACATTATGATAATTGCATCAAAGAGAGCGGCCGCTCAATTAACGAGAGATAAAGGGAGAGGTTTTAAATGTTGGATACTGGCTTGTTGATCATTCGGGTTATTATTGGTTTATTGATGATTGGACACGGCGCGCAGAAGCTGTTCGGATGGTTCGGCGGTTACGGTCTAAAAGGCACGGGCGGTTGGCTGGAATCGATCGGATTGAAACCCGGCGTATTGATGGCAGCCGGCGCAGGCTTGTCCGAGGTTGTAGGCGGCGTATTGTTCGGAGCGGGGCTGTGGGTGGAAGTAGGAGCGGCATTGCTGATCCTTACCATGGTTGTAGCGATTGCGAAGGTTCATGGCGCCAATGGTCCCTGGGTTACGCAAAACGGTTATGAATATAACCTGGTTCTGATTGCCGTTCTGCTCGGCGTAGCCTTCACGGGCGCTGGCGATTTCTCGATCGACGCTTTGCTGAAATAATAATAGTTTTTAAGAAAAGCACCTCGGGGTTCTGCACGGCAGACTCTGGGGTGCTTTTTGCATTGTAAGGGCAGAACGTTCAAATCCGAATAATGAGTAGCCCGGCGATCGTCAATACAAAAGCGGACCATTGCGCACGGTTCAGCTTTTCCTTGTAGAGAGAATGGAGCGGTTCATGTTAGTAAGCGGGACGTCAAGGCGGCGGGGCCATAGTCCAGCGCCTTCATAAATAAAGCATTGCCAAGAGCAGACCCTGCTCCGATAATGATTCCAGCCAGCCATATCCGGTAATCGCTTAAATGATGGAATGAATTTGTTACACAATTGAAATAGTTCTGTTACGGTACAAACATATTATTAGGCTATTATAATAAACAAGACCCCCTTTTAATATATCGATTTTGGACCTGTGAGCGCACAGGTCCACTTTTTTTGTCCGATAAAGAACGCAGCAAAAAGGCTTTGCCTGAAAGGCAAAGCCTAGATTTCTTTTACTACAGTGGAACAATGATTTGCTGGCGTTTGCGGTAGAATACCCATTGCGAGAAACCGATTTCCTTCAGGCGCTTGCGTACCCGCTCGAAATCCTCGCCTATACGGCTTGGTTTATGGGCATCGGAGCCAAACGTGACATTTACTCCAAAATGAAGCGCTCTCTCTAGAATCGCATCGGAAGGGTACCAGCCGCCAACATCCTTGGTGCCGCCGGACGTATTGATCTCAATAGCGACATCGCACTTGGCGATAACTCGAAGCGTATCATCAATTACGTCATTGGCCGGAATATCGGAGAAGGCCGGGTAATAGCCCTTCATCGCATCGATATGACCGAGTATGTCGAACATGCCGCTTCGGGCGGATTGCTGGATAAGCTCGTAATACGCGACTTTTTCCGAGATCTTCTTCTCCTCGGACAAGCCTTTCCAACGGTTGCGGTTAAAGATGCTCACACCGCTGACCTGATGGACCGAGCCAATCAAGTAGTCAAACGGGACATTGCGATAAGCATCCCTATAGGTTTCGGCGTGTTTGGGGAAGAAATCCGACTCCATGCCTAGCAGCACTTCAATGCGGTCTTTATATTTCTCTTTCAGGCGGAGAACCTCGTCTACATAGCTCTGAAAATCGCTTCGGGCCATAGCGATGCCGGGAAAAGGCTGATCCTGCTCGCTGCCGAAATACGGCGAATGGTCGGAGATGCCAATGACTTCAAGGCCTGCGTCAAGCGCGGCAATAATGTAATCTTCGATCATGCCGTCGGCATGGCCGCAACGTTCGTGATGGGTATGCAAATCGAATTTCATGATGAATTCCTCCTAAAAAGAATGGCTGCCCAATGGCCAGAGCTGTTGGCCATATGTAAGGATTCTGTCTACTCGCTGCCAAGAAAGGATTGCTCGGGCATGCCTTTTAAGTCGCTTAAAAATTGCTGCATGGCCGTATTTAAATATCTGCCGGATTTATAGACGACAGCCACCGGGTGATAGGGCTCAAGCTCCGTCGCTTTGATGATTTTGAGCGAACCAAGCTTTAATTCATTGGCAATGGACAGCTTGGAAACGACGGCAATGCCAAGATTAATCTCAACCATTCGCTTTACTTCTTCGCTGCTCGACAGCTCCATAATAATATTCGGCTGGATATTATTTTTCTTGAAGATTTGATCCAGGAAGCGGCGGCCCAAGGTGTCGGGCGCAAGCATGATAAAGGGGTAATCCTTGATCATATCTATCGTAGTATGCGCTACTTGGCTTAAAGGATGAGCGGGAGATGCAACGAGGACAAAGGAATCGTAATAAAGAATGGATGTGTCCATATTCGGATTTTTTTCCGAGATGTAGGTAATGCCGATATCGACTGAACCGTTCTCCACGCTGGCCAGAACTTGCGAGGATGGCATCGTGTGTATCGTCGTTTTGATCAACGGATACTGGTCCTGGAAGTAAGATAACACCCGGGGCAAGATCTGAATGGCCATGGATGAGGTGGTTCCGAGTACGATATGGCCCTGGGGTATCGCATTCAAATCGGACAGCTTCTGCTTTAATTCTTCAACAACCGCAAGTATTCTCTCCGCATGCTCCAAAAAAACTTTTCCGTGGTCGGTCAAGGTGACGGGCTGATTGCGATCGATGAGAACTGTCTTGAATTCGTCCTCCAGCGTTTTTATTTGAGCAGAGACGGCCGGCTGTGTCAAATTCAGCAGCTCGCCGGCTTTGCGGAAGCTCATCGTCTTCGATATGGTGAGGAGCGTTTCAAGCTGGCTAATATTCAATTCAATTCCCCCTCGAACATGATCACTATTTATTATAAAGCAAATGGATGATTACAGCAAAAAAGCGGGCAAGCTTCAAAAATTCTTAATCTAATGTTTTCGAAGCATGAGGTTAATGTTAATTTTTTGTATGGCCATTTCAATTGAAAAGGAATAAATGGGGGACTGTCGAACTATTGCTGAAGTATGGCCAATGAAACGGGGGCGTTTGTTCTGGACCAAAGAGCATTGCGTGGCTGGAAAATGTACGATTGGGCAAACTCCGCCTTTGCCACCACGATGATGGCAGCGGTGCTGCCGGTTTATTATTCCGATGTCGCAGCCGTTCATCTGGCGGGCAACCGGGCCGAGACCTATTGGGGTTATACCCAAAGCATTGCGATGCTGCTGGTGGCCGTGTTATCGCCGATTCTTGGGGCTATTGCCGATTATACGGGCTCAAAGCTGAGGTTTCTGTCCGTATTTATGCTGCTTGGCGTATTGTCCTGCGTATTTATGGCGTTTGCCGGTGAAGACGATTGGCTATTGGCTTCATGCCTGATGGTGTTGGGCTCTATAGGCTTCTCCGGAGGGAATACCTTTTATGACGCGATGCTGGCGGACGGCGTGCCGCAGGAGTTAAGAGGCCGAGTCAGCTCGCAAGGTTATGCTTACGGTTATGCCGGAGGCGGCCTGCTGCTGCTTATCAACGTTATTATGATTGAAGGCTGGGAGACGCTGGGCTTCCCAAGCAAAACCTTTGCCACCCAGATGGTCTTTATTACGGTGGGGGTTTGGTGGCTGCTGTTCTCCATTCCGATTCTTCGCTTGGTGAAGGAAAGCAGGAAGCCAACCGGCCATCTCGGCAGGGGCGAAATCATCCGGGCAGGCTTTGTCCGGATTGGAAAGACCTTCTCGGTTATCAAGCGATATCCCGAGCTGCTGAAGTATATGGCTTCTTTCTGGTTTTTCAACGATGGAATCAACACGGTTATTGTCATGGCAACGATATATGGTGCGGGTATCGGCATTGAGACAAGCGATCTGATTATTGCGCTGCTGATCACGCAGTTTGTCGGATGGCCATGTACGATCCTGTTCGGCAGGCTGGCCGGTCGTTTTGGTTCGAAGCGCATGTTGTATTATTCCTTGCTTATTTATGTTCTTATCGTCGGGCTAGGCTTCTTTATGACCAGCGCCGTTCATTTCTATGCGCTTGCCATCATGGTGGGCCTTGTGCAGGGCGGTAGCCAGGCGGTAGCCCGTTCGATCTATGCCAATCTGGTGCCGCCTTCGCGGACGGGCGAGTTTTTTGGCTTCCTGGCGCTGTCGAGCAAGTTCTCCTCCTTTGCGGGTCCGTTTGTCTTCTCCGTGGTGGGGACCCTTACCGGTTCGAGCCGGGTCGCGATTTTGTCTCTGATTGCCTTCTTTATAATCGGAATCGTTTTATTGTGGAAGGTTAATCTGGAAAAAGGCTCGCGCGAAGCGGCAGAGGAAGAGATGGCATAAGCAGGCTTCGGCAGCAAATGCTATAATGGGTAATGATCCAATAAAGAAAGGTGCGATGATGAATGCCACGCATTTACAGTAATTTGACAGAGCTGATCGGCAACACACCATTGCTCGAGCTTACTCATTACAATAAGAGTCAGGATTCGCTTGCGAAAGTTATCGCGAAGCTGGAATACTTCAATCCGGCTGGCAGCGTGAAGGACCGGATTGGTTTTGCGATGATTAAGGATGCGGAGGAAAAAGGAAAGCTTGTTCCCGGCTCGGTGATTATTGAACCAACAAGCGGCAATACCGGCATTGCGCTCGCTTTTGCGGCGGCGGCTTTGGGCTACCGGCTCATTATAATTTTGCCTGAATCGTTCAGTATCGAACGCCGCAAGCTGCTGGAGGCGCTTGGCGCGGAGCTTGTGCTTACGCCGGCATCCGAGGGCATGTCGGGAGCAATCCGCAAAGCGGATGAGCTGGCTGCTCAAATTCCAGGCTCCTACATACCGATGCAATTCAGCAATCCCGCGAACCCGGACATCCATAAGACAACGACAGCGGAGGAAATCTGGCGCGATACCGACGGCCGGGTGGATATCTTTGTGGCCGGCGTTGGTACGGGCGGTACGGTCTCCGGCGTAGGCGAACGCTTGAAGCAGCTTAATCCAAACGTAAAAATTGTTGCCGTTGAGCCGTTTAGCTCCGCGGTATTGTCTGGCGGCGAAAGAGGTCCCCATCTGATTCAAGGCATTGGCGCGGGCTTTGTGCCGGATAACTATAACGCGTCCGTCGTGGACGAGATTATTACGGTCAAAAACGAAGACGCGTACCGAACTTCCCGCATGCTGGCGCGCAGCGAAGGCTTGCTGGTCGGCATCTCTTCCGGCGCCGCGGCATTCGCGGCTTCTCAATTGGCCAAACGTCCGGAGAACAAAAACAAAACGATTGTTGTCCTTCTTCCTGACACGGGCGAACGTTATTTGTCGGCGAATTTGTACGACGAAGCTTAATATGGTGAGGAGTGCGAGCTATTCGCATAGCGCAATAAGACCCCATGAGGGTCTTATTGTGTTATAAGGGGACTGAAGTCGCCGTGATAAGACCCTGCCGTGGTCTTATCGTCTATAAGAGCAGACTGAAACTGGCAGGAACGGTCAGTTGGCGATGAAATAAGACCCCACGAGGGTCTTATTGTGCTATAGGGGGTTGAAGTGGCTACGATAAGACCCTGCCAGGGTCTTATCGACTATGGCGAGCTGGGTGGGTGAAACTGGCGGAAACGGTCAGTTGGCGATGAGATAAGACCCACGAGGGTCTTATTGTGCTATTAGGGGGTTGAAGTGACCGTGATAAGACCCTGCCGGGGTCTTATCGTCTACGCGAGCAAGGTGAAACTGGCGGATGGTCAGTAGGCGATGGAATAAGACACTGTCAGGGTCTTATCACGATGTGAAATCGGGCTCGTGCGCAGCGCCTGAGCCCCTTTCGGCCCTCTCCCCAAAGCCGCCGGGGGTTGTGGGCAGCGGTGCTGGGAGCGCGGGGCGGTCGGGGAGGGGCGCAGGGGTAAGTGAAGGAATCTCCTGCAGGAGCGCCCGCCTTTGTCTACACTTTGCAACCTTGGAACATTAAGTTCAGGCAAAGTGTTGACAACAGCGGCTGAAAGGAGATCCTTCACGTCCCCGGATCACACCGACCCGACCGACCCCGATCGACAGCAAAAAAGCCGCCCCAACACAGGGCGGCTCCCCACACTCACAACCATTTTTTCTTCCTAAACACAATCAGCATTCCAGCCCCCAAGGCGAGCATGATGCCAAGCAGAATAATTGATCCGCCGCGCACATGCATCCCGGGAATAAAGTCGAAGTTCATCCCGTAAATCCCGGTAATAAAGGTCAGCGGCATGAAGATCGTCGTCATCGCGGTGAACACGCGCATGATCTCGTTCGCCCGGGCCGAGATCGTCGACTGATAAGCTTCTCGCAAGTTGCCCATGAGCTCTCGGTACGTATCGAAGGACTCGGCGATTTTGACGGCGTTCTCGTAAATGTCGCTGAAGTACTTTTGCAGCTGGTCATCGATTAGCTTCAAATCCCGCTTGTTCAGCGTGGCGATAAGGTCCTTTTGCGGGCCAAGCACTTTCTTCAGCCACAAAATTTCGCCGCGCAGACCGATGATTTCGTTCAGATGCGTTTTTTTCGTATTCATTAATATATCTTCTTCCAGCATTTCGATCCGGTTGTCGATCCGGTCGCCTACGAGGAAGTAATTGTCGACCACGATGTCGACGAGATGATATAGGAAATAGTCCGGCCGATTAACTTCCTGCTCCCACAGAACGGGTTTCAGCGTGCGCAGCTCGTTGAGCTTTTGCTTCGTAATCGTAATAATATAATGACGGCCTAGAAAAATATTCAGCGCGCGGAGGAAGATTTCCTCGTCATCGAACCGGATGCTGTTAATGACAATAAAATATTGGTTTTCATAAATTTCGATTTTCGGACGCTGCTCTTCCTCGCTCAGGCAGTCCTCGACCGCCAGATCATGCATGCCGAACAGCGGCTGCAGGATCGCAAGGTCTTCCACGTCGGCATCAATCCAATAGAAGCCTTCCGCTGCCGGAACAAGCGTCTCATTAATGTCTTCGATCAGGGTAAATAACCCGTTGTTTACATGACGAATTTTCATCCGAGCTTCTCCTCTCTTGTGACGAGCTGCCGGATGAACGAGCAAAAGAACGGACTTAAAACGCAAACGCCCGCTTGAGCAACGATAGATCCGGCAGCTGCCGTATTCGGTTGTTGTCAGGCTTCGGTCGATCGCCTTCCATTCTGTTTGCACTCCTTTACCTTTTATTCTTCATGAAAAATCGGCTTTTAATCCTTGTCTAGTATACTCCCCTATACACTTTACATTCAAGCGGAAAAATAGGCCGACTGACCTTTTGGAAAGCCTTCTACAGCATATGTCAATAACGTCCTTGACGCGAATGGCAGAATCCATTAAAGTTAAGAATAGAATTGGATTTCTACAACCGAATAGAACCACTTTCTTATCAAGAGCAGGCGGAGGGACTAGCCCGATGAAGCCCGGCAACCGGCGTAAGCACGGTGCTAATTCTTGCGGAAACTTTAGTTTCTGAGAGATGAGGGAGGCGAGAGCTCTTTTTTTTTGATGAGCGCACGACCTTTTCTCACGGCAGAAAGGGTCTTTTTTGCGTTGAGAAGGCCGATAATCAAGTAAAGGAGTGAATCGCAATGCCGATTAAAGTACCTGATTCCCTGCCAGCCAAAGAGATTTTGAACAACGAGAATATTTTCGTTATGGATGAAAGCACCGCTTTCCATCAAGACATCCGTCCATTACGGATCGCCATATTGAATTTAATGCCTACCAAGGAAACGACGGAAACGCAGCTTCTTCGACTCATTGGCAATACGCCGCTGCAAGTGGAGATTGTATTGCTGCATCCGAAGACCCATACATCGAAAAATACGTCGCACGAGCATCTGGAATCGTTCTACAAAACCTTCGATGACATCAAGGACCAGTATTATGACGGTCTTGTTATTACGGGCGCTCCGGTTGAGCATCTGAACTTCGAGGACGTGAATTACTGGGAAGAGCTGAAGGACATTATGGATTGGAGCAGACGCCAGGTGACGTCGACCTTCCATATCTGTTGGGCCTCGCAGGCGGGCTTGTACCATCATTACGGCGTACCGAAATACGAACTGGACAAGAAGATTTTCGGCGTATTCCCGCATACAACCGAGAAGCAGAACGTCAACCTGCTCCGCGGCTTTGACGAAATGTTCTTTGTGCCGCAATCCCGTCATACCGAGGTCCGCCGCGAGGATATCGAGAAAATCGGGGATCTGGAAATTTTGTCGGAGTCCGAAGAATCCGGCGTATATATCGTGGCTTCCAAAGACGGCAGGCAAATTTTCGTCAGCGGGCATTCGGAGTACGATCCGCTTTCGCTGAAATACGAATATGACCGCGACAAAGCAAAGGGGCTGGAAATTGATCTGCCGAAGAACTATTTCCCGGGAGATAATCCGGAAAAACTCCCTTATTCGACATGGCGCTCCCACGCGAATTTGCTGTTCTCGAACTGGTTGAACTATTATGTATACCAACAAACGCCTTATGATTTGGGCGCAGGCATCTAATTAATAAATTAGAAATGACGAAGACGAAGGAGACGGACGAACTTATGAAAATTGAAAGTCATCTTGCGCATATCGGTTCCGAGAAGGAGCCTGTTACGGGTGCGGTAAGCTTCCCGATTTACCAAGCAACGGCGTTCCGCCATCCCAAGCTTGGCCAAAGCACGGGCTTTGATTACGCCCGCACCAAAAGTCCGACGCGTACCGTTCTGGAAGAAGCGGCGGCTCAGCTCGAATCCGGCGACGCGGGGTTTGCCTGTAGCTCCGGTATGGCCGCTCTGACAACGATCTTCGCTTTGTTCAGCCAAGGCGACCATTTGATCGTTTCGCTTGATTTATATGGCGGCACATACCGTCTGCTTGAGAAAATCATGTCCAGATACGGCGTTACGGCTTCGTATGTCGATACGAACGATCTTGACGGCATGTCCGAGCTGCTTCAGACGAACACGAAGGCGGTTCTGATCGAGACGCCAACGAATCCGCTGATGATGATTACAGACTTGGAGCGTGTATCCGCATGGGCAAAGTCCAAAGGTCTTCTTACTATTGTAGATAATACGCTGCTTACTCCGTTCTTCCAGCGTCCTATAGAGCTTGGCGCGGATATCGTCGTTCATAGCGCAACCAAATACTTGGGCGGTCACAATGACGTTCTAGCCGGTCTGATCGTGACGAAGGGCAAAGAGCTCTCCGAGCAGATGGCTTTCCTGCATAACTCGCTTGGCGCCGTTCTTGGTCCGCAGGACTCCTGGCTGCTGATGCGCGGCATGAAGACGCTCGCGCTTCGCATGGAACGCCATCAGCTTAACGCAACCGCTATCGCGAATTATCTGCTGGAGCATGAGGCGATCGAGGATGTCTATTATCCGGCGCTGCCCCATCACCCGGGTCATGATGTGCAGAACAAGCAATCCTCGGGCAACACCGGCATTTTCTCCTTCCGTCTGAAGGATGCCCGTTACGTAGAGCCGATTCTCCGTCATATCAAGCTGATCGCGTTTGCGGAAAGCCTTGGCGGCGTCGAGTCGCTTATGACTTATCCTGCTGTTCAGACTCATGCCGATATTCCGTTGGAAATCCGCCAGAAGATCGGCGTTGACGACCGTCTCCTTCGTTTCTCGGTTGGAATCGAGCATGCCGATGATTTGATTGCCGATCTAAAGCAGGCGTTGGCTGAGGCAAAGCGCGAAATCGAGGGGGCTTAAGGCGCCATGAGCGAAAGACATAATCCCGAAAAAATCGCCGGACGCCGCTTTGCGACAAAGCTGCTGCATTTCGGCGCTGAAATCGACGAGCAGACCGGCGCATCCAGCGCTCCGATTTTCCAGGCGTCAACCTTCCATCAGGCGGACATTCAAAATCCTCCGCATCATGATTACAGCCGTTCGGGCAACCCGACCCGCGAGGCGCTTGAAAACTATATCGCTTTGCTGGAAGGCGGAACCCGCGGCTTCGCTTTCGCCTCCGGCATGGCGGCGATCTCGACGGCGTTTATGCTGCTGTCCGCAGGCGATCATGTGATCGTAACGGAAGACGTATACGGCGGTACATACCGTTTGCTTACGGCCGTGCTGACCCGTTTCAATATTGAAACCACGTTTGTGGACATGACGGATTTCGACCAAGTAAAAGACGCGATAAAACCAAACACCAAAGCGGTATTTATGGAGACGCCGTCCAACCCAACGCTCAAGATCACGGACATCGCCCGAGTGACGGGCTGGGCGAAAGAAAACGGCCTCCTGACGATGCTCGACAATACGTTCATGACGCCTTACCATCAGCGTCCGTTCGAGCTTGGCGTTGATATTGTGCTTCACAGCGCTACGAAGTTTCTGAGCGGCCACAGCGACGTGCTCGCTGGACTTGCTGTAACTAACGATGAAGCTCTTGGACGCCGGCTCTATCAGCTTCAGAACGGACTCGGTGCGGTTCTGAGCGCTCACGAGAGCTGGCTGCTGATGCGCGGCATGAAGACACTGCAAGCCCGCATGGAGCATAGCGAACGCAGCGCCCGCAGACTGGCCGAATGGCTGAATGATCATCCGGAGGTTGCCAGAGTCTACTACCCTGGTCTTGAGGATCATCCGGGCCGGGAGATTCACGAGAAGCAGTCGAAGGGTTACGGCGCCGTCGTTTCCTTCGACGTAGGCAGCGGAGAACGCGCGGCTGCGCTTCTGAGCCGCGTTCAGCTGCCGCTGGTTGCCGTCAGCCTTGGCGCGGTGGAAAGCATTTTATCCTACCCGGCCAAAATGTCGCATGCGGCAATGCCTAGGGAGGTTCGCTACGAGCGGGGAATTACGGACGGTCTTGTCCGTTACTCGGTAGGGCTTGAAGATATAGAGGATCTGATTGCGGATCTGGACGCTGCCCTGCGCGGATAATTTTTGTTCAAAATAAGCGAAAAATGCGGCTGTCGCTTGCGACAAGCCGTATTTTTTCGTATTTCCGTAACATACGAAAGATGACGGACAAGAACGAGATATGATAGGATTAGTTGATAGCTATTAAGAACGGAAAGATAAGGAGGTCTTGCGATGTCTACGTTGGACCAGATTTTGGATAAAGCGCTGCAGGGCGAACGGATTACGTTTGACGAATGCGTAACGCTGCTTGAATCCGATGAAATTGAAAAAATGGGCGAGGTTGCGAACCAGCTGATGCTGAGACGCCATCCTGAACCGATTACGACCTTTGTCGTGGGCCGGAACGTCAACTATACAAATATTTGCGATGTCTATTGCCGGTTCTGCGCATTCTACCGCGCGCCGGGATCGAATGAGGGCTATGTCCTCTCGAACGAAACGATACTTAACAAAATTCAGGAAACCATCGATGTAGGCGGTACGGAGATTCTGATGCAGGGCGGTACAAACCCGAATCTGCCGTTCTCCTATTACACGGACCTGCTCCGCGAGATCAAGCGGCATTTCCCCGACATCACGATGCATTCCTTCTCGCCTGCCGAGATTCAGAAGATGAAGGAAGTTTCGGATGGGCTGTCGCTTGACGAAGTGATCCGCCAGCTGCATGAAGCAGGCCTTGATTCGCTTCCGGGCGGCGGCGCCGAGATTCTCGATGACCGTACCCGCCGCAAAATCAGCCGTCTGAAGGGCTCCTGGACGGATTGGATGGACGTGATGAAATCCGCTCACCGTCATGGCATGAACACCACGGCAACGATGGTATACGGCTTTGGCGAGACGGCGGAGGAGCGTGCGCTTCACCTGCTCCGCATTCGCGACGCGCAGGATGAATGCATCGCTAACGGTTACGATTCGAAGGGCTTCCTTGCGTTTATCTGCTGGCCGTTCCAGCCTGACAACACCAACATGAGGAAAGTGGAGAAGTCGAAGCCGGAGGAATATCTGAAGATGGTTGCGGTAAGCCGCATCATGCTCGACAATATCGACAATTTCCAATCCTCGTGGGTGACGATGGGGCCGGAAATCGGCAAGCAGTCGCTTTCGTACGGCTGCAACGACTTCGGCAGCACGATGATCGAAGAAAACGTCGTATCCGCCGCGGGCACCACGCATAAAGTCAACATTGAACTTATTCTTCAACTGATCCGCGAGTCCGGTAAAATCCCGGCGCAACGCGACACGAAATACAACACGCTTAAGATGTACGACGACAACGAGCACGCTTCGAAAGACTTTGTTATGCAGAACTAATAAAGGAATAAGCATCCGGTCCCGGTTCTTGGGGCTTGGATGCTTATTTTTATTTCCGGCGAGAAATGAGGTTGGTGTCACCTATTCTTTTCCATGAACAAGACAAGGGGAGAAGGATGCGGTGACGGAGCAGGAGGGCAGCGGCAATGCCGACGTTTTCCATACCGTTTCCATTGATACATACGTGAAGGAGCAGGGGATCGGCAGCCTGGACCTGATTCTGCTATGGAGGGTCATGAGCATATCGTTCTTCAAGGCGCCGAGGGAGATCACATCATTGCCCTGCGCGATTGCAACACCAATGTAGATATGACCGGTAAACCGATTGAAATTATCGCTGCGGGTTTACCTTGAGGGCCCTCCTCATGGCTTGAATATGATCGCTGTCAAACATCTTTCTATTCTGGATGATCCCCGGATCAAGCTTTGCCACGACGTCAGCCCCAAGCCTCTGACCCATAAAAAAGGTTATCCCCTCAACCAATGGAGTAGCGCCATCGCCTGCGCTGCGTTGGATTACCTCTCTAAATTTGCCCGCAAAATCGAGAACTACGCTGGACTGGATCCAACGCAAACTCGAAACACTATGTCCAGTCACTTGTATCGAATTAACGGAGCAAAGATTAACGCTCTGTTAGAAACAAAAATTGCTGTCCGAGGAAGCCGGGCAGCATAAAAAGCCTCGCCCCACAAGGAGTGGGGGAGTGAGCGAAGCGAAAGCGCAGCGACATCGCCGCCATCAGCAACATCCCAACCTAGCCAGCTCGAAAAACAAACCAGCACTCACCGCCGCCACTGCCCATCATCTCCCACCACTCCATTCGTATATACCCAACCCCCCAGCCATATACTTATAAGGGGAATGAAAGGGGTGAGCTCATGGAGCTGTTTACCGTAACGCTGCCTTCGAACATGGAGCAATCCGCTGCCCAATTAGCGGCGAGTTAATGGCGGAATACACGACCACTGATCTACATATCGCAAACATCGAAGAAGAAGCTATACAGTACACGCTGCTTTCCGATAAGGAAATAAGCTGCCAAGCGATCCTGCCGTATTTTCAACTGGCTGACCATAGCCAATCGGTGTATCAAGCGGCATCCAAAGCGCTTGCCGAATTCATCGTAACCGATATGGAACCGCTCATACTGGCAGCCATCATTCGGAGAAAATACAGGAACAACCATGCCATCGATGCGCCTGTCATCGAAAAATATTGCCACGAGCTGCTGCACGGAACGGAATGGGACGGTCTCGGGACGAGATTTTTGGATGCGGACCGGCAGAGACGCAAAACGAAGGTAGCCGATGAGATTGACCGCTACCTGCAAGAAAACTCCGTTTTGCATTTGGACGGATTAACCTCGTTTCGGTTGCTTGCTTACCGGACGGAGCTGGCGGAAATTGTAGATTACGCTTTGGATGAGTACGTGCTGGATAAACAGTACCAGGAGTTTATTTCGCTGCTGAAATATTTTGTGGGCTTGCAGGAATCCAAAGTGCCGATTGTCCATCTGGTGCATAAAGGAAGCCATGAATTTGTCCTCTACAATGAAAAATTTCAGCCTTTTGAACCGAAGCCCCACTCGGACAAGTTAGTGGCCGAGATGCTGGAGACCGAGATGAATATTGAAGATATGGTCATCAGCTCGTTAATTGCCGTCTCTCCCAAGCATATTATGATCCATACGAGGCAGGAGGATATGCAGGTGATCCGGACGATCGAGACGATTTTCGACAACCGCGTATCGGTCTGCACCCAATGTCCGGCTTGCAGCCCATGCTTTGAAGGAAATGGAACCATTCAGCCGGATAGCCGCATCTATTGACCAATGGGGGACAAAGCGGTTATAATTTGCTCATAACTATGCAAAAAGCCATGACAAAGCCATGTATTTGCTACGCAATGTCGGTCCAGAGAGAGGAAACTCGGCTGCAATTTCCTTCAAGACATCAGCAAATATACCCCTTTGTAGCTGTGCCGTTGAACGTGGATCATAACGAATAACCACTACTAAGCTGCACCGGATGTCTCCGTTATCAGATCAATACAAGGACTGCCTCATTTCTCTGATTCAGAGGAAAGAGAGCAATCGAAGTAGGGTGGAACCACGGGTAATCAAGCACTCGTCCCTTTGCGGGATGCGTGCTTTTTTTGCGTTCATCCCGCCTGCTATGCCAACTTTCTCAGGAGGGAAATCCATGTCTATCCAAGTTACTTTTCCAGACGGCGCGGTACGAGAGTACGCGGCTGGAACAACAATCGAAGAAGTAGCCGGCTCGATCAGCCCGGGTCTTCGCAAGAATGCAATCGCAGGTAAAATCAACGGCAAGGTCGTTGACGTATATTCGCCGATCGAGTCCGATGCGGCGATCGAGATCGTTACCGTTGAATCGGCCGACGGCCTTGAAGTGTACCGTCACAGTACGGCTCATCTGATGGCACAAGCCATCAAACGCCTGTATGGCAACGCAAACGTGAAGCTTGGCATCGGTCCGGTAATCGAGGATGGCTTCTATTACGATATCGATATGGACCAGTCTCTGACTCCGGAAGATCTGACCAAGATCGAAAAGGAAATGCAGCGCATCGTTAACGAAAATCTTGACATTCGCCGCCGCGTTGTCAGCCGAGAAGAAGCGCTTGCGATTTTCACCGAGCTTGACGATAACCTGAAGCTTGAGCTGATCCGCGATCTGCCTGAGGATTCGGTTATTACGATGTATGACCAAGGCGAATTCTTTGACCTTTGCCGCGGACCGCATCTGCCCTCCACAGGCCGTATCAAAGCATTTAAGCTTCTTAGCGTAGCCGGCGCTTACTGGCGCGGCGACTCGAAGAACAAGATGCTGCAGCGCATTTACGGAACGGCTTTCGCGAAGAAAGCCGAGCTGGACGAGCATCTGCACTTCCTGGAGGAAGCGAAGAAGCGTGACCACCGGAAGCTTGGCAAAGAGTTGAAAATGTTCACGTTCTCCCGCGAGGTGGGTCAAGGCTTGCCGCTGTGGCTGCCGAACGGCGCAAAGGTTCGCCGTACGCTGGAGCGCTATATCGTTGACCTCGAGGAGCGTCTTGGCTACGAGCATGTTTATACGCCGGTTCTCGCTAACGTCGAGCTTTACAAAATCTCCGGACACTGGGAGCATTACAGCGAGGATATGTTCCCGCTCATGGCGCTTGATAACGAAGAGCTTGTTCTTCGTCCGATGAACTGCCCGCATCACATGATGGTCTACAAGAGCGATATGAGAAGCTACCGCGATTTGCCGGTTCGCATTGCCGAAATGGGTACCATGCACCGCTATGAGATGTCCGGCGCTTTGACGGGTCTGCACCGCGTACGCGCGATGACGCTGAATGACGCGCATATTTTCTGCCGTCCGGATCAGATTAAGGAAGAATTCGCGCGCGTGGTTAACCTGATCCGCAAAGTTTATGAGGACTTCGGCATCAAGGAATACCGTTTCCGCTTGTCGTACCGTGATCCGCAGGATACGGAGAAGTACTTCCAGAACGACGAGATGTGGGAAATGTCGCAGCGTATGCTGCGCGAGGTAGTCGAAGAGCTTGGCCTGCCATTCTTCGAAGCGGAAGGCGAAGCGGCGTTCTACGGTCCCAAGCTTGACGTTCAGATCAAGACGGCGCTTGGCAAGGAAGAGACTTTGTCGACGGCTCAGCTCGATTTCCTGCTGCCTGACCGCTTCGAGCTTGAATATATCGGCGAGGACGGCAAGAAGCATCGTCCGGTCGTTATCCACCGCGGTATCATCAGTACAATGGAACGGATGACTGCCTTCCTGCTCGAGAATTTTGCGGGCGCATTGCCGCTCTGGCTGTCGCCGGTTCAAGCGAAGGTTATTCCGGTATCCACGGCTTACGAAGCTTACGCGCGCGAAGTGGAAGAGAAGCTGCAGCTGGCCGGTATCCGCGTAGAGAGCGATCTGCGCAACGAGAAGCTGGGTTACAAGATCCGCGAAGCGCAGCTGGAGAAGCTGCCGTATATGCTTGTCGTAGGCGACAACGAAGCGCAATCGGGCTCCGTCTCGGTACGCAAGCGCGGCGAAGGCGACATCGGCGCCAAGCCTGTAGCGGAGCTGATTGAGATGCTGCAAAACGAAATCGCAACAAAAACAATCTAAGTTTCATGCATAAAGCTTGGACCGTTTGGGAAATATTCTTCTGAGGAGGAAGCTGCCCAAATGGTCACAAGCTTTTTTACTTGTACAAAAACAATTTCAGGCCTGGCGATAGCCGCCATGCTGACAGGCGGAGTTGCCGCTCCGAGCCTTGCTGCAGCACCTGCGGCCAAGCAGGAAATTCATGAAGCAACAAAGAAAAACAAGGACGGCAATGCAGCGGTTGAAGCCATTGCAGAGCAGGCTCTGTCAACCGTTCAAGTCGTAGCTACCGGTTATACGGCTGGTTACGAATCGACCGGAAAACGTCCGGGGCATCCGCAATACGGAATCACTTATTCCGGAGTAAAAGTCAGAAGGGGGCAAGTGTCGACCGTTGCGGCGGATACAAAGCTGTTCCCGATCGGTACGCTGCTCTATATTCCGGGCTATGGCTACGGCGTAGTGGCGGATACCGGCTCGGCCATCAAAGGCCACAGGCTCGACTTATACTTTGAGACGATAAAAGATGTATATAAGCAGTGGGGGAAAAGAACGGTCGATGTCCAGGTGCTTCGCAAAGGCAACGGCAAGCTTTCCCAGTCCTGGCTGAACCAAATTAACCGCGCGGTAGAGGCGGGAAAACCGATTCCGCAGACCTATCTGGAGTCATGATCCCCCGCTTTCGCACCTGCATAATAAGCCTTCCCGCAGCCATACTAAGGTTGAACGGGGAGGTGAATGACTACCATGGCTAAGAACAAAAACAACAAAGCTCAAAACAATAAGTTCAATGCTGAATTCGCTGAAGAGTTCAATAACCAAAATGCTACAGCTGGTAAAACAGCTAACCAAGCCACTCAAAAAGCACAAAAATAATGACTTAAAACAATCAACAAGAGGGACCGTCCCTGGTTCCTCTTTTTTTCTTGAATGCGCTCCGCAAGGACGGCGATCAAGCAGCTTGACTTGAAAATATTGTTTTTGTCAAATTTTCTAATGTTACATAAATTGAGTTTTCAAGAACGAATCTTTGTTGTATGATTAGGTATGTAACAAATAATCACGCAATGAAGACAGGTGAGTTGACATGACCGATCCAATTATCCATACGAATCATTCTTCGACCCATCATCGCAAAGCGGCTGAGGTGCTGCCCTTTATTGATGCGTACGTAGCGAAGAAGGAGCAGGAAATCGCAGAAATCGAGCAAATGGTTGAACGTTACGAGAAGCGGCGTCTGAAGGAAGAACGTGCTTACCAATCCATGTCCACGTTGCGCCGGTTATTGTCAGGCCGGAAGCCGGATCATCATTTGGCCGTTGAGTACATTCATTTCGTTAAAAAACCGATGGAGCAGGTTCGCGCGCTTCGGCTAGAGATCGAGCATGCAAGATCTATTCAGGTCTCGTCGCCTACAGATATCGTAACGGTCTCCGGAGATTTGGTTAATGAACTATATCGATAATACTTATCCTATAAATAAACGGCGTTCCCCTTCGGAGGAACGCCGTTATTTTTCTAATAACCTTATTTTCTTGTGATGTGGTCAACGTCGATAAAGTCGTTCTCCTGGCTGTAGGCAGGGACGCCATGGATTCCGACATCAAGGCCCACCAGCTCTTCGTCTTTGGAGACGCGAACCGGCATCGCTTTGCGGATCAGCCATAATACGGCCCACGTAAGGCCAAACCCCCAAATCGCGATAACGACAAGTCCAAGGGCTTGGGCGCCAAGCAGGTTCCAGCCGCCGCCGTATAGCAGACCGTAATAGCCTTTTCCGACGCCTTCGGTAAGCTCCGGAATCGCGCATAATCCGACGGCCAGGGTACCGATGCTGCCGCTAATGCCATGCACGGCGAAGGCTCCGACCGGATCGTCGATTTGTTTGCGCTCCATGTATTCCGTCACCAGAACCATCGCAATCCCGCAGATAGAGCCGATCCAGATGGCCGCGCCGTCGGAGACAAAGGCGCAACCCGCCGTAATCCCGACCAGGCCGGCGAGAGAGCCGTTAATAACCATCGGCGGATCCGCTTTGCGGTAACGGAACATCGTAAAGAGAATGCAGATGGCGCCGCCCGATGCCGCGGACAGCATGGTCGTTACGGCGATGTGGCCGATTGCCGCGTTCGTTGCGCTAAGCGTACTGCCGGCATTAAAGCCAAACCAACCGAACCAGAGAATAAAAGCGCCAACCGAAGCGAGCGGCAGGTTGGAGGGGGATACGATGTTTACTTTGCCGTCAGGCGAAAATTTGCCGATCCGCGGACCGATAAACAAGGTTGCGGCAAGTGCCGCGAATCCGCCAAGAGCGTGGATTGCCGCCGATCCGGCAAAATCGATCATGCCAAGCTTGCCTAACCAGCCGTTCACCGCCCATACCCAATGCCCGGACAACGGGTAGATCAGACCGGTCATGGCAATGGTGAGCAGAATATAAGCACGGAAGTGGATCCGTTCCGCAACAGCTCCGGATACGATGGAAATAACGGCAATTACAAAGGCGCATTGGAACAGCCAGTAGGTTTCGTGGGAAATATTCAGACTAATATGAGACAAGTCTCCGTTAAGCATGAAACCGGATGAGCCGAACAAGCCGCCGATGTCTTTGCCATACATGATGGCAAAACCGAAGAAGTAAAAGACAAGTGCACCAAATACAATGTCAACAAATACCTTCATAATAATGCTAACCGCATTCTTCTGCCGGACAAAGCCGGCCTCAAGCAGGGCAAATCCGCCTTCCATCAGCAAAATCATTGCTGCTGTCAAGACAACCCATATGGTATCCAGCCCTCTCGACAGTTCTGCTACATCCATTGATTCAACTCCCGTTGTTCATAGTCGTTATTGATGTAAGGTTTCTCTGTCTCTATGAATCCGCTCACCATTATAAATAGCCGAAGTAAGAAATGTCAACGTATTAGCGTGATGTTTTATAACGCAGCCTAACTTTTTTTTACAGAATTTCATAGATTGGAAGCGAAGGGCTGGCAGCTGATCTTACAATCTGTTTTGGACTCCGTCTCGAGACCGATGCCAAGTTCAATCGGCCGTCCCTTTATATCGCTTCTTTCATTAGCTATACTAAGTAGCAATAAGACATTCTGAAGTACAGGCAGGGAGTTGACTAAATTGAACGGTAGCTTTCTAAACCGGCTGTTATCGGGTCTTGTCATCATTTCCGTTGGCGTATTCTTCTTATTGAAGCAACTGGGCATGATTGATTACGACATTAGTATTGGCGAGATTGTCTCCAATTATTGGCCGGTCGTGCTGCTCTGGATCGGATTGCACGGACTGCTTGCGGGCCGTCAGGGTCACGGCTCGGGCTGGTGGGCAGGGATGATGATTATACTCGGCTTTTTGTTCCTCGGTCATAACCTGGAGTGGTTCGCCTGGTCGTTCAGCGATATCATTTCCTATGCATGGCCGGTCATCATCATCCTGATAGGCATTAACTTCTTGCGTCGTCCGAGGCACCGTCACCCAGAACCGCCGCAATACGATGACGAGTGGAAGTCGTACAATGCTTATACCGATTACAAAGGCGAAGTGCCGTCGGCGCCTCCGCTTCATCCGGACCCTACGAAGCCGGACGGCATGGACGGAGGGAATAAATCCGGCAGCGAAGGAGACGCGTCTGCCTTTGCCGAAAGGAACGAACGCGGCGAGCCGGCCGGGAACTACCGCGAAGAACCGCTCCATCGCATGAGACATCATGACATGAAACAGCAGTGGCGCCGGCAGCTTCACGAGCAAAAGCGTCATATCCGGGAGCATAAGCATCAGGTAAGAGAGCATATACGCGAGCATCGCCAGCGGGCGAAGCACGGCTCATTTGAATATTGGAATCACGATCCGCATGCGCAATCCAGATCGGGGTTTATCGGAGATATTCATATCGGCCAGGATTATTGGGAGCTGAAGCCGCTTAATATCTCGCATTTTATAGGCGATACCATTGTGGATTTAACGAAAGCGCAAATCCCGTTCGGGGAGACGAAGATTTGCATCTCTTCCTTTATAGGCGACGTCAAAGTCTATGTGCCGAACGATTACGAGGTAGGCGTACAGGTCGTCTCGAGCGCTTTTGTGGGCGACGTGAAGATTTTGGGCCAGAAGGAAGGCGGAATGTTCAAGAGCATCCATATCCATTCCCCTTACTATGAGGAGACGGATAAAAAAATCAAACTCGTCGTTAGCACGTTCGTCGGCGATGTTCGTGTGACGAAGGTGGGATAGACGGTTATGATCGTTCGATTGTTCCGCGGCGGCAAATGGCAGCTGCTCACGATGTTTGTGGCTTCTTCCGTAACCGCGCTGCTGCTTGGAATCGCCGTGTGGGTAGGATTGGCAGACGGAGACAATGTTCAGACGGAAGTGCGCTATGGCGCAGCGTCCGTCTTTCTGCTTGTCAGCGCGGGCTTCGGGTACTGGACGGGCCAGCATATTCAGAGGCGGATCGATACGCTTCAGCTTGCGCTTAAGCAAGCGGTAAACGGGAATTTCCAGGTCCGGATTACGGAATCCGGCGACTCCTCTTTTTCGGAGCTGTACCGCGAATTTAACGATCTTGCCGAGCTGATGGAGGAGAGAATGAAGCGTCTCCAGATGACCGGGGAAGAGCAGGTGATGTCGCAAGCGGCGTCTAATGAAGCTGCCGTTCAGGAGGAACGCAAACGGCTGGCCCGGGATTTGCACGACACGGTCAGCCAGCAGCTTTTTGCCATGCACATGTGCGCTTCTTCGCTGCCGAAGCTCCAGGAAATCGACCGGGAACGGGCAGCTTCCGTCTTGGATCAGCTTATTCAGATGTCAACGCTCGCTCAGAAGCAGATGCGGATCTTTATCGCGCAGCTGCGGCCGATGGAGCTGGAAGGGCGCACGCTTTTGGAGGCGCTTGATAAATGGTTTCCGGATTACTGCCGGCAGAACGGTCTGCAGGGGGTATTCGACTGGCGGTTGACTGAGCCGCTTACGGAAGCCAAGGAGCATCAGCTGTTCCTGATCGTTCAAGAGGCGATGGCGAATGTCGTTAAGCATTCCGGTGCGCAGAGCTGCTCGCTAAGTCTGACGGAGAATGAGCGGCAGGTTGTGCTTAGTCTGCAGGACGATGGAGCGGGCTTCCGGGCGGATCAAGTAAGACGAGGTTCATACGGGTTGTCGACGATGCAGGAACGGGCCCAGCAGCTGGGCGGTCTGGCGGAGATTATAAGCAAGCCGGGCAGCGGCACGCGAGTAAAGGTTACGATACCGAAAATGTGGCGGAGGAATGAAAACGATGACCGGGACTAATACGTTAAAAGTTATGATTGTGGATGACCATGACATGGTGAGAACAGGCTTGCGCACGTATTTAATGCTGGAGCCCAAATTTGAGGTCGTAGCGGAAGCGGGTAGCGGTCAGGCCGCGATTTCGATGCTGGAGGCGGGTTTGCCTTCCGGCATTCCGGATGTTATCCTGATGGACTTGATGATGCCGGGCATGGACGGCATTGAGACGACCAGGCAGCTGATTGCCAATTATCCGAATCTGAAGATTATCATGCTTACAAGCTTCCTGGAGGACGACAAGGTGTACGGGGCCATTGAAGCGGGAGCAGTCAGCTATGTTCTTAAGACCGTATCGGCGGAGGAACTGATCTATGCGCTGCATGGGGCGGTCAAGGGCATGCCGGTGATGACGGCGGATGTATCGCAAGCGCTGACGAGAGGCCTGCGCCAGCGTACGGCCCAGTCGGGCGACGAGGAATTGACGGAGCGGGAGAAGGAAGTGCTTCTGCTAATTGCGGAAGGACGCTCCAACAAAGAGATTGGCGAAGAGCTTCATATCAGCGTCAAAACCGTCAAAACCCATGTCAGCAATCTGCTTATGAAGTGCGAACTGGAGGACAGAACGCAGCTGGCGGTGCTCGCTCATCGCAAAGGCTGGGTAAAAAACACATAAAGGGCTTATTGGCGGGGCATATTATCCTTTAGCGGTTATATAAGCAAGAGATGCCAAAGGAGAGCTGAACTGTCATGATTCCACTATCCTCATCGCTGGAAGCCCGTCAGCAAGCATTTACCGACTCCAGAGACTGGCTGGAGCAGCAGCAATTCTCGCTTGGGGGCAACTGGGACTATACAAACGGTTCCTTCGACCGGGCGTTGGATGAAGAGAATAAGGTGTGGCTTCGACTGCCGTTTCAAGTAACGAACGGCAGCGTGGTGGACGTAAACGCGGATACGAATGCCGTCATTACGTTTGCGCAGCCCTATGTGCTCAGGCATGAATACCAGGAGGGCAATGATCCGGAGGCAAGCGCCCGCGTAGTAGGAGCATTATTCGACCAGTTCCAGGCGCCATCCGATCCGGATGCCCATGTCGACCAGAAGTGGGTAGGCAAGGCGAAGGAAGTTCTAAAAGAGGTCGAAAGATTGTTCCCCCAATAGAATATCGCACGCCAAACTCTCTATTGAGAAATGGGGAGTTTGGTAGAGTCAAACGAAAAGTGCATAGAAATAACGTCGGCAGACGTTTTTTTTATGTTCGTTTTAATTCATTTTAAGTTTGTTTTAAGGTAGAATGTGCATGATAGGAATACAGGAATTAAGCGCCGATGAATGAAAGATTCGGCTGCTTTAACGGAATAGATCAAGGAGGAGAACGGAAATGGACGATCAGAACAAAAAATACGACGATTTCTTTCAGAATCGTGCTAATGGTGATGATGACAACAATCCGCGCGAAGAAGACAACACGGCATCAACGGCTGAAGGATCGGAAGCTCCGGGTAAAACGTCCTACTATTATTCATACGGGCCTTTCAAATCATCCGCGCAAGACGATAACGGAGCGAGCGTTCCTTCCCGGTCTAATCCTCAGGATTATTACGAGGCGTCATCCGGCGACAACGAGCCTGAGCTGGAACAGCCTAAGGTAGAGGTAACGCCTCCGGTGCCGATGAGACCCTTTACTTATAACCAGCAATCCGGCAAAAGCAATTGGCAGAACCGTGAGCCTCGCAAGAAGAGCCCGATTAAAGGAATGTTCGTTTCTTTCCTCGCCGGCGTTGTGGTGGTAGGCGGCTTGATGGGCGGCCTGATGTACGCTTCGGATACGAATAACTGGTTTACGAGCAACTCGGTATTTTCCTCGAAGCAGGACAGCACGGCTAACGCGGGCTCGGGCTCAACGGCATCCGGTACGACAAGCGGCAACGGCGGCGCGTCCGTAGCGGCGGCAAGACCGGATAACATTGCTTCGCTGTTTGAGAAAGCGAGCCCTGCGGTAGTGAAAATCGAGACATATGTGAAGCCGCAAACACGCAGCAGCGGCGGCGGCAGCATTTTGGACGATCCGTTCTTCCGTCAGTTCTTTGGCGAGGATGCGCCGGATGCGAATCAGCCGCAGGACAATAACAAGAATGACGATAACAACCTGCAGGCGGCGGGAATCGGTACAGGCTTCTTCTTTGAATCCGACGGTTACATTCTAACGAACCAGCACGTTGTTGCGGATTCCGATAAAATCGAAGTGACGGTACAAGGCTACGACAAGCCGTTCACGGCTGAACTTCTGGGCTCCAGCTTTGATCTGGACCTTGCCGTACTGAAGGTTACGGGCGAAAAAGCATTCCCTACACTGCCGCTTGGCAGCTCGGATAAGATCAACATCGGCGACTGGGTTGTTGCGATCGGCAACCCGTACGGATTCGACCATACCGTAACCGTAGGCGTGCTGAGCGCGAAGGAGCGCCCAATCGATATTCAGGATACGGACGGTACGCGCGAATACAAACACTTGCTTCAAACCGATGCTTCCATTAACCCTGGCAACTCCGGCGGTCCTCTTCTGAATGTGAATGGCGAGGTTGTCGGTATCAACACCGCGGTCAGCTCGCAGGCGCAAGGCATTGGCTTTGCGATTCCGACAAGCACTATCCAGGAAGTTCTGGATACGCTCAAAAACAACAAGGAAGTACCGAAAGAGCCGGTTCCGTTCATCGGCGCAGAGCTTGGCGACGTAACGGATGCCATTGCGAAGCAGCTTGGCATGGATAAAGCGCAAGGCTCGATTGTCAGCAACGTTTATTACAACTCTCCGGCCTACATTGCCGATCTGAAGCAATTCGACGTTATCGTAGGTATTGACGGCAAATCGTTTGACGGCACGCAGGCGCTTATTGACGAAATCAAAAAACGCAAGGTTGGCGATAAAGCCGTACTGAACATTATCCGCAGAGGCGAGAAGATGGATCTGCAAGTCGAGATTGGCGACAAAAACAAATTTAATGCCGAGTAAGAAGGTAAAGCAAGCGCAGAGGAAAGTCTCTGCGCTTCTTTTCTAGACAAAGATGATAAGTGATACAAGGGGAGAATAGAGAATGAGACAACACATCATGGTCGTAGACGACGACGAGAAAATCACTTCGTTGCTCAGAAGAAGCCTTGCATTTGAGGGTTATGAGGTAACGACGGCAAGCAACGGGATGGAAGGCTTGAAGCTTCTTTTAACAGCGGATCCGGACATGCTTATACTCGATGTCATGATGCCGCAGGTAGACGGCTGGGAAGTATGCCGCCGCGTGCGGGAGGGCGGAAGCGCCGTGCCTATTCTTATGCTGACGGCGAAAGACGATATTTCGGACCGGGTCAAGGGATTGGATGCGGGCGCGGACGATTATTTGATCAAGCCATTTGCGCTGGAGGAGCTTCTGGCCAGAGTGCGTGCTTTGCTGCGCCGCAAATCGGACAAGATTGACGAGTCCAGCAGCAACAAAATTGTGTTTGAGGATCTGGCATTGGATCTGGATTCCCGCGAAGCTATCCGCTCCGGCAGAAGAATCGAGCTGACCGCAAAGGAATACGATTTGCTGCTCTTATTTATGCAGAATCCGCGCCGCGTATTGACGAGAGATGCCATTATGGAGAAGATCTGGGGCTATGATTTCAGCGGCGAGTCCAATGTACTCGAAGTGTACATCGCGATGCTCCGCCAGAAGCTGGAGGAAGGCGGGACCAAGCGGATTATCCAGACCGTGCGCGGAACCGGCTATGTACTGCGGGGAGAGGGTTGATTTCACATGACGATCAGGCTTCGTCTGACTTTATGGTTTTCCGGCATTCTTGCGGCAGCACTTATCGTGTTATGCGTGGCGATTTATTTTTTCGTAAACATGAATACGTACGCTGATACGAAGACACAGCTACGGGATCAGGCTGATTCCTATGACATCGTGAAGTACGAAAACGGATTAAATCAGATTGACCTGAACATTAAGAGAAATTCCCCGTTTTACGAGAAAGATTTTTACGTGCAATTAGTCAACTATAAGGAAGGCGTCATAAAAACCTCCGGTGAGCTTCAAATAAACGGAATTAAGTTCCCGATCCCGGAAGCGAAGACCAATCCGGATTATGGCTATAAAAAAGCGGTTTTGAATACAAATGCGGGCGAAGTTGCGTTTCTAATCTATCAAAAACCAATTCCCAATAATACGGACGGGTCGTTAATTGGCCTGCTTCAAGTTGGCACTGTTGTAGCCAGCGAAGAGAACTACCTGGCCGGACTTCGGGTTATTCTTATATTGTCCTCTTTGATATGCCTTATAATTGCCTTTACTGTTGGTCTCTTTATGGCGCGCAAAGCTCTTCAGCCAATCGAACGGGTCGTCCACGCCACCGAAAAAATCCATAGCGGTTCCGATCTGAGCGTGCGGATTCCGATTGAAGGTCCAAAGGATGAGATCGGCCATTTGGTCTATACCCTGAATATTATGCTATCCCGCATCGAAATGGCGTATAACGGACTGGACGAATCGTATAAAGCGCAGCGAAGATTTGTCTCGGATGCCTCCCATGAGCTGCGTACTCCCCTGACGACGATTCGCGGGAATATCGAATTGCTGCAGCGGATGTGGTCGAAGACGCTTGAACCGGATGAAGCGGGAGATATTGTGCTGGCACTGGATGCCCAGCGCTATGAGCTGTCAAACGAAGCGATGCAGGATATTGCGGCGGAGGCGCGGCGGATGTCCACTCTCGTTAATGACCTTCTTGCTCTGGCAAGAGCGGATGCGGGTTACGAGATGGAGAAAACAACGCAGCCTATGCTTCCGATTGTGGAGGAAGTAGGCCGGAGAGCGGGGCTGCTGCCTCGCAATGCGGAATGGCGGATTGGGGATTTGACCGCGCTGGACGGTTTCCAGGTATACGGTAATGCCGATTACTTGCAGCAGCTTTTGTTTATCTTCATTGAGAATGCATTCAAATACACGCCAAGCGGCTGGATCGAGATGTCGGCGACGCGCCGGGAGAACCAGCTTGGCATTATTATCAAAGATACCGGAATCGGCATGAATCCGAACGAGGTTCCCCATATCTTCGACCGGTTCTACCGGGCGGACGAATCGCGCGGCAAGACCGTTGGCACAGGGCTTGGCCTGTCCATCGCCAAATGGATTATCGATGAGCACCGCGGCTCGATCGAGGTCACGACGATGGAGGAAGAAGGGTCCACGTTTGTCATTTGGCTGCCAATAGACTTTTCCGCCCAGCCTGCTTCGTTTATAATAGAAGGAACCGATCGAATCGAAGACTAACCTTCGTTATTCAGAAAGCAGGTGCAACAAGTGGAGATTGTTAAAATATCGCCGCGCGGCTATTGCTATGGCGTTGTGGATGCCATGGTGCTCGCGCTGCAAACCGCCAAAAACCTGGACCTTCCGCGTCCGATTTATATTCTTGGCATGATTGTTCATAATGCGCATGTGACCGAGGCTTTCGAGCAAGAGGGCGTTATTACGCTTGATGGCGAGAACCGTCTGGAAATTTTGGAGCAGGTGGAGAGAGGTACGGTTATCTTTACGGCCCACGGCGTCTCCCCCGAGGTTCGCAACCGGGCGCGTGAGAAAGGCCTGACCATTGTGGACGCGACCTGCCCGGACGTAACCAAAACGCATGATCTGATCCGGGAGAAAGTCGCCGAGGATTATCATATTATTTATATCGGCAAAAAAGGCCATCCGGAGCCGGAAGGCGCGATTGGCGTAGCGCCGGACCGCGTTCACCTGATTGAGCGAGTTGAGGATATTTCCAAGCTTGACGTGCCTGAAGGCCGTATTATCATTACGAATCAGACGACGATGTCGCAATGGGATATCCGTCATATTATGAGCAAGCTTCTGGAGACGTATCCGAAGGCGGAGATTCATAACGAAATCTGCCTGGCTACGCAAGTACGCCAGGAAGCGGTAGCGGAGCAAGCCGGACAGGCGCAGCTGTGCATCGTTGTTGGCGATCCGCGCAGCAATAACTCCAACCGTCTGGCGCAGGTATCCCAGGAGATCGCGGGTGTGCCGGCTTATCGGGTATCCGACGTGTCGGAGATTGAGCAGGAGTGGCTTAAGGGCATCGAACGCGTTGCCGTAACCTCAGGCGCGTCTACTCCAACTCCGATAACAAAAGAAGTTATCGCATATTTGGAGCAATACGACCATAACGATCCTTCCACGTGGGAGATCAAGCGTACGGTCAACAAGAACAAGCTCCTCCCAACAATTCGTACCAAATCGGCTTCCGGCGCAGCTGAAGCTTAATAGAAGATCGAGTCAATGCGGTGCTCCTTTGCACCGCATTTATTTTTTTAAGCTAGTCCGGTTGCGGCTACTTCCATGGTATAGCTAAGCCTTAACGATACGCGGCATCGGAAGGATGTCCGCTCTGCTCCAAAAGTGGAGCTTAACACTGCCGCGTATCGTTAAGGGTAGAACTAGGCGTCAAGCTGAGTAGAGTCAAGTTATCCTAACATCGTCAACGAATGATGTGACGATCTTATTATGTGACAGTAAGTGCGGATCGACCTGGAGAAGGTTTGAAGGCCCAGTTTCCCCGGACTCTTAGGTTGAGTTTTTTATTGTTTTTTGTCAATCAAGCGGTTGCGGCGGAGGAAGTGAATGTTCTGGAGAAGCGGAGGTTATGCTTACGAAGTAGCTTTCCTTTGGAAAGCTTGTAGTTCGCCTTGTGAGATAGATTCCAACCTCGGAATAGTTAATTAAGGGAATCTATCGAGCACAGCGATCGTAAGAATATTCACTTCCGTAGCTGCTAAGCAGCTGATCTAAGAAAATAATATTTGACGAATCAAGAGTCCATATTGTATATTTGCTTTAACAAGTAAAAGCATAAAAGCCACAAAGCATAAAAGCGTATAAGCGTTGAAGTGGAAAAGGAGAGATGGACATGATCGTTATTACTAGCCCGCATATTGCTGAAGAGCGTATTCAAGAAATTGTGAACCATATCGAGAGAGCTGGCGTGCAAGCCCATGTATCGAGAGGAACCGACCGGACGGTTATCGGAATTATCGGCAAGGCAGAGCCAACGCTTGCCGAGCATCTTCGCCAAATGAAAGGCGTAGAGAACGTGATCAAGATTTCGAAGTCCTACAAGCTGGCGAGCCGTGACTTTCATCCGGACGACACAGTCATCGATATTAAAGGCGTTAAGATCGGCGGCGACAACCTCGTTATTATGGGCGGTCCTTGCGCGGTTGAATCGCCGGAGCAGATCGATGAGATCGCACGTCTTGTCAAAGCCGCCGGCGGACAGGTGCTCCGCGGCGGTGCGTTCAAGCCTCGCACGGGTCCATACAGCTTCCAAGGCGTTGGAGTGGAAGGTCTGGTCATGATGGCGGAAGCGGGCAAGAAGCATGGCCTGCTCACGATTACGGAGGTTATGACACCAGAGTATGTGGACGTATGCGCCGAATATGCCGATATCCTTCAAGTCGGAACGCGCAACATGCAGAACTTCGACCTGCTCCGCAAGCTTGGCACCATTCAGACTCCGGTGTTATTGAAGCGCGGGTTCAGCGCAACGTATGACGAATTCCTGAACGCGGCGGAATACATCCTCGCAGGCGGCAATCCGAATGTTATGTTATGCGAGCGCGGAATCCGAACGTTCGAAACTTACACAAGAAACACGCTGGACTTGTCCGCGATCCCGGTTCTGCAAGGGCTTAGCCATCTGCCGGTCATCTCGGACCCTAGCCACGGTACAGGACGCCGCGAATTGGTAGAGCCGATGTCCAAAGCCTCCGTTGCGGCAGGGGCGAACGGTCTGATTGTGGAAATGCACACAGATCCGGATAATTCGATGACAGGTGACGGCGTACAATCCTTGTTCCCAGACCAATTCGCTAATTTATTAAAGGATTTAGAAAAGCTGGCGCCAATCGTCGGCAAGCAATTTAACACTCCGAAAGAACCAGCAGCCGCTTTCGCGGAATGGAAAATTTAAGCCAGTTCTGAAATGCGAAAAGCCGGGAAGCCTTGATACATAAGGCTTCCCGGCTTTTCTGATCGAATGTAAAGGCCTAATTGTGAACAAATGTTTAAACTTGTAAGTATACCTCACATATGAATAAAAAATACCTTACATAAGTATTGACGATGCCAAACCGTAGTTTTATAATTACCTCATAGTTTAGCACGAAAATTGAACGATAACAGTTCAACACTAAGCAAATGTTCGGAAATGGAGGAAATATCTGATGTCAGTTCAAAATGTTTTGAACACAATTCAAGAAAACAACATCCAGTTTGTAGATTTCCGTTTTGTGGATCTCGCTGGTCGCGCGCACCACATTACTCTTCCTGCTACAGAAGTTGACGCTGATACTTTCGTAAACGGAGTAGCATTCGACGGTTCCTCGATCCCAGGTTTCCGCGGTATCGAAGAGTCCGACATGGTAATGATGCCGGATACTGAAGCAGTATTCGTTGATCCTTTCACAGATCATCCTACACTGAACATTATGTGTAACATCCATACACCGGACGGCGAGCGTTACGAGCGTGACCCACGCAGCATCGCTCAAAAAGCGGAAGAATACCTGCAAACGACTGGTATCGGTACTACTGCATTCTTCGCTCCTGAGTCCGAATTCTTCATCTTTGACGAAGTTCGCTACGAAAGCACAATGAACTCTTCTTCCTTCTACGTGGATTCCGAAGAAGCAGGTTGGAACACGAACCGTAAAGAAGAAGGCGGCAACCTTGGCTTTAAAGTTCCTGTAAAAGGCGGCTACGTGCCAGTTGCTCCAGTTGACCAACAACAAGACATCCGCAGCGAAATGGTTCGCCTGATGCAAGAAGTTGGCCTTCGCGTTGAGCGTCATCACCACGAAGTTGCAACTGCCGGTCAAGCAGAAATCAACTTCCGCTTCAGCACTTTGACTAAGACAGCTGACAACCTCATGCTGTACAAATATATCGTTCACAACACAGCTCGCCAATACGGCAAAGTGGCTACTTTCATGCCAAAACCGCTGTTCGGCGACAACGGTTCCGGTATGCACGTTCACTCCTCGATCTTCGACGGCGACACTCCGCTGTTCTATGAAAAAGGCGCTTACGGCAACCTGAGCCAGCTGGCTATGCATTACATCGGCGGTATTCTGCACCACGCACCAGCTCTGATCGCTTTGACGAACCCTTCGACAAACTCGTTCAAACGTCTGGTTCCTGGTTACGAAGCTCCGGTTAACCTCGTATTCTCGAAAGGTAACCGTTCCGCTGCCGTACGTATTCCTATCGCATCGGTAACGCCAAAAGGCTGCCGTATCGAGTTCCGTACTCCGGACTCCACGGCTAACCCTTACCTGGCATTCGCGGCTATGCTGCTTGCTGGTCTGGACGGCATCAAGCGTAAACTGGATCCAGTTGCTCTGGGCTACGGACCATTCGACAAAAACATTTACGAACTGCCAGAAGAAGAGAAGAAAGAAATCCGCAGCGTACCTGGTACGCTCGACGAAGCGCTTGACGCTCTTGAAGCGGATTCCGAATTCTTGACTGAAGGTGGCGTATTTACGGAAGAGTTCATCGCTAACTATGTTGCCGTTAAACGCAGCGAAGCTAAAGCGGTATCGATCCGTATTCATCCACACGAGTACAGCCTCTATTTCGGCTGCTAATTCGAAACGCACTTATTCAAGCGGGCTCCCTTGGCGGGAGTCCGCTTTTCTTTTGTCGAATTGTGCAACCGCAAGCGGTTCATACATAGGTCTTTCGCCTAGCCGTGTACGGTATAACGTGATGCCGGTTATGTCGAAGGCTGTCTGATACTGCAGAAAGGGGCTGGAGAGCTCCTCAAGCTTTCCGGCTGAGCATGGTTCGGTAGCGGAATATTTCCTTGCTAAGGTCACGTGAGGCCGGTAAGGACGGGTCTCCGGCGTATAGCCAATACCCGAATGAAGCGATTGGCCAAGCGCTTGATGAAGCCGAAGCAGTTCATCGGGCAGCCGCTTTAAGCCAAGCCATAAGACGGAGGGGCGTTCCTCGCGGCCAAAGCTGCCAAGCTTCGACAACTCCAAAGAGAAGGACAATGAGCGGGAAACGGCTTCCCGCATCGCCGCCTGTATGGCGGGAATGGAAGAAACGGGCGTGTCTCCGATAAAATGAAGCGTGATATGGAGGTCCCGGGGATCCACCCATTTCTGAAAAGAGAGCCGATTCTGCCAATCGGGCAAATGGCTAACGATTTGTCCGGTAATGTTTGCTGGAATGGATATTGCGGTGAAAATCCGAATATTTTCTGCCATGTGAATAATCTCCGTTCGACTTTTTGTCACTAACATTATGTAAATGTACTTGAAGAGAGCCGGTAAAATTGCTATCATAATCAATATCATGTGAGATGTTTAACAAAAACAAAAGGTGGGTAACGGAAATGAAACGAGCCTATAATTTCAATGCAGGACCGGCCGCTTTACCGCTTGAGGTGCTGCAGCAGGCGCAAGAGCAATTTGTCGAATATCAGGGCGCGGGGATGTCCATCATGGAAATGTCCCACCGCAGCGCACTTTATGAGCAAGTGAACAACGAATCACAAGCACTCATGCGCGAATTGTTCGGTATTCCGGATAACTATCACGTTCTTTTCCTTCAAGGCGGCGCAAGCCAGCAGTTTGCCATGATTCCAATGAACCTGCTTTCCGCGGGCCGTCCCGGCGCTTACGTCAAGACTGGCGCTTGGGCTGACAAAGCCATCAAGGAAGCGAAGCTGGTCGGCGAGACGGTCATTGCCGCTTCGTCGGAAAACGACAATTTCATGCGTATGCCAAGCATTAATGATTTCGTTGTGCCCGAGAATGCCGCTTACCTTCATTTGACATCCAATGAAACCATCGGAGGCGTACAGTTCCAGGAGTTCCCGACGAACCTTGGCAATGTTCCGCTTGTAGCCGATATGTCCAGCGATATTTTAAGCCGTCCTATTGATATTAGCAAATTTGGTCTTATCTATGCCGGAGCGCAAAAAAATCTCGGTCCATCCGGCGTTACGGTTGTTATCGTACGCGATGACCTTGTTCAAGAAAGCCCGAAAAACATCCCGGCTATCTTCCGTTACGATACCCATGCGAAGAACAAGTCGCTTTACAATACGCCGCCATCCTTCTCGGTATATATGGTTAACCTGGTTTTGAAATGGATCAAAGGCAACGGCGGAGTTGCCGCGATGGAGCAGCTCAACCGCGATAAAACAAAGCTGATTTATGACGCGATCGACCAAAGCAATGGCTACTACGTTGGATGCGCTCATCAAGACAGCCGTTCGCTTATGAACATTACTTTCCGTATGCAAAACGAAGAGCTGGAGAAGCAATTCGTGAAGGAATCGGAGCAACACGGCTTTGTTGGCCTGAAGGGCCACCGCGATGTTGGCGGTCTTCGCGCTTCGACGTACAACGCCGTACCGCACGAGAGCTGCAAAGCGCTTGCTGAATTTATGGCTGATTTCCAGCGCCGTAACGGTTAAGAAATGAACAAAGACCGCCATTTCCGCAAACCGGAAAGGCGGTCTTCCTTGTTAGAGGTGCTTATGCAAGCGACGAATCGGCCATATTAGGGGCGTGAAGCTTGTATCCGACATTGCGGACCGTCATAATGTACTCGGGCGTTCTTGCGTTTTGCTCGATTTTATCTCGAAGATGGCTGATATGAACGTCAACGATTCGCGTATCGCCGAGGAAGTGGTAATCCCACACCCCATGGAGCAGCTGCTGACGGCTTAATACTTTGCCTCTATGCTTGCATAAGAAAAGAAGAAGCTCGAATTCCTTGGGTGTCAGCTCTATGGTGCGGCCATCGATCAGCACTTCACGCTGTTCGGCGCGTACCGTCAATCTGCCGATATCGAACGACGTTGATTCAGCTTGACCCGGAAGGGACTGAATGCGGCGGAATATCGCCTGAATACGGGAGATCAGCTCTTGCGGGCTAAATGGCTTTGTCATGTAATCGTCGGCTCCGTTATCAAGCCCGGCGATTTTGTCCGTAACGTCCTGCAGGGCAGTCAGCATTACGATTGGCACCGCATTGCTCTGTTTGCGCAGCTCACGGCATACTTGAATGCCATCCATCTTCGGAAGCATCAAATCGAGTACGATCAGGTCAGGACGGAATGGCTTTAACATCTCGAATACGGCTTCGCCATCGCTTACGCACCGGACATCATAACCGGCGAGCTTCAAGTTAAATTCGATAAGCATGGAGATGGACGGCTCGTCATCAACGACCAATATTTTCTTTTTCATCGTATCTATTCTCCTTTTGCCTCCTACAAGATGTTTTCATTATGGGGGAAGACATTTATGCGGAGATTAAGAGTACGTTAACCTAATGTAAAAATTGCCTCTTTGGCACTGGTGCGATAACGCAATGTTTCGTGTATAATGACATAGAATGTGAGGTTGGTACAGATATGGCTTTTCATATTGTTTTGGTTGAACCTGAAATTCCTGCTAACACGGGCAATATCGCCCGGACTTGCGCCGCAACAGGCGCGTTTCTTCATCTTGTACGTCCCCTTGGTTTCCAGACCGATGACCGCACTCTTAAGCGCGCCGGACTGGATTATTGGCATGCGGTTCATGTGGAATACCATGATTCCTTCAAGGAGCTGCAGGATGCGAATCCAAACGGCAGATTCTTTTACGCAAGCACAAGAGCTACGAAGGTGTACACGGAGTTTGAATTCCAAGACGGAGATTTCTTCGTGTTCGGCAAGGAAACGAAAGGGCTGCCGCAGGAGCTGATTGACGCGAATCTGGATACTTGCATGCGGATGCCGATGACGGGAGATGTCCGGTCGCTGAACCTTTCCAACTCGGCGGCTATTATTGTGTATGAGGCATTACGCCAGAATAAGTTCCCGGGAATGGACTGAATTTACATAATATTAAGGACTATCCTTGTTTAGGAAGGAATCTGTAAAAGGCCATCGAAAGTCTACTGTGCTATGTTTCACAACGTTAGCTTGCAAATCCAGTCATAAAGAGGTGAAAAGATGAAACCAGCAGGTGTGGTTAGAAAGGTGGACCAGCTCGGGCGAATTGTCCTTCCTAAATCACTTCGTAAACGGTATCAAATGAATGAGGGGGATCCTGTAGAGATTTTAGTGCAAGGCGACCATATTATTTTGGAACGTTACCGTCCGAGATGCGTGTTCTGCGGATCAATGGAAGAAGTGAAGGAGTTCAAGGACCGTTATTTATGCGAGCCGTGCATGAATGAAATGGGACAGCTTCATAACCGTTAACCGGATTCAATCCTCCATAAAGCACTCATACAAACATACGATGAAAAAAAAGAAGCTTCTCCTGCATGCAGGGTAAGCTTCTTTTTTTGAATTCCAAGAATTTATAAGTGCTGTCTTATAAATGGCTTAGAATTCGGGCTTGGCCTTTGTTTAAAGGCCTTTGGTCTTGTCGTCGTTGTACGATGACGTCAAGATGGCAGTCAGGAACAAAATAAAGACTGTCATAACAATAACGAAAGTAATAGACATTTTGTGCACCTCCGATATGCTAGCTTCATTATAACCAAGTATTAGGGAAAAGAAAACGTTTAAGTTTGCATGGATTCTTTTTATTATGCGACAATAGTGACAGTGCAAATCATGATTTTTTATTGCGGGAGGAGAAGAAAAATATGGAATTTCGCTTTGCAACAAGAATGACGCAGGTTAAGTCTTCCGTCGTGAGGGATATTCTGAAGCTGACGCAAGGCAATGACATCGTATCCTTTGCCGGCGGTCTGCCGGCGGAAGAGCTTTTTCCCGTACAGGCTGTCAGGGAAGCCGCGGACCGAGCGATCTCCGCCGGTACAAGCGCGCTGCAGTATGGGCTTACCGAGGGTTACCTGCCGCTTCGGGAGCAGCTGTGCGTCCGCATGGCCCAGAAGGGGATGAACGTGCAGCCCGATGACATGATTATTACGACAGGCTCCCAGCAAGCGATCAGCCTGCTTGTCCAGGTTCTGACCGAGCCGGGGGATACGGTGCTTGTTGAACGGCCTACCTATTTAGCCTGCCTGCAAGTGTTTGAGCTGCATGGTCTAAAGGTTGTAGCCGCGGAAAGCGATGAGCATGGCATGATTCCGGAGGATGTGGAACGTCTGGTCCGCCAGCATAAGCCGAAGTTTATATATGCCGTTCCGACCTTCGGCAATCCGACGGGCAACGTGTGGAGCCTGGAAAGAAGGCACCAGCTCCTGCGTATTTGCGCCGGCCATCAAGTGCCTATTATTGAAGATGATCCTTACGGCGAGCTGAAATACGATGAACACGAGGCTTTCCCAACCCTGTTTGCGCTTGACCAGCAGCAATACGGGAGCGGCGTTGTTATTTATACGAGCACCTTTTCGAAAATCGTGGCTCCCGCACTTCGCACCGGCTGGGCGATCGGCGATGCCCGGGTAATCAAGATGCTTGCAAAAGCAAAGCAAGCGGCAGATCTGCAGTCCAGCACGATGGATCAGCAGATCTTGAGCCAGCTGCTTGCGCATTTCCCGCTCGACGAGCATATAAGGATTATCTCGGAATCCTACGGGGATCGGATGCGGGAGATGCAAAGCCTGATCAAAGCGCAAAAAATCGAAGGGCTGCATTGGATCGAGCCGAAGGGCGGCATGTTCCTGTGGATGGAGCTTCCCGAGGGACTGGATGCGGAAGCGCTGCTGCGGGTTGCGGTATCGAAGGGCGTAGCTTTTGTGCCGGGCAGCGCCTTTTACGCGTATGATCCGAAACGAAACACAGCGAGGCTTAATTTCACCCATAATAAAGGGGAGAGAACGGTGCTTGGCGTTGCGCGCCTGGCGGAAGCGATCCGCGAGTTTACGGCTCGTAGCTAAAGGGGACTCCCTTCGCGCGTTTGGTCGTCTTGCCTTTGGAGGCTTTAGGAGCTTTCGGTTTTTGTGCTTTAACGGGCTTCGGCTCGGGTGCCGGCGGGAGAGTGAAGGTCTCTTTCCATTCTGCGATCACCTCGGCATATTCCGCCAAGGCTAAGGCGCCGGCTGCCGTTAGCCGATATTGGCCTCGCCCTACCTTTTCGAACCAAAGATAATAATTGCTGCGCAGCATCGAGGCGCTTTGCGGATTGCCCGTCAGCGACGCCAGCTGGCTTGGCGACAGGATGCCGGCTTGCTGCAAGGCATAGGCCGCCCGGAGCGCCTTCTCCCGATAGGCCGTAACGAGCTTGCGGCCGGTGCTGCCGCCTACATTGTAATCGCCGCTCCGTTCCCGGAACTCCCGGAGGAGCCGTGCCTGGCGCGTTCTTCGGATGCCGCGCTTTGGCATCTCGCCGGGCTCGCACAGCATTTCGATCAGCGGCGCTTTGGTCTTGAAGAAGGTGACGGTCATTAAACCAAGACCAAGCATCCGGCACAGCTCCGTTATATCGCCGAAGCGCTGGTTATGGGCGCCGCTTTTCTTGCGGTTGCGCTCTACGGCGAGCACAACATGATCATTTATGCGTAAGCGTTCAATCCCTTGCAGCAGCAAGGCGAGATTGAACGTTTTTTTCATTTCGACAACAACCGCCTCGCTGCCATCCGGCTTCATCGCAACCAAATCGCAGTGTAGAACCTCGCTTTTTACCGTAAAGCCTAGCTTTTCGTAGTAGGCCTTGATGGGGCTGTACAGCTCCTCTTCCTTGTTAACTGCCATGTTAATTCCCCTCTTTCTCCCCTCATTATAGCAAATGCTTGTCGTTATTTGCCGGATTGCCGCCTAAAATAGTGGTCAATTTCCTACATAACTAAGCATAGGATTGTAATACTTCAGTAAAAAGTTGGTCCACACGATCAATGATGTAGAGATAATCCCGGGCGGAATGAAAACTAGCGGATTGCGGAAGCGATGGGAGGAGGCACGGCATGGACATTTTCAAGCGAATATCGGAGTATCAGACAGAGAGTGAAAAGCTTGCGTGGACGGGATCTTTCAGAGAATATATTCAATTGCTTAGAGAGGACCCGACCCCGGCCATGACTGCGCACGCGCGCGTCTATGAGATGATTGAATCTTTTGGGGTAGAGGACGATAACGGAAGGAAGCGTTATAAGTTCTTCGAACAGGAAATTTTCGGTCTCGACCGCGCCGTGGAGAAGCTGGTGGAGGAATACTTCCACTCGGCTGCCAGAAGGCTGGATGTCCGTAAACGGATCCTGCTTCTCATGGGGCCGGTCAGCGGCGGCAAATCCACCATTGTAACGATGCTGAAGAAAGGGCTGGAGCGTTTCTCCAGAACGGAGAAGGGAGCTATTTACGCCATTAAAGGCTGCCCGATGCATGAAGAGCCGCTGCACTTGATCCCGCATGAGCTTCGTCCAGAGATTGAGAAGGAGCTTGGTGTCCGTATCGAAGGCAACCTGTGCCCTTCCTGCCAAATGAGGCTTCGGGTTGAATACGATGGAGATATAGAGAACGTCATTGTCGAACGCGTGCTTGTGTCGGAGGAAAACCGGGTGGGTATCGGTACATTCAGCCCTTCCGATCCGAAGTCGCAGGATATTGCCGACTTGACAGGCAGTATCGACTTCTCGACGATTACGGAGTTCGGCTCGGAATCCGATCCGCGCGCGTACCGCTTCGACGGGGAGCTCAACAAAGCGAACCGCGGCCTGATGGAATTCCAGGAGATGCTGAAGTGCGACGAGAAGTTCCTGTGGAACCTGCTCTCGCTGACGCAGGAGGGGAATTTCAAGGCGGGCAGGTTTGCGCTTATCTCGGCCGACGAGCTGATCATCGCCCATACGAACGAATCCGAATACAAGTCGTTTATAAGCAATAAGAAAAACGAGGCGCTCCAGTCGCGTATGATTGTAATGCCGATTCCATACAACCTCAAAGTGTCCGAGGAAGAGAAGATTTATACGAAGCTGATTGGCCAAAGCGACATGAAGCATATTCACATCTCGCCGCATTCCCTGAAATCGGCAGCCATCTTCTCCATCCTTACCCGCCTGAAGGAAACGAAGAAGCAAGGCATGGACCTTGTGAAGAAGATGAGAATGTACGACGGCGAAGAGGTTGAAGGCTTCAAGGAAGCCGATCTGAAGGAAATGCAAAACGAGTACATTGAAGAAGGAATGACCGGCATTGACCCTCGTTACGTCATTAACCGGATATCGAGCGCTCTGATCAAGCAGGATATGCAGTGTATCAATGCCCTCGATGTACTGCGGGCATTGAAGGACGGTCTTGACCAGCATCCTTCGATTACGAAGGAGGAGCGGGAAAGATACCTGAATTTCATCTCGGTAGCGCGCAAGGAGTACGATAACCTGGCCAAGAAGGAAATTCAGAAGGCGTTTGTCTATTCCTTTGAAGAGTCCGCCCGGACTTTGTTTGAGAACTATCTCGATAACATTGAATCCTATTGCAACTGGACCAAAATCAAGGATCCGCTTACCGGCGAAGAAATGGATCCGGATGAGCGCCTGATGCGGTCTATTGAAGAGCAGATCGGCGTATCCGAGAATGCGAAAAAAGCGTTCCGCGAGGAAATTCTGATCCGCATCTCTTCGTACTCCCGGAAAGGGAAGAAGTTCGATTTCACAAGCCATGAGCGTCTGCGCGAGGCCGTTGAGAAGAAGCTGTTCGCCGACCTGAAGGATATCGTGAAAATTACGACTTCGACCAAAACGCCGGATGAAAGCCAGCTGAAGCGCATTAACGAAGTGACCAAACGGTTGATTGACGAACACGGCTACTGCCCGGTATGCGCAAACGAGCTGCTGCGGTACGTGGGGAGTCTCTTGAATCGTTAAATAATCTCATAAAGCGGTGCAGGGAGTATCCTGCATCGCTTTTTTGCTTTCGGCGCAATGGATTCAAAGGAACTCCCCTTCGTCATGAAGAATTCAAGAATGCTTACAAGCCGGTTCCCTATTTTCCGATATAATCTTTATAAGACAACGGTCAATGCTTACGATGTAAGAATTGCCGCAAAAAGCGTGTAACCATTCTTTGAAGGGGAGATTAGATCTATGATTAAAGTCTCGGGAGAACGCCGCAGGCAGTTGGAATATACCCGTATTACGGAAGAGGATTTGAAAAGGCTCGCCGACTGCAAGCCGATATTCGAACAAGTCGTCGAAGAGGTTGTGAACCGCTTCTATGACAACATTGGACAACAGCCGCATTTGATGCACATTATCTCGAATGTAAGTACCATTGAACGGCTTAAACAGACACAGCGCGGTTATTGGCTGTCCCTGGCATCCGGTGTCATTGACCAGGATTACATCGAGAATCGCATTACGATCGGGCTTGTCCATTCCCGGATCGGCCTGACGACCGACTGGTATCTGGGAAGCTACATGACTTATCTGGATATCGCCGCAACGGTCCTGCAGCTTGCGATCCCGGAGAGATGGACCTCCGTGCTTCACTCCTTGTCCAAGATGTTTAACCTGGATTCGCAGCTGGTGCTTGAAGCGTATAACCGGGCCGAGCAGTCTTTGATTCAGGAGCTGGCTGATCAAAGATCGGTTATGCTCACTACCATAACGGAGTCGGTGCAGCAGCTGGCCGGCCTGATGACGGAGCTTGACCAAGGAGCCAAGTCGATTGCCGAGGCGGCCGTGTCCACTTCCCAGTCGCAGGACCGCTCGCATGATCTGCTCGGAGATCTGCAGGAGGAGCTGGCGGGTATTACCGAGATGGGGCTGCTTATCCGCGGGATTGCAGACCAGACGCATCTTCTTGGCCTGAATGCCGCTATTGAGGCGGCGCGTGCCGGCGAGATGGGACGAGGCTTCGAGGTTGTGGCCAACGAGGTCCGCAAGCTTGCCGCAAACTCGCGTTCCGCGCTGGAAACCATCCAGACGAATCTGGACGAAATTCATAAGAAGATTCATCTGGTTCAGATGGAATCGGAGAAAACCTCGGTCGAAGCCCGCAATCAAGCGGCGAGATCCCAGGAGCTTGCCGTATTCGTGCATACCGTGGACACCGTTACAAAAGATTTACGCCAATTGAATACATAACAAGAGAATAGGCATAGGATATAAAGCAGGGTTTCTTCGCCAGCGCAGAAGCTCTGCTTTCGTGCTATAAAAGTTGACATGAAAATCCAATTCTTGTATGATAAATCTAACAAAAATTTACTTTCATTAAGGTTATTAAATATTTTATGTAAGTTAATATGACATTACGGGTTATGAGCCAACTTTGGAAGTCATCAATGAGGCGTCAGGGAAGGTGCTGTACCATCATGGAGGAGGCGGTTGGCATGTCGACGGCCAAACAGTCGCAATCGCAATATTACGATTCGCAATCATTTTACGATGAAATGTTCGAGAAAGACTTTTCGGTTCGTCCCCACTATGACAATATCCATCGGTTGTTCGCCAAAATGAAGCCGTCGGAATTGACGATGAGGCAGCATGCTCTCAATCAGCGCATGATGGAAGAAGGAATCACCTTTACCCTGTATAGTCCGAGCCAAAGCGAACCTCTGGAAAGAACCATTCCCTTTGATTACATCCCTCGCGTTATCCCCAAGCATGAATGGGAAGCCGTGGACCGCGGCGTTTGTCAACGGACCAAAGCGCTTAATATGTTCATCCACGATATTTACCACGCCCAGCGCATTGTATCCGACGGGGTTATTCCAAGACAAATGATCGTATCCAACGTATATTTTCGTCCGGAAATGATGGGGTTAGACGTTCCGGGAGGCGTGTATATCACCTCCTCCGGCATAGATTTAATTAGAGACGAGAAAGGCCGCTATTTCGTCCTCGAGGACAATCTCCGTTCGCCTTCCGGTTACTCGTATTTGTTCAAGGGCCGCACCATCATGAGCGAGCTGTTTCATGATTTATACTTGTCCTCCTCCGTCCAAAGCATTGAGCGAAGCCTGAACTATTTCCTCCGTTCTTTGCGTTCCCTTGCGCCTAACGGGAAGAAGGATCCGCTAATCGCGCTTCTTACTCCGGGCTCTTACAATTCCGCCTATTACGAGCATACCTTCCTAGCGCAGCAGCTGGGCATTCATTTGGTTGAAGGCCGTGACCTCGTCTATAAGGATCATAAAATTTATTTGCGCGATCTGAGAGGCCTTCGCCAGGTGGATGTCATTTACCGCCGGATAGACGATGATTTTCTTGATCCGCTTGCCTTCCAGCCGGATTCGCTGCTAGGGGTTCCGGGGCTCATGAACGCTTACCGCGCCGGCAATATCGCAATAGCGAATGCGCCGGGTACGGGGGTTGCGGACGATAAGGCAGTGTATGCTTACGTTCCGGATATGATTCGTTATTATCTCGGAGAAGAGCCGATTCTGCATAACGTGCCGACTTATCTGTTATCCCGGAAGGAAGAGCGCGACTACGTTCTGGATCATCTGGACCAGCTGGTCGTGAAGGAGACCTCCCTCTCCGGGGGGTACGGCATGCTGATTGGTCCGACGGCTTCTCCAAAGGAAGTGAAGGAGTTCGCGGAAGCGATCAAAAAGGATCCCGGCCGTTACATCGCCCAGACCACCATGAAGCTGTCGCGCGCGCCTGTCATGATTGACGGGCAAATGACTCCTCGCCATATCGATCTGAGGGCCTTTGCGCTAATGGGGGAAGATTCCACCCATGTAATTCCGGGCGGGCTTACCCGCGTCGCTTTGCGGGAAGGCTCGCTCGTTGTCAATTCTTCGCAAGGCGGAGGAGTCAAGGATACATGGGTGTTAAATCGTTAAAAGTTTCAATCAAGAAACGGGGGTATCGCTGTGCTTAATCGAAACGCTGAAGCGTTGTTTTGGATCGGACGCTATATGGAACGGGCGGAGAACCATGCAAGATTAATTGATGTCCACTATCACCTGCAGGCAGAAGATGAACTAGGCGTTGAAGCTTGCGGTCAGGACGGCGAGAGCAGGGAAATTCCATGCAAGTGGACCCGGATTGTCGACGCTCTGGGCAGCAGATACGCTTATGAACAGCAATACGGCAGCTATACGGAGCAAGACGTTCTTCATTACATTACGCTTGACCGGGATAACGCCAACTCGCTGGTCTCTTGTGTAAGCCATGCCCGAGGCAATCTCCGCACGCTGCGGGAGAAGGTGCCAAGCGAGCTGTGGGATACGATTAATGCGTTCTACTTATGGCTGCGCGAGAAACAGCCGGAGGACTTGATGAAGGAATCGCCTCATTTGTTCTATGGGCGGATTAAGGAATGGGCGGCTTTGTTCCAAGGCTTATGCCAGTCGGTAATGCCCCGCGAGAACGAATGGCATTTCATCGAATGCGGGCGTTTCCTGGAGCGGTCGGAGAACACGCTTCGGATTATTAAAGCAGTAGGCAATGCCGCCGTTGGAGACGGCTGGAACAATGCCGGCGCTTATCCGTATTTGCAGGCGGTCCTGAAATCGCTGAGCGGTTATCATTCGTTCCGCCGATACTATGCGGACGGCATGTCTGTCGAATCGATTGTGGAATTCGTCATTCTGAACCAATCCTTCCCTCGTTCCGTTCATTTCTCCTTTCATGCCCTCGACGAGCACATGAAGCTCATTGAACTGTCGGATAAACAGCTCCGCAGCGCCCATGACCGAATCATCCGCCAGGTGGCGAAGGTAAAGGCGGACCTGGCTTGTCTGGAGCATGACGATATGATCGTCGACCGGAACGGGTCGATCGTTGGCCATTTGCTCGAGGCATGCCAGATGCTGGGGCAATCCTTTGCCAAAACCTTTTTTCGCATGGGGGAGGCAAGCGCATGAAGCTGAATATATCACACGTGACGCAATACGAATACGAGGAGTCTGCGACGGACAGTGTCAATGAGATCAGGCTCACGCCAAGCACCAATGAACGTCAGTCCTGCTACCAGCAGGCCATCTTCATTGAGCCGAATGCCTCGCTCTTCAGTTACGAGGATTACTTCGGCAACCGCGTGCATTCCTTCTCGGTGAATCCGCCGCATAAGCGTCTGACGATCCGGACGCAAATGACGGTCGTTACGAGGCATGCGCCTAGCCCGGAGGAGCAAGCGGCTCTTCTGAACGGCAAGCTTGCCAGGGAGGCGTGGGCATGGCTGGAGACGGAGGAGGCGGCTAACCGCTTCGCGGAGTTTCTGCTGCCGACCGGTTACGCGGACGTAACGGCTGATGTAAAGCGATATGCGGATAGCGTATATGCCAAAGAGAGCAAGGATATGAGCGTGTTGAGCTGGCTCATTTCGTTGTCCGGAAAGATCAGAGCCGAATTTATTTACGATCCGGAAGCTACGACGGTTACAACCAGAGCCAGCGATTTGATCGAACGCAAACGAGGGGTATGCCAGGATTTCGCCCATCTTATGATCGCGTGCTGCCGGACTCATCGGATTCCGGCCCGTTACGTAAGCGGCTATCACTTTGTCGGGGATCTCCAGGGCGGAAGCGCCGATTTCGAGCAGGCCTCCCATGCCTGGGTGGAGGCGTATGTGCCAATGCTTGGCTGGTGCAGCTTTGATCCGACGAACGAAGCGCCGGTTGGGGAGCGGTATGTCAAGCTGGGGCATGGCCGGGACTACAAGGATATTGTGCCGGTAAAGGGAGTGTACCGCGGAAGAGGGCAGCAGAACCTAAAGGTAACGGTAGATGTACGCAGAGTCGAGGATTAACGGGATGACGATTTAAATAAGGCTGCTTTCGCAGGTTCAGTTGAGTGGATTGAACCAATGAAAGCAGCCTTTTATTTATGTCTCTATCCAAGAAAATAATCGAGCTCGACTTCAACCTCTTCGATGACGACATCCGTGATCCGCTGGTCCCGCGTAAATCGCCACTGTTCGTAATAATCCTCTTTCATATAGACATGAACCATAAACCTTGGTCCTACGTTAAACATAACCCTGTAACCTATGAATTTATCTTTGGACAACGGTATCACCTCGGAAGTCTTATTGCGCGTTAGTAGGTACTAGAAAAATTATAGTAAAGAAAGAGAGAATTTGCTATAAGCGGATATCTTGCTTACTTGGGCGAGTTTTCCTAAATTTTTTCTCATAATTGGTAATAGAGGAAATGATGTTTGGAGGAATTTTTATCCTGCAAAATCGCGGAAAACAGCCTAACAACAAGGCCTGAGGGGCCCTGCCAAAGCTAGTCCCGGCCTAGGTTTTACGGTGGTTTTCAGTTTACTTTGACAAGAAAAAGACATGGTAATTATTAGAAAATTAGAGAGTTGTAAGATTGGCTCCGTCTATCAATAGTGGTACTTTTTGGTCATTGCGGTGAGAGTTGGCATATATTTTAATAGGGGTGGGAGGGATGACAAAAACATGAAAAAGCAATTACTAAGCCTCGCTATTATCGGATCTTTACTAGGGACAGCCGGCATTGCAAACGCAAGCACGACCTGGACCACGTCAAGCGCAGTAAAGAAATACAATGAGTACATAAACGCGGATAGCTACGTGAAGGACGAGCTCTATAATGTGGCGGATTTCCGGGCCAAATACGGAAGTCAATCGAACACTCTCGCTTACCAAATCGTCGAACGGGCGATCTGGTATATGGAAAACGGTTATATGGTTTACGGCAGCGGTTCGGATGCTTACGGCAAATACGGCTACGAGGACTGCTCGGGCTTTGTCCGTTTCGTATTTGGCGATTTCGGATTTAACGTTACGGGAACATCAGCGAATTACAACACGGTGGGCACAAAGGTAGCCGGTGTCGGCAAACAGAAGGTGAACGGCAAGTGGAAGCTTACCGGCATTGAGAACCTGAAGCTTGGCGATATTCTGACCTGGCAGGAAACCGATCATATTATGCACGTTGCGATTTACATGGGAACCAACCGCGATGGTCAGCCGGTTGTGATCGGCACGCGCTCGGACGGCAATCCGACGGCGCTTGGCACCGTTGACGGCTGGGAATATTGGTGGGGCGAGAACTTCAAGGAAGCCCGCCGCGTAGTTCCTGCAGCCGGCTTCACGGGGATGGCCGGCAAAACGGTTAAAGCGCCTATCATTCCAGATTCGTATGTGCTTCCGCCGCAAAAGCCGGTTCCGGCCTGGACAGGCCCATCAACCGGGGGCGGTTCCACAACGCCGGCTCCGGATCCGACGCCGTCGAATCCGTCGAATCCGTCGAATGAGAAGACTACATACGTGGTGACGGTAAAGGGCTGGGTTAGCCTGAAATCGGCAGCGAGCTCGAGCTCTTCCACGGTTGGCAGACTGCAGCTTGGCCAAAAAGCCGAGCTGATCAAGAAAGCCAACAGCTATTGGTATCAAATCAAAGTAAACGGCCAAACCGTTTATATCACAACAAACAGTACGTATACGAAGACGATAACGGAATAGGTAATGAACAGGGGAGAGATATTCCTTGAGGCATTGATTCGCGCTATAACAGGTGCTTTGGGAAGGGCTCCAGGGACAAGCGCGGTTCTGCCGCTAAGAGGAAGAGGACCTCTGTTCAACACAAAAAGGGTTGTTTCGGGAAGCTGAATGTTGGCACCGAACAACCCTTATTTAATAGGCTTATCAGGATTCGTTAGAGTCTGCCAGCAACGTCCGTATCCGGTTATCGACGAGAGCGAGGTCCCACGGATAAAAGAAAACATGATCGCCGTCGTCCGCGATGCTGAAGGAATAGGCGATGGGCTCGTCCGTATAGAAGATCATGGAGTAATAGTCGGGGTCTCCGTTCTGGGTATTTGGCGTATAGGCAGGCTTATATTCGCCGGATTTCAGCAGTTGGATAAAGTCGGACTGCTCCTGATTCACAAGCGTCCGGTACGGAGCGGTATCATCCTTTTTATACAGCTCGATCTTGCTGACTTTGTCCATAGGAAGGTCCTTGAAGCTGCGGCGGTTAAGCGTTTTGTAATAGGAGTCCTCCACATACAGGCGGTATCCCCCGATTCTCGTTTTGTCCTCGGCAGCAATCAATTCTTCCGGTTTATACCCCTTTACCTCGTACAGCTGCGTGCCGATAGCAAGGAAAGCCGCGTCGCCTTCCTTGGTCCGATAGTCCGGATTAGAGACAACATCCCCTACCTTGAACTTCACCTTGCCTGCGACAGCATCCGTTACATCGTCCGGATTGACAAGCACGCCGTCGTAAAGGCCGGTATAGGTATGGTCGTTAAGCTTAACAAAGTCGACCCAGTCAATAACGGCATTGCCCTTGATCGATTGGGAATTGTCGCGGGTCAGCGCCCAATAGGTGAATGCGCCTAGTCCCAATATAAGCAGCAAGCTTGAACAGAAGATAACCGCGTATTTTTGCAAGAAACACCACTCTCCCTAATAACTATTTAACGGGTGCCGGAACCGAATAGTTGCAGCTGCGGCCGCAGTTGTATGGGGGCCTATCCACTTCAGCACAAGTGGCGTTAAGCGGCGGAACATACACTGGGATTGGAGGGTGAGTCCCATGTATGTAAAAAAGTATAACAGCCGAAGCATCTACGGAAAGCTTAAGGTGTGCCGGTATTTGAAGTCTCACAAAAGCCTGAAGAAGCTTGTCCCCCATACCGTGTCGTTTAGCCGGAAAAATATGGCCTCGATGCTGGCGGAGCACTCTTCGGTCTATGTAAAGCCGGATACGGGCTCGCAGGGGATGGGGATCTTCAAAGTCAAGAATGCGAAGAGCTCGGGCTATACGGTTAAGCATATCGTGAAGAAGAAGCAGCTAAGCCGTCATTTGGGTTCGGCTTCAGCCGTGTATAACCATATTAACAAAAAGTCGGAGAAAAGGCTTATTATTCAGAAGGGCATCACGCTCGACCGCGTGAACGGCAGAGCGTACGATATCCGGGTGATGGTACAGCGCAAGCCGGGCGGCTCCTGGACCGTGAACTGCTATTCGGTGAAGGTTGGCGCTCCCAAGAAGATCGTTACGAATTATTATCAGGGCGGCAAGCTGTATTCGATGGAGAAGCTGGGGAAGAAGCAGGGCCTCTCGCCGAAGAAGACGGCGAAGCGGATCTCGCAGCTAAAGTCAAAGTCGCTCAAAATCGCAAAGCATCTCAGCGGCAAACGCAAAGGCATGCACGAGCTGGGCATCGATTTTGCTTACGACAAGAAGCAGCGTCTCTGGGTTATCGAAGTCAACTCGAATCACCCGCAGTTTTATCCCGTGAAGCGGCTTAATCCGCAGGCGTACAGGATGATGAAAGAGTTCGCGAGAAGCTACGGCAGAAAGGACGATTAACAGGGGAAAGCCGCAATCCGGTGCCTGACGAAAAGGCCATGGATGCGGCTTTTTTAACTATAAACACTCTACACAAACTTCCGGCTGGTCTTCTTCCCGTCGCAGCTGAAGACGATTTTCTTGTCCTCGACGATGGTCTCCAGATGGACGTTCTTGCCCCAGAGCTGCACGACGTAAGGGAGAGTGCGCTCGACATATTTCAGGTCAAGCTCGGTTCCCTCGTAGTTATGCTTCAGGTACAGCTCACCCACCCGGTTGAAGTCGCCGTCGGTAACCACGATGCTTGGGAAGCCGCCGTTTACCTTCGAATAGACGAGCTGCTCGCGGATATTTTCCCAGGATTTATCGGTGATTTTCCATTCCGGCCCTTTCTTCTCGAAGATATAGAGATCGAGTTCATCGGTCAGTTCCTTCGTTAAGTAATTGCGCAGGAAGGAAATGTCGGAATCGAATTCCCGCACTTCGAAAATTTTCTCCCGGCCTTTGCCCGGCACGCGTCCAAACCGCACCTGTTCTTCCTTCGTAGGTTTATCCCAGCGCTTCTCGATATCCTCAAAGATCTTCAGCCCGAGATAATACGGGTTGAGGCTATGCCTGGATGGGATAACAACGGAGGAGTTCAGCTTGGCGAACTCGATCGTCTCGTAGCTGGTAAGCGGCAATTCGCGGATAATGCGCTGATGCCAATACGAAGCCCAGCCTTCGTTCATGATCTTGGTCTCGATCTGCGGCCAGAAGTAGAGCATCTCGTCGCGGAGCATCGACATGATGTCGCGCTGCCAAGGCTCGAGCTTCGGCGAATATTCCTCGATGAACCAGACCAGATCCTTCTCCGGCTCCGGAGGGAACTGATTGGGCGCTGGAGCGGAAGGTCCAGCCGAAGCCTCAATCTCCTCCAGCGACCACAAATCCTCGTACTCCGACTTTGCCGTCTGCTTCGAGGAACGCGATTTCTCTTTCGTCAGCAGCTCGATATACCGGGATTTATCGAGCTGGTATGGCTTAATAATGGTCGGATCCACATGCTCCTGAATGGCCAGAACGGCGTCGATAAACTTCTCCACGGCTTCCGTTCCGTGGTCCATCTCGTATTGATGAATGCGGTCGGCGGTAGCGGACATGCTCTCCACCATGTTGCGATTGGTTTGGCTGAAGCGGGCATTGTTCTTGAAGAAATCGCAGTGGGCCAGAACGTGCGCGACAATAAGCTTATTCTGAATCAGCGAGTTGCCCTCGAGCAGGAAGGCGTAACACGGATTCGAGTTGATCACAAGCTCGTATATTTTGCTTAGACCGAAGTCGTATTGCATCTTCATCTTGTTGAACGTTTTGCCGAAGCTCCAGTGGCTGAAGCGCGTCGGCATCCCGTAAGCGCCAAAGGTGTAAATGATGTCCGCCGGACAAATCTCATAACGCATCGGGTAAAAATCGAGCCCAAAACCTGTTGCGATTTCCGTAATTTCATCGATGGCATATTCCAGTGCACGGATCTCATCCTGATTCATTGCGCTATCCCCCCGTACTTGATAAATACCGTTCATACCATGTGTATGCCGCCGCCGCTGTTGGATATGCCCTGAGCGTTCAAGTAATCTCCTATTTATTTATTGGACAAATTCGTATATGATTTCCCTATTCATGAACGATAGGACCTAGGAGGGCGCAGCAACATGGAGAAGCGGTTGAGAACCTTCATGCCGTTTACGTATAAAATGATGATTTCCTACCTGCTGCTCGTGCTGGTTACGGACGCGGTTATCGGTTATTTTTCGTATACGATGCTGGTGCAATCCCGTACGGAAATGGCAGAGACAAACATTAAGACGGCAATGGAGCAAACGGAAAATAACCTGGGCTACCAGCTTGACGAGATTCAGCGGATGTCCGATACGCTGTTCGGCAGCTTATCCTTTCAGCGGGCGCTGCAGAAGAAGGGCGATCCGCTCCAGACGTATCTGACGATGCTGGACGAGATCGTCCCCCAGATCCAGGCGCCGCTCCATTTGTACGGCAATCATATCCGTCTTCTGGTCTATACGACAAACGGCTATTTGAACGAGGTTGACGGAGACAGCATGTACGAAGAGATTAAGGACAGCGATTATTACATTTTGCCGTACAGCGAGATTACGAATAAGTCGTGGTTCAACGCGATCAAGGATTCGGACAAGGATAATATTTGGCTGCAGGTCGACACCGACCGGACGCTCAACAATATTTCGCACTTCCGGAAGCTGGTCTCTTACAACGATTACAAGACGATTATCGGCTACGTCCGAATCACGACGCGGCTGGACGATTTGCTTGGCGATTTTAAAGCGTTTCCAACCGAGGAGGGACTCATTCTTCGTCTGGTGGACACGAGCAACGATACGGTTCTTTATCAACGGGGCGACAATGAGCATACGGATGCGGAAGCTGCGGCTGGCGCGATGCCGGAAGAGGATAACGGCACTTATCTCGTCATGCAAAATAAAATTCCGAACACCAGCTTTGTGATTGAGACGCTGGTTCCGAACGAGTACCTGAGAAAGGATGCCGGCAAGCTGGGGAGCGTTATTTTCTACGTATGCCTGATCAGCTTCCTTGTGATGTCCTTGATCGGATTCCTGGTGGCCAGACTGTCCGGGCGGAAAATGAGGCGCATTGTCTCGTTCCTGGGCTCCTTCCAGCAGGGCAGCTTCCAGAAGCGCCTGCGCTTCAGCGGCAATGACGAATTTGTTCATATCGCCGGCGCGTTTAACGATATGGCGGAGAACATTCAGGATCTGATCAAGAAGGTATACGTGGAAGGCATTCAGAAAAAACAGGCGGAGCTCGAGGCGCTGCAGGCGCAGATTAATCCGCATTTCCTGTACAACACCTTGTCGACGATAGGCAGCCTTGCGAATTTGTCGGAGACGGGGAAGGTAACGGGCATGGTTGAAGGACTCGCGAAGTTTTACCGGCTTTCGCTTAATGACGGCCAGGTATTTATTCCGCTCGCCAAGGAGCTGGAGCAGGTGGAGGCTTACCTGGACATTCAGCGCATTAAATACGCGGGAAAATTTGACGTCCATATCGACATGGAGCGGGGACTTGAAGATTGCAGAGTCATTAAGCTGATCCTGCAGCCTTTCGTGGAGAACATCTTTAAGCATGCCTGGTTTGGCAGTCATATCGCGATCCGGATCAGCGGCAGAACGGTCGGAAATAAGGTGGAGCTGAAGGTCATCGACACCGGGATCGGGATGAAGCCGGATGCTTTGAGGACGGTAATGGCACAGCCGGGACAGTCTGGCGGATACGGCATCCGCAACGTGGATGACCGCATTAAGCTGCGGTATGGCGATGAGCATGGCATCGAGATCGGAAGCGTGTTTGGCGGAGGGACAACCGTACGGATCCTGCTGCCGGTAGACCGGCAGGGCAACGCCGACGAGGAAGAGCAAAGGAGACAGCTGGCATGATTACGGTATTACTGGTAGATGACGAAGCGGTAGATCTGGAATGGATGCGGCGCAGGGTAACGGGCAGCCCGCTGCCCTTGCGGGTGGTTGGCACGGCGAGCAGCGGATTCGAAGCTCTGAAGCTGATGGAGGATGAGCGGATTGACGTCATTCTGTCCGATATCCGGATGCCGATTATGACGGGGACGGAATTCGCGCGGAAGGCGAAGGAACGGAACCCGCATGTGCAAGTTGTTTTTATTAGCGGTCACGAGGACTTTCAATACGCCAAGGAAGCGATTCAGATGAACGCTTCGGGTTATTTGCTGAAGCCGGTCAAGGACCAGGAGCTGCATGACATGCTGGAAACGGTCTATAAGCAGGTGGAGAGCGAGCGGAAGCGGCATTCGATCGTAACCGAGGCCCTGTCGCTCGTCAATAGGGAGCTGATGCTCAAATGGCTGGCCGATACGGCCGAAGACCATGAACGGGAGCATATCGCTCCGTTCCTGAATTCGCTTCTGCAATACGGGGCAGCCGCGGCGGTTATCGAGATCGATGACGTAGAGTGGAAAATCCCCGAGCAGGAGCGGCGCAGTCAGATCCGCGGCATTTCCTCCTTTATCGAGCAATTCGTTGGCGACCATGACGGGGGGACGGTGCTGGTGAGCCATGATCAGCGGATTGTTATTTTATCGCCGATCTCCGATGACCGGTTTAACGCGATGCTGGAGGAGCTGGTCGGCGAGGTCCGTCAGAACTTCCCCGTCACGATTACGGCAGGCGCGGGAAGCTCGGCAAGGGATACGGAGGAGCTTCGCGAATCCTACCGGCAGGCGCAGGCAGCTCTTAGCGCAAAGTGGCTGCTGGGCAAAAACCGGCTGATCAAGGATGTGTCCGGCACGGCGAGAGAGGACAAGCTGGAGCCCAATGTCGAGGAGAACGTCGGGCAGATGCTGACCGCGATTCTCGATTATGACCTTGTCGCGATTGATGATCGGCTGCTCAAGCTGTTCGACAAGAACGAAAGCGTATCCCAGAAGCAATATGCGTACGACCTGATAATCCGGGTAACGTCGAAGCTGCATGCCGATCTGCTGCAGCAAAACGAGAATCTGTACGAGCTGCTGAAGTGGGATGCGCAGAAGGCAGCCGTTCTGTTCCAATTCGAGACGATCGACGATATCCTGTCTTGGCTGCGCAGAAGATTTTTCGAGCTGTCCGAGTTATTGTACGTGAAGCGCCAGAAGCAGAAGCGCAAGCTGTTCGATAACATTATGGCGTTTGTGGACGAGCGGCTGGAGCAGAAAATTACGCTGAAGGAAGTAGCGGCGCATTTCGATTTTACGCCCAATTATTTGAGCACCCTGTTCAAGGAGGAGACCGGTACCTTGTTCAGCGACTGGCTGAACGAACGGCGCATGGACCGGGTTCGGGAGCTGCTGGCTGATCCTTGCCTGAAGGTGTACGAAATAGCCGAGCGGGTCGGCTACAAGAATATCATTTATTTCAACCGGCAGTTCAAGCAATTCACGGGCATGACGCCGGGCGAGTACCGAAAGAAGCATAAAATCTAGTCCGTTTGACCTTAATTCGTAAGCCTGCGGCTGTTTTTCCAAGCTGCAGGCTTTTGTTTTTTTTCGATCCGTATAAACGAAACTTTCCGTCCGAAATCGTAGATTAAGTATTACTTTTTGTAGTTTGGCTTAATTTTGGAGGGGCGGCGCGGTTTATATAATTAACCTATGAGACAGAGAGATTATACAGGAGGAGAAAACGAATGATGCGACGCGGATTTTGGGGTTACGCCCTTCAGAACAAGACGCTGCTGCTCATGCTGGCGCCGGCGGTATTCTTTTTTATACTGTTCGCTTATATCCCGATGGCCGGCATTGTACTGGCATTCAAACAATACAACAACACGGGCGGCATATTCGGAAGTCCGTGGAACGGAATCAGCAACTTCCGTTTTTTCTTCGAATCGGGCAATGCCTGGATGGTTACGAGGAATACGGCGCTTTATAACATCGCCTTTATCATCGTCAACAACGTGCTGCAGATTGCGGCGGCGATCTTCCTGTTTGAAGCGGTGGGCAAATGGTTCCGAAAGTTAACGCAGACCATGCTGTTCCTTCCTTACTTTATTTCATGGGTTGTCGTAGGCGCTATCGCTTACAACCTGTTCAACTACGACGTGGGTACGCTGAATGTGCTGCTGAAGGCCGTAGGCATGCAGCCGGTTGATATTTACAACACGCCTTCCTATTGGCCGGTCATTCTCGTGCTTGTATCCGCCTGGAAAACGCTTGGCTACGGCTCGGTCATGTATCTGGCGGCCATCACGGGGATCGACAACGAGATGTACGAAGCGGCTGAGATCGACGGAGCAAACGTATTCCAGCGGATCTGGCGTATCACGCTGCCGAATCTGTTCCCAACCGTGATTATTCTGGTCCTGCTCGCTGTCGGCAATATTTTCAGAGGGGATTTCGGAATGTTCTACAACATGGTCGGCAACAACGGCCTCTTGTTCTCCTCAACCGATGTTATCGATACCTTCGTCTTCCGGTCTCTGACGACCTCGAACGAAATCGGCTTATCGGCTGCTGCAGGCTTCTATCAATCCGTGCTTGGCTTTGCAACGATCTTGCTGGCTAACTATGCGGTACGCAAATACGACAAAGATCATGCTTTGTTCTAAGCTGATACTTACGAAAGAGGGATTATAGATGAGTGCAATTGCCCAAACGGGGAAAAGCGGGGTTAAACGTCAGGCGGACATCATGCTGCTGAGAGTCATCGGCTACATCTTTATATCGCTCTTGGCTGTCATCTGCTTCATACCGTTCCTGCTCGTAGTATCGTCCTCATTATCGCAGGAAAGCTCTATTGTGGAGAAAGGCTATCAGCTCATACCGGCCGTTTGGTCCGCCGAGGCCTACAGCGTGCTGTTCAAATATCCGGAGCAGATGCTCCGGGCGTATGGGGTCACCATTGCGGTGACGGCAATCGGGACGCTGGTCGGGTTATTCGTAACCGCGATGACGGCTTACGTCCTTCAGCGGAAAGATTTCAGGTGGCGCAACCAGTTTGCTTTCTTCTTCTTCTTTACGACATTGTTCAGCGGAGGTCTTGTACCATGGTATATGCTGATCGTTACGTATCTGGATTTGAAAGACAAGTTGATCGTCCTTATCCTCCCGATGCTTCTCAACGTGTTCTATATAATCGTGATGAAGACGTTCATGAGCAGCATTCCGGAGGCGATTACCGAATCGGCCAAGATCGACGGCGCGGGGGACTTCCGCATTTTCGTCCAGCTGATTCTGCCCCTGTCCAAGCCTGTACTTGCCACCATTGGCTTGTTCATCGCTTTGGCTTACTGGAATGACTGGTACAACGCGCTTCTGTTTGTCAGCGACGAGAAGCTGATGCCGCTTCAGTATTATCTATACAAAATGCTTGGCAACATGGATGGCATGCGCAAGGCGATGGTCGCTTCGGGAGCGGTCGTTACGACAAACATCCCGACGGAGAGCCTCAAGATGGCGATGACGATTGTCGCCACCGGGCCGATCCTGCTCGCCTATCCGTTCATTCAGCGTTATTTCGTGCAAGGCCTTACGCTTGGCGCGGTGAAAGGTTAGGATGACCTCAGGGCAACCTGGTTATCATATATGACTATATTTTTAGGGGGATACACATGCGAAACAAAAAATCGGTCATGCTGCTGGCGGCAACGTTTGCCCTATCCGCAACAGTGCTAGGGGCATGCGGCAGCAATAATGGAAATAACGGCGGGACGAATGCGGAAGCGACGCAGTCGCCGGCTGCGGAATCGCAATCTCCTGCGGCATCGGCGGATGCCGGCGCGGTCGACACGTCCGAAGAGCTAAAGATCAAAATGCTGATGGTTGGCGGCAAACCGGTTGACTATGACGCGGTATTCGCGGAGATTAACAAAAAGCTGAAAGAAAAGGTTAACGCAACCATCGATGCGGAGTTCCTAGACTGGGCGGATTGGACGCAGAAATATCCGCTGAAATTCGCGGCGAACGAGGATTTCGATATTGCCTATACGGCTAACTGGGCGTTCTACAATGACCAGGCGCTCAAAGGCGGCTTCATGGAGCTTACGGGCGATATGCTGAGCCAGTTTATGCCGCAAACGATGAAAGCGATGCCTGCGGTAGCATGGGAGCAGTCGAAGGTGAACGGCAAGCAGTTCATGGTGCCGAACAACAACCCGGAAGTAACGGACAAAGCGGTACTGATCCGCGAAGATCTGCGCAAGAAATACAATCTGGAGCCGGTTAACAGCCCCGAGACTTATGCGGCTTACCTGAAGGCGATTGCGGCTAACGAAAAAGGCATCAACGGCTTTAACGCCAAAGGCGCCGACGGCTGGAAATGGCATGAGCTTGACCAAATCCTGCTCGAGCAGGCGAATGATTTCAACCTGGTAGACTACAGCATGCCGCTTGCATACAAGCTGGACGATCCAACAGGCAAAGTATTCAACATTTACGACACACCGGAATTCAAATCCCTTCTTGCTTATTATAAAGATCTGGCAGACAACGGCGCATGGTCCAAAAACATCGTGTCCAACAAAAACGACGTTTGGCAGGATATTAAAGCCGGAAAAACCGCTTCTTACGCACAAAACCTGGGTACGGTAGCGATGAACCTGGCGGAACTGAAACGCGAGCAGCCGGATGTTGAGCTGGCCATCGCGGATCTGACGCCTAACAGCAAGAAAATCGCGGCGATCTCGACGCAAAACGGCTTTGCGATCCATGCGACATCGAAGAAAGCCGAACGTTCGCTGATGGTGCTCGACCTGCTGCAAAACGATAAAGAAATCCACGACCTGTTCATGTACGGCATTGCGGGCACGAACTATGAGCCTGTAGGCGACGACAAGTTTAACGCTTTGCCTGGCACGCCGAACTACACCGGCTTCTCCAACTGGGGATCGAACTCCCCGCTGAACCGCAAAGACGCATCGTACCCTGCCGAGGCAGACGCGATTGCGGCGGATTGGGAGAAAAAGGTTTACCACTTCAAGCTTGAGACCTTTGTCTTCAACGATGCAAACGTGAAGAACGAAGTAGCTAACGTAGGCAACGTGATGCTCCGTTACGCGATTCCGCTCGAGTACGGCCTGATCAAGGACATCGACAAAGGCCAAGCGGATCTGATCGCGCAGCTGAAAGCAGCGGGTATTGAGAAGGTGCAGAAAGAGCTGCAAAGCCAGATCGACGCTTTCTTGGCTAATTAATAAGGGGAGACGATTGTCTCTCCTGCCTTTAGGAAAATGATTCGTTAGAGAATGTGGTTGTGCAGGAACGGGGTATCCCCTTCGGTCACTGTTGTCTGCAGGAAATTTGAATTTTATCTCCAAAGGAGATTTCCCGCAGACAAAGGCGGACGCTAACGCTCCTCAGGGGACACCCCTTTTCCTTTCGCCAACTATTCTCTTAGAACAATTTTCTCGAGCTTAAGGAGGAGACAAAAGTCTCCTCCTTATTTATAGCCAAAAGGGGAGGAAAAAGGAGGATGAAAATGAAAAAGTTAGCGAGGAAAAGCATTCTTATATTTTTAGCATTTACGTTAGCGCTTACATCGATGCTGGCTATTGGGCCAGTGAAGAAAGCGGAGGCGGCGGAAAGCAATTTGTCCGATCCCGATACGTTTATTAAAGGCGTCGATATTTCGACTTTACAGGCGCTCGAGGATAAGAATGTAAAGTTTTATGATGGAGGAATCCAACAGGACCTGCTGACCATTATGAAAAATCACGGAGTCAATTATGTCCGTCTTCGCCTCTGGAATGATCCGGTGCAGGCGGATGGCTACAATGACAAGGCCCATGTGCTTGCGATGGCGGAGCGGGTGAAGGCGGCAGGGATGAAGCTGCTGCTTGACTTCCATTACTCCGACTTCTGGGCGGATCCGGGACAACAGGTGAAGCCGGCGGCATGGAAGGATCTTAGCTTTGCGGATCTGAAGACAGCTGTCTATGATTATACGGCAGACGTCATGAGCGACCTTGCGGACGCGAATGCTTATCCGGACATGGTGCAGATCGGCAATGAAATTAACAGCGGCATGCTGCTGCCCGACGGGTCAACAAGCAACATGGATAATCTTGCCGGGTTGATCGGCGAAGGCGTTAGAGCGGTACGGGACACTACGCCAAACGGTCAAACGACGCAAATCATGCTGCATTTGGCGGAAGGCGGCAATAACGGCAAGTTCCGCAGCTTTTTTGACGCAATGGAAGCACGGAATGTAGACTATGACGTTATCGGCATGAGCTATTATCCGTTCTGGCACGGCACGTTCCAGCAGCTGAAATCCAATATGGACGATATCGCCGCAAGATACGGCAAGCCGATTGTCGTAGCGGAAACGTCGTATGCCAATACGCTTGAGAATGGCGATGATCATCCCAATACGGTTGGCGAGAACGAGACAAAGCTTGTTGGCTTTGAAGCATCCGTGGCGAATCAGAAGCTTGTCACCGAGACGGTGCTGAATACCGTTGCCCATGTGCAAGGCGGGCTTGGACTCGGCGTATTTTACTGGGAGCCGGCTTGGCTGCCGGGTGTAGGCTGGAAGCAAGGCGAAGGCAATGCATGGGAGAATCAGGCGATGTTTGATTATGACGGCAATGCGCTTGACTCGCTAAACGCATTCCAATATGTACCGGGCAGCATCGCAAGCGTGGATCCGATTCTCGTTTATCCTGCTACGCCGGTTACGATTGCAACGGGAGATGTCTTGTCGCTGCCGGCGGATACAAAGGTACTCTATAACGAAGGAACCATTACGGCGGCACCGGTTGAATGGGAGGAATATAACCAAGAGCTGTTAAGCGCGCCGGGAACGTTTACGGTTCAAGGGAAGGTGGCGGGTACCAATCTTAGCACCTCGGTAGAAGTGACAGTGACGGGAAGCCCTAATCAGCTGAAGAATGGCAGCTTTGAGAGCGGTACGCTGGCGGATTGGACGGTTACCGGGGATACGGGCACGGTGAAAATCGAGCATAATGCGGGTAATGCGAAAGCCGGCGAATACGCACTGAATTATTGGTCGGGCTCGGCCTTTGCTTATCAGGTATCGCAGACGGTAACGGGGCTGGAGAACGGAACGTATGAGCTTCGCGGATATGCTTCCGGGGGTGAATATGCGGACCAGACGATCATGCTGACGGCTGAGACTGGCGGGCAGACGCTATCCGCTCCGGTAACGAATGCCGGATACAACGTCTGGAAGCAGTACACGATCGGGGATATTCAAGTGAAGGACGGCCAGGTAAAGGTCGGTATTCAAGTAAACGGACCGGCAGGAGCATGGGGGTATTTTGACAAGCTTGAGCTGGTGAAGGTAGAAGCCGCGGAGGTTAACGTCGTGCAAAATCCGGGCTTCGAAAGCGGCGCTTTGGCGCCATGGACGGTTACCGGAGATAGCGGAGCGGTTAAGGTTGAGCATAATGCGGCTAATGCCAAAACAGGCGAGCATGCGCTTAATTATTGGCTGGGCACAGCATTTAAGTATAGGGTTACGCAGTCTTTCGAGAATCTTGAGAACGGAATTTACGAGCTTCGCGCATCGGCATCCGGCGGCGTATACGACGAGCAGAAGATAAGCTTGTTCGCCAAATCCGGCAGCTTAACGTACAGTACAGATGTTGTAAATACCGGCTGGAATGATTGGCATTCCTACAAGGTCGGCGCAATTGAAGTGCGGGACGGCAAAGTCTCGATCGGTATTGATGTGGATGCCCCGGCGGGAGCATGGGGTTACATGGACGATATCGCGCTGGTGAGAGTAGGAGATCTGCCTTCCGGCGGCGATAATAACGGCAACGGCGGAACAAGCGGCGGCAATGGCGGGGGATCAAGCAATAACATGAACGGCGTAGCTACCGTTACTTCCTCCCAATTGGCTGCGGATGGCAAAGGCGGGTATACGGTAGAGTTGCCTTTGGGAACAACGCAGGCTGTTTTACCATCCGGCTTGTATGAACAATTGAAGAAAGGGCCTGTTACCTTATCAGCAGGGGATCTGTCCTTGACGATTCCTTCGGCTGTCGTAACCGAGCTGCTCGGCAAGCTGAAGACGGAAGCGGGAAGCAAGATTATTTTAAGCTTTGTGCCCGTTGCGGGGGCTTCTGCGGATAAATTGCTTGCAGGCACCGGCGCGGATGTCCGAGCGCTTGGCACCGTTTATAACTTCGAGTTGTCGGTAACCGGTTCGGACGGCAATGCGGAGAAGCTGACCAAGTTCAGCAGTCCGCTAACTGTTCGCCTGAAGGCTTCGCAAAGCGGAGACGCGGAATTGACGGGTATTTATTATTTCGCTGAAGACGGATCTATCCATTATGCTGGCGGGCAATTATCAAACGGCGTATGGCAGGCTGACGTTGCGCATTTCAGCAGCTACGGCTTGCTTGAAGTAAAGAAATCCTATACGGATGCGCCGGCCGAGCATTGGGCAGCACTTGCGATCGGATCCCTTTCGGCGAAGCAGATCATTAATGGGACAGCAGCCGCAAGCTTTGAACCGGAGCGCGCGATCAGCCGTGCCGAGTTCACTGCCATCCTTGTTCGTGCATTGAAGCTGGCCGGCACCGGCGGTCAAGCTTCGCGCTTCAGCGATGTACCGGCATCCGCCTGGTATGCCGAAGCTGTATCCGCGGCTTATGAAGCGGGTCTTGTAAAAGGGCGTTCGGCAGAGCTCTTTGTACCTAACGGCTCGATTACGCGCCAAGAAATGGCCGTTATGCTGGCCAAAGCCTATGAAATTTCCCATAAAGCAGCTTCTGCTTCCTCTAATGTTGACAAGGAGCTTCCGTTCCTGGACAAATCGTCGATTGCGAATTGGGCGATGCCTTCTGTACAATGGGCTTATGAGCAAGGGCTGTTAAAAGGACGGAGCGGCGGCCGGTTTGCCCCGGCAGCATCGATGACACGCGCGGAGGCAGCTGAAGTCGTCTATCGCTTGCTTAAATAGTATCAGGAGTATTTATTCCGTTATGCATCTAGATGAACTTGTATTTGTTTTTATGATTGTCCTGCTTGCAGGCTTTGTGCAAGGATTGACGAGCTTTGGATTTGCTCTAATCTCCATGCCGCTGCTCGTGAAGCTGATGCCGATGCAGCAAGCTGTCCCGGTTGTTGTTGTATTAAGTCTCTTAACCAACATTGCCGTGCTGTACAGCAGCCGGAAGCATATCCGAATCAGGCAGATTTGGCCGCTTCTGGCCGCGAGTTTACTCACGGCACCACTTGGAACCTATGCCTTGCTATATGTTCCGGCGAATGCGCTGAAGCTTGGGGCAGGCTTGCTCGTTGCCGTCGTATCCATCCTGATGCTGAGCGGAAAAAGCTTTCCGCTCGGCCGGCTGGCTTATGCGCCGGTTGGCGCGGCAAGCGGCTTTTTGAACGGAAGCATCTCGATGAGCGGGCCTCCGGTGGCATTGTTTTTAACCAACCAAGGCCTAGACAAGATGACCTTTCGGGCCAACATTACGGCTTACTCCTTAATCCTGAATATCATTACGATTGGGACGTATATGTACGAAGGACTGCTTAACGAGGCGTCTATGGAGACGGCAGGCTGGGCGGTTCCGGCGCTTATTATCGGGGTTATTATTGGGATCAAGGCGGTTGGCCGGCTGAATGACAAGCTGTTCAAAACCATCGCGCTTTGGCTGATCCTGATTACCGGAATATGGACAGCGGTCGGCGGACTTATCGGCTAACAGCAGCTAAACAAAAAAACCTTGAAGGTGTGGCGTCTAAGCTTGGCGCTTCTGCCTTCAAGGTTTTTTCTCGACTGCTTCTTTTGATACATCGCTTGGTCTGCATCCGTAATCAACTGTTTCAGACTGGCGTACCGGTCTTGAGTGGAGCTTATGCCAATACTGGCCGATAGGCTGACGGGCTTGCCCTGAACAAGAAACGGATCCGGGAAAGCGGCGTTGATTTTGTCATGTGCCGTGCGAATGCTGTTATCCTCGCTTAAGTTCTGGAAGCAGTTAATAAACTCACCGCCTCCATACCTGACGATCCGGTCGCTGTGCCTGATTTGCTGCTTCAGGCGTTTGGCGATTTCAACCAGCAGCAGGTCTCCAAACTTATGTTTAAACTACCTTATTGATTAATAAATATATTAATTCAATTATAAGAGAATTCGTTCTTGAATTATTTCATCGGCTGATGTTTAATAAAGATATTGATTTATACATTTATCACGAGGTGATTCTTTAATGACGAACCGTGCAAAGATGATCGTAGACAAGGATTTTATCGTAGGCGAAGTAGATAAACGAATTTACGGCTCTTTTATCGAGCATTTGGGACGTGCGGTATACGGCGGTATTTACGAGCCTGAGCATCCGTCGGCAGACGAACAGGGCTTCCGTTCGGACGTGCTTGAACTTGTAAAAGGATTAGACGTACCTATCGTCCGTTACCCGGGCGGCAATTTTGTATCCGGTTACAACTGGGAGGACGGCGTTGGTCCGGTTGCTGACCGCCCGAAGCGTCTTGAATTGGCATGGCGCACAATCGAGCCGAACCTCGTAGGCTTTAACGAGTTTGTGGACTGGTGCAAAAAAGCAAACACCGAAGCGATGATGGCCGTTAACCTCGGCACCCGCGGACCGGAAGAAGCCCGCAACCTGATCGAGTATTCCAACCATGCCTCCGGCTCCTACTGGTCGGATCTTCGAATCAAGCACGGATACAAAGATCCGCATAATATTAAAACCTGGTGCCTTGGCAACGAGATGGACGGCCCTTGGCAAATTGGCGCAAAGACAGCCGTGGAATACGGCCGCATTGCGAATGAAACGGCTAAGATCATGCGCTGGGTGGACCCAACGATTGAGCTCGTGGCCTGCGGAAGCTCGGGCCTTGGCATGCCAACCTTCCCGGATTGGGAAGCAACCGTGCTTGATCTGACGTACGATAACGTTGATTACATTTCGCTGCATCAGTATTATGGAAATAGAGACAAGGATACGAAGAACTTCCTGGCTCAATCGTTAGGAATGGATTCCTTTATTCAGACGGTTATCTCCACGGCCGACTATGTGAAAGCGAAGAAGCGCAGCAAGAAAAACATTAATCTCAGCTTCGATGAATGGAATGTATGGTTCCACTCCAACGAGAGCGACCGCAAGATCGAGCCGTGGTCCATTGCACCGCCGCAGCTGGAGGATATTTATACGCATGAGGACGCGCTTGTTGTTGGCTGCATGCTGATCAGCTTGCTAAAACGCGCCGACCGGGTTAAAATGGCTTGTCTCGCACAGCTTGTTAACGTCATTGCGCCGATTATGACCGAGAACGGCGGAGCGGCATGGAAGCAATCCATCTATTATCCGTATATGCATGCAAGCCTGTTCGGCCGCGGCACGGTATTGGTTCCTTTGCTCAAATCCGATAAATACGACTCCAAGGATTACACCGATGTGCCTTACGTGGAAGCGGTAGCCGTTCATAACGAGGAGCTTGGAGAAGTAACCGTATTTGCGGTTAACCGCGATTTGGACAATGCGAGAACGTTTGACATCGATCTTCGCAGCTTTGGTTCCTTCCGCATAGTTGAACATATTGTCCTCGAGAATAATGATCTGCAGGCCGTTAATACGGCAGCAAATCCGGATAACGTGAAACCGCATGCGAACGGCAATGCAAAGCTTGAACAAAACGGCACGATTGAAGCTTCTCTTAGCAAAGCTTCCTGGAACGTCATTCGAATTAAACTTCAGTAACAGGATGTGAAACATGTTAATCAAAGCGGATACCGATCAAGCCTGGCTTCCGCTTTATGAAGCGCTGGCTAGTCCTGTGCGATTAAATATTCTGGATCTTCTCGCCGGTGCAGCTGAGCCAATGAATGTCAAAGATCTGGCTGCAGCGCTTGGTCTGAGCAGTGCCATCGTAACGATGCATGTCCGCAAGCTCGAGCAGGCGGGAATTATCCAGACGAAGATGGTCAGAAAACAGGGTGGCACGCACAAAATTTGCGAAATTGCAGCCTCCCGCATCCAGATTGATCTGCCTCAGCCCGGCTTTACTCCGAAGAAAACGCACGAGATCAGTATACCGGTCGGCCATTATACCGAATTTGAGGTGTATCCGACCTGCGGTATCGCAACAACGGAAAAAGTTATTGGCCAATTCGATGACCCGAGGTATTTCCTCGAGCCGGAGCGGATGAATGCCGGCATTCTATGGTTCGGCAAAGGATACGTGGAGTATCGGATACCTAACTATCTGCTGCCGGGTCAGCACCCCGAGGATCTCGAGATTGTGCTGGAGATCAGCTCCGAGGCGCCGGGTTACAATGAGAACTGGCCGTCGGACATCGTATTTACCCTAAACGGCGTCCGGATTGGCATGTGGACCAGTCCCGGCGATTACGGAGCCGTAAAAGGGAAATACACGCCAACCTGGTGGCAGGATTTCGTTAATCAGTACGGTCTGCTCAAGATTATCCGCGTCCAGAAAAACGGTACCTTCATCGATGGCCAGAAAATTTCGGATGTCGGAATCGACCAGATTGGATTGAACCGCAATCAGTGGGTATTCCGCCTCGCCGTCGAAGACAACGCCGCCCATGTCGGCGGCCTGACGTTGTTCGGCAGAGGCTTCGGCAATTACAATCAGGACATGATTTTCCGTGTCCACTATTTGGAGTAGGGCTCGCGTGGTGGTGTCGCTACAGAAGTAAATGTTCTTCCGATCGCTGTGCTTTTCCGGTTACCTGAACTGGTTGTATGGGTAGGAACCGGAAAAGCAAGGCGAACGCTACGCTTCTCCCGAACATTTACTTCCTCCGCTCCAAAGTCGCTCGCCCCTGTGGGTGGGCCGTTTTGAAGGACTGCTGATGACCCAGCAGTCCTTTCTTTATTGGCTGTTCCTGGGCTGTTAGCCAGGAACGGTAGGCGGCAGCAAAAAGGGCTGACCCATGGGCTTTTAGCCTTGGGTTCAGCCCTTTTTTTGGTTGCGTGGCGAGCCGGGAAGGCGCGGAGGAAGTGAATGTTCTTGAAAAGCGTTAGCGCTCGCCTTGGCTTTCGGGTTCCTACCTTGAAACCTCTTAATGAGGGAACCCTAAAGGCACAGCGATTAAAAGAATATTCACTTACGCAGCGACGACCGACAGCGAGCCGCACCACACACAAAAACGGGCTGTACCCAAGGGTACAGCCCACTTTTTTAGCCCTCCAAAAGAAGGGTTTCCGGATCTTCCAGCATTTCTTTTACTTTTACAAGGAAGCGTACTGCTTCTGAGCCGTCAACGATACGGTGATCGTAAGTGAGGGCGATGTACATCATCGGACGGTTCTCCGAACGTTCTGCGTCGATCGCTACCGGACGAAGCTGGATTTTGTGCATACCCAGGATGCCGACTTGCGGAGCGTTCAGGATTGGAGTCGACAAGAGCGATCCGAAAGTACCGCCGTTAGTGATGGTGAATGTACCGCCTTGCAGCTCTTCCAGCGACAGCGAGTTATCGCGTGCTTTTTTAGCCAGGGATACGATCGATTTCTCGATCTCTGCGAAGCTCAGGCGATCCGCATCGCGCACGACAGGAACAACCAGACCTTCTTTAGCCGATACCGCGATGCCGATATCGTAGTATTGTTTAGCGATAATATCGCCGTTGTTGATTTCAGCGTTCAGAAGAGGGAACTCTTTCAACGCGCCAACAACCGCTTTAGTGAAGAAGGACATAAAGCCGAGACCAACCTCGTGTTTGTCCAGGAACGATTGCTTGCGGCGTTTACGAACGTCCATGATCGCTGTCATATCCACTTCGTTGAACGTAGTCAGCATAGCTGCCGTATGTTGTGCTTCAACGAGGCGATTAGCGATAGTCGCGCGGCGGCGGGACATTTTCGTACGCGTGTAAGGCTTGTTCGACGTAAATTCAGGTTGAGCAGCTTTTGCAGCCGGTGCCGGTGCTGCCGCAGGTGCAGGAGCCGCCGGACGAAGCTCAACGCGTCCAAGCGTCGATTGCGCTTCGCTGATGTCGATGCCTTTTTCTCTTGCAAGCTTGCGGGCTGCAGGAGAAGCATTCAGGTGGCTGTCAGCCGCAGGCGCCGGAGCAACGGCTACCGCTGTAGCCGGAGCAGCAGCTGGTGCTGCAGGAGCCGGAACGGCTGCCGGTGCAGGCGCTGCTTCAGCTGCAGGTGCAGCCGGCGTTGGAGCGGCAGCGCCGCTGCCAGCTCCGATTGTGCCGATCACTTCACCGATTTCAACGGTGTCGCCTTCGTTTTTCGCGATTTCTTGCAGAACGCCGTCTTGCTCGGCGCTGATTTCGATGTTTACTTTGTCTGTTTCAAGCTCAAGAAGCACGTCGCCTTGTTTAACGGCGTCTCCTACTTTAACGACCCATTTGGAGATGGTGCCCTCCGTAATTGATTCACCCATTGCCGGTACGATAATTTGTTGCACGTGAGCTTACCTCCCTGTGTTATATGTCAACGACGGACTATACTTTAAAGTTTGCAATAAAATGTGCTGCTGCTCGAAGCTGTGTACTTGCTGGAAGCCGCTTGCCGTACTGGAGCGTTCCGGACGGCCGATGTAGCTTACGCTTGCAGCGGCTGGCGCGATCTTGCGCAGACGAGGCTCCATGTAGAACCACGAACCCATGTTTTGCGGCTCTTCTTGTACCCAGACGATTTCCTTCAGATTCGGCAGGCGTTCGATGATCGCTGCGATTTCTTTCTCAGGGAACGGATACAGCTGCTCGACGCGTACGACATGCAGCCAATCCAGCTCTTGATCGCCGTTTTTCTCGATCGCTTCCTCAATATCGATGGCCATTTTGCCAGTCGCGAGAACGAGGCGTTCTACGCGGTCCGGCTTGGCGCCAAGACCTTTTTGCTCGATAACCGGTTTGAACGAACCGTTGCTCAGCTCGGAAATTTCCGCAGCTACGCGAGGGTTGCGGATCAAGCTCTTCGGTGCCATGATGATCAGCGGACGAGCGGCATCGCTTTCCGTGATCGAAGCCTGGCGGCGAAGCAGGTGGAAATAGTTCGCTGCGCTGGACAGGTTCACGACCGTCCAGTTCTCTTCGGCGGACAACTGCAGGAAGCGTTCCAGACGAGCGCTGGAGTGCTCCGGACCTTGACCTTCGTAACCGTGCGGAAGCATCATGATCAGGCTCGATTTTTGCTGCCATTTTGCGCGGCCGGCCGAAATGAATTGATCGATTAATACTTGCGCAACATTCGTGAAGTCGCCGTACTGCGCTTCCCAGATAACCATGGTTTCCGGAGCGTGTACGTTGTAGCCGTATTCGAAGCCAAGGACAGCTGCTTCGGACAGCGGGCTGTTATGAATCGCAAACGACGCTTTCGCTTCAGGCAGGTGATGGAGAGGGCAGAACGTGTCGCCAGTCTCGGCGTCGTGCAGCACCAGGTTGCGGTGCGCGAACGTTGCGCGTTCTACGTCTTGGCCGCTGATGCGGATCGGCTTGCCTTCTGCAAGGATCGATGCGAACGCAAGCGTCTCGGCATGGCCCCAGTCCATTTTCTCGCCGTCGTTTACAGCCGTTGCGCGGCGTTCCAGGATACGCTGCAGCTTCGGATAAACGGTAAAGTTCTCCGGCCACTTCAGCAGGTTGGCGTTGATCTCGCGAAGCGTTTCGACCGAGATAGGAGCTACCGCATCGCCTGTTGTCAGATCGTTAGGCAGGCCTTGCGTCTGATGAACCGGCTCTTGACCCTCGCGGCTCTTCATTTCCTCGTAAGCGGCTTTCAGACGGCCGATAACTTCTTGCTTCAGGCCTTCCGCTTCCTGCTCGGTAATCGCGCCTTCCGCAATCAGTTTGTCCGTAAAGATACGGCTGACCGTCGGATGAGCTTTTACCTTCTTGTAAATCGTAGGCTGCGTTGTTTCCGGATCGTCCGTTTCGTTATGACCGTATTTACGGTAACCGATCAGGTCGATCAGGAAGTCCTTTTTAAACTTCGTGCGATATTCGCTTGCCATGCGAGCCGCCGCGATTACCGCATCCGGATCATCGGCATTGACGTGAACGATCGGGATTTCGTAGCCTTTCGCAACGTCGCTTGCGTAATGCGTCGAACGGGAATCATGGCTTTCGGTAGTGAAGCCGATTTTGTTGTTGACGATAATATGAAGCGTACCGCCATGCGCGTAGCCGTTAAGCTGCGACAGGTTCATGGTCTCCGCCACGATGCCTTCGCCCGGGAAAGCGGCGTCGCCGTGCATGATGATCGCTGCGGCGAGATCCGTGTTCTGCTGCGGATAACCCGGAGCCGTGCGGTCATCCTGCGCCGCGCGGGTGAAGCCGTCCACAACGGGGTTAACGTACTCCAGGTGGCTCGGGTTGTTCGCCAGCGTAATGCGGGTCTTAACCGTTTCGCCGGTACCGATCGAACGGTTCGCGCCAAGGTGATATTTCACGTCGCCGGTCCAGCCGTAGTTAATGCCGATGGAGCCTTCGGACGGACTCATTTTTTTGTTCGTTGCATTATGGAATTCGGAGAAAATCTTGCTGTACGGCTTGCCGAGCACATGCGCCAGAATGTTCAGGCGGCCGCGGTGAGCCATGCCCATCAGAATATGTTTAACGCCGTCATTGGACAGCTCATGAACCATCTCGTCAACGAGGGCCACGAGAACGTCGTTGCCTTCAACCGAGAAGCGTTTTTGGCCGACGAACGTACGCTGCAGGAAATCTTCGAACTGTTCGGCTTCGAACAGCTTCGTCAGAATCTTCTTGCGTTCCTCCGTGCTGAGCTTCGTTCCAGGATTTTCTTTCTCTACGCGTTGCTTCAGCCATGCGCGTTCTTCTTCGTTATGAACGTGGCTGAACTCGTAAGCGATTGTTCCGGTGTAAGCTTTGCGAAGCTTCTCGATCGCGTCCCAGCCGTTCTTAACGTCAGCAGGCGCTTTCGTCCAGACAAGCTCTGCCGGCAGGGCAGCCAGGTCGGATTGCGTCAGGCCGTAGGTTTCCAGTTCCAGCATGTTGGTGCTTACTTTCGGACTGATACCGAGCGGGTCGATATCCGCAGCTAAATGGCCGAAAGCGCGTATGTTCCATACAAGCTTACCAGCCGCTACTAGGTTTTGAAGGACTTTGGCATCGATAGCCGCGCCGCCGGAGGCTTGCGCGTTTACGATTGGTGCCGCCGTTTGCCCCGCGTATTGAGGCGGTTCGCCATATTGCTCGAACAGCTCGCGGTACTCGGCTACGACGGATTCGGGATTTTGCTTAAACAGTTCGTATTGTTCTTGGACATAACCAAGGTTGGGCCCGTAATAAGAAGCCCAGGGATCTTGCTTGTGCAAATTGCCAGATGACATGACAGATACCTCCGTCTAGGATTTTGAAGTTCAAGGGACGGAAATTAGAACTTACTTATGAATCCATTATAGTATAAACAGGCCTTAAAACTTAAATAACGAATATGTATCATTATTATCTTGAATATAGATTGATTCGGCTTGGCGAGCGGCATTTTTCATTCTTATTATGCTCATATCGGCAATATCCAACACGTTAGCGCCGCATATAGCTGCCGTTATCTTTTAAAGCGCATACATTTTCGAGAACGATCTACCTTCTTGTCATGCCAAGCGAATAGAAATTTACCCCGCGAGCCGCTAAAAATATCCCTATTTCGCGCTGTTCAACCCCTATAATGGAAGGGGATGGACATATTGATAAGCGGGAGTGAGGAATCGTGAACGTATCAATTGGAGGCTATTCGTTTAACAACACCTATCTGGAAGGGAAGATGGATGTATTTGGCTATTTGGAAACGGTCAAATACCGCTACAAGCTGAATGTTGCCGATCTTTGGAACGGCTTCTTTATAGACCGCGGCACGGGGCCGATCTATCAGCTTGCCGAGGAGAGCTATATCCGCAAAATCCGCGAGGCACTGGACGAGAAGGAAATGTCGGTGGTCAACTTCGCCGTCGACGGCGCCCATCTATGGGACCCGGACCCGGAGGTTCGGAAACGGCTCCATGATAACGCCCTTGTGCATTTGCGAGCATCGGTTATTCTTGGCGCGAAGACCGTCCGGATGGATACCGGCGGCAGCTATCATGAAGTGGAGACGATGACGGAGGAGCAATTCGATTATACGGTCCGGACGTACCGGGAATTTGCGCAATTCGCGTCGGACAACGGTTTCGTTATCGGCCCCGAGAATCATATGGGCGCATCGCTGCTGCCCCGCGAAATGAAACGGATCGCCGAAGCGGTCGACCACCCGGCCTTTGGCTTCCTTGTCCACCTCGGACGGTGGAAGGCCGATCGGGAAGAGGGCGACAAGCTTGTTGCGCCGTGGGCCTACCATACCCATTTCGACGAAAAAACCGCCGTATCCGGCGATGCCTTGAATACGATTGCAACGTTGAAGGATGCGGGTTACAAGGGCTATTGGGGAATTGAATATAACGCGCCGAAGCGGCAGTACCTGGAGACGGAGAGACTGCTCGGCATGGTGAAAAAGCTGCTTGCGGACGAAGCTGATTTAAGGAGTGAAGGGTAATGGAGACGGTTAAGATCGGGATCATTGGCGTTGGCCAAATCGGCAAGCAGCATATCGAGAAGTACCGCCGGGTCGCGGGCGCCCAGATTATCGCGGTATGCGACGTAAACGAAGCGGAGGCCGGAAGGGTAGCCGAGCAATACGGAATCCCGCATGTGTACTCCGATTACCGCGAGCTGATCGGGCGCGAGGATATCGTGGCGGTTGATGTCTGCCTGCACAATAACTTCCATGCCCCCGTTACGATTGCCGCGCTGCAGGCCGGCAAGCATGTGTATTGCGAAAAGCCGATCGCCGGCACTTACGAGGACGGCAGAAGAATGCTGGAGGCGGCGGAGGAAACGGGCAAGCTGCTGCATGTTCAGCTTTTTACGCTGTACGGCAAGGACACGAAAGCAGCCAAGACGCTGATTGACGGCGGCAAGCTGGGCAGGCTGTACCATGCTCGCTCCACCGGCTTCCGCCGCAGAAACCGGCCCTTCGTGGACGGTTACGGCACGCCGTTTTTCACCCGCAAAGAAACCGCTGCCGGAGGAGCTCTGCTCGATATGGGCGTCTATCATGTGGCTCAGCTGCTCTACCTGCTTGGCAATCCGGAGGTGGAACGCGTCTCGGGCAAAGTCTATCAGGAAATGGCGATGCTCGAGGAACGCAAAACAAGCAGCGGGTTTAACGTGGAGGAGCTGGCGACGGGCTTTATCCGGTTCAAGGGCGGCTTAACGCTTGATCTGATCGAAGCTTGGTCGGTTCATATGGGCGGCTTTGAGGGCAGCAGCATTCTTGGCTCGGAGGGCGGTGTCAGATTGCCTAACGGTCTGCCCGGCGAGGGCTCCCAGCCATTCAGCTACCATAGCACGGTATGCGACATCGATATGGACAGCACGATTGACCTGGACATGATGGATTTGCGCTGGCATAGGCTCCGCGAGAATGAAGACGCGTACGATTCCTCGCAGCATCACTGGATTGCGGCGCTGCAGGGCCGGGTTCCGCTGCTGCCGACCGCAGACATCGCCTTGCGTACGATGCTGATCAGCGAGGGTATTTATTTATCGGAGGAGCTCGGCCGCGAAGTGACGGCGGAGGAAGTAATCGCAAGGTCAAGCTCAACGGCTATTCCCGTCTAGGCTGCAAAGAAAGCGGTGATGGACAACATGAATGAGATAGAAGGAAAGACAGCGAGGAGAAGCTATCGCTTTATCAAGGCGTTCAACTTTTTCAGCTACGGAACGATAGCGGTCTACAGCACGTTTTTTGCCCTTTATTTGCAGTCGATCGGAATTAATCCGCTCAAAATCGGGGCGCTTATGGCAGGCGGGCCCATCGTGTCGCTCATTGCCAATCCGTTATGGGGGTATTTGAGCGACCGGACCCGCAATATCCGGCTGATCCTCATTCTGATGCTGGTTGGCAATCTTGCCGCGATGCAGCTCGTATTTTTAAGCGATTCCTACGCGTTTATATTTGGCTGCATGCTGCTGTTTTTCTTTTTCCAGATGCCGTTGTTCTCGCAGAGCAACAGCCTGATCCTGAACAGTATCGAAGGGACGCGCCACAAGTTTGGCGCTTTCCGGTTATGGGGCTCCTGCGGCTGGGCGATACTTGCTTTGGTTACGGGGCCGATTCTCGGGCAGATCGGCATCAGCCGGCTATGGCTGGTTTATACGGTTATGATGCTGGTCGCGATCGGGTTCGCTTTTACCCTGCCGAGAGGATCCTCTCCAAAGACGTCCCAGAGCGTAAATTACCGGCAGATGCTGGGCAACAGGGTGTTTCTTGTGTTTCTCGTAATCGGGCTTCTGATCTCGATTCCGAACTCGATGAACACAACGTTTATCGGATTGTATATGACGGAGCTTGGCGGGCACACGGATCTGGTGGGCTGGTCGGCTTTTCTGTCTTCCGTCTTCGAAATTCCGGTGTTCCTGCTCTTTGACCGGTACTTGTCCAAGCATGCACGGACGATGGTCAGCTGCCTGATTCTCGTCAGCCTGCTGTATGCGCTGCGCTGGTTCCTGATGGCGGGAGCGGGCAACGCGGAGCAGATTATTTTCATCCAGGCGCTGCATTGTCTGACGTTTGGGGCCTTCTACTATATCGGCACGCAGCTGACGGCGCTTATCGTTCCCAGCGAGCTGCGGGCATCGGGGCAGGCGGTTTATGCTTTGACATGGGGCGGCTTATCGGGGATTGCCTCCGGATTTCTTGGCGGTTATCTGTTCCAGCAAATCGGGCCGAAGTCCATCTATTGGACGGGAGCGGGCATGGCATTAATCGGGCTGGTCGGGTTCGCCTTGCTTTACCTCTATATGAAGCTGACGGCGGACAAAAAGTCGGAGCAGGAAATCAGCTTTTAGCAACCTTTCCCGCATGACCTTCGTCCATAACTTTGAACAGCTGTTCATTATCGCAGCTTAGAGGATGAAGGAGGACATACGAATATGAAAAAACGCATCACTGCCGCGGCGATTTCCGCCGCCGTCTTGTTCGGAGCGTTATCCGGGCAGGCGCTTGCGGCCGATGATTCCGGCTTTACCGACATCGCCGGCACCAGCAGCCGCGCGCAAATCGAAGCTCTGCAGGAGCTTGGCATTGTGAAAGGGGTATCCTCTTCGGAGTTCCATCCGGAAGAGAATCTCACGGGAGCGCAAGGGATTGAGCTGATCGTCCGGACGATGCAGTTAAGCCTGGCTGCCATTGATTTCAAACAAGCTCCTACCGCGGAGGGCTTTTTCACCCATGTGAAAAATGACGCCTGGTACGCGGAAAGCTTCGTCATCGCTCACTACAACGGACTCGATCTGCCGGCCGACATCGACCCGAACAAACCGCTGACCAGAGAAGAGTTCGCGCATTATCTCGTTCAGGCCCTTGAGAAAACCGGCCAATATCCGCTCGTTAAGATGTATATCAACATCCAGGACGAGAAGGATATCACGGTGGATTATCAGGGAACGATCCAGCGTGCACTGCTGTATAAGATCGTAGCGCTTGACGCCGACGGAAATTTCCACCCGCAGCAAATCGTAAACCGCGCGGAAGCGGCTGCCATTCTTTTTGCGGCTCATGAATTTGTCGAGACGCATAAGGATAACGGCGAAGCCGGAGCTCCTGAAGAACCGGCGGCTTCGGCGCCGGCGACGGCGTTGGAGTAAAAAAAGGCAGAGGCTGTCCATCCGACAAGAAGTCGGCGGACAGCCTCTTTCTTTTATCGCGCCGCAACGAGGAATTTCATAGTATAATAGGAGCATCATGTGTCCCATAGCGACGGCATTTACGCGCAATTGTTGTGGGCAGCTGGAGAGAGGAACACGAATGACGCAAATTAAAGATCTTCGCAATCAGGACGATTTTACCGGCTTCTATTTGCTTAAGGAGCTGGAAGTAAAGCAGACGAATGCAACTACGCCCAAGGATTATTTTGATATCGTACTTGCCGACGGCACCGGACAGCTGGGGGCCAAGTTCTGGGATGTCTCTTCGCAGGACAAAGAAACCTTCTTCCCCATGGGCCTCGTTAAGGTTCAAGGGAATGTCCATTTATACCGCGAGAAGCTTCAGATCAAAATTTCGCGCATGCGCCCCGCCGGCGAGGCAGACGGCATCACGCTGACGGATTTTATCCGTTCGGCGCCGGTTGCTTCGAATGAACTTATCGATACGATTCATAAAGCGAAGGACAGTATTCAAGACACGGAGATTAAGGCGATTGTCACTTATTGCGTGACGAAGGTGGAGGAAAAGCTGACGCATTACCCGGCAGCCAAGACGCATCATCATGCGTATTTTGCCGGACTTGCTTACCATATGGCGAGAATGCTGGAGATCGGGGAATTTCTGTGCAGGCAGCGCCCGTTCCTGAACGCCGATCTGCTGAAGGCAGGCATTATTCTTCATGATATCGCCAAGCCCGAGGAGATGATCGCGCAGCTTGGCATCGTATCCGACTACAGCCTTTCGGGCAAGCTGATGGGACATATTTCGCTGGCATCGACATGGATTACGGAGGCGGCCATCCGCTGCAATATTGATTTGGATTCGGAAAAAGTGCTGGGATTGCAGCATATGGTGCTGTCTCATCATAATCTGGGAGAGTGGGGGAGTCCCGTTCAGCCGCAAACGGCGGAGGCCGTGGCGCTGCATCATATCGATGCGATGGACGCCAAGCTGCAAATGGTCGAGGATGCCCTGCAAACAACTCCGGAAAGCGAGCCATGGACGCCTGTTGTCCGCGGACTGGAGAATAAACCGATCTATCGGATGAAGCTGTAATTATAAAGGGTAATGGGGTGAAAGACGGGTGCTAGAACACCCGGCACTACCGATGACCGATAACTTGCAAACGACTCAATATAAGCAATGCGTGCATTGCCTGGAGCAAAAGCCGGTGACGGATTTTCTCCGCCGCACGGGCAGACGTTCGGGACCGGCTTCGCGGCGCGGCGCCTGCCGCAGCTGCCGCAAGACAAGAGGCCGGATTACCGCTCCGGTTATGGTATCTATTGCAAAACATAAGGATGTGGCTGCCGCGCCACTGGTTGTGCCCGCGGCGGTTGCCGCCTTGCCGGCAAACCAGGCTGAGCCTGCTGCCGTGCCGGTTGCTGAGCCTGATGCGGCAGCAGCTCCTGCCGCAGCGCCAAAGCGGCCTAGACCGTCCAAAGCTCCGGCACGGACTGCCGGAGCTGGCGGGAAATACCGTCCGAGTCCGCTTCCGGCGAATTATTCGCCGACGGATGCCACTCTGCTGCGGACGACGCGCAAAGGGACGGTCTGGATGCGCGGCAAGACCGATAAAGGACGGCGCTGGCATCAGGAGATTGATCTGGAGCTTGCGGTAACGCTCGTGAAGGAGAAGGCCGCCGTTATTGTGAACCGAACCACGATTCGGCGCTTGTTCAGCAATAAGGATTTCCGGATCTACATCCTGACAAGGGATAATTACACCTGCCATTTCTGCGGACAATACGGCGATACCATCGACCATATGCTGCCGCGGGCAAAGGGCGGCCATACGACGCCGGATAATTGCGTATGCGCCTGCAACGAGTGTAATCAATCCAAAGCGGATAAAGACATTGACGAATTCATGCGGGAGCTTTAAGTAGGGTGGAGGTGTGCGGAGCCTGCCGAGTCTGGTACTCGGGGCTTCGCGCACCTCTTTTATTTTTTGCTTAAAGTCCCTAGGGGAGCCTTAAGCTTGCTGAAAAGCAGCACTACGAGGTACTTAAGGCCCTTTAGGGACTTTAAGTGAGCAGGAAGGTGCCGGAGACGTGCCGGAAGTGCTGGTTAATCAATAACTAAGGACACAAGGGATATACGTGAGGTATAGGCAGAAACAGTGAAAATGCGCTGCCTCCCAAATAAGACCCTGACCGGCTTCGGAGGGTCTTATTCGCTGTGAACTTTTCCAAACGCTTTAGAACAAGCTCCAATCCAGTTCGCGCGACAGGGTCTCAAGCAGATGGACGCCCGCGATGCTGTTGCCTTTGGAATTAAGAGCCGGACCAATTACCCCGATGCCAAGCCTTCCCGGCACCATCGTGAGGATTCCGCCGGATACGCCGCTTTTTGCCGGAAGCCCTACCTGGATGGCGAATTCGCCCGACGCATTGTACATCCCGCATGTAATCATAAAGGTCTTCGCGATCTGCACATACCGGCGGGGGATCAGGGAGGCACCGGTTACCGGATCGGTTCCGTTGTTTGCAAGGACCAGCGCCATCCGGGCCAAGTCGCTGCATGTCACCTGAATCGAGCAATGACGGAAGTAAACATCCAGCACGTCCTCGACTTGCCCCTCCAGAACGCCGTTATCTTTCAGCAGATAGGCCATTGACCGGTTCAGATTGGCGGTATCCGATTCCGATTTATATACCTCCATGTCGTACGTTAACGTATCATTGCTTGCAAGGGCTTGGAAAAAGGACAAAACGCGTGCGGATTTCTCAGCCGAATTCCGGCCGTTAATCAAGGAAGAGATAGCAATAGCGCCGGCGTTAATTAGAGGGTTAAACGGGATACCGGGACGGACAAGCTCCAGCTTGAGCATGGAGTTGAAGTTGTCGCCGGTCGGCTCCATGCCGACCTTTTGGAAGACGGCTTCCTCTCCGTTGTCCATTAAGGCGAGAATTAGCGTAAATACTTTGGAGATACTCTGCATCGTAAAAGAGAGCCCGCAGTCGCCAGCCGAAACTGCATGCCCGTTCGTATCGATCATGTGGATGCCAAGCGCATGCTGCGGAGCTTTGGCCAGCTCCGGAATATAGGAAGCCGTCTTGCCGTAGGCGGAACGGACCTTGCTCGCCTCTACCCAAACCGGGAGCTGGCGGTTTAATAATTCGATTTCTTGCGCAGTAAATGACATTGCGGGTTCCTCCCTTCCAAGCCTGCCCGAGACGAAGCGTGAGCTTTCGAAGCTGTTTTTATTTAATTATATTTCATATTCCAAATTGCGAACAGTGCGAGCGAATCTCTAGATTGATTTATGAATGGGACTCGCTTAGACTTGGGTCTTACAGGCGGCTGACTGTCAAATTTGGCAGAGAGAGATAATAAAGCCAGCCGGATATAAACGGGAGGAATGGATTGTGAGAAGTAAACTAATCGGGCTCGTCATGCTCGCGCTCTTTATGGCGATTGTCGCGGGATGCGGTCAAAATAATAAGCCGGACAAGCAGGACGATCAGGCGGCAAACGAAGGGAAAGCCGGACAGGAAGTGAACCTCAAGGTAGCGGTCCTAATCCCGCCGATGAGCGAGATTCTGGAGCTGGTGAAGCCGCTCTTGAAGCAGGATGGCATTAACCTGGAGATTGTAACGCTGTCGGACAACGTACAGCCGAACACGGCGCTTCAGCATAAAGAAGTAGACGCGAATTTTTTCCAGCACGTACCCTACATGAACGATTTCAACGCAACCAACAAGGCGAATCTGGTACCGGTCAAAGCGATCTATAATGCGGTATACGGCGGCTACTCGAAAAAATATAAAAAAATCGAGGATCTTCCCGACGGCGCAACGATCGCGATTGCAAACGACCCGTCCAATATCGGACGTTCGCTTGTCATGATGGAGAAAAACGGCCTGCTCAAGCTGAAAGAAGGCGTTGGCATCAAGGCCACTCAAGCCGACATCGTCGATAACCCGCATAAGTTTAAGTTCAAGGAAGTGGATCTGCTGATGCTGGCCCGCGTCATCGATGACGTCGACATGGTGCTCATGACGCCGGCTTACGCGAAGCCGCTTGGTCTGACTCCCAAGAAGGACGCATTAATCAAAGAAGGCAGCGAATCCGACTTCGTGATTACCTTGGTCGCTCGCGAGGACAACGTAAACTCCCCGGCGATTCAGAAGCTGGCAGAGCGGATGACCGGCCCGGAGGTAAAAAAGTTCCTCGAGGACAATTACAGCGATATCGCGCTTCCGGCGTTTTAAATATTGAAAAGGCAGCCCTAAAAATGGGCTGCCTCTTTTGTGTTATAGCCTACGGCATTGCACTATTTACAGCATAAGGATGCTGTTAAACCCATTAGCCGGCGATATCCTGCACAGAATGCAGGATATGAAGGCAAAAGCGACCAATAAAGGCCTATTCAGTGAAATATCCTGCACTTCGTGCAATCTAGAAGTGAAGTTAGTCTTCCGGTTACATAACCAGAGAGAGACTAATTAAACTCTTTTCAAAAACTCCACGATCGTCAGCAGCCCTTTGTCGAAGTTCTCGAGGTTGAAATGCTCGTTGGGAGCATGAAGATTCTCGTCCGGCAGGCCAAAGCCCATCATGATCACAGGCGCCGACAGCTGGCGGGAGAAGGTCTCGACAATCGGGATCGAACCGCCGTCTTTCGTAAACAATGCGCGTGTGCCGTATACGGCTTCATAGGCGTCGGCCGCCGTTTGCAGAAGCGGGATCGACGGATCCATATCGAAGGCGCGAGCTTTTTCGCCCGGCTTCACGGTTAACGTAACTCCGGCTTGCACGTTTGCATGAAGATGCGCGATGATGGCATCCAGAATGCGCTGAGGATCCTGCTGGCCAACCAGGCGGCAGGTAATCTTCGCATGCGCTTCCTTCGGAATAACCGTCTTGGTGCCTTCGCCTTGGAAGCCGCCCCATACGCCGTTCAGCTCCAGCGTTGGACGGGCGCCCGTGCGCTCTACGAACGTAAAACCTTCTTCTCCGTACAGCGTGCTTAGTCCAAGCGTTTTCTTCAGCTGCTCTTCATTGAATTGCTGTTTTTCGAACTCTTCATGAAGGGCTGCCGTCAGTTCGGGAACTCCTTCGTAGAAGCCTTCCACCGTAATGCGGCCATGCTTGTCATGAAGCGAAGCGAGCAGTTCAACCATGGCATGAAGCGCGTTGGGAACGCCGCCGCCGTAGGTACCCGAGTGCAGGTCCGTGTTCGAAGCGTTAATGGTCAACTCAAGCGAGCAAAGACCGCGCAGACCGGTAGAGATGGCCGGTTTGCCTTTCTCAATAAGGGAAGTATCCGAGATCAGCACGGCATCGGTTGCGAGCAGCTCTTGCTTCTCGTTCAAGAAGGTCAGCAGGTTAGGGCTTGAAATCTCTTCTTCGCCTTCAATGCAGAACTTCACGTTAACCGGGAGCTGCTGTTCCTGCTTGAGCAAGGCTTCAACGGCTTTGATATGCAGGAACACCTGACCTTTATCGTCCGTAGCCCCGCGAGCGTACAGCTTGCCGCCCCGTTCCGTCGGTTCGAACGGCGGCGTCTCCCACAGATGAAGCGGATCGACCGGCTGTACGTCATAGTGGCCGTAGACCAGGACCGTTGGTTTGCCCGGCGCATGAAGATGATCGGCATATACAATCGGATGCCCGGCCGTCTGATGAATCTTCACGTTCTCAAGGCCAGCTGACGCAAGCTTGCCTGCTACCCACTCGGCAGCCTTGATCATGTCCTGCTTATGCTCAGACAGCGCCGAAATGCTTGGAATTCTCAAAAATTCTTTAAGCTCCTCCAGCTGCTGCTCTCTACGTTCCGAAAAATACGTTTCATAACTCATACGTTTTATGTACCTCCCAAAAAGAAATTATCACGCAAACATCTCCGTAACCGCTAGACTATTAAAGCCTAACCCAAGTATACGCTTCCGGGCAGGCAAAAAAAAGGCAGCCCCGCCCAAAGGACGGAAGCTGCAGTCTTACGCTATTTATGAAGCATGTGGAACACCTGCTCCACGTCTTTATCGCCTCGGCCGGACAGATTGATAATAATGATCTCGTCCTTGTTCATCGTTGGAGCGAGCTTTTTCGCGTGGGCAACCGCATGGGCGCTCTCAAGCGCAGGGATAATGCCTTCCGTGCGGGACAGCTCCTGGAACGCTGCCAGAACTTCCTCGTTGCTTACCGTAACGTATTCCGCGCGGCCGCTGACCTTCAGATGGCTGTGCTCCGGTCCGATACCCGGATAATCGAGGCCTGCCGCGATAGAGTACGTTTTTCTTGGATTGCCCTCCTCATCAAGCAGCACAAGGCATTTGAAGCCGTGGATGATGCCAGGTACGCCTTCGGTCAAGGTTGGCGCTTGATCCGGTTCAACGCCGATCAGGCGTACGGATGGCTCGTCGATGTAGTGGGCGAAAGCGCCAATCGCGTTGCTGCCGCCGCCGGCGCAGGCGATCACGGCATCCGGAAGACGGCCTTCTTTGGCCAGAATCTGACGCTTCGACTCTTCGCTGATGATCGATTGGAAGTGCTTGACCATGGTTGGGAATGGATGCGGGCCTACGGCCGAACCCAGAAGGTAGAAGGTGTTCTTATAGTTGGCTACCAGATCGTTCAGCGCTTCGTCAACGGCATCCTTCAGGTGGCCTTGCCCTTTGTCTACCGGTACGACGGTAGCGCCAAGGAGCTCCATCCGGAATACGTTAAGCGCCTGACGGCGCGTGTCCTCCGCGCCCATATAGATGACGCAGTCCATATTAAACATCGCGCAAGCCGTTGCCGTTGCAACGCCGTGCTGGCCGGCACCGGTCTCGGCAATGACGCGCTTGGCGCCCATTCGTTTGGCGAGCAGGATCTGGCCGACTACGTTATTGATTTTGTGAGCGCCGGTATGATTCAAGTCCTCGCGCTTCAGGTAGATTTTTGCGCCGCCCCAGGCGTTCGTCAGCTGCTCGGCGTAAGTCAGCGGATTTTCGCGGCCGACATATTCCTTCAAATAGTAGTCCAATTCTTCCTTAAATTCCGGATCATCCTTGAACTTGTTGAATTGCGCGCTTAAGTAGTCCAATACTTCCTTCAGCTCAGGCGGGACAAAGCTGCCGCCAAATTCTCCAAAATACCCTTCAGCTACTTGTTCTTGACTCATCTCCGAAAGCGCCTCCAATACTAGAGTTAGTCTCCCAATTCAAACCATATCGTAGCATAAAAAATGACAAATTTCTTGTTAAAAATAGGAAGGAGATAGATTGCGTTGTTCATTCGGCGTTCACATTATTTTACAATTAATCGTTGCGTTTTAGAGTAATTATGATTACGATATAAAGTAAGGAGGTGCTAAAAAATGGAGGAAGAGTTACAGCTTAACGTTCCGCTATTGCGCCGCCGCGTACCCAACCTTACCTCTGCGGCACGGACAGCTGGTCTTCGGGCAGCAACCGTCTCCAATCTCTGTACGGGGAAAATTCCCGTTGGCCGCGCGGAGGTCCGCACTTTGGTTGCTTTAGCCGCATTGGCAGGATGCAGTCTTGATGAACTTATTATTAGAGGGAGCGGGATGAGGATGATCGAAACCGGAATCAAAGCGCTGGATTTGCTCGCACCGGTGGTGCGGGGAGGAACGGTTGGTTTTGTGGCCCGGCCCAATATGGGGCAGCTTGTGCTGCTGGCCGAGTTTATGCAGCGGATGAACAAACGGGGATATACGACCATTTTCTGGGATCCGGGTACCGATGCTCCGGGAATCAATCATGTCAAAGAACAATCCGAATACGTGCTTGCAACTAGAGATGACCTATACAAACAGATCGTTAAGCTTCGCGAGGAGAAGGATGTTTTGCTGGGCGTTGACCGCAGCACCGTATTAAGCGGTGAGCTTTTTTCGCTCAAGGAGAGCTTGAAGGAAGCGGGAGCAAGACCGATCACGGTCGCATTGGTGGATATGGCTTGCGCCGTTGCCGATGAATCGGCTGCCGAAGCTTACGGACCGCTCGATACGTTATGGAGATTCGATTCGGATTTAATCAGCCGCGGCATTTATCCCGCCATCGATCCTATCACCTCCACCTCGACTATTTCGGAGAGCAATTATTTGGATGCGGCGCATCTTGCGTTGCAGCAACGCGCGCGCAAGATGCTTCGGCGTTATAGAGAGCTGAGATTGATAGTAACCACGCATGGACTTGATAAGATAGCGGAGTCAGATGCCCAGTTATACAAAAGGGGAGAGAGACTGGAGTCTTATCTGGCCCAGCCGTTTTTTGTCTCAGAGCCCTATACGAATACGGCCGGCGAATGGCTTTCCCTTTACGAAACGCTGGAGGACGTGAAGCGGATCCTGGACGGCGAGCTGGATGGGACGGAGGCATCCGAGCTGTTTTTCAAAGGGCGGATTGAGGTTAGAAGCTAGTATATAGAAGAAAGAGGCTGAAACGATGAGTCTTACCGGTATGAATCCAATTTTGATGACGATTCCCGAGAGCTTTGAAAGCGAGCGTCTTATCATTCGCGCCCCTTTATACGGAGACGGGGCGGCGGTAAATGAGGCAATAATTGAAAGCATCGAAGGGCTGCGTCCGTGGATGCCTTGGGCGAACAAAATTCCTACGATAGAAGAGTCCGAGATTAATGTAAGACAGTCCAGGCTTGAGTTTTTGGAACGAACCGACCTTCGCCTTCTTCTCTTTCATAAAGAGACAGGTCGATTAGTCGGCAGCAGCGGACTGCACCGTATCGATTGGCAGGCACGTAATTTCGAAACCGGCTATTGGGTAAGGACATCTTATGAAGGGCAAGGTTACATTACGGAGGCGGTTGAGGCGATTACGAATTTCGCGATTCAGGAACTGGAGGCTAACCGGATTGAGATTCGTTGCGATGCACGCAATATACGGAGTGCAAATGTAGCCGAACGGTCAGGGTTTACGCTTGAAGGAATTTTACGCAGCGAGAAACGCGCTGCCGACGGTTCGCTGCGGGATACAATGATTTATTCCAAGGTTCGGGGAGTTGAGTTTTAGGTAAAAGTGTCTAGCACACAAGAACAGCGAGGACATAGTTCAGCTGAAGCAGCCGCGAGGCTGCTTTTTTTGCGTCTGCTGAATCAATGAATTGCGGCCATGGGCCTACGAAGCAAATGGTATAATCTTCTAGAATAATGAGAGTTTGGAGAGGAGTGGAAGGAATATAATGAAATTCCGGAGATTGGCTTATTTGTTCGCATGCGGTACCTTATTGCTCTCGGGAGGTTTCACGGTACAAAGCAATAACGCATTTGCGGCCGAGACGGCAACGCAAGAATCAGGTGTCAACCATGCGCCAACCGCAACAGCGGCTAGCGAAACGATGATGGAAGATACTACATTGGAAGGCCGTGTGACCGGAACTGACCCGGACGGTGATCCCTTAACGTTTGCATTGGCAAGAGGTCCGGCACACGGGTCTGTTGAAATTAACCCGGATGGTACTTACACCTACAAACCGGCGCCGGATTATAGCGGCAGCGATAATTTTTATTTCAAAGCCGATGACGGTACTACAAAATCTACCGCAGCGACGGTTACGATTACAATAACCAATGTTAATGATACGCCGTGGATAAATCCTAAGTCTTATACTACGCTTGAAGATTTAAGCATAATCGCCAAGCTGATCGGATTTGATAAGGATGCGGGAGATCCTTTGACCTATTCCATACCGGCAGCCCCCGTTAATGGCGCTCTATCTATTAACAGTTCTACAGGCGAATTCGTTTATACGCCAAATCCGGGATACAGCGGTACGGATAGCTTTATTGTCATCGTTTATGACGGAGAGTCATACTCCGCACCTGCGACCATTACGATTACGGTAACCCCCTTAAACGATGCGCCGGCAGCAAAACCTGCAGAGGCGGAAGTGAATCAGGAGACTGTACTCAGCAGCGTGCTAAATGGAACGGATCCTGATGGAGATGATCTAACGTTTATTCAAATATCAGCCCCAACGCACGGCACTCTATTCATAAATGCCTCAACGGGCGCTTTTACCTACACGCCTGAAGCTGGCTATATCGGCATGGACAGCTTCGCATTTGCGGTAAGCGATGGAACCAGTACGTCGGCGCCCGCAACGGTAACGATCAAGGTTAATCCTGCGAATCATGCGCCAACGGCAATTGCAGCAAGCGGAGTAACCAAGAAGGGCAAAGCTTTAAGAGGCACGTTAAGCGGAACGGATGAGGACGCCGGAACAACGCTGTCTTTTGCCATAGCAACACAGCCGGAACATGGCAAGGTAAAGCTTGACGCGGCATCAGGGGCTTACAAGTACAAGCCGTCAGCCGGTTTTACAGGTACGGACAGCTTTACCTTCACGGTAAGTGACGGGACGCTTACATCGGCACCAGCAGTAGTCAGCATTACGGTAGAACCAAAGAATACAAAGGTTCACGGCAAAGAGGGTAACAACAAATAAGGTTTTCATTATTATAATAAGGCACAAAAAACAGCGGTGGTCCGAATAGACCGCCGCTGTTTTTTTATTTTGCCGGAGGAATGCTTTGAGGGTTGTTAAACACGTTTTGTGGATCGTATTTGGCCTTAACTCTGCGCAGTCTCGCGTAGTTTTTGCCATAATAGACCGGGCCGGAGCATTTAATGCCTTGGTCAGGCACGTTGATATAAGAGCCTACGATAAACGGCTGCAGCTTCTTCCTCGTATTGCGAGCCAGGGCAATATTTTTAGCCGCATGGGACGGTTTTACCCATGAGCTGTTCCATTCCACGTAATATTGCGGATCACGCCAATAGAAGGCGGTAGCTCGAGGCGCAATTTTTCTAATCGCTCCTCCCCAGTTAAGGAAGTAGAAGCCGGCCGGCGTTCCGCCCTCGGCCTTTTCCAGGAACTCGCGCATATATTTAAAAGCCTTGTCCGGGAACGGACGTCTGCCGAAGCCGCTGGAGAACTGGTTGCTGAACTTTTGAGGAAGGATGGGATCCGGAGCCAGCAAAAACTTGGTTGCTTGCGGCCAGGGAAGAGACCGGATGTCCTTCTTGGTTGTCGTTCCGACACTTAAGATAGGCTGTAAAAATTTAAGGGCTTTCTTTTTGCAGCCCAGATAGACCCCCAGCATGCTGACATTTCCGCCTTTTTTCGGACCGACGGATAATTCGCTGCCCAGCTTGGTGCTGGTGAAAGGAGCCCATCTCTGCCAGGCTTTGACGACTTCCTCGAACTGCTCCCATGGCCAGGTGATGCTGAATACGGTTGCCCGAACCGGAGCGCGTCTCACTTTGAATTTATATTTGGTATATACCCCGAAATTGCCGCCACCGCCGCCTTGTGAAGCCCAGAGCAGATCGGCATTGCGTTTCTTGCTTGCGCGGATGACTCTGCCCTTGGCATCGACCATTTCCAGAGCAAGCAGGTTGTCGCTGATAAGTCCGGTCGTACGCTGCAACGGACCAATCCCGCCTCCCGGGGTAATTCCGCCGATGCCGACAGAAGGGCTGTCGCCAAATGGCGCCATGTAGCCTTGCCGCGCAAGCGTATCTACGATTCTTCCGACGCGGTTACCGGTCTCGACAACGGCGGTATTGCTTTTTTTATTCAACGTAATCTTCTTCAGTTCGCTTGTATCGATGACAAGTCAGCCGTTTACTTGTGACAGGTTAGTTTCTAGCGCATGCCTGCCGCTTCTTGGACGAATAGGCACCTTATGCTCCCGTGCCCATTTGATCGCATTTGCTACATCACGCGTTTTTTTCGCAAATACAAATACTTTGGGAAACCGGTCCGTATGTGGATCCCAGTTCTTTCGAGCGGTCTCGTAACCGGGGTCACCCTTGAAAATAACTCGCCCCGTTAGCTGTGTCTTGGCCTTCACGTATCCATCTCCCTATGAGTTAATGGCTATACTTAAAGTTTTAAGTCCATTTTTAGGCAGCTACGCTATAACGTATGAAGCCGACTAACAGCGCGTATAGGCGAACGTATGTAGTATAAGATTAAAAATTCGCAATTCGATAAATTACCCGGGAAATTGACACGAATATGACAATTGAAGCTAGTGTCATTTAATTCTAATTTCAGAAAGAAAAATATGGTAAGATTTCTAAATAAACTTTGTGAGAATAGAAGGGACAATAGGAGGTCTTCACTGTGAAAAAAATAGTGCTCATTTGTTTTTTACTAGTGACGGTTATGCTGCTTATCCTGCAAGGCAACGAATTTGAGGCTCATACCCCTGCCATTCAAGATACAGGTACTTTACGTACTGATAATAAGCTGTATGCTGGAGATGTTGGCTGGGTGTATATGTCATGGCCGATTCCTTCCCAGTACGTAAGCAAACCGCTTATAGGATCCAAAGATCATGTACGGATTGCGAAGTTATTGCAATGGATAGCAGAAGCGAAACAAATCGACGGCAAAGAAATGACGTCACCGCTAATGGAGCGCAGCATGGCTGTCAATATAGAATTCAAGAACCATGATATCCTGCAAATTAGACCCGCATGGCATTGTACAGCCACGAAGCAGGGTAATGGGAACACGGAGACCTCTTGTACCACTGTTCAAAATTCAATTTGGATATCTGATCCCGTTAAAGGAGAATATTTCGCCGAATCCGAAAAGCTTTTTCAGTTTGTATCAAAAGATCATTCCAAATGGCTTCCAGATGTATTACCTTATGAGGTACCTTCCGAGTTGAAATTAGGTTCTCCATTCACCGTTCTTGGACATGGTGCTCGAGCTGATCAGGTTGAGATATCCCTATTAAAGGGAAATCAGGTTATATGGAAGCAGAATGCACCGGTGAATGAGGGAGAGTGGCAAACAGTTGGGGAACTTCCTGGGGACTTGATTGAAGGAGAATATGACTGGAAGATAGGAAATGGAGAGAGCAGCTACGGTGTAGGTGTTCATATAAAAAAATAACAAGTATGATAAACACTCTTTGATCGGTCATCCTTATTCATCTTTTTGTATAATATCCTCATATAGGATGTATTTCATTTAATTGTCCCTGGAGGGATGCAGTTGAGTGCTAATGAGGTGAAGCGAATAAAGTACGCATTTCTTTTCCGGAGAGCAGTAGAGGGTGAACTCTATTATCTAGCTTTTATGTTAGCTGCCTATTATTTGTTTCATAGAGAATTCGACTATTACGACTGTTTTGCCGACGCGGCAATGGGGATCATTTTTGGGAATATGAATTGGCGGGATAAACAGAAGCGAGTTCAAGCCCAAATTGTAAGGTCAGCCTCAGGAAATAATATACAGTGTCCTTGCTGCGGATACTTCACAATCCGCAGCGATGATGAAGTCATCGTAGAAATTTGCGATGTTTGTTTTTGGCAATATGATCTAATAGCGCATGAAAGGCCTCATATAAGCATCGGAGCCAACAAGCTCTCATTAAATGAAGCCGTTAAAAATTATAAAAGGCATGGCGTTTGCAAAGTAAAGAAGAAGCATTTGGTTAGAGAGCCAATCGAAGAGGAATTACCTGAGAATAATGTGTGAGCGAATGAGGGATCGATTACATATCCGTTAATTATTCATTTTTTGGCTTTATATCTGGGGCATTTTTTAATGGCTTTTGAAGTGCGTCCGCAATGGCTGCGATAATACTTGTTGCTAAAACCCCCATTAGACCTAGAGCTATTGGACCTGCTGCATCATCACCTGTGAATTGAGCATGGACCCTTAAATAAACTATTGCTAACAAAATGAAGAAAATGACAGTAAAAGCGCATTTTTTTATTGTCTTCAAAGATTGAAGAGATAACTCAGAGAAAGCATTGTTCTTTTCGATATAGGTTAAAAGTTTAAATACTTGATACAACGCTACAAAAAACGTAATACATATACCATATGCGCATACCAAAAGTGGATAGAGCGAATAATCACCTGGACGCTCTATCGCGTCTCTTATAGCTGCTTCAGGCAACAAAAATATACACACGGCAAGCAGGGCAATTCCAAACAGAATAATAATTACCTTTAAGAAAGTGGTTGAAACTCGTTCAACATTCATTTAAAACACCTCACTTATTTAAGGACAACATGATTTTATCATATGATTTATCGTTTTACAATAAATTAGTGTTGTTTATTATTATTTTATTATTGCTAAAGATTAATCATAAAGTATATGATTCTGTTCAAATTCGGACTTGCGGCATAATCGTTCACAGAGGATATTTAAAAAGAAGTTTACGGAAGTAACAACATCAAGAATAGTCTAAAATGAGGTAACGAAGAATGAAGAATCTAATCTTTTATATTTTCTCATCAGCTTTAACCGTTCTATTGTTTTTTAGAATACAACAATCACAAATACCAGGATTTATATGCGTAATAATCGCATGGGTCGAGGGATTTGCTTTAATTTCGGCGACATTGTTGATTCAAAAGAGTGTGCAGCATAAAGGCAAGCCTTCGGTTACGCTGTATGGCGCTTTGCTTTTGCTTCTCTTAGTGTCATCACTAATATTCATTTCGCCTAATGCGGCAATCACAATCGTACAGATCCTCCTATGCATGGTTTGGATGGCGTATCTCTATACGTTAAGGAGAAAAGTAAAAAAATGAGAAAAACCGGCCGTCCCCTGGACGACCGGCTTCTTTTTACCCTACAACGCCTTCCCGCTTGCGGAAGAAAGACTTGAGGGCGTTATACACTTCGCCTTTCTCGCGAATGACGTAGTACATGAAATGCTGCATATTAATATGCTTATACGCGGACATAAGCGTACTCGAGCGGTTGTACTGGTTCACTTCGCCGTAGCCGAATAAGTTGGAGCGCTTGAGCAGCTCGCCGATCAGCTTGACGCAGCGCTCGTTGTCGCTGGTCAGGTTGTCGCCGTCGGAGAAGTGAAACGGATAGATGTTGTACATGCTTGGCGAGAACCGGCTGTCGATAATCTCGAGCGCCTTGATGTAGGCGGAGGAGCAGATCGTGCCGCCGCTTTCGCCGCGGGTGAAAAATTCTTCTTCGGTCACTTCCTTCGCTTCGGTGTGATGGGCGATGAATACGATTTCGACTTTCTCGTATTGATGCCGCAGGAAGCGGGTCATCCAGAAGAAGAACGAACGGGCTACGTATTTCTCGAAGGAGCCCATGGAGCCTGACGTATCCATCATCGCGAGGATAACGGCATTGGATTGCGGACGCACAATCTCTTCCCAGGTCTTGTAGCGAAGATCATCCGGCGAGATGCCGTGGATGCCCGGCGTACCGGAGGTTGCGTTGCGCCGCAGGTTTTCCATGATCGTTCGCTTCTTGTCGATGTTGGACATGATGCCTTTTTTCCGGATATCGTTGAACCGGATTTCCTTCGTCTCGAGCTGATCCTTATCCTTCTGGCGAAGGAACGGCAGCTCTAATTCCTCGAACAGCATGCTCTCCAGCTCGGCCAAGCTGATCTCCGCTTCGATCACATCCTCGCCGGGCTGATCGCCAGCGCCTTCGCCCTTGCCGGGCCCTTTGGCCGCTTGCGGATCGACGCCTAACACGTCGCCGACCTGGCTGTCTCCGTCTCCTTGACCTACATGTTTATTTTTATTGTAGTTATACACAAATCGGAATTCGTCAAGGCTCCGAATCGGCACTTTGATTACTTGCTTGCCGTCAGACATGACAATGCTTTCTTCGGACACGAGGTCGGGCAAGTTTTGCTTAATGGCTTCCCGGACCTTCTGCTGGTGCCTGGCTTGATCCTGGTAGCCTTTACGATGCAGCGACCAATCCTCCTGAGATACAACAAACAGTCTATCTTCTGCTGAACCCATTTTCGGAGCACCTCCTTGCACAGTTTTTTGGGTTTGTTATTCAATATATTCAAGTCCTCCCCGGATATGTGAACCAAAAGTTGCCCGATTCTAGCAAACTTCCAAATAATTCGCCAAAATGTAACAAGGACAGCCGGCTCAGAAAGGTGAGAAATGGGCTCGCTTTATCGGTTATAATGTACTTTACATATGTAAGTGCAGAACCATGCTTACGAAGTAAGAATTGCCACAAAAAGCATGCGGCAATTCTTTTGAGGAGGTACACCATGTCAAACTACTGCAAGCTGCTGATCGTGGACGACGAAGCTCTGATCCGGCAAGGGATCAAGCATTACATGAACTGGGAGCAGGAAGGCTTTCAGATCGTGGGGGAGGCTTCGAACGGCAAAGAAGCGCTTGAGCTGATCGCGGAGCTGCGGCCTCATATCGTGCTGACGGATCTTGTTATGCCCATTATGGACGGCGAAGAGCTGACCCGGCAGATCAAGCTGCAATACCCGGATATTGAAGTCATTGTCTTAAGCAGCTTTGGAGATTTCGATTACGTACGTTCCACCTTTCAAAGCGGCGTACGCGATTATATATTAAAGCCCAAGCTTGATACCGGCCACATGCTGAACGTGCTGAAAGCCGTGGCGGATAAAATTCCGTCCTTGCAAAGGGACGAGCAATCCGCGAATCAGGGGCCTACAATCGATTCGGTGCTGGAGAAGCTGCTATCCGGCTACGAGATGGATGCCAAGCAGCTTGAAGCGGAGCTGGGAGATTATTTTCCGCATAGCGCCTTCTGCCTTCTTGGCGTCGACTTGCGCGGAATGACGGTAACGAAGGAGCAGGTGAATGCCATCCGGCTGACGATGCAAGGCGAGCTGGACAAACAGGCGCTTCATGCCGGTCAGCTGGTCTACCACGTTCTAAAGGCCGAACCGCCTATGATTCTGCTGCTTCTTAATCTGGATTACACCATGCTGAGCTTGCTGCCCTATTGGGGCAGAACGATGGCGAGCCTGATCAATCAGCCGGAGCTGGATGTGGCGGTTGTGGTCAGCGAGCCTTTCTCGGCCATAACCGAATTGGAGCAGTCTTATAAGGCTAGTCTGCTGAAAATGATGGATTACGCCTTTTACTTCCCGGACAAGCATCTGCTATTGTTCCATGAGTTCCCGGAATCCGTGCAGGCGGCAGAACCGTTTAACCTGAACAGCTTTACGGAATCGTTCAAGCGGGAACGGTTCGATACGGCGTTTGACTATTTGCTGGATCATCTGGAAGCGTTCAAAACAAACTATACGACGGATGTCTTTGAGTTCAAGTCGTTTCTGAGCAATGTTATTTTCAACATTACCGTTCTGCTGGGCAATATGAACTACGGCACGCAGCAGCTGGAGACGAAGAAATATTACTACTTCAAGGCTATCGAGGAATCGCGGAACGCAAATGCGGCGGCAGAGCTGCTGACCGCGTTTATCGGGGAAGCGAAGCTGTGCATTGCCGAAAAAGCCGAGCAGTCCGGCAATGCCAACATGAAGCGGCTGCTGGATTATATTCACGAGCATTATGCCGAATCTCTCAATTTGACGGAGATGGCGAAGCATTTTCATTTTAACCCTTCCTATTTGTCGAGCTATTTCTCTACCCATCATAACGAGGGCTTTGTCGATTATTTGCATAGGGTGAGACTGGAGAAAGCATCGGAGCTGCTGCGGGCAGGGGAAGCTTCGATCTCGGAGATCAGCGGGATGGTCGGCTATTCGGATCACAGCTATTTCTGCAAAGTGTTCAAGAAGCATACCGGACTGTCGCCAAGCCGCTACCGGCAACAAAACCTGAGATGAGTGAGTGATAGCTTTGAGCAAAATACTCGACCGATTCAAATATAACGGCCTTTTCGTGAAAATGTTCATTATTATGGTCGTAAGCATTGTGGCCGTTTCGATTACGGCAACCTGGACAACGATGAACGTGTCCAGCCGCGTGTTTATGGAGACCTTCAGCATTACCAATTCGAAGATTATCGCGCAGATCAGAACCGGCATGGACTCCTTTAATTATTCGCTTGTGCTGACGGCAAATAAAATCTCGCAGAGCGGCACGATCAAGCAGTTTCTGACCGAAGGCAGCGGAGAATCGAACGTTATGGTAGGCAGTTATTTTCAAATGGGGCAGCAGATGAACAAGATCCGGTCCAGCGTGGATGCTTATGAGGTGGGCATCACGGTCACAGGCGTGAACGGCCGCCGTTATTCGACGGACCGTTCGTATTGGCCCGTGCCGGATGACGCGCTTGCGAATCATCCCATAACCAAGCGTTCTCTTGCGGAGCCTCGCAGGCTGATGTATTCCTATGACGACGCCGAAACCTCCGGTACGCCCGGCATCGAGCCTACGATAGTAGCATCCAAGGCTTTGGTCGACCGCAGCGGGACGGTCTACGGCATGGTCTATTTTGCCGTGCGCGAGCCTTATTTCGCCCGGTTTTATGACAGCAATACGAGTCTTGGCAATGATGTGGCGGTTATTGACAGCCGGGGCACGATTGTATCCTCCAACCGCAATGACTGGATCGGGCAGCGTTCGCCGGATCTTCTTCAGTATGCGAAAGAGATCGACGAGAAGGGCCTGGATTACAGGAATGCCGACATAATGGGCAAGGACCATCTTCTTTTGTCCGAGTATATTGCCGGATTAGATTTGTACATGGTCAATGTGATTGACAAAAAGAAAGTTCTGGGACAGTTAACCGATACGCGGCAGATTACGCTTATCGTCATGGCGATTGTGGCCGCGGCGGTTATTATCGTGTTCATTATCTCAAGGCGGCTGACCAAATCGCTGACCCGGCTTGTGAAGCAGATCTCCACGATCTCCAAATACGAGTTCGACCGCCACGTGAAGGTGGACGGCAGCTACGAGACCAGACAGCTGGGCTTCGCTTTTAACGCCATGATTGACGAGCTGAATGAGTATGTCGACAAGCTGGTGGAAACGCAGAAGCAGCAGCGCAACGCGGAGCTGGAAGCGCTGCAGCAGCAGATCAATCCTCATTTTCTGTATAATACCCTCGCCTCGGTGAAGTTTATGGTCCAGCAGGGGAATAAGGAAAAAGCGGCCGAAACGATTAATGCGCTGATCTCGCTTCTGCAGAATGCCATCGGCAATGTCAGCGAGATGATTACGGTGCAGCAAGAGCTCGACAATATGAAAAATTACGTGTTTATCAATCAGGTTCGTTACGGCGAACGGATTCGCGTCAGTTATTTCATCGGCCCGGATTGCCTGAATTACCGGATTCCGAAGCTGATGATTCAGCCCTTTATCGAAAATGCGTTTTTCCATGCTTTTAACGACAAATCCGAAGGTTACATCTACATCATGGTTGCGCAGGAAGGCTCTTCGCTTGTCTGCGAAGTGGTGGATAATGGCGACGGCATGAATATGAACGGAGGAATCCCGAGTCAGGAGAACAGACGCCAGCTGTTCAGCGGGATTGGCGTGCGCAACGTAAACGACCGGATCAAGCTGTTGTTCGGAGAGGAATACGGGGTTGCCATAACAAGCGAAATCGGGGAAGGGACCCGGGTCAAAATTCGCATTCCGCTTCTTGAATCTAACAATGATCCAAATTTCTAAAGATTGTCCTAGTGCGAATAGACCACTTTCAAGCAACTCATAATAAAATGACAATTCGTTGTAAAGATCGTTCTAACGAGCGCCGTGATGGGAATGCTATCATGGATTCGTAAGCCGGAAAACGCTTACAACACATATACAGATGCGGAGGTCTTGAAAGTGAAGAAATTAGTCACTGTACTTGCTCTTAGCGCAGTTGCTTTGTCGGCTTGTTCGTCTAACTCGGACAACAGCAAAAACAACGCGAATAGCGGCGCGGAAAACGGCGGTAAAGCCGCAAGCAAAATTACGGTTTGGGCATGGGATCCTAACTTTAACATCAAAGCGATGAACCTTGCGAAAGACGCTTATGCGGCAACGAACAAGGATTTGACCGTTGATATTGTAGAAAACGCTCAGAACGATATCGTTCAAAAGCTGAATACGGGCATGAGCTCCGGCACGACGAAAGGTCTGCCGAACATTGTACTTATCGAGGACTACCGCGCGCAAAGCTTCCTGCAAGCTTACCCGGATATGTTCTACGACCTGAGCAGCGTCATTAACCCTTCGGACTTTGCCGATTACAAGCTTGGACCAACAAGCGTTGACGGTAAATACTATGGCGTTCCGTTCGACTCCGGCGTTGCGGGTCTTTATGTAAGAACCGACTACCTCGAGAAAGCCGGCTACACCATTAATGATCTTCAAGACATTACTTGGGACCAATACATCGATATTGGCAAAAAAGTAAAAGAAGCAACAGGCAAAGACTGGATCTCCCTTGATCCGAACGACCTCGGTATTATCCGCATGATGATTCAATCCGCCGGTTCCTGGTACCTGAACGAAGACGGCAAAACGCCTAACATTGCGAACAACGAAGCAATGAAGGAAGCGTTCGAAGTATACAAAAAAATGATGGATGCCAACATCGTGAAAATTCACTCCGACTGGAGCCAATTCGTAGCGAACTATAACAATGGCGACGCTGCATCGGTACCAACGGGCAACTGGTTCACGCCTTCCATCACGGCGGAAGCTTCGCAATCCGGCAAATGGGCGGTTGCTCCAATGCCTAAGCTTGCGAAAACGCCTAACTCCGTACACGCAACAAACCTTGGCGGCAGCTCGTGGTACGTTCTGAACGTTCCTGGCAAAGAGCAAGCAGCCGAGTTCCTGAAAGCAACGCTTGGCTCGAACGTTGACCTGTACCAAAAACTCGTTACGGATGTAGGCGCTATCGGTACTTACAAGCCGGCAACAACAGGTGAAGCGTACACAGCGTCCAACGAATTCTTCGGCGGTCAAAAAATCGTACAGGACTTCGCGAAATGGACAGCGGAAATTCCAAGCGTGAACTACGGTATGCACACGTACGCAATCGAAGATATTCTGGTCGTCGAAATGCAGAACTACCTGAACGGCAAGAAGATCGACGATGTATTGAAAGACGCGCAAGCACAAGCAGATTCGTCTGTTAAATAAAGAGAGAAATTGACCTTGGAACATGGTCCTCCGCGTTCCGCCGCCATCTCTTAAGGGCGTGCCCCGCGGGGGCTAGCCAAGGTCTTTATTATGAATGCTCAAGATAGGAAGGAGCTGGCTGCCGCTGTGAGTAAAGCAAAAGCAATGAATATTAAGGCGAGAGGCAATGCGATCGGCTGGTCGTTTATCGCGATAGCCGTCATCATGATTTGCGCCTTTTATTTCTACCCGATGATTAAGGCACTGATGTTATCGTTCCAGACCGGAACCGGCACGAACCTGCATTATGTTGGTGGAGACAACTATTCAAGGCTGTTAAAAGACCAGACTTTTATTACCGCACTGAAAAACACGTTTATTTTCCTGATTATCCAAGTACCAATCATGATTGTGCTTGCCATGTTTATCTCGGTTCTGCTTAATGACAGCAAGCTGAAGCTTAAAGGATTTTTCCGTACGGCGATCTTCCTGCCGGCCGTAACATCGCTGGTTGCTTATTCCGTTATTTTCAAATACCTGTTCGGCAATGACGGCTTGATTAACTCTTTGCTGACTAATCTGCATCTGATTAGCGCGCCTATTCAATGGATCACTGACCCGTTCTGGGCTAAAATTACGATTATTATCGCCATCACATGGCGTTGGACCGGATATAACATGATTTTCTATCTATCTGCCCTGCAAAATATCGATAACTCGATTTACGAAGCAGCACGGATTGACGGCGCTTCGGCCTTCCGCCAATTCAGTCAGATTACGGTGCCGCTGCTGAAGCCGATTATTTTGTTCACTTCGATCACCTCGACGATTGGTACTCTGCAGTTGTTCGATGAAGTCATGAACATTACGAAGGGCGGACCCGGTAACTCAACCATGACGCTGTCGCAGTATATTTACAACCTTTCGTTCAAATATACGCCGGACTTCGGTTATGCCGCGACCGTCTCGTACGCTGTCGTTATCCTTATTGTAATCTTCTCGATTCTTCAGTTTAAACTGGCAGGTGATAAAAATGGCTAAACGGATTTTCACCTATGTATTCCTGAGCATTGCGGCCATTGTATCGATCTTCCCATTTATTTGGATGATCATAAGCGCAACGAACAAGTCGGTTGACGTAACGAAGGGCACCTTGCTGCCCGGCTCCAATCTGGGGGCGAACTGGTCGAAAATTATGGATCAGATCGATCTTGGACCGGCGCTTCTCAACTCGGCAAAAATCTCAATCTCGACAACCCTACTGGCTCTTCTGATTGCATCGCTTGCCGGTTATGGCTTTGAAATTTTCCGCAGCAAAGCGAAGGACGTTGTTTTTAACATCCTGCTGCTCTCGATGATGATTCCTTTTGCCGCTCTGATGGTTCCTCTATACCGGATGTTTGGCACGATCACGCAAAACATCCCGGCAATCGGGATCAATACCATGACGGCCGTCGTACTGCCAACGGTGACGACCGCGTTCTTAATTTTCTTTTTCCGTCAAAGTACAAAGATGTTCCCGAAGGAAATGCTCGAAGCGGGTCGAATAGATGGATTAAACGAACTTGGCGTATTCTTCCGCATTTACGTTCCAACGATGAGAACTTCGTATGCGGCAGCAGCCATTATTACGTTTATGTCCAGCTGGAACAACTATTTGTGGCCGCTCGTCGTGCTGCAATCCCCGGAGAAACGGACGATTCCGCTCCTGATCTCGAACCTCGGCTCCAGCTACTCGCCGGATTACGGCGTGAACATGCTTGTTATTCTGATTGCGACGCTGCCAACGGCCATTGTCTTCTTCCTGATGCAGAAGCATTTTGTCGCGGGAATGACAGGATCGGTGAAATAGGCTCGCAAGCAATGAATCATCACAATAGCCCGTAATAACGGGCTATTGTGGTGATAATTCATTTTAGGGAGGATTCAAACAGAATGAAAGCAACAAGGGCAGACATCAATTGGCTCAGCGATCCGACCGTTTACCGCGTAAACCGTCTGGACGCGCACTCCGATCATCGGTATTACGGCACGATGGAGGAAGCGGAGCGCAAAGCGCCAATGGCGATGCGCCATGGTTTGAACGGCGGTTGGAAATTCAGCTATGCCGTAAATGCGGCGAGCCGAATCGAAAACTTCTATAAGCAGGATTTTGATTGCAGCGGCTGGGATGATATTCAAGTGCCGGGGCATATCCAGATGCAGGGCTATGGCCAGCTGCAATATGTAAATACGATGTACCCTTGGGACGGCCTCGACGCCGTTCGTCCTCCGGCTATTCCGGTCGTCAGCAATCCGGTCGGCAGCTACGTGAAGCATTTCCGCAAGCCGGAATCCTTAAACGGTCCTGTCTATATTTCGTTTCAAGGCGTCGAATCGGCCTTCTATGTATGGCTTAACGGCGAATTTGTCGGCTATGCGGAAGACAGCTTTACGCCTTCGGAGTTTGATCTTACTCCGTTTATCCAAGAGGGCGACAACAAGCTTGCGGTGGAGGTATACCAACGCAGCTCCGGCGCTTGGCTCGAGGATCAGGACTTCTGGCGTTTCTCGGGTATTTTCCGCGACGTCTATCTGTACACGGTTCCGGAAGTCCATGTTAGAGACCTGTTTATCCATGCGGATCTGGATGACAGCTACAAGCAAGGCACATTAAAGGTTGACCTGGAGCTGCTCGAGCAAGCCGGCAATGCCGGCGCTTCGGTGAAGCTTGAGCTGAAGGACGCGGAAGGCGTTGTTGTTGCCGCGGGCGAAGGTGCTTTTGCGGATGGCAAGCTGTCTGTTTCGGTTGAGGCAGGCGAAGTAAAGCCGTGGAGCGCGGAAGCGCCGTATTTGTACAGCGTAAGCTTGTCTGTATTGAATGCGCAGGGTCAGCTGGTTGAAGCCATCGTGCAAAAAGCCGGTTTCCGCCGCTTTGAAATGATCGATAAAGTGATGCATCTGAATGGCAAACGAATCGTATTCAAAGGCGTTAACCGCCATGAATTCAACGTACGCCGCGGCCGCGCCATTACGGCTGAGGACATGATCTGGGATATTAAGACGATCAAGGCGAATAATATGAACGCCGTTCGTACTTCGCATTATCCGAACCAGACCTTGTGGTACGAGCTGTGCGACGAGTACGGCATTTATCTGATCGATGAGATGAACCTCGAATCCCACGGCTCGTGGCAGAAGATGGGCGCGGTTGAGCCATCCTGGAACGTGCCGGGCAATCTGCCGGAATGGCAGGGCTCCGTGCTGGATCGTGCCGAGTCGATGCTTGAGCGCGACAAGAACCATCCTTCGATTCTTATCTGGTCTTGCGGAAACGAATCGTATGCGGGCGAAGTCATTCTGAACGCGACGAAGTACTTCCATGCGAAGGACCCAAGCCGTCTTGTCCATTACGAAGGCGTGTTCCACAACCGGAAATACGACGCGACAAGCGACATGGAAAGCCGGATGTACGCCAAGCCTGCGGACATTATCGAATATCTGGAAAGCAATCCGTCCAAGCCTTACATCAGCTGCGAATACATGCATGCGATGGGCAATTCGGTTGGCGGCATGCACAAATACACCGAGCTCGAGCAGAAGTACCCGATGTACCAAGGCGGCTTCATTTGGGATTACATGGACCAGTCCATTATGACCAAGGACCGCTATGGCAAAGAGTTCTTTGCTTACGGCGGCGACTTTGGCGACCGTCCGACGGACTACAGCTTCTGCGGCAACGGCATTGTATTTGCGGACCGCCGCGTAACGCCTAAGATGCAGGAAGTGAAGTTCCTGTATCAGAACGTGAAGCTGGTGCCTTCGCGCACGGGCGTTAAAGTGATAAACGAGAACCTGTTCGTGAATACAAGCGAGTGGGATTTGACTGTCCGCGTATACCGCGATGGCGTAGAAGTATTCGGCTGGAACGGGGAAACGGCCGTGGAACCGGGAAGCGAAGACGTTGTGCCGCTCTCGCTGCCAGCGGAAGTAACGAAGATTGCCGGCGAATATGCGGTTCATGCCGCACTTGTGCTCAAGCGGGATGAGCTGTGGGCGGAAGCCGGCCATGAAGTAGCTTTTGGCGAGTACGTATTCGAAGTGGCTGCGGAGGAAGCCGTTCCCGCGGGATCGATTCGCGTTGTAGAAGGCGACGTGAACATTGGCGTAATGGGCGATGGCTTCACCATTCAGTTCTCGAAAGGCGTCGGCTCGTTGGCCTCGATCCGCTACGGCAGCCGCGAGTTTATCGCAGCACCGCCGGTGCCGCAGTTCTGGCGCGCGCAGACGGATAACGATAAAGGTTACGCGCATGGCTATGATGCCGGTCTGTGGTATGCGGCAAGCTTGGCGCGCAAATGCCTGAAGGTGGAGCTGGACGCAGCCGCGTCGGGCGACCGCGTTACGGTTGCCTTCGAATACGGCTTCAGCATTAGCGCCGACCTGCGCGTACGCACGACCTATACGGTATTTGCGGACGGAAGCATTGAAGTGAAGACCGATTACAAAGGTGCGGCCGGGCTTCCGAATGTGCCGATTGTTGGCCTGACGTTCAAGCTGTCTGCGGATTATGATCAGACGGAGTGGTATGCCATGGGGCCGGAAGAGAACTATATCGACCGTGCTTTTGGCGCGCGTCTCGGGACGTTCAGCCGTGCGGTGAAGGACCTGCCAACGCCGTATCTGGTACCGCAAGAGACGGGTAATCGTACGGGCGTGCGCCGCGTGCGCATCACGGACAGCCAAGGCTTTGGACTGCAGCTGAGTGCAGCTCCATCAGCACCGGTGGAATGCAACGTATCGCCTTGGACAGCCTTTGAGCTGGAAAACGCCGCTCATTGGTATGAGCTGCCGCAGCCGCATTACACGGTTGTAACGGTGGCTGGACGCCAAATGGGCGTAGGCGGCGACGACAGCTGGGGCGCTCCGGTTCATCCGGAATATCTGATCCCGGCGGATCGGGACCTGAGCTTCACGTTTACGATTTCGGCAGTTGACCGCTCCACGATATAGAAGGCTGCAGAATAGAGGTTGTCCCCGAGGGGACAGCCTCTATTTTTTTGTGCGGAGAGCTGTAAGGCCGTAAGACCGCAGCCCGCCTTGCAGCAGCAAAAATTGTCCCTTGAGCTCCATACGAGGACCATGCCGGTCACTTCTCCGCCCGCCGCACTGCACGAAATACAGCATAATAAGGCTCTACCTCCCAGTAACTTGTTCGACATTGTACGTTGTGCAGCATATGACGCAGAATATGCGTGAGAACAACAACATGAGGCCCGATTACTGCATTCCGTGCAATGTAATCTTCTACTTAGAACGTTTTACGTCCCTTATCCTGCAAAATGTACAACGTAACGGAGAGGGGAGTTAGTTAAACCACGAGCTGCTCCGGTGCATCTTCGTTGGCTTAGTAACCATCCTATTTCACGGCAGTTAAAACACAAATAATGTAACTCAGCCCTCACATCGTATGAACGCCGTCCAGCTACTTCTATACATAACGTCCAACGTTCACGCCATTTTATAAAACAGTTTGTATAATGTAATCCGAATTTCGTGTTATATAATATTACATAACAACATAAACGGCGCGTAAAGGATGACATAAACAATCTTCATCAAGAGCGAGGGGGTTGGGAAATTGTCACAAGCGAGTCAGAGGGAAATAGAGATACGGATCGACGGTGTATCGATGGTGTTTGGCCGGAAGGGCAGAGAGGTGACGGCGCTCTCGCAAGTCAGCTTTGATATCCATCGGAGCGAATTCGTCTCTCTGCTAGGGCCTTCGGGCTGCGGCAAATCCACCTTGCTCCGGTTAATCGCGGATCTGCTGCAGCCAACAAGCGGACGGATAACAATCGGAGAAGAGGAGCCGCGTGAAGTCCGGTTAAAGCGAAGGTTCGGGATTGTATTTCAAAGCCCTACTTTATTCGAATGGCGCACGGTGAAGGATAATATCGAGCTTCCGATGGAAGTGCTTGGCTTTAAAAAATCTGAATATTCAGCCATATCAAAGCAGTTGATTGACATGGTTGGTCTAACAAATTTCAAGGATCATTATCCTTGGCAGCTAAGCGGCGGCATGCAGCAACGGGTTGCGATTGCAAGAGCGTTGGCGCTTGACCCGCCGATCCTGCTGATGGATGAACCGTTCTCCGCTTTGGATGAGTTTACGAAGGAGAAGCTTCAGCTGGATCTGCTCGACATTCAGAAACAGACCAGCAAGACGATCGTATTTGTGACTCACAGCATTCCGGAAGCAGTGTTCCTGTCCGATCGCGTTATCGTCCTGTCGGCACATCCCGGACGCGTCCATGCGATCTTGGACATCGAACGCGAGGAAGGCAGCTACGAGCAAATCCGCGATTCACGCCGTTTCCACGAGATGACGGCCAAGGTGAGGGCTTGTTTTGTAGAAGATAAGAATTGCATTCGCAATTCTTAAGTAGATGCTTACGAAGTAAGAATTGCATTCGCAATTCTTTGTAGGAGCGTGATCCCCTTGATAACCGGATGGCTTAGAAAAAGCGGCCAGGGCGGCATTATCGCCATATGGGCGGCGGGAGCTCTGGCGCTATGGGAAGTCGCGGCCTGGTACATAGCCGAAATTGCCCATGTGATGGCTCCGGCCTCCAAGCTCCCTTATCTTCACCTTGTCATGGAAGCCCTGGTCAAGCATTGGCCCGCATTAGCCGAGCAAGGCATGATCACCTTCGGAAACTCGATACTGGGATTTGCAGCTGGAACCGCGGTTGGGGTTGCCCTTGCCATTATCATGAGCCTGTCCAGAGCGATCGAGCTGACCTTATCTCCCTATATGATCGCTTCGCAAATGGTTCCGATCATTGGGCTAGCCCCAATCTTGTACGGCATTATTCACGATCCTGCCTTGTCGAGGGTGCTGATGGCGGGGTACGTAACCTTTTTTCCGGTAGCCATCCATATGCTTCGCGGCCTTCGGAGCATTAAGCCGGAGCAGGAGGAGCTGATGCGCTCGTACGCAGCCTCTGGATGGACGACGTACACCAAGCTGCGGCTGAAGGCATCGCTTCCCGGTCTTTTTGCCGGACTGAAGCTGTCCGCCCCCCTCGCGATTACCGCTTCTATTATCGTTGAGCTGATGGGCGCGCCAAACGGCATTGGCGTATTAATGCTCAGCTCTCTTTACTACGGCAGCTCGCAGGTGTATATGTTCTGGTCCACGATTCTAATCAGCGTTGCAATCGGGTTAATTTGGTTTCTGCTGGTCACGCTGGCTGAGCGGTTATGGACTCCATGGCAGCCGGAATTCCGCTCGCAAGGAGGTGGGGAGAGATGAAGGAGATGACCGCCCTCCATACGGAGCCGCCCCCAGTCCCGCCCCCGCAGCCTAGATTAGCAACAGACCATACGGCAGAACGGAACGCTAAGATTAGCGGCCTAACCCCAAGCTCCTTACGAAAACAATCCGCAAGCGCGCTTTGGCTGCCTATCGGATTCGGCCTCCTCTTTCTGGTTATCTGGCAGCTAAAAGGATTCCACAAGCTCTTTCACCTGGAGCTTTATCAGTTGCCGATTCCGTCAGCCATCGGAAAGGCTATTCAGACAAACCGCGATCTCCTCTGGAACTATTCCCTCTACACCGGCGCGGAAATGCTGGGAGGCTGTCTGATTGGCTCGTCTATTGGGCTCCTCGCTGCTGTTGCAGCTTCCTTTTTTCCGCAACTGGGCAAAGGCGCCGTCACCTTAGTCGCTGCCTTCAACGCCGTACCCATCGTTGCGCTCGCGCCGGTAATGAACAATTGGTTCGGTGACGGCATCGCCTCCAAGATGGCGATTGTCGCGATCATGACGATGGCCGCAATGGCGGTTAGCGCCTACAAGGGGCTGCGTTCCGTTGAGCCCGCCTATCTGGAGTTGATGCATTCTTACGCGGCAGGGGGGCTCGCCATCTTTTACAAGCTGCGACTTCGGCTTGCACTGCCATATATTTTTACAGCGCTCAAGATTAATATGGCAACCGGCATTATTGGGGCGATAGTTGGCGAATTTTTTATTTCCTCCAGAGGGCTGGGCTTTCTGCTATCCGATCAGATCAAGCTGGGCAATATGCCGATTGCCTGGTCCTGCATCGTTATCGCTGCCGCGCTTGGCATTGCTTTCTATTCCCTCATACAGCTAATTGAGAGAATCGCGATTCCGTGGCATGTCGCCCGGCGCAAGCTGCAATAACTTCTTACGCAACAGGGGATGTCATTATCTTGCAAATAGATAGCGATAGGGAGAGGATGGGGTAGATGAGAAAGAGAAACCGGGTCATTAAGGGCGTAACCTCGCTGACGATGGCATTGGCGCTGGTTATTGTCGCGGCCTGCGGCAATAACAGTCCATCGGAGTCTTCGGCGAACGAGGGCAAGTCGAGCGAACCGCTGAAGAAGGTAAAGATCCAGCTGAAATGGGTGCCGCAGGCCCAGTTCGCGGGGATATTCGTTGCCAAGGAAAAAGGCTTCTACGAGCAAGAAGGATTAGATGTGGAGATTGTGCCGGGCGGGCCGGATGTCGTTATTGAGCAGCAGGTGGTGAACGGCGCGGCGGATATCGGCGTCACGAGCTTCGACAGCCTGTTGGTGAACCGGGACAACGGATTGCCGCTCGTCTCGGTGGCGCAGATTTTGCAGAAAAGCTCTTATCGGTTTGTTGCCGGCAAAGCTTCCGGGATTGACGCGCCGGCGAAGATGAAAGGCAAGAAGGTAGGCATGTGGACGGGAAGCCAGCAGTTCCAGGTGCTCGCTTTTATGGAGAAGAACGGCCTTGATCCGCAGAAGGATGTCGAGCTGGTGAAGCAGGGCTTTACGATGGACCAGTTCTTTAACAAGCAGCTGGATGTAGCGATCTCTACCGTCTATAACGAGTATCATGTCGTGCTGGAGAGCGGGGTAAAACCGGAGGATTTGTACGTTTACGACTTTGAGGATGCGGGCGTTGGGATGCTGGAGGATACGCTGGTGGTGAAGGAGGATTGGCTGAAAAATAACCGGGACACCGCGGTTAAGGCCATCCGCGCCACGATGAAGGGCTGGAACTACGCCATCGCCAATCAGGGGGAAGCCGTCGATATCGTGATGAAGGCGGTAACGGAAGGCAGTACGACGAAGGAGCATCAGACGACCATGCTGATGGAGATGGCGAAGCTTGTGAAGCCGGAAGGATTCACGGATGCCCAGGTCGGCTCCTTCGTAGATGATGCCGTGCAGCGGACGGTAGATATTTCGCTCAAATACGGATTAATCAAAGCGGCGCCTGATCTAAGCAAAGCAATAGACAAGACCATTCTGGCGGACGCGGAAAAAAGCTGACGAGGATGGAGAAGCTTAAGGTCCCCAGAGGACCTTAAGCTCGGGAAAAATACGGCTGGCAGGGTGGTTAAGGTCCCTAAGGGACCTTAACGCGGTGGAAGTGGCAGCGTAAAGCGCCGAAAGAGGCGGATGTGAAGGATTTAAGGTCCCTAAGGGACCTTAAGCTCGAGAAAAGTTCGGCTGGCAGGGTGGTTAAGGTCCCTAAGGGACCTTAACGCAGCAGCGGCAGCCTGAAGCCGCTGCTGGGATTGGAATATGCGTAGGTGTACGAACGGCTGTCCCTACTTGAGGGCAGCTCTCTGGCTAGCCGTATAAATTCGAATCTCGTACATACTTATATGTCATCGGAGACTTGGACGGGAGGGAACGGGACATGAGTGTGGAGCAGCACGCAACGATTAATGCGGAACGGCTGAACCGGCATATCGAGGAGCTGGCGCAGATCGGAAGGATTGGGGAGACCGGCGTATGCCGGCTGGCTTTGTCGAAGGAAGACAGAGCCGGCGTAGAGCAGGTGAAGAGCTGGATGGAAGAAGCGGGAATGAGCGCAAGAATAGATCCTTTTGGCAATCTGATCGGCGTATATAGAGGAAAACATCCGGAGCTTCCGGTCCTTATGCTTGGCTCCCATGTCGACTCCCAGCCTTACGGCGGACGGTATGACGGGGCTATCGGCGTTCTTGGAGCGATTGAAGCCGTGCAGACGATGGCGGAAAAAGGCATTATGCCCGAAATGGACATTGAAGTCGTCGCTTTCTGCGATGAAGAGGGCTGCCGCTTCAACAAAGGGTTATTTGGCGTCCGCGGCATGACGGGCAAGCTTGAGGAAGGGGAGCTTGACCGGACGGACAAGAATGGCGTAACTCGCCGGGAAGCCTTGCTGGAATTCGGCTGCGACCCGGCAGAGTTTGAAGGATATACATTCGAGGCGGGCAGGATCGGCGCGTTCCTGGAGCTTCATATTGAACAAGGGCCGGTGCTCGAAGCGCTGGATTCGCCAATCGGCATTGTAACCGGCATTTCCGGTCCGCTCTGGTGGACGGTTGAGCTGAACGGCTTTGCCGGACATGCGGGCTCGGTGCCCATGCCGATGAGGCGGGACGCGCTGGTTGGAGCGGCCAAGGTAATCGTCGCTCTTAACGACCTCGCCCGTCTGGAAGACGGGGCTTCGACGGTGGGGACGGTAGGCTCGCTGTCCGTATTCCCGGATTCGCGCAACATTATCCCGGAAAAGGTGACGTTTACGGTTGACCTGCGGGATATCGTGCTTTCCCGCCGGAACGAGCGGGAGCAGCAGCTGCTGGATACCATTCAGGATATCTGCGATGAGCATGGCCTGCAATATCTGATCCGGGAGGATACGAACAGCGAGCCGCGGTATTGCGCGGAATGGATGAAGGACATCTTGCGGAAGGAAGCGTCCGGCATGGGAATGAAGCCGCCCGAGCTGATGAGCGGGCCGTTCCACGATTCGCTGACGATGTCTTACGTGACGGATTACGGCATGATTTTTGTCCGGTGCAAGGACGGCATCAGCCATAACCCCAAGGAGTATTCGTCTCCGGAGGATATCGCGCTGGGTGCGGAGCTGCTGTACCGGTCGGCTGTACGCATTGCGAGCGGGAAAGGGAGGAGAAGCGATGAGTAAGGTAACGATTGGGCTAATTCAGGCATCCCATGACGTACATGGCGATGAACCGGTAGAAGCTCACAAGAAGGCTGCTATTGAGAAGCATATTCGTCTCGTACGCGAAGCCGCTGCCAAAGGCGCTCAGATGATCTCGCTGCAGGAGATTTTCTACGGCCCGTATTTCTGCGCGGAGCAGATTCCCAAATGGTATGACGCGGCGGAAGAAATTCCGAACGGTCCTACAACTAAGCTGTTCCGGGAGCTTGCCAGCGAGCTGTCCGTCGTTATTATCCTTCCGATTTATGAGCGGGACGGCATTGCGAGCTACTATAACACCGCTGCGGTCATTGACGCGGACGGCGCTTATCTCGGCAAATACCGCAAGCATCACATCCCGCATGTAGCGGCAGGCGACGGGGGATGCGGCTTTTGGGAGAAGTATTATTTCAAGCCGGGCAATCTGGGTTATCCGGTATTTGATACGGCTTACGCGAAGGTTGGCGTATACATCTGTTATGACCGGCATTTTCCGGAAGGGGCGCGTGCGCTTGGGCTGAACGGGGCGGAGATTGTTTTTAATCCGTCCGCGACGGTTGCGGGAACCTCGGAATATTTGTGGAAGCTGGAGCAGCCGGCTCATGCTGTGGCGAACGGCTATTACATAGCGGCTATTAATCGGGTCGGGTATGAAGCGCCTTGGAATATGGGAGAGTTTTACGGACAGTCGTATTTGGCGGATCCGCGCGGCTCAATCGTCGCCATCGGCAGCCGGGATAAAGATGAGGTTGTCGTCGGCGTGATGGACAAAGAGCTGATCCGCGAGGTGCGAAATATTTGGCAGTTTTATCGGGATCGCAGGCCGGAAACGTACGACAGCATCATAAACCTATAATAAGCGCTGAGGGAAGGGGGATGAACGGATGACTGCAACGTTTATATCCGCAGAATCTTTGCGGCGCAATTTTGCCGAGGTGAAAGCCGGGATGAAGCCCAAGGAAGCGATCGAGGAGTCGAACCGCTGCCTGTATTGCTATGATGCACCGTGTATCAAGGCTTGTCCGACAGGCATCAACATTCCGTCCTTTATCAAGAAGATCGCCTCCGGCAACATGAAAGGCTCGGCCCGCGCCATCATGGAGGCGAATCCGGTCGGAGCAAGCTGCTCGCGGGTATGCCCGACGGAGGAGCTCTGCGAAGGAGCTTGCGTGCTTAATCATTCGTCCAAGCCGATTATGATCGGGGATTTGCAGCGTTACGCGACCGATTGGGCAATCCGCAACGAGCAGGTGCTTTTCAAAGCGGGAAGCAGCAACGGGAAAAAGGCCGCTATTATCGGAGGTGGACCCGCAGGCTTGTCGGCGGCCAGGGAGCTTGCCCGATTCGGCTTTGCGGTCACCGTGTTCGAAGCGAAGGAGCAGGCAGGCGGCCTTGATACGTACGGCATTGTAAGCTTCCGATTGCCGCAGGAAATCTCGCTCTGGGAAGTCGAGCAGGTCAGGCAGCTTGGCGTAGAGATCCGTACGGGCGTAAGGGTTGGGATTGATATCAGCATCGAGGAAATCAAGCAGCAGTACGATGCGATTGTGCTGGCCATCGGCATGTCCAAGGTGCCTAAGCTGGGAATCGAAGGGGAGGAGCTCCAAGGCGTGCATGACGCGATCGAGTTCGTGGAATCAACGAAATCGTCTATCCGGACGGACTTTGCGGGGAAAAAGGTTGCCGTTATCGGTGCCGGCAATACCGCCATTGACGCGGCGACCTGTTCGGTTCGGCTTGGAGCGGACGAGGTAACGATTGTCTACCGCAGGACTTCCGCGGAGATGACGGCCTACGATTTCGAATACGACTTTGCGAAGCAGGACGGCGTTAGGTTCCAATGGCTGACCGCGCCAAAGCGGATCGTTGGAGATTCGGCGGGCCATGTTACGGCGCTTGAATGCACGCTGATGAAGCTTGAAGAGAGCGGCGGCCGGATCCGGCCGGTGCCGGTGGAAGGCTCGGAGTTTTTTATGGATGTGGATGCGGTTGTTCTTGCCATTGGTCAAACGCGCCATATCGGCTTGATCGAGCAGCTTGGCCTTACGCATAAACGCGGAATCGTTGCGATTGATCCGGTTACGTTCCAAACGTCCGATCCGCAGGTGTATGCGGCCGGCGATGTGATTTTTGGCGACGGGCAAGGGGAAGCAATGGTTGTGTCGGCGGCGCAGCAGGGCAAGAAAGCGGCGTATGCCATCTATTGGCAGCTGGTGAAGGAGCAGGAGGAGACGGCGTAATGGATGCTTACGAGGCAAGAATCACCACCAATGGCTTAGATTAACCATTTTTATGGCAATTCTTTTTAGGAGGGAACGCGATGGCTGATTTGCGTATCAATCTGGCGGGCATATCCTCGCCGAATCCGTTCTGGTTAGCGTCGGCGCCGCCAACGAATACGGGCTACCAGGTGCAGCGGGCTTTCGAGGCGGGTTGGGGCGGAGCGGTATGGAAGACGCTTGGGGATCCGATTATCAATACCTCGTCGAGGTTTGCGGCCGTGCATTTTAACGGGCAGCGCGTGGCGGGCTTCAACAATATCGAGCTGATTACGGACCGGCCGCTTGAGGTCAATCTGAAGGAGATTTACGAGACGAAGAAACGGTTTCCGAACCATGCCGTCGTGGTGTCCCTCATGGTAGAGCCGAAGCGGGAGAAGTGGCATGAGATTGTAAAAAAAGTCGAGGCCGTAGGCGTAGACGGACTGGAGCTGAACTTCGGCTGTCCGCATGGCATGGCGGAGCGCGGCATGGGCTCGGCCTCCGGCCAGCAGCCGGATCTCGTTGAAGCGCAAACGATGTGGGCGAAGGAAGCGGCCAAAACGCCGGTCATCGTAAAGCTGACGCCCAACATTACGGATATTACGGCCACTGCCAAAGCGGCGGTTCGAGGAGGTGCGGATGCGATCTCGCTCATCAATACGATCAACTCGCTGGCCGGGGTGGATCTCGATACCTGGAACACGATCCCGCATGTCGGAGGCAAAGGCGCTCATGGCGGCTATTGCGGTCCGGCGGTGAAGCCCATCGCGCTGAACATGGTGGCGGAATGCGCGCGCAATGCTCATGTTAATGTGCCGATTTCCGGAATTGGAGGCGTCTCCAATTGGCGCGACGCGGTCGAGTTTATGCTGATGGGCGCAACGGGCGTGCAGGTCTGTACGGCGGCTATGCATCACGGCTTCAGCATCGTGGAGGATATGATTGACGGGCTGAGCAACTACCTGGACGACAAAGGATTATCTTCGGTTACCGAGCTGATTGGCAAATCCGTTCCCCGGTATTCGGATTGGGGCGATCTTGATCTGAACTATCAGGTGGTTGCGCGGATTCATGAGGAGAACTGCATCGTCTGCAACAAATGCCATATTGCCTGCGAGGATACGTCGCATCAATGCATTGAGCGCCTGACAACGGATGACGGCCGTGCTTACCTGAAGGTGCGGGAAGAGGATTGCGTCGGCTGCAATCTTTGTTCGATCGTTTGTCCGGTGGAAGATGCGATCTCCATGGTCGAGATTCCTTCCGGCGAGCTGCCCATGTCCTGGAATGAGCGCCAGAAGGCGGTTGCTTCCGTCGGCGATTCCAATCAAGCGCAAGACGGCGCGAGCAAGGAGGCGGTATAAGCGATGGGTACGAAAATCATACGAAACGGCACAGTAGTAACCGCAGCGGACACGTATCAAGCGGATGTGCTTATTGAGGACGGCGTTATTAAGCAGATTGGCCTCGGCCTTGCGGCGGAGGGGGCGGAAATCATTGACGCAGCGGGGAAATACGTGTTCCCGGGCGGGGTAGATCCGCATACCCATCTGGATATGCCGTTTGGCGGGACCGTGACGGCCGATGATTTCGAGACGGGGACAAGAGCGGCGGCCTTTGGCGGGACAACAACGATTATCGATTTTTGCCTGACGGACAAAGGAAAGCCGCTAAGCGAGTCGCTTCGGAAGTGGCACGCGAAAGCCGGCGGCAAAGCCGTTATCGACTACAGCTTCCATCTGATGATCAGCGAGATCAATGAAGCCGTGCTGGCGGAGCTGCCTTCCATCGTGAAGGACGAAGGGATTACTTCGTTTAAGGTATTTATGGCGTACAAAAACGTGTTCCAAGCGGATGACGGAACATTATACCGGACTATGTTATCGGCCAAGGAGCTTGGCGCCATGGTGATGGTGCATGCCGAGAATGGCGATGTCATCGAGTTTCTGGTAGGGAAGGCGCTTGCCGAAGGGAATACGGACCCGATCTACCATGCGCTCACCCGGCCGTCCGCCATCGAAGGCGAGGCAACGGCACGCGCGGCCGCTCTAGCCGAACTCACGGGAGCAAGACTGTATGTCGTGCATGTCACCTGTGCGGAAGCGGTGAAGGCGATCAGCGAAGCGAGAACCCGCGGCGTTGACGTATGGGGCGAGACCTGCCCGCAATATTTGGTGCTCGATCAGACGTGCCTCGCGCTGCCGGATTTCGAAGGGGCCAAGTATGTCTGGTCTCCGCCGCTCCGGGAGAAGAGCCATCAAGAGGTGCTCTGGAATGCGCTTATAACGGGTTCATTGCAGACGCTGGGCTCCGATCAATGCTCCTTTAACTTCAAAGGGCAGAAGGATCTGGGGAAGGGCGATTTCAGCAAAATTCCAAACGGAGGTCCGGTCATTGAGGACCGATTCTCGATCTTGTATTCGGAAGGAGTTGCGAAAGGCCGGCTGACGCTTAACCAATTCGTGGAGATTGTCTCGACCCGCAACGCCAAGCTGTTCGGCTTATTCCCGCGCAAAGGGACGATTGCCGTCGGCAGCGACGCGGATATCGTTATTTTCGATCCAACGGCGGAAAGAACGATCTCGGCGGAGACTCATCATATGAACGTGGATTACAACCCCTTTGAAGGGCTGCGGGTGAGCGGCGTGCCGGAAAGCGTATTGTCGCGCGGCGAGTTTGTGATACGGAATCAAGCTTTCGTAGGGGAAGCGGGGACGGGGCAATTCCTGAAGCGCGCGACATATAAGCAGGACAATGCGGGCGCCAAAGAACAGGTTGAACAGCTGTAAGCAGTGATAAGGATGCAGGCGGGAAGAGGAAGACATTCAACGGAGGTGCTTACTTATGTCCGCTTACCAGGAGTTTCTCGAAGAGAAGCAAAAGCTGGATGCTTATATCGGCAGGCAGTTCAGAATTCATAACGTAGTGGAGAATTTGAGCGGCGCAACCATCGAGCTTGTTCATCCCGGCGGGGAGAGCGCGGTGCTCCAGCTGCTCTCCGCGGATGCCCGGAAATATATGTCCAATCTGGTGGTGAAGCAGCTGGCTTCCTCCGGTTGGAACGATGCCGGGTAACTATTAAACTACTGGATCGCTCCGTAGGTGTATTCGTATGCATGTAATGCGAGCTCAATAGCCAGCCGTTTGTCCGCAACAAGGTAGTCATCCCCTAACAGCGACGCTATTTTCTCGAGCCGATGATAAAGCGTCTGCCGGACGATAAACAGCTCCTTGGCCGCATCCTGCTTGGAGCCGGACAGAGAGAGAAATACCTTCAGCGTCTTGAGCAGCTGCCCGTTTTTCTCCTGATCGTACCGCGCCAGCGGGCCGATATATTCCTCGATGAGGGCGGGCAGCATTCCGGTCTTCTTGAGACCCGATATGATCCGGTACGTGTGCAGATCGTTGAAAAAAGGCGAGCTCAGCGGTCCGATATCCGTCTGGATCGCAACCGTCTCTTGCGCGGACTCGTAGCCCTCCTTGGCGCGGGACAGATCGGTCAAATATTTGCCGATGCCAAGCGTACCGGCGAATAGGGACGTGTCCGGGTTAATTTCGGTTCTTTTCAGGCGGTCAATGGCGCGGAGCAGACGGTCCTTCCACTTGAGCTGCTTCATCTGATCAATAAGGACAAAGACGATATGATCATGAAAAATAGCGGGGAGAAGAAAGTAGCCTTCGCCTTCGAAGATGGCACGGGCTACCATGTTTTTCTGGATAAGCAGCTCTTCGCCTTCCTTCCACTCCGCCAGCTTCACGTTCAAACGGAATACGCAAACGGTCAAGCCGTACAGCTTGGCGGCGGGCTTAATCGAGCCGATATACTCCCGGACCTCCTTCTCGGCATGCTTGCCGCTCAGCCAATCCGTCACCCACATTTCATCCTTGTAGCGCCGTCTCTCCTCCATATATTTGGTACGCATCATTTCTTGGGCGACAGCGGTAGCGCAGCGGTCTAAAGCGAGAATCTGAAATTCGCTCAGCTCCTGCTCCGACTGCAGCAGCAAATCGGCAAACAGATGGTCCAGGGCAAGAATCGGGCGGTGCGCGAGACCGCGCTTCTGGTCGGGGGTGGCAAACATTTCGCCGTAAATCCATTGCTCGTAGAAGCTGTCTGCTTTGGCTTTGGGCATAGGCGGAACAAACTCTGCTTCGGCATTTAGCGGGAAGAATGCGACTTGGGTGCCGGTCGAGTGGTGGAGAAGCTTAAGCAGCGGCACAATGCCTTTGCCGGAGAGCAGCAGCTGGTTCAGCTTGGTGGAGAGTGCTTCGAGCTCGTAGACCATGCGGTGATGCTGATCGATGAAGTAAGCGTGCAGGTCTTGGGTAATGTCGATATAACGAACCTCCTCGTGAAAAAAAAGGAGAGGAAAGTTCTCGCTTTTAGCCAGCTCGATCATGGCATCGGATGGCTTTTTGGTGTAGGTGCCGAGCTCGATGCAGAGGCCGGAGGCTCCGGAATCGATGAGCTGCCTGAGGAAGGATAGGCTTAGCTCCTCGTCGTCATGCCAGCCGATGCCGGTAGAGAGGATCAGCTCATTGCCGCTTAGAAGCTTGCCAATCTGGGTAACTTCCATAATGTGGACCCATCGTACGGTGCGACTCAGCGCTTCTTCGCTTGCGATCGCCTCCGCCTTCTGAAACAGCGGGCGCTGCAGGATGTCTCTAACGGTTAGCTGCATTAACGTTTCAACCATGGACATTCACCGCCCTAACGTGGAATAGTGGGGGAATCTTTCTTCGATAGGCCTCGATATTGGTTTTCTCACATTATACAAGAGGTTAGAATCGGCAGGCAACGTAACGCATAGCGGCAGGTGGATAAGGAGAAAGGGAGGGAGCGTATATGGAGATTGGGGTTCCGAAAGAGAGAAAAAGCTCGGAGCATCGCGTTGCTCTGACGCCCGGCGGCGTTTATGAGCTCGTGAGGCATGGGCATCGCGTGTTTGTGGAGACGGAAGCGGGAGCGTCCTCAGGATTTTCGGATGAACAGTATCTGGCGGCTGGAGCTATAGTTGTGGCGGATGCGGATGAAGCTTGGTCAAGGGATATGGTCGTGAAGGTGAAGGAGCCGCTGAAGGAAGAGTACCGGCATTTCCGTGAAGGGCTGGTGCTGTTTACTTATTTGCATCTGGCCGCGGAGCGGGAGTTGACCGAGGCTTTGGTGCAGCATAAAGTGACGGCGATCGCTTACGAGACCGTTCAGCTGGCAAGCGGGCAGCTGCCGCTGCTCACCCCGATGAGCGATATCGCCGGAAGAATGGCGGCTCAGGTCGGAGCGCAGTTTTTGGAAAAGGTGCATGGAGGCAGAGGGATTCTGCTGGGCGGCGTTCCCGGCGTGCGGAAAGGGCGCGTCGCCATTATCGGCGGCGGCGTTGTAGGAACGGGCGCCGCGCAGATTGCGCTTGGACTTGGCGCCGACGTGTCCATTATAGACCGAGATGCCGATAGGCTGCGGGCGCTGGAGGACCGGTTCGGCGGCCGGGTGCAGACGCTCGCCTCGCATTCCCGGCAAATCGCCGAGGCTGTAGCCGAATCGGATCTTGTAATTGGAGCGGTGCTGATTCCCGGCGCCCGTGCGCCAAAGCTAGTGACGGAGGACATGGTCCGCGCCATGCCGGCAGGCTCGGTTATCGTAGACGTCGCCATTGACCAGGGCGGCAGCGTGGAGACCATCGACCGGATTACGACGCATGCCGAGCCGGTCTTCGAGAGGTTTGGCGTCCTGCATTACGCCGTCGCCAACATGCCGGGCGCCGTGCCGTATACGGCAACGGCGGCACTAACGAACGCCACGCTGCCGTACATGCTCGCGCTTGCCGACCGCGGCGTCCGCACCGCGCTTGCCGGCAGCGAGCCGATCCGGCGCGGCGTGAATGCCATGGACGGCTGCGTCACCCATGAAGCCGTCGCCGCCGCGCATCAAATGAGCTATACCCATGTGAGCGAGCTGCTAAGCTCATCGATCGCGTGAGAGAGCCCCCGTGAGGCTGGATTGTTCCAGCTTGCGGGGTTCTTTTTTGCCTAAGAGGGGTGCGCCGCTTGCTTGGCTTCCGGCTGTAAGGCTAGAAATACTCTAGAAAAAGCAGCTAATCCGGCAGTGAAAGGTTGGAAACCGTCTATCAGGCTGTCGGTAGGACTCTAAGGGGGCTGAAATAGGCCCGGCGTCGCCTCATGTATAGCCGATTTCACGAGGTTAAGGTCCCTTAGGGCCCTTAACCTGGCTCGCATAGGCAAGAAAAAAGCTCTTAAGGTCCCTAAGGGACCTTAAGGAACCGCGAATAGCCCGGCATCGCCGCTTGTATGGCTGATTTCACGAGGTTAAGTTCCCTGAGGGCCCTTAACCCGGCTCGCACGGGCAAGAAAAAAGCTCTTAAGGTCCCTAAGGGACCTTAAGGAACCGCAAATAGGCCCGGCGTCGCCGCATGTATGGCCGATTTCACGAGGTTAAGGTCCCTTATAGGGTCCTTAACCCGGCTCGCACAGGCAATAAGAAAGCTCTTAAGGCCCCTAAGGGACCTTAAGGAACCGCAAATAGCCCGGCATCGCCACCTGTTTGTCCGTTCCGGACTTACTTCCGAATCTCTTGCGAGCGCGCAGCAACGGCACATCCTCCAATCATTTATTCTACGATTTTCCACATTCTCAATAATTTCTTCATCTACCATTTACGTTCCTCAAACACTTGAAAACTATAATCGCTAAGTATGCCTAGCATTCGATAGATAGAGAGAAGAAGGAAGCCAAGCAATAGGGAGAGAGGAGACACATGTGAAATTACACAAAAAAGCTGGGGTTGTACTAGCCGCATTTTGGCTGTTTGTGACCGTAATGGGCGGAACGGCCGAGGCGCATTTCAGCTCGACGGGGTTCTCGGATATTACCGTTAAGGATAAGAACCTGGAATACAGCTTGTTCTTGCTGGAGAGGGAATTGCTTGAGGCTATGCCACGACTTGATGGCAACGGTGACGGCAAGCTTTCAGAAGACGAGCTGTCCAGTGAAAACGACGCGCTCACCGCGCTTGTTCATGACAAGCTTATCGTCACGGGAAACAGCAAGGTTGGCACGGGAGTTGTACTCGCAGCCAAACAGACCGAAAAAGCAAAAGTGCCGATGATCGAGATCGACATCAACTATGATTTTGCCGAGCCTGTCGACCGGTACATGGTTCAATATAACTTTTATGACGGAACAAACCCCGATCACCGCAGCTATGCCACCATCCGGATGGGGAAGCAATCCATCGTGCAGGTGATTAACAGCTCGAACAATATTTTGCAGATGGAAGGCTACCATGGAACGGATGCGGCAAGCTCCGATGCGGGCACCGCTCAAGGGGATGCTGATTCGAAGCCATTAGCCGCTTCATCCACGTGGACAAGCGTCCTGAAAGATTACGTGACGATGGGGATGGAACATATCTGGTCGGGCGCCGATCACATGCTGTTCCTCTGCGGGCTAATCCTTGCCTCGGGCACAAGCGGCTGGACGATGCTGAAGCTGGTCTCGGCCTTTACGGTTGGACACAGCATCACGTTGGTTCTATCCGCGATGGATCTGGCGTCGTTGTCACCGCTTATCGTGGAGCCTCTTATTGCGCTCAGTATCGTCTTTGTAGCTTTTGAGACGATGTTCCGCAAAAGATTCCCGCAGCTGCAAGGCAAGCAGATTGCCGTCACGGTGTTGTTCGGGATGGTGCATGGCTTTGGCTTTGCGGAGATTTTGCACGGAACGATGTCGGGCAACATTGCATTGCCGCTCTTCTCCTTCAATCTTGGCGTTGAGATTGGCCAGCTCGTTGTACTGGCGATCGTCATACCGATTCTGTGGTTGATCCGGAAGCTGATTACAAGCTCACGCAACCGTCAAATCTGGTGGACGTATGCGACCTCCTCGGTGGTTGGTTTAATGGGGCTTTATTGGCTGATCGAACGCCTGATTTCAGACTTCACGATGTAACAACCTATCTATTCATTCAGAAGGAGTGTTTCCTATTATGGTAAGCAAGAGATACAAGAAATGGATCTCTAGCGTTCTGCTGGCAAGCATGCTCATCAGCTTGTTGTCCTCTGTAGGCGTTGTTGCGGCTGCAGAAGAAAATACCGTGCCGGAGCTGTTTGTCTCCGAGATTCATCCCGACGTAGCGGGTACGGATGATTACGAGTTTTTCGAAGTATACAATAACTCGAATAAAACGATTCGTTTGAACGAGTATACATTCCTGTACCGTTATCCGGACCCAACAGCTTCCCCGGATGCAACGTTCAGCTTCGGTGAGAAGACGTTGGACCCGGAGCAGGCAATGGTGTTTTGGTATAATCCCAAAAACTTTGCTCTGACAGATTTTAATGCCAAATACGGCGTAAGCCTGACGGACAGCCAGATCGTCCAGGTGACAGGCTTTAACGGATTCTCCAATTCGGCTGACCGCGCGGTTGTCATTAAGAACAGCCAAGGAACGGAAATCTCGAGTTCCAGCTACACGGCCTCTACAGATGTCGGCGCCGGTCTAGGCGATCACTACATGCTGCCGGCAGCAGGTGGTGTGCAGACCGACAAATTTGCGGTGAAATCGGCTCCAACCCCGGGCACGCTGGCAGCGGGCCAAATTCCTTCGGTTCACTACCAATTCCCTGAAGGCCCGGTTAACCAGGCGCCGGTTATTACCCATTCTCCGGTAACGGCAGGAAGCAGTGAACAGGACCTTACGATTACGGCGCAAATTACGGATGCCGATGACACGGCTACGGCGGCGGTCTTTTACAAGAACCCGTCCGACGCTGCGTTTACCTCGGTACCGATGAGCAATACGGGCGGTTCGGATTTTTCCGCGGTTATTCCAAAAGCTTCTCTTACGGGAACCGAGCTGCAGTACTATATTGAAGCTGCGGATGCGGTTAACCATGTAAAATCGTCTACATACACGGTTGCAATCGAGCAGCATAACTTTGATTACTCGAAAGTGCCTCCCATGCTTATTACGGAGCTTGTACCGGATAGTGCAAACATAAACGTTGACGGGAAAGACTGGGACGCTTACGAATTTGTCGAGCTGTATAACAATACGACTCGTCCGATTTTATTAAGTGATTACAAGCTGCTCTATCGTTATACGGATTCTTCAAAGCCGGACGGAATATGGGAGCTGCCAAGCACGGCGGTTATTCCTCCTCTAAGCAACGTTGTATTATGGGTCATGAACGGGGCTAATAAAGATCTTAAAGCAGAAGATTTTAACGCCAACTATAAATCGTCCCTTGTAGAAAATACAAACCTGTTCCGCATCGATGGCGGCGACGGTATGGCTAACGGCGGCCAGCGCAAAATCGTTATCGCATCGAAGACGGGCAAGGAAATTTCCGAGGCATTTTATGAGACAGATCAACAGACTGTCGCGAACAAAGGGATATTCTATCAATATCCGGTAGATGGCACCAACAAGATGAAGCTGGTCAACGCAGGCGTTAATGCAGCAACTCCGGGTAATGTCGAAGCAACCCTGCTTCCGCTTCAACCGGCTCCAGCCATTAATGAACTGCCTGTTATCACGCATACGCCACCCGCATCCGGGAGCATCGATAGTGACCTGATGGTACAAGCAGCCATCGTGGACTCGGACAGCAGCTCTGTAACAGCATCGTTATACTATAAACTTGGCGATTCGGCAGAATACACTTCCATTTCAATGACAGCCGGAGACAACGACGTGTTCTCGGCGAACATTCCGAAGGAAGCTTTTACCGACTCCCAGCTGCAATATTATATTCAAGCTAACGACGGTATCGATACGGTCAAATCGAATACTTACACGGTAACGATTGAGCTTGGCAACGTAGATTTCTCGAAGCTTCCTCCTCTGATGGTGACGGAGATTGTTCCGGACTCCACAAACGTAGGTACGGCGGACGGCTACGAGTTTGTCGAGATCTACAACAACACGGACAAAACCGTTAACTTTAAAGACTACAAGATCCAATACCGTTATACCGCTTCGGGACCGGATGCCGATGTGGTCTGGCCGACGGATTCGGAGGATCTGCTTATTCCTTCGAAAAAGACGCTGGTGTTCTGGGTCATCAACAGCCAGAACAAGCAAAAAACCGTTGCCGACTTCAACGCTAACTACGGCACGAATCTTGTAGAAGGCACGGATATCGTCAAGATGTACAGTGACGGCATGGCAAACGGCGGCGGACGCGGCATTGTTATTGCATCGAATACGAAGACGGAAATCTCGGCCGTTTATTACGACACGGACGCGGAGACAGTTGCGAACAAAGGGATTTTTTACAAATATTCGCCAACCGGCAGCACGCAGATGGTCAAATACAGCGCCGGTACGGAAGCGGCGACACCGGGCTCCGCAGCTCCGGTTCAGGTACCTGTCATTACCGTTAAGACGCCGGTGGATACATTAAATCCTACCTATAAGGATTTGACGGCAACGCCGGAAATCGACAAATCGAAAAACCTCTCGATCGTAGCGGAAGCCCATGACGAGAACAATGTTAAATCCGTAGCTCTCTATTACAAGAGCAACCTGGATGCGCAATATACGAAGCGTTACCTGGCGGAAAGCTTTGACGATACGCTGTATCACTACACGATCTACTCGCCGGAGCTGATCGGCCGCGATTACATCGAGTATTATTACGTTATCTCGGATGGCCAGAATGAAGTAACGACAGATAAATACCGCACAAACGTGACTGGCAATACGGATCATTCGCCGCTGCGCCTGAATGTCCAAGACGGGGATTTCCTTGCCGGCATTAAGGTGCTGAAGGCAACAGCGGAGAGTGCGCCTGCTTCGGAGCTTCATCTGTCCATCGATCAGACTGAAGCGACAGAAGGAACGTACAGCGCGGTTGAGCAGGATGCCTACTTCGCTTTCGAAGCGAACGGCGTTAACTACTATTTTAAGAACGGCGTTACGATGGGAGACGAAATTCTGTCGATCTTCCTGGATCCGATCAACACGTATACAACGCTGACGGTACCCATCGCGGCGGAACGCCTGAAGGGCGGAAGCAACATTATCTCCATCCGTGCAGGCACAAAGGCATCGCCGTTTGATGACCGCCCGGAAGAGAACAAGGATGATTTCACCGTACGTAATGTAAGACTTGTATTTGCGGACGGTACGGAAATCTTTGACGATCGTTACAAAAACCGGGATACCGTTATCCCGATGGGCGACAGTGCCGGCAAAAATCCGGTTGTAGATTTCAACTTTGTTATTCCGGATGAGCTGCTTGCATCGAAGGCTTACGCTCTGGATACAACAAAGCTGACGGACGGCGATCATACCGTAAAAGTGAGCCACTCCCAGTACGGAGAAAAGGCCGCGGTTGTGAAAGTGGATAATACCGCGCCAGCCGTTACAACAACGATTCAAGACGGAAAAGAATACCGCGGTGCGTTCACGATTGACGCTGCCGCTCAAGACGCGTTGTCCGGCGTGGATAAAGTACAGGTGTGGCTCGACGAGACGCCAATCGCAATCCCGTATGCAACGGCCTCCAAGGATTTGACGGGCGGAGAGCATGTATTCAAAGTCCAGGCAACCGATAAAGTCGGCAACGTAGCCGTGAAGGAAGTTACCTTCTCCGTACCGGACGAGAATCCGCTCAAGCCGGAGCTGGTGTCGCCAACGGATGGTGCAACGGGTACTGACCGCAACGCGGTTCTGTCCGTTAAAGTGAAGGATCCTACGAATGACAAAATGGATGTTTCCTTCTACCAAGGCTTTAAGTATGACGGAGCCAATAAAGACGGCTTTATGGGCTTCCGCAACGCAGCGGATGTCGAGCCTCCGAAGGAAGTTGCTCCTGCCGGGGAACAAGCGATGACGGATGAAGATTATTCGCTGATCGGGTCAGCTGACGGTCAATATCTCACCGATGATTCCACGGAGAAATTCCCTTATCAGCGGTTCCAGGTGCAGCTTGATCCTTCCGTGAAGGATACGGACCAGATTGAACTGAGCTGGAAAGGAAAATCGCTGGAAGGCCGTAAAGTCAGCATGTATGTATGGAGTCCGTCCAAAAAACAATGGATTAGCGTAGATTACAAAGTAGCGGGCGCGGAAGACTTTACGCTTGGCGCATGGGTTACAGCCGGAGAATTTGCGGACAATCATACGCTGCAGGTAATGGTCCAGGACGAGCTGCCGGCATCGCAAGAAAACTATGATTTCTCGTTTGCCTGGATGTCCGATACGCAGTATTACTCGGAAAGCTATCCGTACATTTACGAGGATATCGTCAACTGGATTGCCGACAACAAAGAGAAGAACAAAATCAAATACGTCATCCACACCGGCGATATTGTCGATGAAGCGGATAAAGAAATTCAATGGCAGCGTGCGGATAAAGACATGAAGGTGCTGGAAGACGCGAACATTCCTTACGGCGTGCTTGCCGGCAACCATGACGTTGACCATCAGCTCGGCGCTTACGATTACTACTGGAACTACTTCGGGGAAGACCGGTTCAAGGATCAGCCGACTTACGGCGGTTCCCTGGATAACAACCGCGGTCACTATGACCTTGTATCCTCGAACGGCAATGACTTTATTATGGTATACATGGGCTGGGGGATCCGCGATTCGGATATCGACTGGATGAACGAGGTGCTGGCGAAATATCCGGACCGCAAAGCGATCCTGAACTTCCATGAATTCCTGCTTGTATCCGGCAACCGGGCTCCGATTGCGGATAAGATTTTTGAAGAGGTCGTGCAAAAGAACAAAAACGTATTTGCCGTCCTTTCCGGCCACTACCATGACTCCAAGCTTCTTGTAAGCGAACTGGACGACAATGGCGACGGCCAGGCAGACCGCAAGGTTTATCAAATGCTGTCCGACTACCAAGGCGGCCCGGAAGGCGGTCAAGGCTATATCAAGCTGCTGCAGTTCGATATCGCCAATGACAAAATGTACGTAAAAACGTATTCGCCGTACATGGACGACTATAACTTCTACGATCCAAGCGATACGACAAAACAAGAAGAATTTACGCTGGATGTGGATCTGACACCGCAAGTAAAACGCGTATCGACCGACTACATGGGCGTGAACGTTTATTCCAATCAGCCGATCGGCAAGGCAGATCAGGTAACAAGCGGTGAGCAGGCGTCCGTGAATTGGAGCGGCTTAAACGCCAATACCAAGTATCAATGGTACGCGGTAGCCGAAGATGCATTCTCCGGCAAGACTTTGTCCGACATTTGGAGCTTTAAGACAGGTACATCAGCTGCCGATCAAACGGCTCCAACCTGGAACAACGGAAGCCTAACCGTATCGAATATCGGCAAAACCTCGCTGAAGCTGACCTGGACAGGAGCTTCAGATGATGTAGGCGTCGCAGAGTACAAAGTCTATAAGGATAACGTAGAACTCGCGAAGGTATCGGGTACGACTTACGAAGTAACAGGCTTGACGGCAGATACTTCCTACTCATTCAAGGTAGAAGCGGGAGATGCTTCCGGTAAATGGAGCACGAACGGACCGGCGGCGACGGGCAAAACAACGGCCGATTCCGGTACGACTCCTCCTGTGGAGGTGCCTGGCGGCGGTTCGGGCAATGGCGGACAAACACCGGTGAAAACCTCCGATGGCGTCAGCCTGGAAGGAACAACGAACGGTTCTACTCTGACCGTAACGGCTAAGGCGCTGAATCAGGCAATCGATATGATTGCGGGACAAAAAGGCCAAACGATTGAAATTACGGCGGATTCCACGCAAGCCGTAAGCGCGGAACTGCCAGCACGCGTGCTGCTCGAAGCGTTGAAAAAAGCACCGAATCTGACGATTTCGGTTCATATCGGCGTTATGAGCTATGATCTGCCGATTAGCGCCCTTAATCTGCCAGCTACTATTGGCACGGACGCTTCGATCGTAATCAAGATTGATCCGGTAGACAGCACATTGTCGAGCACGATGAAGGATAAGGCAGCACAATCCGGTGTCAAGCTGGTTGGTACTCCGGTTGAGTTTAGCGTCATTATTCAATCGAACGGCAATACGCAAGAAATTCATGATTTCGGCAAGACGTATGTATCCCGTACGCTCGACATCAACCAGACTTTGGATGCTTCGCATTCCACAGCGGTGATGTACAACGAGGCGACTGGCACGTTTACATTCGTGCCGGCAACCTTCAAAACCGCAAACGGACATACGATTGTGACGATTCAACGTAACGGCAACAGTATTTATGCGGTTGCGCAGCTGAGCAAAACCTTCAGCGACCTGAGCAAGCATTGGGCAAAGGCGGATATCGAGCTGATGGCCTCCAAGCTGATTGTCAAAGGCACCAGCAACGATAAATTCGCTCCTAATGCCGTTGTAACGCGCGCTGAATTTGCGGCTATGGTCGTTCGTGCGCTTGGTATCTCCGAAGATCAAGCAGCAGCATCCTTCAAGGATGTAAGCAGCAAGGACTGGTTCGCAGGCGCGGTAGGCGCAGCGGTGAAAGCAGGCATTGTAAAAGGCTACGAAGGCAATAGCTTCAAGCCTAATGCTTCGATTACCCGCGAAGAGATGGCGGTAATGATCTCCCGTGCTCTCGCGTTTACAGGCAAGCAGCCAGCCGGCGCTGCCGCGCAGCTGAATGCCTTCAAGGACAAAGCTTCGATCGAAGCTTGGGCGAAGCAGGCAGTCGCGCAAGCGGTTGAAGCGAAGATTATCGAAGGCAAGACGGGCGGCAAATTTGCACCGGACAGCAAAGCGACCCGCGCGGAAGCAACCGTTATGCTGAAGCGACTGCTCGAATACGTAGATTTTATTTAAAGTAATGTGTGCATGAAAAATAGGTCAGCCAGACTTTTCTGGCTGGCTTATTTTTTTGTCGATTTTGGTGACAGGGCAATATGAGGAAGCCGATGAGTAACGACGAATAGGCGTATTGTATGGTATACTTTCTTAACCTAACGATTGTTGAAGGGAAGACCATTTCGTGAATAATTCGGTTCAAATAAAAGCGTTGAAACATGGCAATCTCCTGCATTACGAGTGGAACACCGATCTGCTGGAGGAAGGGGACGGCTATGTGTTTGTTCTTGGCCGTTACGGCAGGAAGCTTCAGCATCATACGAAGAAATCCGTGTTTACCGTAAACAACTGGTCCATCGAGTTTTTCTCGAGCAAGCATTGGTTCACCGTCAGCGCGGCTGTTGTAGACGGCAAAATTAATGAATATTATTGCAATATCAATCAGCCTGCCTTGATGAGCGGCAGCGAAATATCCTTTGTTGATTATGATCTGGATCTTGTCCAGCGCGGCGGCGAATGGATGGTTATAGATGAAGACGAATTTGCCGACAATGCGATTAAGTTCGGATATCCGGAGCAGCTGATGAAGCAGGTCAGGGAAGAGCTGGCCGGGCTGCAGAAGCGGGTTGCGGAGCGGCAGTTTCCTTTTGACGGAACCATTGAACGGTTAATGGCCCGCATTCCGGACCGGCAAGCAAATATTACAAATCCGACTGTATAAGAAGGAATTTAGCGCGGGATGTAGAAGTAAACAAGAAATTATTCCACTACTACTATGGACGTTAAGGATGAAGAACGATGCTTAAGGATAAAATTTTGAACAGACAGGCGGGCATCATCACCTACGGCATGACTCCGCCTAAATCAAGCCACACGCCGGAGAAGCTGGCCGAAATTTCGGAAAAGCAGTACGAGCGTCTGAAAAACCTCGACATTGACGGCTTAATTCTGTATGACGTTCAGGATGAAGCGGACCGGACGGATGAGGAGAGACCTTTCCCCTACCTGGAAGCGCTGGATCCAACCTCGTACAGCAAGAATTATCTGAACTACTGGAAGGTTCCCAAAATTATTTACCGCGTGGTTGGCAACAACTCGGAAGAAAGCTTCGCGGAATGGCTGAAGCAGGATGCCGAAGAAGACCGGTTCTCGGTCTTTGTGGGTACTTCCTCAAGCAAGCAGCAGACTACGATGAAGCTGCCGGAAGCCTATGAGCTCAGCAAAAAACTGAACGACCGGTTAACGCTGGGCGGCGTCGTTATTCCCGAGCGCCACATGAAGAAAAACGACGAGCATCTCCGCATCAGGGATAAGGTAGACGGCGGATGCAAGTTCTTTATTTCGCAGGCCACCTTTAATGTGGAAGCATCGAAGAATATGCTGTCCGACTACTACTATTATTGCCAAGAGCAAGGCATCGAGACCGTGCCGATTCTGTTCAACTTAGCACCATGCGGGTCGCAGAAAACGCTCGAGTTCATGAAGTGGCTGGGCATCAGCATTCCGAAGTGGCTGGAGAACGATCTGATTAAGTCCACCGATATTTTGGACAAGTCGGTTGCGCTGTCGCTGAAAATCTTCGAAGAGCTGTTTGAGTTCGGCATCGAGAAAGGCATCCCGATTGGCTGCAGTATCGAAAGCGTATCGACGCGCAAAGTCGAGATCGAAGCTTCGGTGCAGCTGGTGAAAGACATTAAAACGATGATTGACCGTAAGCTTGGCGTTCACGCCATTGTATAAACCAAAGGCCGCTGTTAAAGCCGGAGCTTGTTAAGAGCCCCGCTTGAACAGCGGCTTTTTTCCTCTTATAGCCTCCTTTTTTAATGTAAACCTATCCCCTTAATGCCTGTCATCTAGTAGGGAATATCCCATTAAATAGGGTAATTCCATAGATCGAATATTGACATACCAAGACAATATCTATCGGATCAAGCCGTATCGTCAATTCAAAGCCAAATGATGCTTAGATTACCATAGTTATAATAATTATTTTCGAAAATAAAATTATCACGTGAAAAATATGAAATTTATAATACAAATGATTATCAAATAATTTATTTAGAATAATTAACTAAAATAATTGATAAAAACAACGTGCATTTACTATTTCTTTAAACGTTTTTTACATTCGCCAAATTATTCTACTCTATTATGATGCAGAAGCATGAGGTAGAGTAGGAGGAATCGGGAGTGAAGAGAAGTTATAAGCTGACAAGCCGTATGTTGGCCGTCGTGACGCTGTGGACATCCGTAGCTGCGTCCGGCGGTTATTTCATGGTGCAGCAGGCTAATGCCGGAACATCCGCCGAGAACGTGTTTGCAAGAGCGGGAGTCACCGCAACCGCAAACGGTTATGTATCGGATGCGTTTGCGCCTTCCTTGGCCATTGACGGACACAGAGAGAGCGGTGAATGGGTATTCCAAGGCAACGACGGTCTGCCAATGGCGGACAATCCGTATTGGCTGGAGGTGGATGCCGGCGCGGAGGTCAGCGTAGAGAAATTTATCATTGGACATGCCGGAGCAGGCGGCCAAGAGGAACCGTACAACACGAAGGATTTTACGATTGAAACAAGCGATGACAATGTCAATTGGACTCCTGTCGTAACGGTAACCGGCAACACCGAAGACACAACAACGCATGAGCTGGACACGCCGGTGACGGCCAGGTACTTCAAGCTTAACATTACGAATCCGGGTGAAGTGGATGCCGATACCGGATTTTACGCCGCACGGATTTACGAATTTGAAGCCATTGGCTTCGATCGAAGCGAGACGGCTCCTGAAACGCCTGAAAATACGAATCAAGGGACTACCTCCGATTCGGTCGCAGCAGCGAGCGATGCGCAGGGCTTGCTCGGCGAATATTACCTGAACACGGGTTCGGGCAACGATTTTGCATTCGGCGATTATAAAGCGACAACGGTAGACTCGCAAATTAACTTTACGGACCTGAATCCGGTATTAAAAGGGATGACGGGCGTTGAGGATGGCGCCAACGTGCGCTGGACCGGCCAGATCATGCCGCCGGAGTCCGGTGACTATACCTTCTACATGATGGGCGACAACGGCTTCCGGGTATGGATCGACAACCGGCTTGTGATCGACCATTGGGTGAACGACTGGGATAAAGAACAGACAAGCACCCCGGTTACGCTCGAAGGCAATCGCAAGTACGATATCAAGATCGAATATTTCGAGGACTTTGGCGGTTCCAATCTGTATCTGCGCTGGTCAACGCCAACGCTCGCCAAGGAGATCATTCCGGGCAACGCCTTCTATCTCCCGGCAGAGTATACAGGCCCTAAGGCGGCAAGCGTTGCCGCAGACGGAAAAACCGTCTCGCTTAGCATGCTCTCCGGGCTTGGCGAGCTGCCTGCTGACTTGAATAATCACCTTACCGTCATGGCGAACGGGCAACCGGTATCCGTACAGCAGATTGCAGCCGGCGAAGATTCCTCAAGCTTGACGTTTAGTCTGGCGAAGATTGTTCTTCCTGGTCAAACCGTCTTCCTTGCTTACGACGGTCAAGGCAATCTGAACTATGCGGACGGAACAGCCGTCAAGGCGTTTGCGTTTAGTCCTTCCAACTTTTCCGAGGTAACGGACTACTCGCCGATCGCAATCGCGATGTCGCTCTACGGCAGCGCGAAGACGAACCGTTCCTTTGCCTGGTATACCCCTTACGACCGTCCGCAAAGCGCTCCAACGAACATTAAGGACAGTATCGTTGAGATTGTGCCTGCGGCGGAAGGATTTGATTCGCCGAATAAAATCCGTGTAACAGGCAAGCCGGAGGATACGCGGGTTCTCAACAATCTGAAGATTACGAGCAGCACGACGGGCTCGTTCATCAGCCACAAAGTGCTTGTTGAAGGACTGACGCCGGGTACGGCTTACAAGTACCGGCTTGGCGCTGACGGCTACTGGAGCGAGACGGGGTCTTTTACAACGGAGAGCGATAACGAGAATGACTTCAACTTCTTGTATCTGACCGACTCGCAAGGCTCCAATTCGCAGGATTACGATGTGTGGGGCAACACGATGGAGCAAGCCATCACGAAGTTCCCGGATGCGAAGTTCCTGCTGATGACCGGTGACCAGGTGGATGCGGGCGCGCTTGAATCGCAATGGCTGGATTACTTCAAGAAGCCGCAGTCGATTCTGATGAATCTGCCGCTGATGGCTGCTGTCGGCAACCACGAAGGTCCGTATAACGACAACTATTACTACCATTTCAACTATCCGAACGATTCGATCAAGAACCCGCTGCCGCCGGGCAGCGTGTACGCGTATGACTACGGCGATGCGCATATCATGGTGCTTAACACGATGGATATCGGCTGGGACCAAGCTCAGAAGGATTCCTTCGAGCAGGAGATTGAATGGCTGAAGCATGAGGTTGCGGCGACGGACAAGAAGTGGAAGATTGTAGCGTTCCACAAAGCGATCTATTCCGTGGGTAACCATGCGCTCGACAGCGATATTCTGGCCCTTCGTCAGAAAATGTATCCGATCTTTGACGAGTTGGGCATCGACGTTGTCCTGCAAGGCCATGACCATACGTTTATGCGTTCCTATCAAATGTACAACGATAAGCCGGTTCAGAATGTACAGACGGATGCGCAGGGCAGAGCCCTTAATCCGGACGGTACGCTCTACATGATCAACAATTCGGCGGCAACCAAGTTCTACGATGTCAAAGACGGCGTTGACCGCTACTATGCGGCTGTCTACCAGCAGCCGAAGAAAGCCATCTTCTCCGGCGTCAGCATGACGGATAACAGCTTTACGATTAATTCCTTTATGACAGGCGAGACCACTCCGTTCGATACGTACTCGATTGTACGCGAAGACGAGAAGCCGAAGCCGGTTGAGCAATTGGAAGTAAGCAAATCGGAGGACGACAAGCGGACCATTACTTGGAACAAGCCGCAGGACGAAGGCGTACGAGGCTTCCGTATCTACGAGAAGAACGACAAGCTGGGCATGAACTGGAACGTGTACATTCCAACGGTTGAGGGTCAGGACAGCTACCAATATGTCGTTGACAAAGACAAAACCAATCTTGATCAGTCCTATCAATTCGTTGTGAAGGCCGTTAACAAACGCGATAACTCGGAAGCGAAAATCGCCGTCAGCGCGGGCAACCAGCCGGCTGCTCCTACGGCACCGGTCGTGGACGATGCGCATAACTCCTTTGGCTGGACCAACGTGAAAGGTTACGATGCGGTAACCAACTACGAGTACAGCGTAGATAACGGCAACACCTGGAGTCCGGCTACGGCTAACCCTCAGCCAATCGCGGATGGCGACTATGCGGCCGGAGCGGTGCAGGTTCGCGTCGCGGCGAATGAATCGCTTGGCGTTATGGCCGGTATGCCGCTTGTATCGACAAAGGCATTCACGAAGAACGATTCCCGGGATACCTTCCTGCTTACGGGTGAAATCGAACGCGGCCAGCAGCTGAAGGTCAGCGTGAATGTCGAGCAGCTGAGGGACTACGAAGAGGATGCTTACGTGGTGTTCCAGCTGATGAAGGGGGAGAGTCCGCAGCCCATTCTCGTCAGCGCCGTACCGCTCAAGAAGACCAAGCTTACGATGACACAGTACTTCAATGAGACCGGTAAGGATTACAAGGTGAAGGTATTCGTCGTGAACAAGTTCGACAGCAAGAACGAAACTCCGGTTCAATTGGCGAGACCAATGCTGTTCCAATAACGGCTGGAAAGAGAGGATCATGTGCAGTGAAAAAAGTTTTGGCAGCCCTACTGGCGTTGTGTATTGTTGTCCTGCCGGCAACCGGCTATGCGGCTGCAGCAGCCTTTGCGCTTAATATTAGCGCGAAGGAAGTGCTGCGCGGCGGCGAGATTACGTTCTCCGGAACGGCAGAGGACGATGTCGTCCTGAAGATCATCCGTCCGAACCGGACAACCTTCTATATGGATGTTATTGAGCCAACTAACGGCACTTATACCGCAACCATTACCATTCCCGAGACGCAGGATTTTGCTCCTTGGGGCGTGTATAACGTTACGGCAACCAGCGGCTCTACTACGGTGAACAAGACGTTCTCGGTTGTTGAAGGGTCGGGTGGAGGCTCGAATCCGGGTAACGGGGGGACCGTAACGCCTCCGGCATCAACCATTCCCGCCGATGCCGGCGATTCGACGGGCTCTACCATCAAGCCGGAGCTTGGCAAAGACGGCTATCTATTCGGCAGCGGCACTTTAGCTTCCGCCGCTAACAGCGCGCAAGGCTCCATTACGGTAGAATTGCCTGCGGCAACTGGCGAAACGGGCAGCGCGCTGAACTTCCCGGCAGAGACGCTGAAGACACTCAAGGATAAGAACCTGGATCTGATTGTGACTTCGGGAAGCTCGACGATCCGATTCCCTGCAGGTTCAATCGGGACATCCGATACATCGGCAAGCTCGCAGGTCCGCATTGTCGTAAATACGGTTCTGACAAGCGATGCCAAGAATGCCGTTAACCAAGCGCTTCAATCGAACCCGGACTACGTCTCGACTGGGATTGTGCTTACGGCAACTATTCAAGTGATCAACGGCAGCAGCGTCACGGAGATTCATAACTTGGACAAGCCTGCCGAAGTAGCCCTTAAGCTGACGGACGAGCAAGCGAAGCAGATCCATTCCGGTCTGGCTGGCGTTTATTATGTGAACGGCAAGCAGCTTGACTATGTCGGCGGCAAGCTTGAGGGCAATACGTTCAAGTTTAATGCCCGCCATTTCTCGACGTATACCATTTTGGAATACAGCAAAACATTCGTTGACGTGCCGGCTGGCCATTGGGCGGAAGCAGCCGTGAAATCCTTGAGCGCCAAGCACATTGTATCCGGCGTGGACCAGCAGCATTATGCGCCTAACCGCAACATTACGCGCGCGGAGTTCGCGACTATGATGATGCGCGCGGTGGATTACACGGGTAAAGCGGCTGACGCGGCGGCAGCCAATCCGTTCAAGGATGTACCGGCTAGCCAATATTACACCGATGCGGTAACGCGCGCGGCTTCGCTTGGCATGATGTCGGGCTACGGAGGTTCGTTTAGACCAAACGATCCGATTACGCGCGAAGAAGCGGTCGTTACGCTTGTACGGACCGTTAAGTACTTTGAAGTAAAAGATACCGGCAAAGGTGCGCCTGCATTCGCGGATAAGAAACAAATCTCGGCTTGGGCCAACACCGCTGTCGATCAGGCTTGGAAGCTTGGATTAATCGAAGGCGACGGCAAGCAGTTCCATCCGAAAGCCGCTCTGACACGCGCGGAAATCGCCGTTATGATCAACCGGCTGATGCCGTAAGAAAGACGAAAGAAGGAGGACCCGGCAAATGTTTAAGAAGCTTTTTGCGGTGGCGATGACCGTTCTGTGCTTGACCGGCATTCTGGTGCCTGTCGGATCCAATGCCGCGTTTGCGGCAGCGGCCGAAGGGATTACGACCAGGAACGTGGCCATTAACGCGACGGCTACGGCTTCCGGCCAGTGCAACGCGAACGAAATCCCGAGCAACGCCGTGGACGGCAAGACCGATACGAAATGGTGCGATAACACTTCCGCCCAGAAGAAATGGCTCAAGCTTGATTTGGGCAAGGAATATCTGGTTAACGAATGGGTGCTGCAGAACGCTGCGATTAACGAGTCCGGCAACAGCCCGTTCTGGAATACGAAAAACTTCCGGCTTCAAAAAAGCGACGACGGCGAGACATGGACGGACGTTGACGTCGTGACGAACAACGCTCAGACGATTGTTGACCGGTTTGTTACCCCGTTCACGACGCGGTACATTCGTCTCTACATCGACAAGGCGGCGTATGACAGCAACATCGCCCGCATCTATGAGCTGGAAGTATACGGGGTTGAGACCGATCAAATTCCGGCTGAACCGGAGACGAATCTGGCGCCAATCGATTACGTGGATCCTTTCATCAATACGCTTGGCGATAACGGTCAGACCAACCCTGGCCCTACAACGCCGTTTGGACTGGTATCGCTTGGTCCGGACAGCGACGGCGGAGCATTCAGCGGTTATTACTACGAGAACAAAAACCTGAAGGGCTTCTCCCATCTTCGCTTCAGCGGCGTAGGCTGCAGCGGCGGAGGCGGCAACATCCTGATGATGCCGGAGACGCGCGATTTCACGAAGAACGTAGCGGAATACAAGCAGAAATACGACAAAAGCAGCGAGCAGGCTTCCGCAGGCTTTTACGGCGTAACGCTAGCCTCCGGCATTAACGTGCAGCTGACTTCCTCCGATAACGTAGGCTTCCACAAGTATACGTTCCCGGATACGGCCAATACCGGCTCCGTTCTGGTCGATCTGTCGAACTCGTACGCGGGTATGGTGGATGCGAACCTGAAGGTAACGGGCAGCAACGAAATTACGGGGATGATCAAGTCCCAGAACGTGTGCGGCCATGGCTACTATACAATTTATTACTCGATTCAATTCGATCATAACTTTGATTCCTACAGCTCGTGGCAAGGCGATTCCGTAGGCGCGGTAGCTCAGCGCAGCGGTTCGAACAGCGGCGTATGGCTGAACTTCAACACGGCGGAGAGCAAAACGGTTCAAGCGAAGGTAGGTCTGTCCACGATTAGCGTGGAGCAGGCGCAAGCGGAGCGAGGCATGTACTCGGACTGGAATTTCGACGCCCGTCACGAGGAAGCAAGAGCCGCTTGGAGCAACGTCCTTAACAAGGTTGAAATTACGGATGCGGATGAGCAGAACAAGCGCGTATTTTATACGCAAATGTACCATTCTTATCTGAGCCCGAAGAACGTAACGAGCTCGGCCGGCACGTTCAAAGCGGGCAGAGACGAGAATACGATTCGTCAGGCTTCCGAGCTGGGCGATGACTTCGAGTACTACAACGGCTGGACGACATGGGACGACTTCCGCAAATACGCGATGTTCTCCTTGTTCGAGCCGCAGCGTTACGACAATATGGTGAAGTCGCTCGTGGATCTGTACAGTACCCGCGGCACTTATACCCAATGGGGCGACGGTTATTGGCCAAGCCCAACGGTCCGGAACGAATTCAACGGACAAGTTATTCTTGATGCGTACGCGAAAGGCTTCCAGGACTTCGACGTCTATAAAGCGTTAAAGGGCATGGCGGTTGACGCCGACAACTTCTCCATCAGCGACGGAGAGATCTCCGGCAAGCTGGAGAAAGCGAACAGCGCATCGTTCCCGATGAAGCTTGCTCAGCTGATCGGCGATAAAGCAACGTTCGAGAAGTACAAAGAGCTTGCCCTGTCGTACAAAAAGCTGTGGAATCCCACGCAGGTGGATGAAAAGGGCACACCAACCGGCTTCTTTACTCCAAATGGAACGACGGTAGGTGCCGGCGACATTCAGGCGGTTGACCGCTATGCTTATCAGGGCAACCTGTGGCAATACCGCTGGTCCGCGCCGCAGGATATCAACGGCCTTGCCGAGCTGATGGGCGGCAAGACCGAGATGGCGAAGCAGCTGAAGCATTTCTTCGGGATCGACGAGTATATGGCGATCAACGAGGAGGATATCTCGGCGCCGTATCTGTTCAACTATCTGGGTTATCCATACCTGACGCAATACTATGCAAGAGAGTTTACGACGGAAGTCGTTACGCAGAAGTACCATAACCACGGGGCTTACGCTTACCCGCTTAAATCCCGCGTATACCGCGACGATCCGGAAGGCTACCTGTCTTCGATGGACGATGACGCAGGCGGCATGTCCTCCTGGTACGTTTTCAGCGCGCTTGGCTTATTCCCCGGCAACCCGGGCGAAGCTTACTTCCTGATCGGCTCGCCGATCTTCTCCGAAGTGAAGCTGCATATGGGCAGCGGGAAGACGCTTGTGATCAAGGCGGATAACGTGTCGAGCGAGAACCGTTTTATCCAATCGGCTGAGCTGAACGGCAAAGACTTCAATCAATCCTGGATCAAGTACGATGAGCTGATGGCTGGCGGCACGCTTGAATTCCATATGGGCAGCACGCCGAACATGAGCTGGGGCGCGAAAGCAAGCGCAGCTCCTCCAACGACCGATTTCAATGCCAAGATCGACAATAACTACAACCATGAGCAGCTGATCCCTGAGAAATCGACTTGGAGCTATTACGACAAAGGCAAGGAAGCCGGCGAAGGCTGGACGCAGGTAGATTTCGACGACAGCAGCTGGAGCTCCGGCAAAGCGATGCTTGGTTATGACAATTACGGCAAACCGGCAACGACGATCAGCTACGGGCCAAATGCCAACAATAAGTACATTACCACCTATTTCCGCAAAACGTTCGAAGCGAAGGATCTGGACGGCATCCTTGAGCTGGGTGGCAGCCTAATCCGCGACGATGGCGCAATTGTCTATTTGAACGGACATGAAATTTTCCGTACCAATATGCCTTCGGGTGCCGTGAACTACAGCACGCTTGCCAATGCAACGGTTGGCGATGAGCGGGATAAGAACGGCTTCAGTATTGATCCTTCCTATCTGGTTGAAGGCACCAACGTATTGACGGCTGAGGTGCATCAGGCGAATGCAACCAGCTCGGACATCGCGTTCGACTTCAGTCTCGAAGCGGTGCGCAAGCTGAACGTTCCGGCTGCTCCAACCCATCCGGTCGTTGATGACAAAGCCAATACGTTTGGCTGGACGCCGGTAGAAGGGATCACGAACGCATCGGATTACGAGTTCAGCACGAATGGCGGCAAGTCCTGGACGCAAGCGAAGGCGAACCCGCAGACCGTTGGACCGCTGAGCTATGAACCTGGCGATGTGCAGGTCAGAGTGATGGCTAATGCGGCGGAGAATCTCGCTCCAAGTAAAGCTCTTCTGTCCACCGAGGCTTACACCTCGGATGTGAAGTGGGATGTGTTTGATCTGAACGCGGATATTCACCAGGACGGCAACATGGTTGTGGATGTTACCGGTACGCTTAAAGGCGACTATACCGATTCGGCGGTGGTTGTCTTCCAGCTCATGGACGGCAAGGAGCATGCTTGGGTATCCAGCGCAGTGCCCGTTCAGACCGGAAGCTTTGACATCTCGCAAATCTATAACGTAGACGCTAACAAATATAAGGTGAATATCTATTTAGTAAACGAATTTAACGGAGATATTTACGAATCTCCGCTCTGGCTGGCCGATCCAATCGTGCAGCAGTCCGAGCCTGGATCGCTTCCGGACAGCCCGCCGGTTATCGACGAGCCGCTGCCGGAACCAATTCCGCTGCCGGATCCGAAGCCGGATGAGCCGGAAGAACCGGAAGTGCCGGAAGAGCCGCAAGAGCCTGGCGACGAATTGACGGTTCAATTCGAGAGCCGCGCACAGTGGACGTCGGAAGGACATCCGGATGGCAAGGGTGGCCTGGGGACCGAAGCCGGCAACGGCGGAACGGTTGTTGCCCATACCTTTAACGGTGCATGGCTGGCCTACGATGTGAATTTCGGTTCGAAAGGCTTTAATAACGTAACCGTTCAATACGACGCGCCTACGGATAAAGTACCTGCCGGCTCCAAGCTGGAGTTCAGACTCGGCAGCGAAACCGGCGAGCTTGTCGGAACCGTTAATCTGGTTGACGACACGAATACGGGCTGGGGAAGTTATGTCCTAACAAACGAGAAGCTGACCAAAACGTTAACCGGCAAGCAGAAGCTATACGTTGTCATGGTGGCGGGAACGCCTAATCCAAACAAATTGCCGTACATCGGAAACTTCGACTGGTTCAAATTCGAGAAGATCAGATCGGATTATGCCAAGCTCGAGCTTGAAGCGTATGACGACTGGTCTACGGAATTAAACCCGGCCAACAGCCAGCCGCTTGGAACGGAAGCAGGAAAAGGCGGAGTTGGCCAACAAGTGAAGAATACGTTTAACGGCGCATGGCTGGCCTACAAGCGTATGGACTTTGGCAGTGAGGGTGCAGATAAGTTCTCGATTGAATACGCGGGCAACTCTACCAACACCTTTAACAACTCGTCAGTAGAGGTTCGCCTTGGAAGTCCGACAGGTAAGCTTGTTGGCACAGTAGCCACACCTCCAACTGCGGCTGCTTGGGGAACGTATGCGACGGTAAGCGGCAGCTTGACGCAGAAGCTGACGGGCATTCAAGATATCTATCTGGTGCTGACCGGATCTGCAGCTAACGGCGAGACCGGCAAGAAATACATTGGCAACTTCGATAATGCTTCCTTCTCCCTGAACGCGCAGCAGCCTGAAGAGCCGGAGCAAGTTACCGTTCAGTTCGAGAACAAGACGGAGTGGAACACCGCTCTTAATACGTTTAACAATCAAGCCATGAAGATCGAGAACAATAATGGCGGCCAGACGGTCGGCAATACGTACACAGGCGCATGGCTGGGCTTCAAGGATGTTGATTTTGGTTCGGAAAAAGGCAAAAACCAAGTATCCATCGTCTACGACGCGCCAACCAATAGAGCTCCTGCGGACGTAAAAGCGGAGATCAGACTCGGAAGCCCAACGGGCACCTTGGTTGGAGCTGTAGCGATCCCTAATACAGGTAGTACATGGGGTCAATACAATACGGCGACAGCGGATCTGAATACGACGATCAAAGGCAAGCAGGATTTGTACATCGTAATGACGGGCAGCACGACTTCAAGCCTCCTATACGTAGGCAACTATGACAGCTTAACCTTTGGCTACAAGCCGGTTCGCAGCGATTATCCGAAGCTGGAGCTGGAATCGTACGACGAATGGACGACGGCATTGAATCCGGCGAACAGCACCGCGCTCGGAACGGAAGCGGGCAAGGGCGGAGTTGGCTTGCAAGTGAAGAACACGTTCAACGGCGCATGGCTGGCCTACAAACGAATGGATTTTGGCACAGAAGGCGTTAATACATTCGCCGTTGAGTATTCAAGCAACTCGGGCAACTGCTTTGCGAACTCTGCTGTTGAAATACGACTGGGCAGCCCAACAGGTACGCTTGTGGGTACAATCTCCGTTCCTCCTACGGCGGGAAGCTGGGGAACGTACAAAACGGAGAGCGGTGCCTTGACGCAGAAGCTGACAGGCATTCAGGATGTATACTTGGTGCTGACTGGCTCGGCCGGCAATGGCGAGACCGGCAAGAAATACATCGGCAACTTCGATAACGCGGCATTTTCGTTAAAAGCATAAGGCAGTAAAAGCACAGCCCCCAATCCTTTCGAAGGATTGGGGGCTGTTTGTTCTTTCGCAGTTATTTTGAAGCCAAATACTCAATTCATCTATATTCATTGTTTTAGTAGCGACTTTTATAGCTACTTCATACAACTCATCAGCATCGGCAATTAGCTCTTGGTTGTGAATAGTAAGAAAAACATAACAAGTTAAGACGGCAGTGCGTTTATTTGCATCGTTAAATGCGTGAGCAGTGGTTAACGTATAAAAATAAACAGCGGCTTTCCTAAATAATCCGGGATAGAGTTCTTGCGAGAATGATTCCATGAAGGGTTGTTCAGCAATGAAATCAAGTCTTCGTCTTCCTCTATCCTTAATACCAGGGTAGGCCGCCGTATACGTTTAATTGTTCATCATGAATTTGAATAATCTGCTCTGCGGTAAGTTGTACATACATTAACTTTTCGACAACCTTTTAAGGGTCTTGTCGTATTTTTTCATACCTTTTTTCATAGCATCTTCAACGACACGATCACTGGCAACGGTTGTTTTGATAGTTTCTTGTTTATTAGCCACATCCTTCTCCTCCTCTTTGCCCTCCAAGAACATCAAACGTGCTAGTAGAGAATATGTCCTTTAATAGGTTAATTATGCCGGTGTGATAGATGACTGCCTAGAATACGTTATTTACTGTAGCAAAAGAAAGAAATAATAACTATCGTAATAAACAAGCCGCTATTCAAAGCTAAGCCTTGGTAAAAGCTTGGCTTGAACAGCGGCTGTTATTTTGCTTAAGAGTTCAGAAACGCCTCGCGCTGGCGAAGCTCAATCCGGCGGATTTTGCCGGAGCTCGTCTTGGGCAGTTCATTGATGAATTCGATTTTACGCGGATATTTGTAAGGCGCCGTTACGGATTTGACGTGATCCTGCAGCTCTTTGACCAGCTCCGGGGAGCCGGAGACGCCGTCCCTCAGCACGATAAACGCCTTGACGATATGGCCGCGGATTTCATCCGGACTTGCGACGGCCGCACATTCCTTGACGGATGGATGGCGGAGCAAGGCTTCCTCGACCTCAAACGGTCCAATCGTATAGCCGGAGCTGATAATAATATCGTCCCCGCGGCCCTCGAACCACAGATAACCTTCCTCATCCCTGCTTGCGCGGTCGCCGGTGATGAAGTAGGAACCAACAATGTTGGCGCCTTTGCGATCGGGATTCTTGTAATACGACTTGAACAGGGCAGGCATGTCAGTATGAACGGCAATGCTGCCGACCTCTCCCATCGGCTGCGGACGGCCTTCGTCATCAATAATCTCGACGAGACCCGGAACGATAGACTTGCCCATGGAGCCAATCTTAATCGGGGAATCCTTCAGATTGCCGATTAGAAGCGTATTTTCCGTCTGACCGTAGCCGTCGCGAATGATGAAGCGGAACAGCTCCTCGAACTGCTTAATCACGGCTTGGTTAAGCGGCTCGCCGGCCGATACGGCGCTGCGGATCGACGACAGGTCGTAAGCGGACAACCCATCCGTCTTCGCCATAATGCGGTATTCCGTTGGCGTGCAGCACAGCACCTGAACCTGGTTGTCCTGAATGATTCGCAAGTAAGGCTCCGCGCTGAACGATCCGTTATAGATCAAGCCGGTTGCGCCGCTGCCGAGCACGGATAGGAACGGCGTCCAAATCCATTTCTGCCATCCCGGCGCAGCGGTTGCCCAGACGAGATCGGAGCTTTGGATGCCAAGCCATGAAGCGGTAATGCGCAGATGCGCGTAGCCCCAGCCGTGGCTGTGAACGACGCCCTTCGGATTGCCTGTTGTCCCCGACGTATAAGAGAGCATCGCCGTATCGTCGCGGTGGGTAGGCTCGGCTTCTCGTTCTTCCGGCTGACCTTCCATTAAGGAGCTTAAGGTCATCCAGCCTTCGGCTTGTCCGCCGCTTGCGTCAATCCGGAACTGCAGGGCGGGCAGCTCTTCCGTAATGCGGTCTACTTCAACGGTTCCCTCCGTCCAAGCGATCACCGCGCGAGCTTCGGAATGCTGGAGGCGGTAGGACAGATCCTTGGAACGGAGCATTTCGGAGGATGGAATAATGACAAGACCAAGCTTCAAGCAGGCCACGTAGATTATATACGCCTCGATAGTTCTAGGAACCATGACGAGAACGCGGTCGCCTTTTGCAAGTCCAAGCTCGCTTAAGCCGCCCGCCAGCCGGTTTACCTGCTTCAGCAGCTCGTTATATGTAATCGTCGTAGTATGGCCCTGATCGTCCAGCAAACGGAGAGCAAGCTTGTCCGACTTGTGACGCTCAATCTCAGAGCTGATGTTATATTGTTCGGGTGCGATCCATTGATCGAAATTCATGTAGGCCTGCTCCTTTGCCAATGCGTGATTCATAGCGGATTAGCGACAGTATAGCATAGGTTGTGAGCATGAAAAAGATGACTTCCGACGAAGCAGAAGTCATCTTTGCTTTTCCTTTTAGCCTTGTTCGTCTTGCAGTTCTTCTTTGAAGCCTGCAACGCTTTCTCTCCGGCGCTCGTTCTTTTCTTCGAGCTGGTTTTGTTCCGTGCTGCTGATTTCGGAGCTGAACTCGTTCAAATATTGTTCAGTCTCTTGGATGTTCTGCTGCGTGTTGGCGATATGCTCCTGCAGATGTTCTGCATTGTCCGCGCGATTGTCTGGCTTTGCCATACGTATACCTCTCCTTTTATTCGTGTTTGTAGTCGGGCGCCGTTTAGCACCCAACAGCTATTGTGACCCACGGACTGGATTTTTTATGCAAAAATAAACCAAAGTTAATTGTCTAAAGATTGGTTTTTCTGTTTAATTATATAAGAGGGCTTGTTTTGCCCGGTTTTACGCTAATCCAGCTGTATGCCGTTAACGAATATATAACTATTTAATAGGCGGGTGAATCTCGATGTCGGAAATTACGGTTGAATGTCCGAATTGCGGACACAGAAATCAGGTTGATGCCCTGAAGCTGAGGCAGGCCAAATGCGAAGCATGCCACGAAAGCTTCATTCAAGAGGATGTCCTTCCGGCCGACTTGTCGGATGAGGAAATTGCAAGCAGCGTCGAATCGCTTCCTGCGGAGAGGCAGGAGGAAGAGGTCGACACGGACTCCTGGTCCGCGAAGATCGGCGACCATGAGGAGCAAGTGAAATACGTAAACAAAGGCTTCTGGTCCAAGATGAGAAAATATGCGGGCAAGGTGCCTTTTGCCCATGAAGCGGTAGCGATGTACTATTGCGCGATGGACCCCAATACGCCGGCCAAAGTAAAAGTAACGGCCATTAGCGCGCTGGCCTATTGGATTCTGCCGATCGACCTTGTGCCGGATATTTTTCCGGTTATCGGGTATGGGGATGACGCTACTGCGATATTCGTTGCCTATAAGGCCATCAGCTCGCATATTACGGACGAGCACCGGGATAAGGCTGCAACCTTTTTCAAGAAATAACAGTTAAATATTTATAAAGTACCTCGCTTATTGTTAGCGGGGTATTTGCATCGGAAGATGATTCAGTGAGGAGAGGGCTAGGAGGAAGCAGCACCATGAATATGACGGAAGAGAGATGCGCGATAGAAGCGATAGAAGCGATAGAGGAAGGGCGGAAAGAATTGATGGCCTACATCCATTCGGATGCGGATGGCTGGATGGAAGCCAAGACGGCGTTGCAGCTCCGTCAGGTGTATGAACAGCATCGTCCGCTGCAATACGATCTTTATCTGGACTTGAGCAAAGGGGAATGGCTGGCGAGGGGCCAGGCTATGGAGCTGTCTGAGGGGGATGTCTGCGTGTTATTCCGAATGGTTACCGAAGGCTTGTCCTGTACCTCGGAGATGATCTTCACGGCCAGGTACAAGCAGGAGCTTGAGCCCGGCAACAAGAAGGATCGAGGAAGACTCGACAGCTACTATCGTAGATTGAAGGAACGCTTGAAGCTGTACGGCATTACAACCGAGCATTACACGGTGAAGCCGGGGACCAGGTATTTTGTCATTTATCCGGAGCAATGGAACGAGAAGACCGGGAAGCGTTGACCTTCCTTGCCGGCAGGTATATGCTGACCTTAGAGGCTATACCGGTTGCAAAGGTGGGAAAAGCATGAATGCGAACAGCTTTTACGATGCAAAGTGGAGAGACGGGGAATTCCGGCCCAAGATCATGGCGTATTATTACAAGCAGTGGGAGGATTTCCATATGGGCTTCCATCAGCACGACTGGACGGAGTTCATGTACGTCATTTCCGGAAACTGCACGGTTGAGACGAACAAGGATGTTATTGCGATGCGCAAAGGCGATCTAATTATGCTGGACGCCGGCGTGCCGCATAGACTGATCGTTGAGAGCGGCAGTCCGTGCCGGATGCTGAACGTCGAGTTTGGATTCCAGCCCTGCGAAGGCATCTACCCGTCGATGAATCAAATGGCCAATCATAACCCGATGTTCTCCAAGCTGCTGGAGCAGCGGCTCGATACCATTGTGCTGAGAGACTATGAAGATATTCAGGTGAACCTGCGGAATCTCGTGTTCGAGCTGGATCTAGGCGGCGAAGGGAAGGAGCAGGGGCGCGAGCTGATGACCAATCTTCTGATGTCCCAGCTGCTGGTTCGCGTTGGAAGGCTGGTTGCCGTTGAGGCGAAAAATAGCACCGAGCGCCAAATCCATCATTACGTGCGGCAAGCAACGGAATACATTCACCAATATTACGATACGGCGATTCAAGCCAAGGATATTGCGGCTGCCGTTAATCTGCATCCCGTCTATCTCCAGCGTATTTTTAAATCGAATATGAACAAGACCATCAATGAATATTTGGTGGACTTGCGTATGGATAAAGCCAAAATGCTGCTTGCCCGGACGGATGTGCCCATCATTGAAGTAGCGGATCATATCGGGCTGAACAGCCGTCAATATTTCAGCATGCTGTTCAAGAAAATGACGGGTATATCGCCTGCCGAATACCGCAAATCCAAGAATACGATCTCCAGCTGGACTGATGATGAAGTTGAAATAGTTGACAATATCTAACGCAAGCTGTTGCGAATGTGGAAACGCCTTCTTTTTCCGCCTGTTAGAATAAGGGTAACGAAAGACAACACCCTTATAGGCGAAGAGGAGGCGTTTTTTATGAGTTTTAAGGTGGCGTTTGTAGGTGCGGGAAGTATCGGGTTCACACGTGGTTTAATGAGAGACTTGCTCGCCGTGCCGGAATTTAAGGATATCCAGGTTGCTTTTACAGACATTAACGAACATAATCTCGACATGGTCACGCAGCTCGTGCAAAGAGACATCAACGAAAATGGCTTGTCCATCGAGATTCAAGCCACAACCAACCGTAGAGAAGCGCTTAAGGATGCGCGTTACGTGTTCTGCGTGGTACGGATTGGCGGTCTTGAAGCGTTCCAATACGATATCGACATTCCGTTAAAATACGGCATCGACCAATGCGTAGGGGACACATTGTGCGCAGGGGGGATCATGTACGGCCAGCGCGGCATTGCCGAGATGTTGAACATCTGCAAGGACATCCGCGAGGTGGCGGAACCCAATGCGCTGCTCCTCAATTATGCGAACCCGATGGCGATGCTGACTTGGGCATGCAACAAGTACGGCGGTGTCCGTACCATCGGCCTCTGCCATGGCGTACAAGGTGGACATCACCAAATCGCGCGTGCGCTGGGCCGGGAGAAGAAGGACGTCGACATCATCTGTGCGGGCATTAACCATCAGACGTGGTATATCTCCGTGAAGACGGATGGTGTTGATCGTACGGGGGACCTCTTGGAGGCATTCGAAGCGGTGCCGGAATTCGCTCAGACCGAAAAGGTCCGCATCGACATGCTGCGCCGCTTCGGTTACTATTCCACCGAATCCAACGGTCACTTGAGCGAATACGTGCCTTGGTACCGTAAACGCGCCGATGAGATCAAGGACTGGATCGATCTTGGCGTATGGATCAACGGCGAGACCGGCGGCTACCTGCGAGTCTGCACCGAAGGCCGCAACTGGTTCGAGACCGACTTCCCGAATTGGATGAAGGCAGAGCCGTTCAAGTATACGGCTGAGAACCGCGGCGAAGAGCATGGCTCTTATATTATTGAAGGCCTTGAGACAGGCCGTGTCTACCGCGGTCACTTCAACGTCGTGAACAACGGCGTCATCACCAACCTGCCTGACGATGCGATCATCGAAGCGCCGGGCTATGTCGACCGCAACGGCATCAACATGCCGGTTGTCGGCGACCTGCCGCTCGGCCCCGCAGCCGTCTGCAACGTCAGCATCTCCGTCCAACGCATGGCCGTAGAAGCCGCCGTCCACGGCGACGACAAGCTGCTCCGCCAAGCGATGATGATGGATCCGCTCACCGGTGCGGTGTGCAATCCGAAGGAGATTTGGCAGATGGCTGATGAGATGCTGGTTGCGCAGGCGAAGTGGCTGCCGCAGTATACGGAAGCGATCGCCGCAGCGGAGGAGCGGTTGGCAAGTGGTAACTTGTTGCCAACGCGGGAGAATTATCAGGGCGCTGCGCGCCTGAAGACGAAGTCGATCGAGGAGCTCAGCCAGGATCGGGAAGCGGCGACTCGCAACGCGATCGAGTCGGATAAGGCGAAGGAGCGGCCTGCGGCTGGGGTTTAAGAGATGATGTAAAAGAACTCGCTCGATGTTGAGCGAGTTCTTTTGTACAATGATGACTATAGAACCATCGTGAAAAAAGAGAACGGGAAGTATCCCAAGCTTCGTAGTACTTTAGATAAGAGAATGGGTATTCTTATTGCTTCAACATCTTATACCTGACAACCTGTCGGAGGACATCTAGTAATGAATTAATTAGTTACATGCTGTAATAAAGAGCCCTCCGCGTTGCATACAATGTCGATTTAAAAACTTAAAAGTCAAACGAGTGTCAATGCGTCTCCTTATGTGGTGGATAATGCGCAGCACGCATTCTCTTTGAACTAGATTGACCGATCTATATTGAAGACCGGGGGATTATTGAACGGACTTATTTAGCCTTCAAAATGATCACGCAAATTTGACTGATAATTAACTCAAAATTAACTTTAAGATCATGTTCCCAAACTCTAATTAAATTCCAATTATTATTCATGTAGTATTCCGTAACTTCTATATCTCTTTCCACGTTACGATTTATTTTTTTCTTCCAATAATCTGAATTCTTAGATGGCAACTTAAAATGCCGTTCACATCCATGCCAGAAACAAGAATCAATAAAAATGACTAATTTATACTTTTTTATTGCTATATCAGGTCTCCCGTACAACGAAAGAACATTTTTCCGAAATCTAAAGCCGTATTTCCAAAGAGCTTTAGATACAGATTGTTCTAATTTAGTGTTCTTACTTTTTATTTTTCCCATTAGCTTTCTTCTATTATCAGTCTTGTTAACTTCGAACACCTCCTTAGTACACAAATAGAGAACGTATGTTCTGTTCTGTTCTTTGAATATACTATACTACACGATAAAAGTTGAGAGTTTTTAATTGAAGCAGCTTTATCTACGTAGCATAAAAACAAGATGCCACTTCCCTGGGGAAATAGCATCTTGTTTTAGTTTTTATAAAAGACTAATCAAATTCCCTATAACCTGCGCGCCTTCTGCGCGGGTCATAAGCGCCTGCGGAGCAAACATATTATTGTCACGGCCATTAATCAAGCCAAGTTCCTGCGCAAGGCCTGCTGCATCCTGTGCCCAAGCACTGATGCTGCTGCCATCCACGAATGTTGCAGCACCATTCGCGACATCCGCCTGTTCACCCTTCACATACTCATAAGCCCGAACGGTCATAACGACCATTTCTTCCCGGGTAATAGCATCGTTCGGTGCAAACGTATTGGAGCTGCGCCCCATCACGATACCTGCCTTGCTAACCGCTCCAATATACCCAGCGTACCAAGCATCGGCTTTCACGTCGAGGAAGCTTACTGATCCATCAACATCTTCAAGGCCTAGAGCACGTGCGATCATTGCAGCAAATTCAGCTCGAGTAACATTGCCTTCCGGATTAAACAGGGTATCGCTAATTCCTGTCACAATATGCCTAGCAGCCATTTGCTGAATGACATCATGTGCCCAGAAGGCTGGGCTGACATCGGTGAACGACTTGTCGTATTCCAGCACAGCATATTGCGAGAAATGCTTAACATAAGCCGTCATCTGTCCATTCTCTAAAGTTCCACCAACATATTGCAAAGCTCCGTCTGCTGCGATGTAGTACACACCAAGAAGATCAGGATTCGCGTTTGGATCAACGGTGAACGTAAGCTTCAATGGCTTCTCAAATGCTGATACTGGCACTGCAATTCCATCTGCCCCGATAACCGACAAGCTGAAGTCATAGACAGTGCCTGCTGTTGTCAGATTCACAGTACCATTAACAGCCTGGTTGTTAATCAGACTATTCACTTCACCGTTCGGCACCTGAACAGCAGAGAAGCTGATTTTCGCCCCAGATGCTTGAGCACCTGTTACAGCTCCCATGATTCCCGACAGATCATTCTTCGCAAACGAAATGGTCATGCCATCCATAACAAGCTTCAGGGTATTGTCGCCCATAAGCTGAACAACATTGCTTGGGAACTGAACGGTATTCTTACCATCCGCTATAGTGACGGTAATCGTACCCGAAACCGCATTTTGCAGATCTGCACTCGTCAGAACTTGTGTTGTTGCAGGAATAGGAGGTTCAGACGGCGTTGGATTGGTTACGACTGGCGGCTGTACCCGCTCCGCTACAATAACCGTTCTAGTTGCTTCATCGGCAGCATTACCGGCAGCATCAGATACCTTGTAGTGGAAGGTGTAAGTGCCAGCGACGGAAGTATCCAGCGTTGTGCCGTTATTGACGTTATTAGTAATGGTCCTCACAATTTGGCCGGTAATATCGCCATCCCGGTCGTCAGATGCAGTAGCCCCAGCATCTGTATAGCTAGCACCATTCGCCAGATTAACAGTGGCATCGCCAAGCAACGTGATAACCGGCTTAACCGTATCCGGATCCTCGCTCACAACAACGGTTCTAGTCACTTCATCCGCTGCATTACCGGCAGCATCACTCACGTTGTAGTGGAAGGTGTAAGTACCGGCTACGGAAGTATCCAGTGTAGTTCCGTCATTGACGTCGTTCGTAATCGTCGTAACAACACTTCCAGTAAGATCACCATCCCATTCATCCAACGCGGTAGCGCCCGCATCGGTATATTCGGCACCGATTGGCAGGTTAACGACCGCATCACCGTTTAAGGAGATTACTGGTTTAACGGTATCTTTTGCTGCAATAACCCCCTCAGAAGCTGCCGATTGCTTCGCAAGCCCCTTCGACAATTGAACGGTAAAGCTGAAGCTGCCGTTGTTATCTTCGGTTGCAGCTTGGAAGGTGTCTAGCGTAATGCCATCAACGGAAGCGCCGGTTGCGCTCAAGCCCTCCAAGTCTTGGATCGCATCCGCGAGCCATGCTTTCACTTCATCCTCCGAGTTTGCTGTTACCTTTTTGACAGTATAATTACCCGCTTCAATAATGCTCTTAGCAGTCTCGAGAGCCTGAACATCCGCAGGGTCCGCAACCCGTTTCGCAACACCAAGATAGCTGATCAATGCCGCTTGATTGCCGGTATACGTGTTGTTGATGGAATATGTGACCGTGCTGTCGATAGGCAGGGTAAAATCATAGGTCACCGTTGTGCCGTCAGGTCCAGCGATAAGACCGGTACGTACAGGTAGTGTGACAACGTTGTTGTCGGCATCCTTGTAGCTCAGGGTAATATCCATCGTCCGGTTCGTGTTATTCCACCAGTCGCGATGGAAGGAAGTAAGGGTATAGTCGCCAGCGGTTAACGGAAGGACGTAGCCGATCGGGTTGTTCATGGTGTCGGAACCATAAATTCCTGTTTGGCTTTTATCCGTTGCAACGACTGCTCCCGAAATAGCCTTATACTTATAGTTCGCATCGGAAGGCGTATGTCCCCAGACAGTATCGCCGGTAGAAGGTTGGTCGGCTGCCGCATTAAGCAGGACATCGCCTACTAAAGCTTTGATGGCACTATACGGTGGCGTTGTTGTGTTGTCCGATACTCCTGGATCAAGGAAATAGACCAGGTTGTCAGGAACAACTTCGACCTGCACGTTAATGGACAGATTGTTCCCGCCTATAATCTCGCCGGTTACTTGTACGCTGGAGTATGGCGTATTGAAGCGCTCCGGCGTGTTGTTCAGCCAACGAACTGCTGCGTCCGCATCCGTTGTTCCGTCCGCAAGCGTGACTTTTACGGTATCTGGAAGTCCTATGACGGCTTGCCCGGATTGGGTTGCGATAATGGTTGGATACGTTCCCGTGACGGCAACCGGTTGTGTCCGGAGCTTGAGGGCGGTGGAAGCATCCTTCAATTTGTTCAAGGCAAGGTCTACTTTATATTGCGTAGCCGCTTCGTCGGCAAGAACCGCTTGCGCAGCCTCTATTGCCGCCGTAAAAGCTCCCCATTCCGTTGGCATGTAATCCGCTTCCTCATATCCGCTAACCTCGGTGATGAAATCCGCAAGAGCAGCCTTGGATACCGTTCCGTACACCTCTCCCAAAATATCGATCGCATCGATGGAGAAGCTGCCGTCCTTCACGGAGACCTTCAGCGTATGAGGGCCATAGCTTAAGCCTTCATAGGAATAAGTATCCGTCCGATTGACCGAGGCGGCAGGAATAGCAATGTTCGTTCCTACAAGCTTGTCGTCTACAGCAACATCAATGGTTGCCGCTCCGGTATCGCCTACGAGACGGAAGCCGCTGCCCGTAAACGGCAGTTCAAAAGAAGTCGGATCCGCTGCATCGGCGGTTACGACGGCTTTCTCAATGGAAAGGTAGTTGCCACTGCCGGATGCCGCGGCGGTTTTGACGATTTTGACATTATGCACGCCTGGCGCAAGTCCGCTGATCTGGTAGATAAGCTGGCTGCTGCTGTTGTTGGCATAGGCTTTGCTCGTAACGACTCTCTTCGAAGCGTCATGATTATAGCCCGTTCCAAAATCGTCCAAGTACACGTCCATCCGGACAACCGCGTTGGTGCCTTGCCCTTGGCCGTATACGGAAATGCCGGTCCCGTTAAAGGTGAGGGAGGCATAGCTGCCCGTCTCGCCGGCCCATGCATTGGTGCTGTTCGAGCTCCATGCTGCGGTATTGCCTTCGTTCTTCACCATATACCAACGGTTCAACGTACCTTCGGTCTTGGAGGTGCTGCTGAACATAATGCTTGTTCCGCTGGTGGAGATGGTCCGGTTCAACCGGCCTGCACCGCCGGACAAGCTATGCGACCACGGGAAGCTGCCTTCATGGTAAGTCACGCGGGAATCCAGATCATCGACCCGCTCCGTTGCATAAGGCACATAACCGTTAACCGCCTCAACCTTCAGGTTATCGAAGACGGATTGCTGCAGGCTCGTTTGAATCATCACCTGACCGGAGAGCGGAGCCCCGCTGGCCGTGTCGTTGTAGGTTGTTACAACCTTGCCGTCAAGGGATGCAGTAATGAATTGGCTGGCTCCCTTAATTGAGATACGATGCCATTTGGAAGCATCGAACCCTGTTAAAGTGCCGCTTGCAACCGTTGCGGTCAAGCGGATCAAGCGCCATGTGCCATCCGCATAAACCCGGAATTTATAGCCGGATTCCGAATCGGAGGTAGTGCCGTTTAGCTTGTGGCGCATGCCAATCGCGACGTAGTTGTCTCCGGTATGCGTTGGGTCCTGATCCATCTTGAAATCGACGGAGGTCTCATAGTTCGCCCAGCGTTCATCGCCAAGTACCGTATAGGAGAATGGCGTCGTTGCCCAAGTGCCCGGCTTGTTGCCGGAGTAAATCATCTGCTTCATGCCGTTAGAACCGTCTTGGCCGATGCCCGGATACACCTCGAAGGCACCGCCTTGGTCGGCGGTATAACGAGGCGTGCCGCCGCGGCGCTCGATGTAGCTGAGGCCATTGCTGTCCGCCGGATAATTGGCGTATTCGAAATCATCCTCGTACAAGACGGCCGGATTGCTTCCGTCAACGTCCAGCACGGACTGCTCCGGAATATCGTTATTACGCGTGTATGGCGTGCGCGGATTGCTCGTATTCGGGTTTACCGTCGTGCTTGTCACGCTGACCATGGAATGCGGTTTGACCGTAAGGGTATACGAATACACGTCACCATTATCGGTTGAAGCAAGGTTAGCAAGCTGTTTGTACCAGTTGGCGTCATAAGCTTGCCCGGCGTCGGCGCCGCGTGTTTCCCAGACCTGAAGCGGGCTGCCGGCGTTTGCGATATTTTTCTTCACGTCGAATTGGTATTCGGCCACCCGGTCGCTGTCATTAACCATGACGACGGAGAAGTCCTTCTTATCTGGGCTGACAAAAGCAAGGCGGTTATATTCCGCTCCGGCCGCGTTGCCGTCCATCTCGCTGTTGCCGCGGCTGCCGATTACGCCAAGGCTTGCGTTCGGAATGTACATCCAGTCATTGGCGGCGAATTGCGTAAATTGCATGACCGTCTGTATACCCACGTCTGGCACATAATAGCCGGACCATGGATCTCTGGCGCCGATCAGCTCCTTGCTGCTGTACGGAGCGCCGCTGTAGAAAGCGCCAATCGCGGGCTGGAACATGTAATGCGTCCGTTTGCCCTGCGTGTACATGCCGATGAAGCGGCCGGCCACGTCCAGCGCGCTGGCGACGCCGCCGAATTTTTCATCCGAGTTGGCCCGGTACTTGGCGAACGTCTGAGGCGCAACGCCTTCGCTGTACCAGACCTCCTTCTGGTTCTGCTCGTTGACCTTCAGGTAGTCGGCGCTGGTTGCCATGTTATAGTGATAAGCCATCACATCCACGGCATTCATCAGATCCGGATCTGCGAGCATCCGGGTCGGAATGTTGAGGGAAGTATTTTCGTCGGAAGCGATAATCTTGATCTTGTCGTAGTTAGGGAATTCCGCGTCGCCGCGCATGCGGTTTGCGAACCACTTGATGAAGTTGACGTTGGGAGTGCCGGTCTCGTTGCGGTCCGGGTTAATGTAGTCGAGGTCGTAGCCGTAGGTGTCATGAATGGCAATGGCGGTATCCTTGTACCATTTGTACATTCTCTCGTAGGCGGCTAATGTAGCGGGTTGGGAAGGGTCGGTATTGCCGTCGCTCCAGGGCTGTACCCAGCCTGGCTGCGTCCAGCGGAGGATGCTGACTTTTATGTCGGGATTGATGGTTTTGGCATCGGCAGCGAATAGATAACCGGCACCGCGGCGGACATTGGCTTCTTCGTCGGCAGACCGCTTGGTGGCGGGCTCGGTGCCGGAGGAGGTGTTGGAGTCGTTGCCCATCTCGATCTTAATATCGTTGATGCCAGCGCCGGTGTCCTGATTAAATAACAGATTCATCATTTCCCAGTACTGGTCGGGATGCTCTTCCTTATAATCCAGCAGCAGGCGGGATGTATTATTGGCGGACACAAGGCCGTAGCCTTTGAACGTATTGGCAGGGTTCGTATCGGCGGCGTCGCCGTCAATGGTAACCACGGTTGGCGCCGATTCGGCGGCAGCAGCCGGGGCAGGGGAGATTAGTGGTATAGCAAGAACAAGCGCTAGAATAAAAGAAAGGCTTTTTTGAAGCGGATTGCTTATCTTCATTACCTGCTCACTCCTTAATGGACGATGGTCATGCTGCAAGATGTCTCGTCTAAGATGCGATGGTGAATGCGTCTGCCATGCAACGGCTCGCGGATGTTCCCCCTTTCCGTATTCGATTACGCCGCTTTATTATAGGAAAGTTTGGAAGCGTATTCATCCAATTAATTTTACATGTAATGGAACTATCTTTACTTCTTGCGAAAGTGCTCAAAAAATAAAAAATACTTGCATACAAGTTAAATCCAAGGGGGATAACCCTTTAATTTGTTCCTTATGATGAAAGCGTTTTCTATCTATAATCTTGTTCAGAAGGAGGTGGCAGCCGAGCTTAGCAGAGAGGGTCAGACACAATAACAATCTACTTCATAGAGAATCAACGCGCTGAGATGATTCAAGTTAAGTCGTAGGTACAATGTTGTGACAAGCCATAACAAAATCCCAGGAGGTAGATTATGTTTAAGTTGAAAAAGAAAGTTATGACAGCAGTACTGGCAGCATCCATGAGTATCGGTTTATTCGCGGCAACGGCAAATGCGGCAACAGACTACTGGCAGAACTGGACGGACGGCGGCGGAACGGTGAACGCGGTTAACGGCTCCGGCGGCAACTACAGCGTGAATTGGTCGAATACCGGCAACTTCGTTGTAGGTAAAGGCTGGACTACCGGCTCTGCTTCCCGTGTTATTAACTACAATGCAGGCGTATGGGCGCCTAATGGCAACGGTTATCTGACTCTCTACGGATGGACTAGAAATTCCCTGATCGAATATTACGTGGTAGACAGCTGGGGTACATACCGGCCTACCGGTACTTATAAAGGGACTGTGAGCAGCGACGGCGGCACTTACGATATCTATACCGCTCAACGCGTCAACGCGCCATCCATTGATGGAACGGCTACCTTCACGCAATACTGGAGCGTCCGCCAATCGAAGAGAGCAACCGGCAGCAACGTTGCCATTACCTTCGCTAACCACGTTAACGCTTGGAAAAGCAAAGGCATGAACCTGGGCAGCAGCTGGTCCTACCAGGTCCTCGCGACGGAAGGCTATCAAAGCAGCGGCAGCTCGAACGTAACGGTGTGGTAAGCTAATAAGTTACTAAGAGAGCCTGAATGCTTCTTACCATAGGAAAAAAAGAGCCAAGGCCGGCCGGTCTCCCTGACGGCGGCCTTCTCTATTTCGAATGCTCAAAGGAGATCAACCGATGAGAAAGCTTATTGTCTGCTCTCTATTAACAGCACTAGTCATGGTCAGCGCTTGCACGGAGGAGCCGCAGCCGGACAAAAATGCGCAGAATCAGCCTGCTCAAGCGGAGGCCGTGGTTCAGTCTTCCGCCAAGCCGGAGAATAACAAGGATGATAGCTTTGTGCTGGTGAAGGGCGGAGCCTTCGCCAATAAGAAGTCGAGCTATTACGGGAAAGACACGAAGCTCCCGGACTTCTATATCGGCAAATACGAGGTCACGCAGGAAGAGTGGGTTAACGTAATGGGAAGCAACCCCTCCCAGTTTAACGGCGGCAAACTGCCGGTCGAGATGGTCAGCTGGTACGACGTCATTGAATATTGCAATGCGAGAAGCGTGAAGGAAGGACTCAAACCTTATTACAGCGTGGACAAGAACACGAAGGACCCGAATAACAAAAGCGAGCATGACCAGCTCAAATGGACGGTTACGATTAACGAAGGCGCTAACGGGTACCGGTTGCCGACGGAGGCAGAATGGGAATATGCCGCAAGCGGAGGGCAGAAGAGCGAAAGCTTCACCTACAGCGGAAGCAATAACGTGAACGAAGTCGCTTGGTATTGGAGAAACGCCGGAGACAAGTATCTAGAAGGAGACTGGACCTGGCCTGCGATAGAGAACAACCACGATGCGACCAAAACGATCGGCATTAAGAAGCCTAATGAATTAGGCTTATACGATATGACGGGGAATGTACGGGAATGGTGCTGGGACTGGTACGTGGGGCAGGATGTACCGCAAGGCGCTATGCGGGTCGTCAAGGGCGGCGGCTGGATAGGCGATATCGGCAGCGCCGTGTCGGCCTTCCGGGGCAAGTTCGAGCCTAACGGCTTTGGGCCGGATCAAGGCTTCCGATTGGTTCGCGGGGAATAGATGGTGTGTAGACATACCGTCAACACGAATAAAAGCACATTGCATCAGAAGCGCTGTTCGAGTAGAACAAGCGGCTGATGTGGTGTGCTTTATTATTTGATACACTATAAAGGAGCGTTAAAAGGAGATGGTTCTTCCACGCGGTTGCTTCCAAGAAAAGATCTATTTAATCGCTGTCAGCGAAGTTTGAAATCGGGAGGATAACTAATGACGGAGACTACCTTTGCTTATACCCTTTACATTGCCACGACACCGGAAAAGCTATGGGAAGCTTTGACGAGCAGCGCATATACGACGAGATATTTTTTTGGCAGCCGCATTCAGTCCGACTGGAAGGAAGGCTCGAGCATTACTTACTCAAGGAACGAAGAGGTAACGGATTACGGGATTATCCTGAAATGCGAGCCGTATCGGCTGCTTTCTTTTACCTGGACCTATGCAGCTGACAAAACGGTTCGTGATGAACCGCAGAAGGTAACCTTCGAATTAACGCCGCTGGATTCTACAGTAAAGCTAAAGCTTAAACACGAAGGTCTTGCCCCGTCAGACATTGTTGAGAAGGAAGATACTTTTGAAGGGATCAACAATGGCTGGCCGGCCATTCTGAGTAATTTAAAAAGCCTGCTGGAGACGGGAACAACGCTGCGCGCCGTTACGATATAGCCGAGTATATCTACTCAAACACAAATTAGAATTTATTTTGCGGGAACGATGGTGACTATGAAGGTTCAGTTAGACAATTACACGATAGACGTTAACGTCCTCTATGGCGTGAGGAAGAAGCTGTATCTCCAGATGGATTCGATGGGGCATATTACGATTAAGGCTCCTAACGATACAAGCGACGAAGTGATTGAGCGGGCTGTGAAGCAGCATGAAAAAGAAATCGTGAGCCGGCTGCAGGCCATTGCGAGAGCGCAAGCTATAACGCCAAAGACAAAGGAATATGAGGACGAAGGGAAGTTCCTTCACCTCGGCAAGTATTATTCTCTCCATGAATTGATCGAGACGGAGGGTTTATCGGAAGAGGAGCTGCGGCTGAATCTCCGGAGGTTCTATTTTGCCAGCTGCAAGAAGGTTATAGCGGAACGGATCAAGCCTTATCAGGAGAAGCTGAAGGTCAGACCTAAGTCGATTGACATTGTCGAATCGGCGACCAAATGGGGGAGCTGCAGCTCCAGCAAAAAGCTGACCTTTAACTACCGCCTCGCGATGGCTCCGGTTGAAGTGATTGATTACGTCATTATCCATGAGCTCTGCCATCTTACGCATATGAACCATGACCGTTCCTTCTGGCGTCTGCTCGGAAGCATCATGCCCGACTACAAGGACAAGGAAGCGTATCTGGCCCGTTACGGGCAGGTGATGACGCTGTAATTGGCAGGTTTTATCCATAGACATGAAATCGGCTATGCGTCAGTATAATATTGGAGCGATCTGTTTAAAAAAGAGAGAGAGGAATCTCTCTCTTTTTTATGTCGAATTTAGCAGAAATGATGATCCTTTAGTGCTATATTAAATCTATTGACAGCATTTGATAGAAACTGAATAGCAAGGAGGTTCGAAGCCTTTGAATCCTACGCGTTTATCCTGCGACTGGTCCTACAGCGAGATTGTCAATTACGGCATCCAGCAAAATCATGTGCCGGTCGTAAGAAGTATAGAAATACATAATCATACCGAAGAAGATCTTACTAACTTTACGGTGCGGATTACGGCGGAGCCGGAGTTTGCTTACGAGTGGAGCAAAAGCTACAGCCTGCTGCCTGCCGGCCAATCGCTGAATCTCGGAACGGTCAACCTGCAGATGTCGGCGTCTTATCTGGCTAATTTGTCCGAACGGCTCACCGGGACGCTTACTTTGCAGGTGCTTCAAGGGGATTCGGAGGTCTGCCGCGAGCGCGGGACGATAGCCGTATTAGCCTTCGACGAGTGGAGCGGGCTTGCCGTGCTGCCGGAGCTGACGGCTGCTTTTGTCATGCCGAACCATCACCATATTGCGCAGGTCGTCCGGGAAGCCGCGGATATTCTAGCCAAATGGACCGGCAGCTCCTCGTTCACCGCTTATCAGAGCAAGGATCCGAATAAGGTGCGCATGCAAGCGGCGGCAATCTACGCGGCTTTGCAGAACCGGAAAATCGCGTATAACGTAGCGCCTCCAAGCTTTGAGGTTGTTGGTCAGCGCGTACGTCTGCCGGAGACGGTCTTTACGCACCGCATGGGGAATTGCCTGGACCTGTCCCTTCTTTACACGGCCTGTCTGGAAGCGGTTGGGCTGCATCCGCTGCTCGTCTTCACGAAGGGGCATGCGTTCTCCGGCTTATGGCTGGAGGAGGAGACCTTCGCGGAAAGCGTGCAGGATGACATCTCCGTTCTCACGAAGCGGATCGCGGCGGGAATGAACCAGATCTGCGTGGTGGAGGCTACGGCTTTTGTGGAGGGCGAGACGATAAGCTTTGATCAAGCGGTTGGGTTAGCGGAAAAACATCTGCAGGATCCCGACCAGTTCGACTGCGTGCTGGATATTCGAAGAGCCCGCGCCGCGGCGGTACGCCCGCTGCCGATTCGGACGGCTACGCCGGAAGGCTGGATTGTGGAGCCGCAAGCGGCGGCACCTGGCGAGACGGATGCGGCGGCGCCTGAGCTGGTTGACGTTTTTGATAAACCGCTCGAAGTGGATGCATTGTCGCAATCTCCTCGCCAGAAGTTATGGGAACGCAGGCTGCTCGATCTGACGCTCCGGAATTCGCTTCTGAACTTCCGTTTGTCCAAGTCGAGTATTCCGGTCATTACGGCTCAGTTAGGAGATTTGGAGGACGCACTCGCTGACGGCGAGGAATTCCAGCTGCTAGCGAAGCCGAATGACTGGCAGAACAACGGCCGGAATGCGGATTTGTACCAGAGCATTAACAGCGACCACCCGCTGGCTCAGCTTCTGAGAGAGGAATTTAACCGGAAGCGTCTGCGCGTCGATCTGGATGCGGTGGAGCTGGAGAGACGGATGGTGCATCTGTACCGTTCGGCCCGAGTCTCCCTTGAGGAAAATGGGGCCAATACCCTGTATCTGGCACTTGGCCTGTTGAAATGGTATGAGACGCCGGTCAGCGAGCTGCCGCGTTACGCGCCAATCGCTTTGATTCCGGTCGATATTATCCGGAAGTCCTCGCGTCAAGGCTATGTCATCCGGGCAAGAGACGAAGAGCCGCAGATGAACATTACGCTGCTGGAAATGCTGAAGCAGGATTACGGCATCGGCATTGACGGGCTGGATCCTTTGCCTCGCGACGAGAAAGGCATTGCCCTGAAGCAGGTATTCCATGTGTTCCGGCATGCGCTGATTCAGGTGCCAAGGTGGGATGTGGAGGAGACCGCCTATCTGGGCTTGTTCTCCTTTGGTCAATTCGTCATGTGGAACGATATCCGTACGCATGCCGATAAGCTTGCCCGCAATAAAATCGTAGCCAGTCTGATGGAAGGCCGGTTGAAGTGGGAGGAGCAGCCGGAGGAGACGACTCCGCTGGATCTGGATCACCCTACCCGGTTATCCATTCCGATCAGCGCGGATTCCTCGCAGCTAACGGCGGTGCGCGCGGCGGCAGGCGGCCAAAGCTTTGTCCTGCATGGTCCTCCGGGAACCGGTAAATCCCAGACCATTACCAATATGATTGCCAATGCGCTGGCGCAAGGGAAACGGGTCTTGTTCGTCGCGGAGAAAATGGCGGCTTTGTCCGTCGTGCAGCGCCGTTTGGAGCAGATTGGGCTTGGTCCGTTTTGCCTGGAATTGCATTCGAATAAAAGCACGAAAAAATCCGTCCTGGATCAATTAGCTGCCGCTATTGAGGCGAAAAAAATTCCGGCACCCGATTCCTGGAGCAGCCAGGCGGACCGTCTGTTCCAGCTCAGGAACGAGCTGAACGGTTATGTATCGGCCCTTCACCGCAAGTATCCCTTCGGCCTGACTTTATTCGAAGCGATAGCCGGGTACGAGCAGGCGGGAGAAGCTCCGGCTGTCGTGCGTTTCGACGATGCTTCCATAGAAGCCTTAACCCCGGCAAAGCTCATCCTCTGGAAGGATCTCGCGGCACGCCTGCAAATTGCGGGAGCGGATTGCGGAGAGCCGCATCTTCATCCATTAAGAGATGCCGAGCTTACTACCTACTCGCAAGCGATCAAATCGGAAGCCGATCAGGTGCTGAAGCGATATATTCCGATGCTGGCTCAGCTGCGTGAAGCCGTGAGTCAGGCTGCGGGACGTCTGAAGCTGAATGTGAATACGGAAAGTCTCAGCTACCAGCAGCTTCAGCTTTTAATGCAGCTCTGCGAGCTGGCGAGCCGGGTTCCCGAGATGAAGCCGGCCTTCCTACAGGCTAAGGATATCGAAGAGGCTGGGGCGCAGGTGAGGGCAACGGCCGAGCAAGGCAAGCGCAGGGACCAGCTCCGGGCGAAGGTATTCGCCAGTTTCACCACGGAGGTTGCCGCGCTGGACGCAAAGTCGGTTCTAGCGGAATGGGACCGAACGGAGCTGCAATGGTTCCTGCCGAAATGGTCGGGGCAAAAGCGTATTTTTAAAAAGCTGAAGGGTCTTACGGCTAACGCCTCTTCCTTCTCTAAGGATCAGGTCAAACCCGCTCTCGTGGAATTAACTGCCTGGCAGGAAGAAGAGCAGAGGCTGAAGGCGATGAAAGCGACCGTAGTTCCATATCTCGGTCAGGCATGGGCGGATGCGGAGGATGGCAAATGGGAGGAGCTTGCTAGTGCCTGCGATTGGGTAGAAAAGCTGCAAGCAACGCTTGTTCAATGGTCCGGCAGCCGGACCGCGGCTCATTCCCCGAGACAGCAAATGGCGGATGTCCTTCTGGATGGCCGTCATGATCAGGCTCTGTTCACCCTCCTGCAAGGAATCGGAATCCTTGATCAACGGATCAAGGCGGATGAGCTAGAGCTAGGCAGACTGCTGAGCATTCCGTTCGAGAAGCTGCGGACATCGGAGACCGCAGGGGAGTGGCTGGTCTATATCGCGGACAAAGCGAAGCTATGGTCCGCCCATATCGACCGGCTGCGCGAATGGAGCACATGGCGCAGAGTGCGCACGGAAGCGGTGGAAGCCGGGTTGTCGTCTCTTATTACGCCGTATGAGGAAGGGCAGGTTTCTAATGCCCAGCTGATTGCCGCTTATGAGAGAGGGCTGTACAAATCGATTGCCAACTACATGATTGCAAGGGATCAAAGCCTGCAAGCCTTCTCGGGCAAATTATTCGAGGATACGATCGAGCGGTTCAGAGCCGCGGATCAGCAGTATTTGAGCTTAACCCAGCAGGAGATTGCGGCACGTTTATCCGCCAAAATCCCGCAAATGACGGTGGAAGCCGCGCAAAGCTCCGAGGCAGGGATTTTGCAGAGGGCCATTCGCAGCGGCGGACGGAATCTTTCGATTCGCAAGCTGTTCGAGTCCATCCCGAATCTGCTGCCAAGACTGACGCCCTGCATGCTGATGAGTCCGATTTCGGTCGCGCAGTATTTGGATCCGAATGGCGCCAAGTTTGATCTGGTTATTTTTGACGAAGCATCCCAGGTACCGACGGCCCAGGCGGTTGGAGCGCTCGCGAGAGGGCATCAAGCCGTTATCGTAGGCGATCCGAAGCAGCTGCCTCCGACAAGCTTCTTCTCGAAAAATTCGAACGAAACGGACGAGGAAGAAGCGCTGCAGGACATGGAAAGCATTCTGGATGACTGTCTGGCGCTTGGCATGCCGGAGCGGCATCTCACCTGGCATTACCGAAGCCGGCATGAGAGCCTGATTGCCTTCAGCAACGCTCATTATTACGAGAACAAGCTGATGACCTTCCCGTCTCCGGATGAGCCGGTCTCCAGCGTGACTCTTATACCGATCGAAGGCTATTATGACCGCGGACGTTCGAAGCAGAACCGGGCGGAGGGCGAAGCGGTTGTAGCGGAAATGATCCGCAGAGTGAAGGATCCGGTCTTGCGCCAGCGCAGTATTGGCGTGGTGACGTTCAGCTCCGTGCAGCAGACCTTGATCGAGGATTTGCTCGAGGAAGCGATGAAGCAGGATCAGGAGCTCGATCTGTTATTTGCGCAGCTGCCGGAGCCCGTCTTTGTGAAAAACCTGGAGAACGTGCAGGGGGATGAACGGGATGTCATTCTGTTCTCCGTTGGCTACGGTCCGGATGCTTCCGGCAAGGTCAATCTGAACTTTGGACCGCTGAACCGACAGGGCGGCTGGCGCCGTCTGAACGTTGCCGTATCCCGTGCGAGATACGAGATGCTGGTCTACTCGACGTTAATGTCTCATCATTTGAATGCAAGCCGGATCAGCGCGCAAGGGGTGCTTGGCCTCAAAGCCTTCCTGGATTACGCGGAAAAAGGCCAGCGCGCGCTTCCGGCGAGCGCGGCCTCCGAGCAAATCTCGCTGGTGTCCAATCTACACCGCAGCCTGGCTGACGAACTGAAGGCTCTTGGTTATGAAACGGAGCAGCATGTAGGCGCGTCGGGCTACCGGATTGATCTCGGGGTGCTTGATCCGGTGAATAAAGGGCAATATGTGCTTGGTATTTTGCTGGACGGACCGATGTACCGGGATGCGGAGGCCGCCCGCGACAGGGATATTTTACGCGAGCAGGTGCTGGAGCAGCTTGGCTGGAAGCTAGTCCGGGTATGGAGTCCGGAGTGGTGGGAGAACAAGGATAACGTAATTCGACAGGTGGTCGGTGCGATTGAGCAAGCCAAGGAACAAACGCTTGTGGCGGAAAGGCTTTCTTTTTCTAAACCTGTCGTGACGATTCATTCCGAGCCGGCTCCTGTGGATGCTGCAGAGGTTCCGGAAGCTTCGGAAGAACCCGCAGCGATTGAGGAGACAGGTAAGCAGGATTCGTCGCTTTCGTATATACCGTGCCAGCTTGAGCCGGTCTCGCTTGGAACAGACCTTTTCTATTCTCCCGCATCGACGGAGCTGATCCTTGGACAGATCAGGCAGGTTATCCGCGAGGAAGGGCCAATCAGCCGCAGTTTGCTGGCGAAGCGGGTGCTGCAGGCTTGGGGCATAACCCGTCTTGGAGCTAAGCTTGATCAGCGCCTCGCCGATCTGATTGTACGGCTTAAGCCTGTGGAGACGGTCTCGGACGGGGCTGTCTTCTACTGGCCGGAAGGCAGCGAGCCTTCCGGCTACGACCGGTACCGGGTTGCGACGGAAGAAGCAAGGCGGGCGGCGGAGGAGCTGCCTGCGGAGGAAGTCGCAGCCGCGGTGAAGGCAGTGCTTGCTGCGCAAATCAGTCTGCCGCAAGAGGATTTGATCAAGCAGGTTGTGAAGCAACTCGGCTACGCAAGATCAGGCAATGCTCTTGACCGGGTAATCCGGAGTGGCATACAGAAAGCCATTGAGCTCGATTACGTGCAGTCCGATGAACAGGAACGGATTGTTCTGAAATAAGGCGTAAGGAAATGACCGCATACGGCTCTCGTATGGCGGTCATTTCTTTTTTGGATGATGTACGATAGTTCTAAATAGCAAGGAATACGGGAATACGGCATCGAATTGGTGATGGTTGTAATAATCTCAAAGAATTGAGGCATCCAAGTATGGAAGAAATGTATGTCAGGGAAATTAGGGTATCTGATTACCAAGATATTTATTTGCTAAATCAAGACTTCAACTCCAATCTACGTGCATTTTCTGAAGAGAAAGTAAGAGCTAAGATTGAAATCATAATAAAGAACACGAAAGATATCATATTTGTTTATGAACAAGACGCCGAGGTAATCGGATATATTCACGGAAGTCCATATGAATTACTTTTTTCCGACTCTTTAGTAAACATTCTGGGACTTGTTGTTAAGGAAGGTTATAGGAATCAGGGGATAGGAAGCACCTTGATTGATCGCCTTGAACAGTGGGGGCAGGACAATGGATTTTCCGGGATTAAGCTATTATCCCACCCAAGTCGAATACACGCTCACAGGTTCTATGAGAGACGTGGCTATAGGTTTACAAAGGATCAAAAAAATTATATAAAAAAATTCAACGACTAAACTTATGTTCGTAAATGAACCGCCTACGTAAAGGCGGTTTTATTTTGTCGAGAAACCAACATGATCGCTTTCCAAGAAAGTACTTGAACATTTCTTTTTATTATGTCATATTGATATTATCAAAATGATAATATGAAATACCGAGGGAGGTTCAGCGCTCTTGAACTTAAACGAAAACGAAACGAATTATTCCGCCAGCAACTATCGGACTCCGGACGGTGCGCCTACGGATATTGTTATTTTTACGATAACCTCTCAAGAGAAAGAGACGGCAAAAAAAACACTCCCTAACAGGGAGCTTCAGGTATTGCTCATTCGGCGGAAAGTGTGGCCATTTGCAGGCCAGTGGGCGTTGCCGGGCGGGTTTACCCGGGAGACGGAGACGGTGGAGGAATGCGCAATCCGGGAGCTGAAGGAGGAAGCCGGTGTCGAGCGTGTGCGCATGGAGCTTCTGAAGGTGTACAGCAAGCCCGGTCGCGACCCTCGGGGCTGGATGATCAGCCATGCATTTTGCGCGCTCGTCAATGAACGTTACCTGCGAGACCGGCGGGCATCGGACGATGCGGAGGATGTGCAGCTATTCTCGCTAAGCGAAGCGCTCGAGATGGATCTGGCTTTTGACCATCACGATATTATCCGTGACGCTTACCGGCGGATACAGCAGCAGATGGTGACCGAGCCAATCGCCAAGGAGTTTTTGCCGGAGGAATTTACGATCGGAGAGCTGTATCAGATCATTCAGACGGTTGTGCCAGCGTTCGAGGAGAAGAACTTTATCCGCAAGGTGACGTCTACGCAAAGCCGCAAGGGTCTCATTGAGGAAGTCCGCCACGCGGACGGAAGTCTGAAGCAGTCTAATCAGTATTCGCAGCGTGCGGCGCAGCTGTACCGTTTTACCGGCTTTGTGCCGGAGCTTTCGATTTATAGTTAATGAATGCTTACGAAGTATGAATCATCACAAGCGGCCAGAATATGGCCATTTAGGTGACAATTCATTTTAGGAGGAGATTCTTATGAAGCAAAATCTATCGATGCTGGGATTGCTTGCGGCGATCCTGGCGGTCGCTTATTTTACATCGTCGAGTGCCATTGAGATTGCGGCTACAACTACCGGGCTGGCCGCTGTATGGCTGACCGCGAAGGAGAAGCTGTGGACTTGGCCGATTAGTCTGGTCAACGTAGCTTGCTTCTTCTATATGTTCCTAGATGTGAAGCTGTATGCGGATATGACGCTGCAGGTGTTCTTTTTCGTGCTTAGCATCTATGGCTGGGTCGTATGGATGACCAAACGCGAAGGGGCGGCCGTTCGGCCAACTCGCACCTGGACTACACGGATGGCTGCGCTGCTAATTGGGTTCCTGATTGTTTTCACAGTGGTGTGGGGCTACGTTCTTGAGCGTTATACCGATGCGTCTATTCCTTATCTAGATGCTTTTATCGCTACATTAAGCCTTGTCGCCCAATTCCTGCTCTCGTACAAAATTCTGCAAAGCTGGTACTTCTGGATTGTAGTTGACGTTCTATCGATTGGCATGTATTTCTACAAGGAGCTGTACGCGACTTCGTTCTTGTATGTTATTTTTCTCGGCATTGCGATTATGGGGCTTGTGGAGTGGAAGCGGGAATATGCGCGGAGAACTACAGCTGTACAGTCGCAGCAGGATGAGGTGAACACGTATGTCGGCTGAAAAAGTCGGGCTGACGCTGGGCAAGTTTGCCCCGTTTCACCGCGGACACCAGCATGTGGTGGAGACGGCGCTGCGTGAAGTCGACCATCTGATTGTCGTTATTTACGACAGCCCCGAGGTGACCCCGGTGCCGTTATCGGTTCGGGCACGCTGGATTCGCGAGCTGTATCCCGCCGTTGAAGTGCTGGAAGCTTGGGACGGTCCGTCGGACAGCGGGGATACGCCCGAGATCAAGCGTATACAGGAGAATTATATTTTGGGCCTTCTTGGCGGCCGGAAGGTAACTCATTTCTACTCCAGCGAATTCTACGGCGAGCATATGAGCGAAGCGCTTGGGGCGGTTAATCGTCAGGTCGATCCGCTCCGGGAGACGTTTCCCGTATCCGGGACCAAGGTTAGAGAGGCTTTGTTCGAAAATAAAAGCCTGGTAGCTCCGGTCGTTTATCGGGATCTCATCACAAATGCCGTTTTCCTCGGAGCCCCGTCTACCGGTAAAACAACGCTGGCCGCCCGGATGGCCGAAGAGCTGCAGACGGTCTGGATGCCCGAGTACGGCCGGGAATATTGGGAGGAGCATCAGATCGAGCGCCGTTTGACGCTGGAGCAGCTAGTCGAGATTGCGGAGGGGCATCTGGAGCGGGAGGAGCGCTTGCTGCCCGAGGCAAAGGATGTGCTATTCGTAGATACCAATGCGATTACGACTTACATGTTCTCGCTCTATTATCATGGCAAGGCTCATCCCAAGCTGGAGGAGATGGCGGTCCGCTGCGCCTCGCGGTATGATCTCGTCTTCCTATGCGAGGATGATATTCCGTATGACGATACGCCGGACCGCTCGGGTGAGGTGAACAGGGCTATTTTTCAGAAGCAGATTGTGGCGGATCTGATTGAGCGTAAAATTCCTTTTATCCCGCTTCGCGGCAGCTTGGAGGAGAGGGTGCGGCAGGTAAAAGCCGTTCTAGGGCGCTATGAGAAATACAGAAATCCATAGGAATGGATGGGGGTGTTGCGATGATGCGAAATCGAATTCTTGGCGGTTTGTTTGGGGTTGCGGTTGGCGATGCGCTGGGCGGAACAACCGAGTTTATGAGCGAAACGGAAATCCGGCGCAAGCATGGCTGGCTGGAGGAAATCGTTGGCGGAGGCGTCTGGGGGCTTGAGGCCGGAGAGATTACGGACGATACGGCGATGACCATCGCGGTAGCGAGAGGTATTTTGCGCAATCCGCTTGATCCGATTGAGGCGATCGGGGAGTATTTTATGGCTTGGAAGGCTACCCATCCGAAAGATATCGGGAATATCATCCGAACGGTGTTGGGTCTCTATGCCGGAAGCTGGCCGGAGGCGGCCCGAAAGGCGGGCGTGCTGCTGAACGGAAAAACGGCGGGGAACGGCACGTTGATGCGTTGTTTGCCAATTGCCCTAGCGTATAAGGATGCGGCGTTAATGGAAGAGGTAACCCGCCGCCAGTCGGAGATGACGCATGAGGATCCGTTGGCTGCGGAGGCTTGTCTCATTTATAACCGGATTGCCGCTCGACTGCTGAAAGGGGAACAGCTGGCTTCGGCTATCCGAGCCGAAACAACCGGAACCCGTTATGAACGGCTGTTAAACGGTGCAGCACCGGTATCTCCGCCGGACGGGTTTGTTGTCCACACGATGGAATGGGTTGTCCATCATCTGCTTGCGGCGGAGAGCTTCGGGGATGTGGTGCAGCGTGCGGCGAACAAAGGCGGCGACTCGGATACGATTGGCGCCATCGCAGGCGGACTTGCCGGTATCTGCTGGGGATACGACGGGATTCCGTCCAAGTATACGGAGAAAATCCTGCTGAGACAGGAACTCGCGGAGTTGGGAGACGCACTTCTCGCATTGCGAGAAAGTAAGAAGCTATAGGCGATAGGTAATTGCATGATTAGGGGCTTCCAATAGGTCATCATAGATGATCTTGGGAGCTTCTTTTCGTTTAATTAGGGCAGCTGCTTGCAGCAGGTAGTAAGGGGAAAACGCTCATCAGAATGGATATCCTCGAGTAAATTTACGCTATTCTGATGCTAGTCCACCATACGTTGGATTCCGTCCACGATTATGACTGAGTTTAAGGTCATCTGCGTGGGATTAAGCTCATTTTGCTGTACGCAGTTCAACGTAGGAACGCAAACCCGGGTAACATTGATCTATACGCTGGCGTGCATCCAACGTGGGCGGAGTTGCTGTGGAAGGCTTAACGATGTGCCACATCGTTAAGCCATCGGCTAGAGCCCGAATCCAGCCGCTTAACGATACGCGCCAGTAACGTTGTTGGCAATGACATCATTCATCGGCATATGAAGGTTATTCATCCGGATCCGCCCAATCATGCTATGTGCAATCAGGGGCCAATCGAGACCTTGAAGGCGGTTTTCCTTCGTGGCGCCCGGTTCATGCTCCAGCCAGATTTCGAATAGAATCGTTTTTTTTCAATAATTCCAAATACATCTCCGCTGCTAGATTGCGCATAAACACAGTCCTTTGCATTCTTAGCGTTAAGGTAAGAATATGAACCTAGCATGAAAATGGATTGTGTATACGACCACCCGAGCGCAAAACTCAGCGCAAAACTCATAGTTTAATAGGATAAACGCGCCAGCCTTTTTTATCATTGACATAAAATTTAATATAGCATTATAATATATCCATTATAACAAATGTTAATATGATAAAGGAGTTGTTTTCATGAGCGCAATTCGTCCCCCTGCAGTCCCTCTCGTAACGGTAGATCCTTATTTCAGTGTATGGTCCCAAGCAGACCGTCTTACGGATGACTTTACCCGCCATTGGACGGGACAACGGCATGCCATGACCGGCCTGATCCGGATTGACGGAATGATCGAGCGGTTTGCGGGGCTGGTGGAGCCTAATGCGGAGCGGTACTACACGGAACCGCAGGCGATGGAGCAAAAGAGCGTATCCGTATCACCGCTCAGCACGGTCTACGTGTTCCAATCGGCAGGAATCGAATTGACCGTCCGCTTTACGTCCCCGCTGCTTCTGAATGACCTGGACGTGCTGTCGAGACCGGCTTCTTACGTGGCGTTCGAAGTGCGCTCGACCGATGGCGAGGAGCATGACGTTCAGATCTACTTCGACGTTACCGGCGAATGGTGCGTGGACCAATCGAAGCAAGCCGTGATCAGCAAGAAGCAGGAAACTGACGGCCTGATCTCGCTGCAGATCGCTCATGAGACGCAAGAGCCCGTGAACCGTTCCGGCGACGATCATCGCATTGACTGGGGCTACTTCTATCTGAACGCGGAGAAATCCGATCAAGTGAGCGGCTACATTGCGCCTGCGCATATCCGCAAAAACTTTGTTCGAAGCGAGAAATTAGCCGAATCTCCAGCGCAGACGGAGGCCCAGGTGGTTGCCGACGTTCAACCGGTTATGGCGCTCGTCTACAATATCGGCAGCGTAGGCGCCGTAACGGAGAAACGCCTGGCCGTGCTCGCTTACGACGATGTGATCGCGATTGAATATTTCGGCGAGAAGCTGCAGGCTTATTGGAAACGAAACGGACAAAGCACGCAGGACATGATCGCGGCCGCATTCTCGGAATACGAGAGTCTGCTCGAGCGCTGCGCTGCTTTTGATAAGCAAATCATTGCCGAAGGCGAGCAATCCGGCGGAGGCCGTTATGCGGATCTGCTGGCGTTATCCTACCGTCAGGCTATCGCCGCGCATAAGCTGGTGCTTGATACGAAGGGCGAGATCCTGTTCCTGTCCAAGGAATGCTACAGCAACGGCTGCATGGCTACGGTTGACGTCAGCTACCCATCCGTTCCGATGTTCCTGCTGTACGCACCGGAGCTGGTTGAAGGGATGATTCGCCCGATTCTGAAATATGCGGAGAGCGACGCGTGGACCTTCGAATTCGCGCCGCATGATATCGGTCAGTACCCGATCGGCAACGGCCAGGTATACAGCGAGAACCAGCGCGAAGGACAAATGCCTGTCGAGGAATGCGGCAACATGCTTTGCATGGCGGCATCCGTCGCTCTTGCAGGCGGCAACCGCGACTATCTATTCAGCCATATCGATATTCTTGGCGAATGGGCGGATTACTTGACCGAATTCGGCCTCGATCCGGAGAACCAGCTGTGCACGGACGACTTTGCCGGCCACCTTGCGCGCAATGCGAACCTGTCCGTGAAGGCGGTTATGGGCGTAGCGAGCTATTCCATCCTGAAGAAGCTGCAGGGCGATGAAGAAACGGCTGGCCGTTACATGGCCAAGGCGAAGGAAATGGCCGTGCAATGGGAGCAGCTTGCGTCGGATGGCGACCATACGAAGCTGGCTTTCGGCTCGGAGGGCACGTGGAGCCTCAAGTACAATCTGATCTGGGATGTGCTGTTTGGCACGGAGCTGTTCTCCAAAGAGATGATTAACAACGAAATCAGCTGGTATAAGAAGATGAAAAACGACTACGGCACGCCGCTCGACAACCGTGCCAACTATACGAAGAACGACTGGCTTGTCTGGTCGGCCGCGCTGTCGGATAACCAGAACGATTTCGAAGAGCTGGTAAGCCCGATCTGGGATATGCTGAACGAGACCGATGACCGCGTACAGTTCTCCGACTGGACGGATACGGTTACGGCCCGCCAAATCGGCTTCCAGCACCGGACGGTCGTCGGCGGCATCTTCATGAAGGTGCTGAAGGACAAGGGCATTATGAGGGCTTTCCAAGCGGTTTCTTCCGTCAACGGAGGAAAGTAAAATTCATTAACCTGAGACGGACAGGGGCGCATGTGAAGTGCGCCCTTGTTTTTGCTCTACACGGGAAAATAGACAATTGTTTAAATAACTGCTTTGTTAACAAACCCGATCATGGTATATTTGTTATAACCAATGAATTGCGGTCCGGATAGGAGGATTATTTGTGAGTCAAGATAGAGAGCCTCTGTATATCAAAATACAGAATCATTTCAAAGATCTGATCATTTCCAGGGAGCTCGTAGAGGATGATAAAATCCCGACGGAAAAAGATCTGATGGACGAATTCGACGTCAGTCGGATTACGGTCGTGAATGCACTTGCGGAGCTAGCGAAGGACGGGTGGATTTACCGGATTCCGGGAAGAGGAAGCTTCGTCAAAGGCATCCCGGAGAAGCAAATGGCAGTCAGCCCGATCAGCGACGCCCGTGGCGGGGAGCAGGCAGGACCAAAGGTGAAGATTGGCCTCGTGTTTCCCGTGCTTGGCGACTATTTCGCCATTCGCCTGATAGCGGGGATAACGGACGGCCTTAAGGCCAAAGGATACTCGCTTGTGATTATGCTGACCAACAACTCCAAGGAGAAAGAGAAGGAAGTTATCCGGGAGATGAAGAACACCGTTGACGGGCTTATTATTTTCCCGGTCGACGCCGAGGTGTACAACGAAGAGATTATCGCGCTCAAAATGCAGAACTACCCGTTTGTCCTGATTGACCGGTACCTGCCGGGCGTGGAGACAAACGTTGTTGCTTCGGACAGCGCGCTTGCCACGATGCTGGCGGTTGATCATCTGTGGGAGCTTGGGCACCGCAATATTGCGATCTGCTCGGATTCCCCGCTGATGACCGTCTCCGTGGACGAACGGATCCAGGGCTACCAGGAAGCCATGAAACAGAAGGAAGCGTTGATTAATCCGTCGCTTATTCTGAATGACATTCATATTAACGGAGGCGGCATGAGTGCCGAGCATCCGTTCTACCGCTTCGTGAAAAATCAAATGGCAACCGCCTATATCGCGCTCAACTGCTCGCTTGGCGTCCAGATTTTATCGATTGCCAAGGAGGTTGGCCTTCGCGTTCCGGAGGATATCTCCATCGTGACGTTCGATAATCCGACGCCGCTGCTCGAGGAATTCAGCCTGCTGACGCATATCGACCAGTCGGAATACCAAATGGGGGCCGAAGCGGTGCAGCTGCTCCTTCAGGTCATCGAGAACAAAGGCAAGCAGCCTAAATTCGAGAAGAAAATCCTGAAGCCTACCCTCATTGTCCGCAAAACAACGGCAAAAGCGAAAGCCTAAGCGCCATCCCGGCAAAAGCATACGAGAAACCCGATACCCTTGCAATTTTGGGGCGTCGGGTTTTCTTTTTTTATTTGACTAATTTAATATAACAAATATAATTAATGAATAGGGTGTTTATAGCATTTGAGAAAGTCTAAAACAAGCAAGGAGGAAGATGATTATGAACGACAGGAAAGTTGTAGAAAACGCATCTTTGCATCTGCCAGTCCAAAACGCATCAACAAAGTCCTCTCTCAAAAAGTTTGCGGTCAGACACAAAGATGCATTAATCGCGACGGCCATCTTGAGTCCGATGATTCTGTGGTGGCTTGTCTTGTCGGGGTTCCCGACGCTATTTGGCTTTTTCCTTGGATTTTTCGACTGGATCGGCATAGCGGCTAATCCGAAGTTTGTCTGGTTTGACAACTACGTTCGATTTTTCCACGATCCGCTGTACTACGAAGCCTTATGGAGATCGATCTGGCTTGGGGGACTTGTCACAGCGATTACCCTGATTGCCGGCTTTGGGGCAGCTCTGCTCATGAATATGCCGCTGTTTGGCAAAGGGATCTACCGGTCCATCTGGTACATTCCGGCGGTTACGTCAACGGTTGCGACTACGCAGATTTTTAATCTCCTCCTCGATACCAACAACGGCGTTATTAATAACTTTCTGAAATCAATCGGCAAGGAACCGATCGTATGGCAATATTCCGTCTTCTGGGGCGTGTTCTGGATCGTCGTTTACTCCGTATGGAAGGGCGTGGGCGGCGCGGCGCTGATCTGGCTCGCAGGCCTGCAGTCCGTTGACGTTTCCTTGTACGAAGCGGCGGAAATCGACGGAGCGGGACGCTGGGGCAAGCTGTGGAACGTAACGCTGCCAGGCTTGAAGCCGATTGCGACCTACATTGTCATTACGAGCTTGATCGGCGCGATTCAGATCTATGAGCAGGTGCTGTTCATGACGGGCGGCGGTCCTTACGGAAAAACGGAAGTGCTGGTATTCCGAATTTACCGCGATGCGTTCTGGGACTTCAACCTCGGCATGGCTGGCGCATCTTCGCTTATTATGGCCGTTATCGTCTTTATTGTCACCATTGCGTACTACCGCTGGTCGACCAATTCGGACAGAAGCACAACGATCAAGATCAAAGGAGTAAAAGGAGGTCCTAAAGCATGAAAGAAGCCTTTTCCAAAAAGCTCGCGTTCCAACTAAAGCCGGGCAATCTGTTCGCTCACCTGGTTCTGCTTGGTGTCGGACTTGTCCTGTTATACCCTTTGGTCTTTATGATTCTGGCCGGCTTCTTCACGAAAGACGAGTTCACAAGCTCCATCATCGGACTACTCCCGATTGCGAAAGCGCCAACCCTTCATAACTTTACGGTCCTGTTTTACGGCTCCACCGATGCAGGCATACAGAAATATTTCATTAATTCCGGTTACCGCACGATTTACAACACCTTCTGGGCGCTTCTGACTTCTTTGCTGGCCGGTTATGTGTTCGCAAGGCTGCGTTTCAAAGGGAAAGACCAGCTGTTCCTCGTTCTGCTCGGTACGCAAATGATTCCGGGAACCATTGCCCTCATTCCGACCTACTTGGAATTCGCGCGCTTTCCGTTTGCCGGGGGCAACCACATTTTTACCGGGGGCTCCGGGATTCTCGACACGTGGTGGGTGTACTTCATCGGCGGACCAAGCTTGAATATTATGGGGGCATTCCTCGTTAAGCAGTCCATTGAAAAAATACCGTTCGAGCTCGATGAAGCGGCAAAAGTGGACGGTGCGGGCACCATGCGCATTATCTTCCAAATCATGCTGCCGCTGCAGCTCCCGATTATGGCGTTTATCGCGATTACGACAGCGCTGGCTACCTGGAATGACTTTGCCACGCCGTTCTTCTATACCTCTTCGGATAAGCTGCAGACGCTGCCTGCCGCGATCACAAGGCTGTCCTCGGCTGCCGTGAGCCCGGGAGCTATTCCGAACTGGCCGCTTATCATTACGCTTGGTCTTGGCATGACGGTTCCTGCTCTGCTTATTTTCTTCTTCTTCCAGAAATACATCGTGCAGGGTCTCGCCAATACAGGTATAAAAGGTTAAGTGAAATTATTTGTTATAACATATTGAATATAACAAATAGTCATGATATATTAATCGCAAGAAGTCAGTTATCCTAATCTGGAGGGGTTCCATGTGAAAAGGACAAAGATCACATCCTTGCTTGTAACTGCACTATTAACGGTCTCATTATCAGCTTGCGGCGGTAACAATAACGGTAATAATTCGGCAGCCACCAACTCGCCGCAAAATTCGGCGACACCGACTGAATCCGCTTCTGCTTCACCGTCTCCGTCGGAAAGCACGGACACCGGGGCGGGCAATCCGGTAACGATTACGGTTCTGAACGAAGGGGCCGTTGGCATCGGCGTTGGCAAGCTGGACGATCTGTTCGCGCCGAAAGAGAAGGAATTGAAGGGCAACGGCATTGACGTTACGTATACGCCGGGCAATCCGGTAGCGGCATTCCCGCTTCATTACCAGAAAATTATCGCAGGCAAGCTGCACGAGAAAAACATCAGCGTTAAAACCGAAGACTGGGGCTGGGGCGAGCCGCTGATCCAGAAAGAAACGGCAGGCTTCCTCGCTAAAAACGTTCCGGATATTATCGTAGGCGAGACTCAAATGCCTGGCTTTGCGCAGCAAGGGCTGCTTGAGCCGTTCCCGGACGATATGGCTGCGGATATCCGAGAGAATGTATCGCCTGCGGCATGGAAGCCAATGGAATATGACGGCAAAATTTACGGTCTTGCTTCGCAGCCTGGGGTAAGCAGCCTGTATTGGAATAAGAAGCTGGTGAAAGAAGCCGGCATCGACCCGGAGAAGCCGATTACTTCCTGGCAAGAGCTGGCCGATAACGCGAAGAAAGTAACGGAAGCGGGCAAAGGCAAGTTTTATGGCGGCGGCGTTTACGCCGGTCCTAACTTCGGCGGATACCTGCGCTACGGCGCTCTGATCGGAATTAACGGCGGTTCTTATGCCGATGCGAACGGTCAGCCGACCTTCAACTCCGACGCCAACGTAGAAACGGTTAACTTGCTCCGCGAGCTTAACGCGGATCATCCGGCGGGGCTGATGGTCAACAATACGGAAGGCACGTATTTCGACGCTTGGAACAAAGGCCAGATTGCTTATCTGATCGATGGTCCTTGGCAGGTGCAGCAATGCAAAGACAACAAGCTGGAATGCGGCATGTCGCCGATTCCTCTGTCGCCTAACGGCAGCGCGGCTAACGTAACGATCGGCGCGGCTTTCCACTCGGTACCGAAAGACGCGAAGAACAAAGACGCGGCATTCGAGTACATCAAAGCGATGTACAGCAAGGAAATTCAGCAGCTCATTGCGGACTCCAACGTTCGTTCCCCGATTCTGAAGGAAATCGCTGAGGCGCCTGATTACCAGCAAAAGCATCCGGAAATGTACCTGCATTACCAAGCGATGAACGGCAATGTCCAAGGTCTTCCTACCTTTGCGAAAGACAACTCCAAGGTATGGCAAGTATGGGGCGACGCGGTGGTGAAATCGCTGATGACCAAAGGCGACGTAAAAGCCATTCTGGACGACGCCCAAAAGAAAGCCGAACAAATCACCAAACAATAAAAATCAAAAAAGAGGACTTTCTTAACGCGTCCTGTACGGCCGGGAGTGTTGATAACGTGGCTGAGCTCTAGGAGGAGAAGGTGTATGCTCTGGAGGAGCGTAAGCGTTCGCCTTTGCCTGAGGGAAAATTCATATAACAAATCTAATTCCATTTTTCCCTCAGGCAACAGCGGCCGGAAGAGGATACCCTTTTCCCCTAGTGCTCATAGCCAGTTAATCCAATCCTTCCGGCCACAGGACTGTTAATCAGTCCTCTTTTTTTCACAGGAGTGACTTTATGCCATACGAAACGAAACGAATCAAGCTGCAGAAAGCGAAGGAGCTCCTTCCTCGCATACGCGAAGCCATCTACCAACCTGTCTCCGCGCTGAAAGTAACAGCCTGGGTAACGAAGGAGCCGGTGTCTTACGCGGAGCGGACCTCCGGAGAGCTTGTCGAGCTTACGCCCGGCGCGAAATGGGGCAACCTGTGGGATTGCGCCTGGTTCCGGTTTGAAGGAGTTGTGCCTGAGTCTCTTAGCGGGAAAAAGGCCGTAATGTTAATCGACGTCAACGGTGAGTTGTGCCTTGTCGATAAGGAAGGCTCGCCGATGCAAGGGCTGACTAACATCAACTCCGAATTCGATTTCAGCCTTGGACTGCCGGGCAAACGCGTCGTTGATCTCGGGTACGAAGCCGCGGGCGAGCGGATTGATCTGTGGGCGGATGCCGGCTGCAATGACTTGTTTGGCAAATACCGAAGCGGCACCTTGAAGGAAGCCGATATCGCGATCTGTCACGAGGAAATCCGGCAGCTGTATTTCGATTACGAAGTGCTTCTCGAGCTCGCCGAGCATACGCCGGAGAACGGTGCCAGAAGAGAACGCTTGATTCAAAGCCTCTATGACGCGGCGCATAAGCTGCAAGTGATTAATGAAGAGACGGCTCAGGAGGCGAGAGAAATTCTGGCCAAGGAGCTAGCCAAAAAAGGCGGCGATCCCGTTGTGACGGTCAGTGCGATTGGGCATGCGCATATCGACCTTGCGTGGCTGTGGCCAATCCGCGAAACGATCCGCAAAGGCGCACGGACTTTCTCTACCGTTCTTACGAATATGGAGAAATACCCGGATTACGTATTTGGCGCAAGCCAGCCCCAGCTCTATCAATGGATGAAAGAGTATTATCCGAAGCTCTACGACCGGATCAAGCAGCGTATTGAGGAAGGACGCTGGGAAGTGCAGGGAGCGATGTGGGTTGAGCCGGATACGAATATTTCCGGCGGCGAGGCATTGGTTCGTCAGATCCTGTACGGCAAACGGTTCTTCCAGCAGGAATTCGGCCAGGAGATGAAGGTGCTGTGGCTGCCGGACGTATTTGGCTATGCAGCCAGCTTGCCTCAGCTGCTAAGAAAGTCGGGCGTCGATTATATGATGACCCAGAAATTGTCTTGGAACGTGTACAACACGCATCCGCATCATAGCTTTGAATGGGAGGGTATTGACGGAAGCAAGGTGCTGGCGCATCTTCCGCCGGAGGATACGTACAACAGCCCGGGCGCGCCAAGATCGCTCGCCAAGATCGAGAACAGCTATCTCGACCGCAACGTATCCGAGCATGCCTTGATGCTGTTCGGGATCGGCGACGGCGGCGGGGGACCGGGCGAGGAGCATCTGGAACGGTTATCGCGCGAACATAATCTGCTTGGACTGCCGCCGGTTGTTCAAGAGTCTTCCTTGTCTTTCTTCCGTAAGCTTGAGGAGGAGAGATCACGCTTCCAGACGTACCGCGGAGAGCTGTACCTGGAGAAGCACCAGGGGACGCTGACCTCTCAGGCCCGTAACAAATGGTATAACCGCAAGATGGAGAAATCGCTCCGCGAGCTTGAATTTGCGGCCTCCCTATTGCTCGCAATGGGAGAGAATGCTTACCCGTCCGAGGAGCTTGAAGCCATTTGGAAGGAAACGCTGCTCTACCAGTTCCATGATATTTTGCCGGGCTCTTCGATTACTCGCGTCTTTGAAGAATCGCTGGAGCGTTATGCCGCGATGCACGGCCGCACGCTGGAGCTCATTGCGCAAACCTATGCCAGAGTGGCGGAGCTCGCGGGAGCCCGTGATAGTCAGGCCGTTGTCTTTAACTCTTTGCCGTGGGAACGCGAGGAGGTTGTCGAGCATAAGGGCAGCCGTTATGCCGTTAAAGTGCCGGCAATGGGCTTTGCGTCTCTTGCAGAGGCGGAGCTTCGTCAGGAGCAGACGGAACAATCCGGGCTGAGCGCAGGCGAGCAGCTTCTTGAGAACAAGAATCTGCGCATTCGCTTTGGACAGGACGGAAGTATCGAGTCCATTTACGATAAATCTGCAGGCAGAGAAGCGATTATGCCTGGCCAGAAGGCCAACGTGCTGACCGTGTATCACGACAGAGGCGATGCCTGGGATTTCCCTCGGGATTACCGGGAGACGGTGGCCGGCTTCATGAGGCTTGAAGAAAGCTCCTTCTCGGTTGAGAAGGGCCAGGCGGTGCTGGAGCAGCATTACGGCTTTGGCGAATCCACGCTGGTACAGCGGATTGTGCTGGATGAAGAAGCAACGACCGTAAGGTTCGAATCGAAGGCGGATTGGAAGGAATCGGAGAAGATGCTTCGCGTCTCCTTCCCGGTTCGGGTCATGTCCGACCATGTGAACTGCGAGATTCAATTTGGCTATCTGAAGCGTCCGACAACAAGAAACACGATGATCGAATTCGTCCGCGACGAAATATGCGCGCATCAATATATCGACCTGTCGCAGCCGGACTATGGCGTAGCCCTTCTCAGCGACAGCAAATACGGCTACAGCGCGGAACGGAACGTGCTGGACATCAATCTGCTTCGCAGCCCAAGCTATCCGGATCCGATGGCCGACCGCGCGGAACATCAATTCGTTTATGCGGTTTATCCGCACCGCGGTGATTTTATCCAGGCGGAGGTATACCGCAAAGGGTATGAGCTGAATACGCCGCTGACGGTGGCCGAGCCTTCCGGGGCGCCTTCGGCCGCAGGACGTACGGCTCCGTTTGCCTCTCTGGTTCAGTTGAATCATCCGCATGTCATGATCGAAGCGGTGAAGAAAGCCGAGGACTCGGACGATCTGATCATCCGTCTGTACGAAACGTCCGGTACTTTTGCGGAAGCAGCGGTTGGTTTCGGGATTCCGGTCTCGCTCGTCGAGGAAGTGGATCTGATGGAAAACACGATAGGAGAGGCTGGAGCGAAGCTGACGTTCCAACCGTTCGAGATCAAGACGCTTCGCGTGAAGCTTTAATAGGAATAGGTGATCAGGGGGGAAGGCGTAAAGGCCCCCTCCTGTTTTATTTTATGCCATTAGCTGATGGATAGAGGAGGATGTTGCAGTCATGATCAGAAAGAATCGGCAGGAAGAGTTAACGGGCTTTCAGGAGGGTGGACCCTATCATCCGTCCTATGATTTGCAGACAGACTTTGTAATGGTCTATGGCATTCACGGGGATTTTCAGGAACGGATCCGGACATGGAAGGAAAAAGGCTATGTGGTTCATCTCATGACGGGCGTATCCTGGGGCGGTTATCAGGACTATCTGAACGGCAAGGTCGACGGCCGGCCGCATTGGGACGAAGCGCAGAAAAACCGAAAATACGAAAATATCATTCACGGCACCTCCGTGGATATCCCTTATATGGTTCCTACGATCGCTTACGCCGATTTTCTGACCGAACGGATCCGGATCGCCGTAGACGCCGGTGTAGAGGCGATTCACCTGGAGGAGCCGGAGTTCTGGGTGGAGGGCGGTTATTCCGATGCGTTCAAGCGCGAATGGGAGATCTATTACCGAGAGCCCTGGCAGGCTCCGCATGCTTCGGTAGACGCGCAGTATCGCGCTTCGAAGCTGAAGGCTTATCTGTATACCCGCACGCTTGACCGGATTTGCAGCACCCTCAAGGAATATGCGATGCAGAAGTACGGCCGCCGGATTCGCTTTTACGTGCCGACGCATAGCCTTATCAACTATACGCAATGGCGGATCGTCAGCCCGGAATCCAAGCTGCTTGAGCTGCCGGGAGTGGACGGCTATATCGCGCAGGTATGGACGGGAACGGCGCAAACGCCAAACGTCTACAACGGTGTCCGCAAGGAGCGTACGTTTGAGACGGCCTACCTGGAATACGGCATTATGCAGGAGCTTGTCCGCGGCACCGACCGCAGAATGTGGTTCCTGCATGACCCGATTGCCGACGATCCGAAGCATACGTGGAAGGACTACCGCAGCAATTATATCCGCACGCTGGTCGCATCCCTGCTGCATCCGCATGTAAGCCGATACGAGGTATGCCCTTGGCCGAGAAGGATCTATCTGGGGCAATACCCAAGAGAAGGCGGGAACGGCAAGGAGAGAATTCCGGCCGCTTACGCAACGGAGCTGCAAACGGTGTTAAACGTGCTTGGCACCATGGATGGGCTGGATGCGGAATGGCTGACGGACAGCCTGCAGGTAGGTCTGCTGCTCGCCGATTCGGCGATGTATCAGCGTAATCACCCGGATTGGAGCGAGGAAGCTACTTCCTTCAAATACGATGGCACGGAGGTTGCGTCGGCGCTTGGCAGCGCGTTTATGGAGCTGCTGGACTGGTCGCCGTTTTACGGCCTTGCGCTACCGCTCCTCAAGCATGGCGCAGCCGTCCGGCCGGTTCAGCTCGACAATGCCGGAAGATTCCCGGGCTACCTGGACGATTACCGCGTCCTGGTGCTCAGCTATGAATATATGAAGCCGGAATCGTCCGGTCTGCACAATGCGCTGGCGGAATGGGTGAAGGAAGGCGGCACGTTGATCTATGTCGGCGACGGCAGCGACGACTTCCACGCCGTCCGCGAATGGTGGAATCAGGGCAGCAAGAAATTCGCTAATCCGATGGAGCATCTATTTGCAAGCCTTGGCCTTGCGACCTCTCTGGCGCCGGGAGAATATGCGGTGGGCAAAGGCTGCCTGGCTTACTTGGCTCTTCATCCGTCGCAATGCGCGACCCTTCCGGAAGCGGGCGAGCAGCTGAGACAGACAGTGGCCTCCGCGATTACAAAAGCTGAGGACTCTATCCGCTGGGAGAAAAAGAACGGCATGGCGCTGCGCAGAGGCCCTTACCTTATTGCGGCCGTGCTGGATGAGTCCGTGAGCGACGAGCCTTACCGAATCAACGGCAAGCTGGTCGATCTGCTGGATGCTAATCTTCCCGTAGTCGATGAGGTCACGGTTAAGGCAGGCGAGCAAGCGCTGCTCTATGACATAAGCAAAGCGGGGGACGGCGTACAGCTGATCGCGGCCGCTTCCCGTATCGACCGTGTGGAAGAAAACGATGACGGCTTTGGCTTTACGGCTTACGGTCCTGAAGGCATTCAAGCGTCCGCCAGATTTCAATGCCCGCGCAAGCCGAAGACCGTAGCGTTCAGCGCGGCAGGTACATCAATCCGGATGCCGCTGGAGTTCAAGTGGGATGAAGGCAGCTCGACGGTGCTTTTCCGTTACGAGAATGACCCGGCCGGCGTGTCGGTGAAGGTGATTTGGTAACGGGCTATTTATAAGAGGGAGGAAGATCGAGTGAAGGGCAAAGGTAAAATCATTAGCATTTCCCTGGCCGTTATCCTCGTCGCTGCCGTAGCCTCGTATCTGGCATGGCCGGAGAAGAAGGAAGGGGTCAGTTGGCCAAGCAAGCAGGCTTTGCCGACGTTCCAGACCCCGGCCAAAACACTGGATCTCATTTATACGACGGACAGCTATTACTATCAGGCGGAGAACGAAGCGTTTGGGCATGAGACCGGCAAAGCGGATGGAGACGGCTGGGTGGCGGAAGCGGGAAGTGACGCTGCGGACAAGGCGATGTTGGACGTGACGGGACGCAAGGAAATACCGGCGGGAGAAATAAAAGCTGCGTTTAATATGCAGGTCGACAATTTTGCCGATGAGGACGGCGTTGTCGCTACGCTTGAGGTTCGGGACCAGACGGCGGATGCCGTTCTCACTTCGATGGAAGTCCGCAACTGGGATTTCCGGCTGCCGAACGCGTCGCAAAGCTTTGAGCTTTCTTTTAACGCGCCGGGAGAAGGGCATGAGCTGGAATTCAAGGTGTTATGGACCGGCAAATCCACGCTGAAGCTGTTTGATGTTGGCGTATTCTGGCCTCTCCGCAAAGACGAGAATTTATTGTTCACCTCTTTGAAAGGCATCGTGAATCAGACGAAGCCTCGCATCTATTCGTATACGGACAATGTCCGGGGCTCTACCGGTACCGCCCTGCTGGATGACTTGGGGCTGAAATATGCCGAGGTGAAGGATAACTGGGAGCTGCTGAACAAATACCGGTCCGAACTGAAGGGGCTCGTCGTCTACGATGACCAGCAGCCGGATACGATCAATCTGGCAACCACGATTGCAGGGTTAAAAAACGCCATTGTTGCTCCGCCATCCCTCGTGGATAAGCTGACAAGCGAACCGTATAATCTGCCGATCCTAGAGGACCTGCGCGGCAAATTCGGCTCCAAGCTGGAGGTCTACGGTTATTTGTACGACCGCTATTGGGAGCAGACCACGCATAAAGCGATTGTGGGTCTGGATCCAGGGATCCAATCCTATCTTCGCGATTATGCAATGGGAATGGATGCCGCGGTGGTGTGGCTGAACCCGGCGGATGAGGGCGAGTCATCGCTGCTGGATAAGTTTCTGCAGGATATGCCTTACGGGACGGGGCTCTATCTCGGCTGGTGGCCGGATGAAGGGATGGGCGTCAAGAAGACGTCGGATTACGGACTTGCGACGGTGGCCAGTGACTTCTCCTCGAACCTTAGCGTGCTTAGCGGTACCTCGCGGAAGATTGCGATGCCGAAGGCGCCGGAGAAGCCGAAGCTCGAGAACAAAGTGTATGTCTCGTTTATTTTGAGTGACGGGGACAACCTGCAGTACATGGAGCATGCCTTCTGGAACGTGTGGAATACGCCAAACCGCGGGGAAGTGCCGCTAGGATGGACGATCTCGCCGCTGATGGTCGATACGATGCCGGGCCTGCTCGATTATTTGTACAAAAACGCTACGCCTAACGATGCTTTTGTTTCCGGCCCGTCCGGCGTGGGTTACACGTACCCGAACTTCTGGGAGAAGGAAGACGGACTCGACCGCTTTATCGAACGTACGAACGATTACATGAAGCAGGCGGGACTAAACGTTCTGACGGTGTGGAACTACGTAAAGGGCGAGATTAAGCCGGAGGTTGGGGAAAAACTCGCCAAGCATGCCCCGTCGCTGCTCGGTTTCACTTCGCAATTCGGCACTGGTATCATCGGAGTCTACGGTAACTCGCTGCCGGGGCAGGAGTTAAACGTCGCCTACGGCAGCGCCGAGAGCGACTTAACTAACGGCATTGCCGACGGTCTCAAGAAATGGGACGGCAAGTCGCCTTCTTTTGTCTCCATTCAGGCCAATCCTTGGCAGGTGAGCTATCAGAACTTCGTGAATGCAATGAATCTATACAAGGATAACCCTGACGTTGTATTCGTCCGCCCGGATGTGTACTTCGAGCTGATGAGGGAGAGCAAGGGTCTTCCGGTGACGCCTTGAAAAAATCCATAGAGACAGCCATGCACCTTTGGGGTGCTTGGCTGTCTTTTTTATAAGGATGTTAAGGAGGGTCTAAGGGCGAGTAGGTACAGGCCTAATGCCACCTTGCTGAAAACGCTTTCGCTTGATAGACTGAACATATCTTTCCGGGCAGGAGGAGAGGCTTACTGAAGCTATCGATTAAGACCCAGCTGATCATCAGCTTTTTCGTCGTTATGATCCCCGGTGTGCTGTTCTTCGTCGGCAATAATCTATACGCGAAAAACGTCGTCCGCGACAAGGTTACCGAGACCTACCGGAACACGCTGGACATCTTCGCCGACCATACGGACCGGACGCTGAACGACATTACGAACTATTTAAACAAGCTTGGCGTCTACGATACCGACGTAGGCGTGCTCAATTCCTTCCCTCCGGGCAGCGACAACTACGTTCTGACCAAGGTTCGCATCCAGCTTAAAATCAACCGCGACATCGGCTTATACAATGTGATTGACACCATTTTTCTCTTTAACTCCAACGAACTCATCCTGAGCACCAGCTCCCAGAACCAGTACGGCATCCTCCAGAACGTCTTAAATGATAACGTCCGGCGTATCGTGGACGAGAGTACGCCGGGCCGCTGGCTGCTGTGGTACGACCCGAGAATCGAGGGCGGCAATTTTCTCGTGCAGGTAAGCGAGGTCCCTGATACCGGACTGTACGTCGGCGCGATTATCCGCATGTCGGAGATCGCCAACCAGCTGTCGATCCAATGGTCGCACGGCGATATCGGAGAAGCCGCCATCTACCGCTCGGACGGCACCCGTCTGGGTGGGCAGGGAGCGGACAGCCATGTGCAATTGAATCGGACAGACCTGATTCGCGAGAACGCGCCGTACCGGTTCGTGAAGGACCAGGAGACCGGCAAGCGGTACCTGATGATGAACCGGCCCAGCGAGGTGGCCGACATGACGACCAGCATCCTTATTCCCGAGAGTTATATTTTGCAAGGTCTTCCCTATTTCCAATTGTTGACGTATGCGATGGCGGTTGGCGTCATCTTCATCTTCTCTCTCTACCTCTTCTTCATCCGGCGCACGCTGTTCAAACCCCTGCAGCAGCTGATCGGCGGCATGAAGAAAATTTCGCTCGGCATGCTCGACGTTCGGCTTCGGACAAACAACACGCTGGAGTTCGTCTTTCTCGCGAACACCTTCAATAATATGGCGGAGCAGATCAAGAGCCTGCGAATCGGGATGTACGAGGAGCAGCTAAGGGCTCAGAAGATCGAGCTGAAGCAGCTGCAGGCGCAGATCAACCCGCATTTTTATATGAACAGCCTGAACATCATTTATAATTTCGCGGCACTCAAGGATACCGATTCGGTGAAAAAGATGGCGCTCCATCTAGGCGATTATTTCCGCTTCATCATGCGGACCAACCGGGAGCTGATTACTCTTGAGGAGGAGCTGAAGCATATCGCGAACTATCTTGAGATTCAGAAGTTCCGTTTCCCGCACAAGCTTGGCTGCGTCTATGAAATTCCTGACAACATGAAGGGCAGTCCGATGCCTGCCCTGTCGATCCAGCCGTTCGTGGAAAATGCGATCATCCACGGCTTCGCCAATCACCGCAAGCCTTTTGAGATCAGGGTCCGCGGCGAGCTGCTCGAGAAGGAGGACGGGCCTTTTATGCAGATTACCGTGGAGGACAACGGCGGCGGTTTTCCCGAGGAGGTGCTGCAGCGGCTGAACGAGGGACAAGGACTCCCTTCCGCGGATTCGAGTCGGCTCGGCATTGCCAACGTCATCCAACGGCTCAAGCTGCGGTACGACGGTGCCGCGCGTATCGATTTCCGAAATACAGACGAAGGCGGAGCGGCCGTCACGATCAGACTGCCGGTTTCGACAGAGCCGCCCGAGCTTCCGGAACCGAAAGGAGAATGACGATGTACAATCTGCTTGTAGTGGACGACGAGGATATAGCCATCCGAGGTATTGTCGAGGGGATCGACTGGTCGTCCCTCCCCTTGGCGAATATTTTTACCGCTTACGATGCCGAGGAGGCGCGGCAGGTGTTCAGGGGGTACCCCATTCACGTCCTGATCTCCGACATCGACATCCCGCAGGAGAATGGCATCCATCTGCTCACCTGGGTTAACGAGACTTCGCCTCAAACAGAGACTATTTTCCTTACCGGCCACGCCAACTTCAATTTCGCCCAGCAGGCCGTCCAGCTCGGCAGCTTCGATTATCTGCTCAAGCCGGTTGATCATGACGTGCTGAAGAGCTGCGTGGAGAAAGCCATCGAAGCGGTCCGCCGGCGCGAGCAGGAAGAGGCGTATCTCAAGACGTACGCCTACTATTTCGACCAGTGGAACCGCCAGCTTCCGCTGCTCGTCGAGCGCCTGTGGCAAGACGTGCTGGGACTGCGCATCCCGGCCGCCGCGGACAAGCTCGAGCCGCTGTTCGAGCTGTATGGCATTCCGCTTGATATCGGCAAGCGCGTACAGCCGCTACTGATCAGCGTGGAGCAGTGGACGCAGGAATGGAACGCGCGCGACGAAGAGATTATGACCTACGCGCTGAAGAACGCCGCGGCGGACATCTTGCTGAGAGACCGCTCCGGCCATGTAATTCAAGACGCAGGCGGCATACTCTTCGCCCTCCTCTACGAGCCTTCGGAGGAAGACGAGAGTACCCTTGAGGAGCGGTGCACGGAATATATCCGCAAATGCTCGGAATACCTGTACGCCGTCGTCTCCTGCTACATTGGCGAGGCAGCTCCCGTCGCTTCGCTGCGCCTCGGGGCTCAAAGCCTCGGAGAGCTGGAGCGCTCCAACGTCTGCCAGACCGGCCGGGTATTCCGTCTATCAGACTTTAAGCGGGAGAAGAAATCAATTACCGCCCAGCCTAATTTGCAGGAATGGTCGGCCCTCATCGAGCAGGGCAAGACGGGCGAGCTGAAGCGCCACATCGAGGATCTGTTCGACCGTCTCCAGCTCGACCAGGTCGGCCATGCCTATATGGTCAGCTACTATTTCGGGCTTGTCCACACGGTCTTTCAGGTGCTGCAGCGGCGCTCCGTACCCGTGGAAACGGTGTATGCGGAAGAGGAATGGCACAGCGGCGAGAACGCGATGAAGTCGCTCGGCGCCATGAAGGCATGGACGATCCAGTTTGCCGCCAAAGCATCGGACTGCCTGGTTCAACTGGGAAAGGATGTGTCGAATACGATCGCCAAGGTGCAGACGTACATCGAAGAGAATCTGCAGCACGACCTGAACCGGGAGGAGATCGCGAGGCATGTCTATTTGAACCCCGCCTATCTGTCACGGCTGTTCCGCAAAGAGACGGGAAAGTCGCTCACCGACTACATGGTTGATCGGCGCATGCTAAGATCCATATCCGAGCTCAAGCTGACGAACCATAAAATCAGCGATATCGCGATATCCGTCGGATATGCGAGCTTCTCCCACTTCTCCAAGCAGTTCAAGCGAACGACAGGAATGACGCCGCAAGATTACCGCAAGAAATACCAGAATATTCGGTAAAAATGTCACCGGAGCAACAAGGTGGTAACGACGCCGCTAGAGTGCGGCGTCTTTTTTTGTGTACGATTATAGCCATAGACGATAGACAAGGAGGACCTAACATGGCCAATGCGGAAGCGGCCCCGCTGCAAGCGAAGGGAGCCAAGACGCGGAAAGGGACGCGGAAAAGGACGCTCACCTACCTGATCCGAAACTATTGGATGTTCTATTTGATGCTGCTTCCCGGGGTGCTGCTGCTCATTTTCAACAATTACATCCCTATGCTGGGTATTGTAATCGCATTCAAGTCGGTCCGGTTCGATATCGGTATTCTGAACAGCCCCTGGGCGGGCCTTACCAACTTCAAATTTCTGTTTCAATCCAGCGACTCGTACATCATCATCCGCAACACGCTGCTGTACAATTCAGCGTTCATCGTGCTTAATCTGATTTTCCCGCTGGCTTTCGCCCTTATGTTGAACGAGATGAAGAACCGTTTTCTGTCCAAGCTGCATCAGACGATCATGTTCCTGCCGTACTTCCTCTCGATGACGGTCATCGCTTACCTGGTATACGGCTTCATGAGCGATGAGCACGGCTATCTGAACGGCACGCTTCTGCCCGCCCTCGGTCTCGACTCGGTCCGCTGGTACTTCACGAAAGAGGTATGGCCTTTCGTCCTGCCGCTCATCAATACATGGAAGAGCATGGGCTACTATACGGTCGTTTACATGGCGGCGATTATCGGCATCGACGACGAATATTACGAGGCGGCGACGATCGACGGAGCCGGCAAATGGCAGCAGATGACGAGTATCACGATCCCTCTCATTATGCCGGTTATCACCATCATGACCCTGCTGCAAATCGGCCGGATATTCAACGCCGACTTCGGACTGTTCTTCCAGGTTCCGCGGGAATCCGGCACTTTGTTCCCCGTGACTAACGTCATCGACACCTACGTCTACCGTACGTTTCTCACCGTCGGCGACATCGGCCTCTCGTCTGCCGCCGGGCTGTTCCAATCCGTTGTAGGCTTCACGCTCGTCTTTCTATCCAACTGGGTCGTTCGCCGCATCAACAGCGACAACGCCCTATTCTAGGAGGGAACCGGATGGCTGCCATCTCCGACAAAAACACTGCGGGCTCAAATCCGAAAAACCGGTTGTCCGCCGCAGCTTCAAGCGGCATCAATATCTTCTTCATCCTCTATTCCGCCCTATGCGTCATCCCGCTGCTGCTGCTGCTTTCGGTATCGTTTTCCGACGAGAGGTCCGTCCTGACGCACGGCTACCGGTTCATCCCGGAGAAGTTCAATCTGGCCGCCTATGCCTTCCTGTACAAGGACATAGGACAGATCGCGTATTCCTACGGAATCTCGATTACGGTTACGATCGTCGGCACGGTGCTCAGCATGCTGATCATCGCGCTTTACGCTTACCCGATATCGCGCAGCCAATTTCCCCATGCCCGATTTTTCACCTTCTTCGTCTTCTTTACGATGCTCTTCTCCGGGGGGCTTGTTCCCTGGTATCTCGTCTACGTGCAGATGCTGAACCTGAAGGATACGCTCTGGGCGCTTATTATGCCGCTTCTGGTGTCCTCCTTCTGGGTTCTGATCGTAAGGACATTTTTCAAGGAGACCATTCCCGCGGCGGTACTGGAGTCGGCGAAGATCGATGGAGCCGGCGAGCTGCGGATCTTCATCCGCATCGTCCTTCCGCTCTCCATGCCGGTGCTTGCGACGGTGGCGCTCTTCCAGACGCTGACGTATTGGAACGACTGGTTTCTAAGCCTCGTCTTCATCACCAACGACCACAACATCTCGGTTCAATATCTGCTCTATAAAATGCTTGCGAATATTCAGTACCTCTCCAGCAATCCGACGGCTGCGGCCGAGATTGCCAGGGCGGGCGGCATGTTCAACTTTCCCAGCGAAACCGTGCGGATGGCCCTCGTCGTGGTTGGTATCGGCCCGATCGTGTTCGCTTACCCGTTCTTTCAGAAATATTTCGTCCGCGGCCTGACGGTCGGTGCGGTGAAGGGCTGATCCATTCACCGCACCGACCGGAACATCTGCCTTGCATTAGGCTGTAACCGGCAATCCGGTTAAGCATACAATCGACTATTGGGAGGTCCATCTGTTTATGAAGCAGACGAAAAAAACAATTTCGCTGGTAGTCCTGCTCCTGCTCGTTATCACCCTCTTCATGTCCGCCTGCAGCAAAAACCAGCCATCCGCTTCCGGCGGCAATGAAGCGTCTGCCAGCAACGCCGGAGCCAGCGCGGCGGCGAATGACGGCGCGGACGCGCCGGCCGATCTAAAGCCCTACAAGCTGAAGCTCGTGTACGAAGGGCCGCCGCAGGCGGACGAGGCGATGGTGGAGGATGCTCTGAACAAAATTTTGACGGAGAAAATCAACGCCACCATCGACATCGCTCCGATCGACTGGGGGGCATGGGACGACAAGGTGAACCTGATGATTGCCTCCCGCGAGCCGGTAGACATTCTATTCACGGCGCAGTGGAACGGCTATTCGAAGAATGTCGCCAAGGGCGCCTATAAGGAGCTCGGCGATCTGCTGAGCAAATACGGCCAAGGGATTGTCAGCTCGCTTGATCCATCGTTCCTCGAGGGCTCCAAAATCAACGGTAAAAACTACGGCATACCGACGAACAAGGAGCTCGCGTTCGCAGGCGGAGTCGTCTACCGCAAGGATATTGCCGATGAGCTTGGCCTTGACCTGAGCACGGTGAAGACGGCAGAGGATCTGGACGCCATCTACAAGGTGGTGAAGGAAAAGAAGCCGGATATGACTCCTCTCTATATGCAAGGCGGTTCGTTCGGGCAGCTGACCGAATTCGACTCCTTAGGCGACGGCACGATTCCCGGCGTCATCTCTAAGGAAGACAGCGACACGACGGTCAAGATGATGGAGGACTTCGATATTTACAAGCGTTATCTGAAGCTCGCCCGCGACTTCTTCCAGAAAGGTTATATCAACAAGGACGCCGCGACCACGCAGCTCTCGAGCGGCGACGCCTATAAGGGCGGCAACGTCTTCTCGACGATCGAGCCGCTCAAGCCCGGCAAAGCGGCGGAAATCGCCAATGCAGCCGGTATCGGAGGGAAGCTGGACCAAATCTATTTGACCGGTAAAACGGTCTCTACCTCCGAGACGGCGGGTGCCATGCTGGCGATCTCGACGACGTCCAAGAACCCTGAACGGGCCATGATGTTCATTAATCTGCTTCACACCGACAAGGATATCGTTAACCTGCTGAACTTCGGCATCGAAGGCGTTCACTATACGCTCAGCGGCGACGTCATGACGCCTACCGATAAATCCGGCCAATACGCCCCAGGCGTCGCTTGGGAACTCGGCAACCAGTTCCTCAACCATGTGTGGAACACCGAAGCACCCGACAAGTGGGAGCAGTTCAAGGCGTTCAACGAGGGAGCCAAACCTTCGCCTGGTCTCGGTTTTGTCTTCAACAGCGATTCCGTAAAGGCGGAGGTCGGCGCGCTCGCGAACGTCATCAAGCAGTACCAGAAAGCGCTGGAGACCGGCTCGGTAGACACCGACAAGGTCTTGCCCGAATATATCGCGGCGCTGAAATCCGCCGGCGTCGAGAAGGTCATCGCCGAGAAGCAGAAGCAGTTCGACGCCTTTCTGGCTGCGAAGGGCAAATAAGAACGCAAATCACCCCGGGCAGCGGACGCGCAGCCCAGTCCGCCGAAGCTTATCCGGTGTGTACGCATTGCAAGCACAAAAAAACCGTTGCCCTTGCTGCCTCGAGCGGTAGGAGCAACGGCTTTTTTTGCGGCGATCGCCGGACCTAATGTTGACATCTCTTTCCAAAGAGATTATTCTTATCACAATTGTTAGTGAGTACTAACATACAGTCGGGTAAGGGTGATTGGTTTGGACAATAAGGTAAAACTCATGCAGGCCGCAATTGATTTGATGGCGGAGAAAGGGTATAAAGGCGTATCCACCAAGGAAATTGCGGCGGCGGCGGGCGTTAGCGAGATGACGTTGTTCCGGAACTTCGCCAATAAGCTGAATCTGCTCGAAAAGGCTGTTGAGCATTTTCATTATTCGATGGAAATGACCCGTATTTTTCAAGAAGAAGTGGTATGGGATATGCGGGCAGACCTGCTGCTTATAAGCGAAATGTATCATAAGGTGATGGAACGCAACCGCAAGCTGTTTCTTATTGTTCTGGCGGACAATGATTTGGCTGGCATCAGGCAGGAAGCGCAGAAGCATCCCCGGATTTTGCTCGAGCTTCTGACGGATTATTTCAAGGAAATGCAAAGACAACACAAAATGATCGACACGGATGCGGAAACGCAAGCCATCATGTTTATGTGGATGCATTATGGGGCTTTTATCTCAAGCTTATATACAGCCGAGGCTGTTACTAAAGTTACGAGAGAGCAATTCGCGGAATCCAGCGTTGATCTGTTCGTACGCGCTTTAAGCCGATAAATTCGAGGAGGATGAGGAATGGGACATTCCGAAAAAATCGTTGGCCGGACGGCTTCGGCCGGTTTTCAGATCGGGGTTCGTAGGACGCTGCCTATCTCTCTTGAGCGAGCCTGGTCCTTTCTTGCTTCGGCCGAAGGCTTGAGGCTGTGGATCGGCAGCGTTGACAATTTAACGATTGCGGCAGGCGAGACGTTTCATAGCGCCGAAGGGATCCGGGGAGAGTTTAGAGTTGTGAAGCCTCGGCAGCAGCTGCGCCTGAAGTGGGCAAAGCCAGGCTGGGAGAAGCCTTCGACCTTGCAAATCCGGCTCATCTCCAGCCATCCGGAGAAAACGACGGTCAGCTTCCATCAGGAAAACCTGGACCATGCGGCTACGCGGGAGCAAATGAAGCTGCATTGGGAAGAAGTGCTGAGCGAGATGCTGAAGCAAACGAGAGCACACTAAATACTATTATCCCCAAAAATAACAGGGTCATGACGATCGATCGTCATGGCCCTGTTATTGCTGAAGCACGTTGCTCTTGTATATCAAGCATCGGCGGCCGCCCATACATCCGGGCGTATTCGCGGCTGAATTGGGATGGGCTTTCGTAGCCTACGCGGAAGGCGGCTTCGGAAGCATGCACCGTTTCCGTCAGCATTAAGCGTCTCGCTTCCTGCAGGCGCAGCGTTTTCTGGTATTGCAGCGGGCTCATCGACGTTACGCGCTTGAAATGCTTATGAAAAGCCGAAGTGCTAAGGCTTGCTTCCCTAGCCAGCTGATCGATGACAAGCGGCTCCGCGTATTGCCGGTTAATCATCCGAATCGCTTGCGCAATGTTATGCGAATGGCTGCCAGCCATGGCAAAGGAGCGGATCAGCGAGCCATGCTCGCTTTGGAGCACGCGGTACAGGATCTCGCGTACGATAAGCGGAGCGAGAACCGGAATGTCCTCCGGCGCATCCAGCAGCTGAACAAGCCTGACGGCCGCTTCGAGCAAGCCCGGCGACGTGCGGTTCATCGTTATGCCGGGTGAGGCTTCCGCGGGGGCGTCGGAGACGCGGCTGCTTTCTTTTACGATATCGAGAATGACGTCGGGGTCGAAGCTTAGCTTCAGGCTTAAATACGGAACCCCGGGCGAAGCTTCCACGATTTTGCTTATAATCGGCAGTTCCGCGGCAATAACGACAAAAGTCATCGGGTCGTACCGGTAAGTCTCGTCTCCCAAAGTGGCCGTCTTCGCGCCTTGCGCCACAAGACAGAGGGAGGGCTTATATACGGATTCCAAAGGCTCCGACAAATGCGCGGCATTCATCAATGACAGGTTGGGGACGGGTGTAGAAAACGTACCGCTTGACGGAGCATGGCGCAGGATCAAATCCGCTAGCTGCCGCAAAGCGTGCTCCATTCGCAAGGTTTCGTCCATGGCTTATGCATTCCTTTCCGAGATAGTGGTTATGTTTATTTTAAAATATAATTGCGCGAGTTTCACTATACTAAGCTTATCTTTCAACCGCGAAGAGAAATAGGCAAGGAACGAACGGTTCTGTTCTAACGGTTTTCCCCTTGTATTCCCTATAATCAATGTTGTAGCCACACCATTAAATATCCAAAACATAAAGGAGCGAATGAATGATGAGTCTTCAAGGAAAAGTCGCTATTGTCACCGGTTCTTCAAGAGGAATAGGACGTCAAATCGCCATTCAGCTCGGCGAAGCCGGCGCGAAGGTTGTTGTCAATTACTCCTCTAACCAAGAGAAAGCAATGGAGGTTGTTCAATTAATCGAGCAAGCGGGCGGTGAAGCTGCTGCCATCCGCGGAGATATCGGTAAGGTCAGCGATGTGGAGGGATTGTTCTCGGAGACGCTTGAACGGTTCGGACGCGTGGATATTCTCGTGAATAACGGAGGGATTATGGACCTCGCGCCGATTGCGAGCGTAACGGAGGAAATGTTCGACCGGCAATTCATGATTAATGTGAAAGGGACGTACTTCGCCTGTCAGCAAGCGATGAAGCATATGGCAGGCGGCGGGACGATTATTAATTTCTCAACCTCCGTATCCGGCGCGATGCTTCCGACTTACAGCGTCTACGCCGCTACCAAAGGGGCTGTCGAGCAGTTAACCCGTCAACTGGCGAAGGAATTCGGGCCAAAAGATATTATTATTAACTGCATCGCACCCGGTCAGGTATCGACGGAGCTGTTCCTGAACGGTAAATCCGAGGAGCTAGTGGATTCGTTCCGCCGCATGAACGCGTTCGGGCGTCTTGGAGAGCCTAACGATATCGCCAATGCCGTTGAACTCCTCGTCAGCGACAAAGCCCGCTGGATTACCGGGCAAACGCTTCGCGTGAACGGCGGCTTCAACTAGTAGCAAAATCGCCAGCGCCTGCTTGGATCAGGCTGCTGGCGATTTTTTAATTTTCCAACCGGACCCCCGCCGCGCGGAATGCGGCAGCCGTATCTTCAGGGAGGCCTTTATCGGTTAGGAGAGCCGTCAGCTCGGATAACCTCGCAAACGTGCGGAGCGCGCTGTGGCCGAATTTATGATGGTCGGCGACCCCGTAGCATTCGCGGGCGGTCGACATTAGCGCCTGCTTGAAGTCAATCAAGTCGCCGGTATATACGGACAATCCATGCTCGAGATGTACGCCGGTGGCGGAAATAAACGCTTTATTAATGTTAAGGCTGCGGACGTAAGCGACCGCCTCCGGACCTGCAAGAACGTTGCGGACCCGGTACCCGCCGGGGACGACGAGTCGGACGTTTTCTTTTCCCGCCAGCTCGCTGATGATATACACATCGTTGGTAATGACGGTTACCGGAAAATCGCTCAGCCGCTTCGCGATTTCAAGGGTTGTGCTGCCGCCGTCCAGCGCAATGATGTCATTGCCCGAGATGAACCTCATCGCCGTATCCGCGATGTCGGTTTTCTCGTCGGCATGCTTCGCAATCGGCTCCTTTACGGGCAGAATGCCGAATTGATCGCAGTTTGCCAGCACGGCGCCGCCGTGAACCCGTTTGACCAGCCCCTGCTCCTCCAGCTTCGTCAGATCCTCCCGGATCGTCTTGCCTGTTACGCTCAGCCGCTCGCTGAGCTCCGCAACCGTTACTTCCCTCTGCGTCAGCAGAACCTCCATAATACTCTCGTATCGGCGTAAATGGTTCATTTTCTGTTCATCCGTTCTTATTGGTATTGTCATTATTTTAAACGTAGCCTGTCTTCCCGTCCATAGCGGCGCAATGTTTAAATAGGTTCATATACAATTTTATTAATGATTATTTCTAATAAATGAACTAAAATAAACATAAATGAACTTTGCAGGCAGATGGGAGGAGTAAAACAATGAACGGACAACAGCAGCGCCAAAAAGAGATAATTCGGGCCGTAGCCTTAACTGCGCAGAGCTTGCCTATGCTTGCCGGAGGATTATGGTTCCATCACGATATTCGGGATAATTTCTATTATGCCTCCTACTTATTTGCGGCAGCGTTGGACGAAGAGATTCAGCCCTTATTGGACAATTCGTCCGATGCGAAAAAGAAAGCGGAAGGCGTGCTCGCCCGGGTGCTTCAGCTTCAGCAGCAGGACCCGGCAGCGCCGCTCTATGGCCATTTTCCGCTGAATTTGAACCCTTCGCCGGAGGAGGCGAAAGCCCACGAGCTCCCGGTTGAGCTGATGGGCAGCTTGATGGTTTATTTCTATACCCGATACGGACAACATATGGGTGCGGAATTAAGCGATGGCTTCGAGCGTGCGCTCCGTCATATTTATGAAGGAGGCTTCTATAGAAAGCCCCTGCAGCTGTTTAATCACCATGAGGCAAAATATACGGCGGCTAAGTTGATTTTTGGACAATGGTATGAGGATCAAGAGCTGCTGGAAGACGGTATCGCTTCCCTGAAGCGTACCATCGAGCGGGTAACAACCCAAGGGATGCCCGAATATGGGGCTTTGCCATGGTTCTGGCATTGGGTTCAGGCGTTTACCTGCGCGTGGGAGCTGACGGCGGAGCCGGCGTTAAAGCAGCAGCTTGCCGAGCTTCTTGATTACCTATGGCGGGAGAGAGCGTTATTTTACCTGAAGGGTGCCTGGGTTGGCGCCCATTCCCGGGGATGGCCGCACGATGCGCCCGCTGACCGCAACGTCTTGCATGATTATGTGCAATTTGGAGATTTTCCGCGCGGGGATCGTATGCCTCGTACAGAGTATGCAGGCTTTCTCTGTTATCCGGCTCCGGAGGATGCTTTGCGGAGAGCGCTGGAGCGCAGCCAGCCCGAGGTGGTCGCAAAACAAATGATCAAGATGGATACGGGGGAAGAAATTCCGCTTCATTCCTATGCGTATGTGACGAAGGACTATGCGGCCGGCGGCATGTGGGAGCGGGTAAAAGAGTTTGATAACGAGCAGATCCGTTGGATGGTCTCGTTCCCGGTTACGGGTGAGGCTAGCGTAAACCAGCTTTACTTCTTCCATCCGGGAGATGGCTGGAGAGAGGGCGATCCCCGGCACCAGAGCGAATACGCGGAGGTATTGTATGACAAGAACCGGATTCTGACGTTATTCCCTATCCCGGAGCAGGCCGAACAGCAGGAGATCATCGGCGTTCTTCCGAAAGGTGCTTGGATAACGAAGGAAACCGGCTTGTTCGGCCAGGTGCAAAACGGCTTTGTTTCCATTTTGCTGCATGGGCGTTATACCTTCGAGGAGCTTGAGGAATACAATGTGGTTCGTTTGCAAGGAGAGCCCGCTGCGGTAGCGGTAGAAATATTGGGGCGGCAAGAAGCGGAAAAGCTCGCAATCGACAGCCTGCCCGCTTTCGCGGAACGGATGGGCGGGGTAGACTTTACTTTGCGGCAAGCCTCCCGGCTTGGCGGCAAGCTTACGTACACCGGTATCAGCCAGCAGGATCTGCTTGAGCTGATAGTCGCTGGCCCGGGTCAATCGGTCGCGAGACTAAACCGGGAAGAGATGAATGATTTCCGCTAATAAATATTTAGAGGCGAGTGGACTCCTCACGGAGCTTCACTCGCCTCTTTTCTGGATCAGCTGGCTTACCCAGCGGTAGCACTCCTTGAGCTGCTCGTCGGATGCATGCTCCGAGCGATGCTCGAACATGATTTTGAAATCCGGATTCTTGCCGGAAATAATCCGTAAATACCGTTCAATAGGTGCCCAGCCTTCGCTTGGCCGCTGACTTGGATGAACCGGAATACGGCTCTGGATTATTCGCCCTCCGACGATCTGTACGTTGGACAAATGAACGGTTGCGGCATATCCGGCATATCGGCGAAGGACGGTCTCGGAATTGAAACGCGGATCGACCCGATCCTGGATGTACAGCCTTGCCGTATCGAGACAAAGCTTGATGCCGCGATACTCCTCCAGCTTGCGCTGCAAATAGTCGTCCTCATAGACGTAACGGTTCAGGGCATCAAGCTCTAAGACAGGCGTAAAACCGTACTTGGCGCGCATTAGGGACAACCATTCAAACAAAGCATCGCTATATGTTCGAAATTCGTCAAAGGCATAAGCGCTTTCGAATTCGTATTCCGTCCGGTTGTCGAATCGCCAGCTCGTCCAATCCGTTCGATCATCAAGAATAACGGGCTTTGGGTAATGAAAGAGAACATAGTCCGGCTGCATTCGCGAATGGATATAAGCAAGCTCTTGCTCGGCTATGGAGTAAGCATCCGATCTTGCGTTATTCTCCTTCGCGATAAACAGCGCATCCCTGAGAGGGGATATCCCCGCACGAAGCGGAAAATGAATCCCAATCCTGAAGCCTGTTGCATGAGATTCCCGGATCAGATTCTCAATATCTTGCTCGCTCCGGAACAGGCAAGCTTCAATGCCGTAAAAATCGTCCCGAAAATCCCGGTTATATTTGTTGTAGTCGAATTGCCCATACTGTCCGATAAGGAAACGAGGATTCATAAGCGTATTGCCCTTTATCTGCCGAAACCGAGTATGAGAAGGAGGAGCGACAAAAGCATCTCCAGAAACGAAGGTTTATATGACATTTCGGGACATCCTTTCTTTTTGTTTCTGGAATTATTCTCCATTAAACGATACAGATCCTTTTGAGGAGTGAAAAAAAAGACTGACCTGTGACGGTCAGCCATGTTTCATCCTTATTTTTGCGCCGCAAGCTCGGCAAGGCGCTCCATAACCCGCCGGTTGTATAACCCGCCATGGTAACAGATGACGGTCTGAATATCAAAGTCCAGCAGTCCGGCGAGGGAAGCTTGGGCGGTCGACGGATCTAGTGTGGTAGCAGGGTCGGCTCCATATAACTCGCCGTCTCTTACCATAAGAGCATCACCGGCAATTAGAGTGCGGGAGGGCTCGTGATAAAGACTGATATGTCCCGGCGTGTGGCCCGGGGTATCAATAACGGTGATTCCTCCGACTAGAGGAAGAAGCTCGCCGCCATTCACTTCCCGGTCAACAGCTGCCCTTGGCGGATTCAGCATCAGGCGTTTTAGACCGTTTCGGAACGATTCGGGCACGGAGTCCGGCATCCTGTCGATACTGGCAATAGCCTCGTCCGTGAATCGGATAAGCCTTTTGTCGCCTTGGATGTACGGTTTCTCGAGCGGATGCGCCGACACTTCTAGTCCGGCCCCGGAGGTTAATTCCGGCAAGTTGCCGATATGATCGATATCTTGGTGGGTAACAATAATATGAGTAAGCTTACCTGGGCTGCCGCCAGCAGCTTCAATCGCGGCATGGAGTTGAGGGAGCTGGGCGGGATAACCGGTATCCAGCAAAATTTGATGCAGATCGTTCCATATAAGAACCGGATGAACGGTGTCGATTGCGCCCATGACGGGGGCGCTTATGGACAACATGGCAAGTTGGGCTTGCATGAAGGTCACACTCCTCGTACAAAATGAAGGGGACCCGGCCGAGGTCATGTGACTATATTACAGACTCCTGGGATATGTGTAAATAGTAAAATATAATATTATAACACATAAAAATATTTTTGTCAATACTCATTCTGGTTCGATATATGGATTTAATGAGGCTATATCGTTAGAGATACACATTGGAGTTGATGCAGTAAAAACGAATCGTTGTGGGCAGATAGAGGCGCTACATTGGATGGCATACAATATAATCGGCCAAATAAGCGATCGGAAGGACAAAATAGTCATTTTTACTGGATAGAATCCAGCGTAAGCAACCAATTAAGCTTGATTTCCTGATTTCATTGGACTGAATACAGCGTAGATCATTCAACCACTTGCCGTGGGTGGCACTTGACTTTTCTTTTCGTTGTAACTATTATTGTTACAACGATCAATGATTCTAACCCGGCCAGCGGAGTGTTGTTTCGAGTTGAGTGTGACTTTGTAGGTTTGTTCCAGCCCTTGAAAATTTAATCCGAGGAACAAACGACATGGAGCAATCAACCGAAACAACCGGAGCCCCAACCGGAGCCCCAACCGGAGCGTCCTTGACTTCTACCCCAGTTGTAACTACAATTGTCACAACAATATTGGCTTTGTGTTCGGTTTTGTGCTGGGCCTTGTTTTCTAAAACGGCCAGCGGAGTGTTGTTTCGAGTGGACCGAAACAACCTGAGCATCAACCGGAGCCCCAAGAAGGTGACAAACATGAAAATCAGCAGCCGCTTCTCCATAGCGGTCCATATTTTATCCCTGCTGGAGATTTCCAAGGACGCCCATAACACTTCCGAATGGATTGCCGGCAGCGTCAACACGAACCCGGTTATTATCCGCCGGCTGCTTGGACAGTTGAAAAAGACTGGCCTCGTACAGGTTCGGGCCGGAACCGGCGGTGCCTTTCTGACCAAGGAAATGAGCGAGATTACGTTGCTGGATATTTTCCGGGCGGTAGACGTCGTTGAGGAGGGACAGCTTTTTCATATTCATGAAGAGCCTAATCCCGAATGTCCGGTAGGAGCGAGCATACAGGTTGTGCTGGAGCTTGTGCTGAAGAAGGCGCAGCATGCCATGGAGAGCGTTCTCTCGGAGATTACCCTAGAGGAACTGGTCGCGGATCTGATCAGGAAGAATCAAAACAAATAAGTTCATTTAATTCAGGAGGTTATTCATATGAAAATGGCAGTTGTAGGAGCTACTGGCAAAGCAGGTCAGTTTATCGTGAAAGAAGCGCTTAGCCGCGGACATGAAGTAACGGCCGTTGTACGGAACCGCGCCAAGGTAACGGAGGAAGGCGTTCAAGTGATCGAGAAGGAAGTTTTTGACCTGACAGCGGCGGACTTGCAAGGCTTTGACGTCGTCGTGAACGCTTTTGGCGCGCCGCTTGGCCATGAGCATCTGCACGTAACGGCGGGCAAAGCGTTGATCGATGCCTTGTCCGGAACGGATACGCGCCTGATCGTAATTGGCGGGGCAGGCAGCTTGTACGTGGACGAAGCCAAAACGGTTCAGCTCTTTAACACGCCTGATTTCCCCGAGATGTTCCTCGCTACGGCAAAGAATCAAGGTCAAAACCTTGAAGATCTGAAGCAATCGACAGATCTGAAATGGACCTTTGTCAGCCCGTCCGCTTTCTTTGATCCGGCAGGCCAACGTACCGGCTCCTATATACAAGGCAAAGACCATCTGCTTGTGAATTCGAAAGGCCATAGCTATGTCAGCTACGCGGACTTTGCGATCGCCATTGTGGATGAGGCCGAGAATGCTGCTCATGTCAAAGAACGTTTTACCGTGGCTTCCGAAAAGTAAGCAACAAAGAAGAGGCTGCTCCGGAGAAGGGAGCAGCCTCTTTTTTGTCTAACCCTATCGTTCCTCACAGCAGGGCACCGCGTTTTTTCAAATGACGGTAAAGCGCAATCGACATGACCGAGCACAACAGGGCGCATGCCCCGATGAAAATATAACCCGCTTGCAGGCCGGCAATGAGACCCGCCTTCGGATGAGCCTCTTCCGCAAACCCGTCCTTGAACAGCTCGATAATGAGCCCGATCACATAATTCCCCGCAACCGTAGCAATGCCCATCAAAGTAACCGTAAACGTAATGGCCGTATCGCTTTCCTTCGAATAACGCCTGGCAATCAGGGCCATCACCGTCGGGTAGATCGGCGCAATGCCGATGCCCGCTGCAGCAAACAGGAAAGCTCCGGGCTCCCCGAGAATAACGGCGGCAATCGAGCAAAGACCGGAGAAGGCCGACAGCACGATGAGAGACATCGTATAACCGATTTTATCGGTGACCGGTCCAAGAACAAGCCGCGCAAAGGTGAAACAGAGGAAAAAGGCGGACAGCATCGCCGCGGACGTATCGCTGCTCCAGTCATAGGCCTTCTCCAGAAAGTTGACGAGCCAGCTTCCGATCGACATCTCGGATACGACGCCGAGGGACAGGACGCCCACCAGAAGCCATGCGGCTTTATCCCGCACATATTCCCGCAGCGAGAGACGCTCGCCCTGCTTCGCTTCTTGCATGGGTGCTTTGGCGAAGATCGTGGGAATCATCGGCAGCAATGTCAGCGAGAGCACCAGGCAATACATCCCCCTCCAGCCAAGCTCGGAGCTTGCACCAAACCAATGAATCCCCATCAGATTGGCAGCCAGAAGCGGGGCGACAATGGAGCTTAGCCCATAGAAGAAATGGGCCAGATTCATCATCGTGCCGGTATTCCGGGTAAAGATCTGCGCGGCCAGAATCGCAAGGGCGATCTCTAGCAATCCGTTGCCGATATACATGAAGAAGTAGGACAATACCATCGTGGAATAGCTCATAGAGAAGTACAGGCAGAAGCCGGATACAACCATCGAGCCAAAGGCGATTAGAGTCGTCAGCTTGATGCCGATTTTTTTCACCAGCCAGCCCGTAAAGCTGCAAGCGATCAAATAGCCGAGCGAATTTAGGGCAAGCAGCATGCCGATCTGCGCTTCGTTCAGCGAGAAGTCGGCCTGCATGCGCGGGATGGCGGGACCTTTAATATTTTCCGAAAAGCCAAATAGGAGAAAGCCGCCAAATACGACGGCGAGTAGCAGCGTGTAGTTGCTGAACAAGGACCGTTTCGGCCGGGCTTCTAGTTCGGTTTGCATGTTATCCTCCTGGGTATGCGTCTAATTAAGTTTTCTAAATCGGTGAAGTCCGTCTATCGTCTCTTACTGTACCATTGATAGGGCCTTGGGGAAATATTTTCAGGAAGGAAATCGGGAGAAAAAAGCGAATATATGTACGGTTACGGGTATCGGAAACGATCGGATACATAAGTAGCGGAAGGGAATGTTCATAGGGTGAAATTTTTTCATACTGCAGACTGGCATTTAGGCAAGCTTGTGCAGGGTGTATATATGACGGAAGACCAGCGGTACGTGCTGGAGCAATTTGTAAGCGCGGTAGAGCTGGAACGGCCGGATGCCGTTATTATCGCGGGCGATTTGTATGATCGGGCGATCCCGCCGACGGAAGCGGTGGATCTGCTGGACGAGCTGCTGGAGCGTATTGTCGTTGGGCTGGATACGCCGGTGCTGGCGATCTCGGGCAATCATGACAGTCCGGACCGGATCGACTTCGGAACGGCCATGATGGAAAGCCGCGGGCTCCATATCGCCGGAAGGCTAAGGAAGGAGCATAAGCCGGTTGTGCTCAAGGACGCGTTTGGCGAGGTGCACGTGCATCTGGTGCCTTATGCCGACCCGGCCCAAGTGCGGATAACGTTCGAGGACGAGAATATCCGGACGCATGATGAAGCCATGCGCGCGATCACGGAACGGATTGCTGCGCAGATGGACCCGGCTGCGAGACATATCGTGGTCGGGCATGCTTTCGTCACGGCAACAGGCGCGGCGGAGCCCAATACAAGCGACTCGGAACGCCCGCTGTCGATAGGCGGAGCCGAGCATGTGCGGGCGGATTATTTTGCCCCGTTTCATTATACCGCTCTTGGGCATCTGCATCAGGCGCATTTTGTCGGAAGCGAAAAAATCCGTTACGCCGGTTCTCCGCTCAAATATTCGATCTCCGAGGAGCATCACAACAAAGGCTACCTCGTGGTGGAGATGGACGCGGACGGGAATGTGGCGATTGAGAAAAGAGAGCTGAAGCCGCTGCGCGATATGCGGCGTATTGCCGGTCCGATTGAGGAGATCGAGACCCATCCGGTGAACGAGGATTATGTCTTCGTTACGCTGCTGAACGATAACCCCGTCTTGTTCCCGATGGAGAAGGTCCGGGCGGTTTACCCGAATGCCCTTCATGTGGAGCGCAGGGTGACGGCTGTTCGCGCCATTGGCGAGGAAGGCTATGTCCCCGGGGAGACGGTGCGGAGGAGCGAAGCCGACCCGGTCAGCCTGTTCGAAGCCTTTTATCTCGAAGTGAAGGGCGTAGCGCTGGATGAACCGAAAAAACGGCTGTTCGCGGAGACGTTTGACGGCTTACTGCGTGAGGAGGGAGTCGCGCGATGAGACCTCTTAAAATTACGATGACGGCCTTTGGCCCGTACCGCGATGCGGAGACCGTGGATTTTAGCGGACTTGGGGAGCATCGCCTGTTTGTGATATCGGGCAGTACCGGTGCCGGCAAAACAACGATTTTTGATGCGATCTGCTTTGCTCTTTACGGAACCGCAAGCGGCGAGGACCGTTCGGAGCCCCGCATGCTGCGGAGCCATTTCGCCGATGACGAGAAGCATACGGCCGTCGAGCTGGATTTTGCCGTGGGACGCCGGATGTACCGGGTATTCCGTCAGCTTCCTCACCGGAAGGGCGCGAACAAAAGCGAGACGGGCGGCAAAGCCGAGCTGTACGAGCTGACGGGCGGCGAGGCCGTTCCGGCGGTGGACCGGTTTATGGTCAGCGACGTCAACGCCAAGCTGGAGACGATCATTGGCCTGACGAAGGAGCAGTTCAACCAGATCGTGATGCTGCCGCAGGGCGAATTCCGCAAGCTGCTCACTTCGGATACGGATAATAAAGAAGAGATTTTGCGCCGGATATTCCGGACGGAGCTGTATCAGCTGCTCGAGACGCGCTTCCAGCAGCAGAACCGGGAGCTTGGCGACCAGCTGAAGGAAGCGAAGATCCGCGTGGAGCATTTCATGAAGCAGGCGGCGGATAACTTGCCGCGCAGGGAAGACAGCCAGCTTGCGCTGACGCTGGCCCAGGAGCATTACAGCGCGGCCCAGCTGTCGGAGGCGCTGGAGCGGGAGATTGGCTATTACCGCCAGCTCGTGGCGGAAGGCGAATCGGGCAAGCGCGAGCTGCAGCTGCAGCTTGGCGAGCAAGAGCAAGCGCTGCAAGGCGAGCTGGCGCTGCACGCGCGGTTTGCGGAGCTGGCAAGCGAGCGGGCGAAGCAGGAGCGGCTCGCGGCGCAAAGCGGCGAGCATGCGGAGCGGGAGCGCCGGCTGCTGCTCGCGGAGCGCGCGGCGCAGCTGGCGCCGTACGCGGAGCAGGCGGCCCGCGCCGAGCGGGATGCCGCGGCGAAGCAGCAGGCCCGCGATATGCGGCGCCAGGCGGCGGAGGCCGCGAAGCAGGCGCTCGCGGCAGCCGAGGAGCGGCATCGCCGCGAGGAGGAGCGCGGCGCGGAGCGGCAGGCGGCGGAGCGCGAGCTGCACCGCCTCGCGGAGCTGGAGCCGGCGGTGCAGACGCTGGACGCGCAGCGCGTAGCGGTCGAGCAGCTTGCCGCTGCGGAGAAAAGCGGCGCGGCGAAGCTGGCTTCGGCGGAGGCATTGATCGCCGAAGCGAAGGAAGCCAAGCTTACGCTCGCCGCGCAGCTTAAGCAGATTGAAGGCGCGGTCGAAGCGCTGCCTGGCGTAGTTGAACAAAGAAACCAGGTTCTTCAGACAGGCAAATATATTTCCAAGCTAATCGAGCTGGAGAAAGAACTTGTTTCCCATGCATCCGTGATAGAAGAGCGGGCATTATTGTTTGCCCAAATCCGCGAGGAGCACGACCGGCTGGAACGCAATTGGATTGAAGGGCAGGCAAGCCTCTTGGCCGCCCATCTTCATGACGGTCAGCCTTGCCCGGTCTGCGGCAGCCAGGAGCATCCGGGCAAAGCGGTTGCGGCGGAGGACGTACCGTCCAGGGAGCAGCTCCAGCAGGCGAAGGAGCAGCTGTCCCGTTACGAACGCGAGCTGAACGAAGCGAAGCTGCAGGCGGCGGCGACGCGTTCGAGCTGGGAAGGAAGCGCGGCGGAGCTTGCGGAATACGGGGCGGAAGCTTCCGGGCTTGCCGAGCAGCAAGCCGAGCTTCGGAAACGTTGGAAACAGCTGAACGACGAAGCGGAACGGCTTGGCGCGCAGGTCGAGCAAGGAAAGCAGCTGAAGCAGCGGGCGGAAGAGATCGAGCAAAATCTGGAGCAGCTTCAACAAGCGAAGGATAAGCTGCAGGCAGAGCAGCAGCGGATTGCGGTCGAGCGCGGCGCCAAGCAATCGGCGCTCGAGAAGGAGCTCGAGCGTATTCCGGAGGAGCTCCGTTCTCCGAAGCAGATGGAGCTGCGGCTGAGACAGCAGCGCAGCCTGGCGGAGTCGCTGGCCGCAGCCTGGAAGGAGGCGCAGGACGGGCTGCTGCGGATGCGCGCGAAGTTTGCCGAAGAGCAGGCTCATGCGGAGCAGACCGAGCGGCAGTTTGTTGAAGCCCGAGACAATGCGGCACTTGCTGCCGCACGGTTCGGGGAGGAGCTTGCGAAGGCGGAGTTTAGCTCCGTTGAAGCTTTCCGCGAGGCTCATCTGCCGGATCAGGAGAGCCGGATTCTGAAGGAGCAGCTCGAGGCGCATAAGACGGCCGTAGCAGCCGCCGGGAAACGAATTGAAGAGCTGGAGCAGGAGCTGTCGGGCAAGCAGCAGGCGGATATAGGAGCGCTGAAGGCAGCTATTGCCGAATTGAAGGATCGGATTGACGCGGCGGCGAATGCCCTGCAGGTTGCTTCCCGGTTCGCCGAGGACGCAAGCAAGCTGAAGACGTCTATTGACCAGGCAGCGGCGAGGGTGAAGGAGCTGGAAGCGAAGCTTGAGCAGGTGCTGGATTTGTACCAGATGCTCAAAGGCGACAATGCACTCAAAATTTCATTCGAACGTTATATTCTTATCGAATACCTGGAACAGATTCTGCATGCCGCAAACGTCCGGCTTCGTCAGTTGTCCGGCGGCCAGTTCGTACTGCAGCGGAGCGACCGGCTCGAGACGCGGGGCAAGCAAAGCGGGCTTGGCCTTGACGTCTACGATGCCTATACCGGGCAGAACCGGGATGTGAAGACGATGTCGGGCGGCGAGAAGTTTAATGCTTCGCTTTGCCTTGCGCTTGGCATGACCGACGTCATTCAATCCTACCAAGGCGGCGTCTCCATCGAGATGATGTTTATTGACGAAGGCTTTGGCTCGCTGGATGAGGATTCTCTTAACAAGGCTATCGAGGCGCTGGTGGATCTGCAGCGTTCGGGCCGGATGATAGGCGTCATCTCCCACGTGCAGGAGCTTAAAGCAGCCTTCCCGGCTACGCTAGAAGTGTACAAGACGAAGGAAGGCTACAGCCGGACATCCATTGCAGTAAGGTGAGCCGCCGGCTTTTGCTGGTCGATGTAAAATAATGGGTTGACACTTTTGCCGGCAAAGCCGTATAGTGAAAGGACATATTCGGCAACGCCATTTTCTATTCGAACGGGAAGCACCCTTCGAACCGGCCCTTTGGGCTTGGTTTGAAGGGTGCTTTTTTGTGTTTTCGGCTGCCGCTATGAATATTCTACAAGGAGGATTTACACGCATGACATTTCGAATGCCGGCCGCGGCCTTGCTGCTAGCCCTGCTGCTGTCTGCCATTCTCCCGGCGGCGGTTGCGGAGGCGGCCGTTCATTCCTTGTCCGCAACGGCGCAGAAGCAGTTCGACAAGACCAAAGCCGGGCTGCCCTCAACCGACGCGGCGAAGCTTCAATCGCTTTATCAAAGCTTCGTCCAGCAGCAGAATGTTATTGGAGACAAGGATGCGCGGCTCAAGACCTCTGCCCAAGCGAATGATGACAAGGAGTCTGAGCTTCGGCAGAAAATCAGGCTGATCGACAAAGCGAAGCTGGACGCGCTGGACAAGAAGGTTACGCAATTAAAGAATTATTATCAGCCTTTGTTTACTCAGTACGATGCTGCCCGGGCGGAGCTGACGGCAGCGCGTAAGTTCGGCATCAAGGAGCTGACGGCGGCCGTACAGCTGAAGGTTGACCTGCTGGAGATTTCCGTGAAAAGCGCCAAAGAGGAGATTAGAGCGGCTCAGAGCGCGTTAAGCGCGGCCAAAGCATCCGCGAACGACAAAATGAAGCGGCTGCGCGGCCAGCTTGACGCCATTAACGAAGAGGAACGGAAAATCGCCGTAGCGAAGTCCGCGATCAGTCAACTGAACAAGCAAAAATCGGCGGAATGGAGCGATTTGCTGTACGCGCTTCGAAGCTATGACGGCAAAACCGCCATTCGCTCGCTTACTACGCTGACTACGGTCGTGAAGCAAATTACGGACCAACAGGTGAAGATAGAGAGCTGCGAGAAGAAGATAGCCGACATTAACAAGACCGTTTCATCCCAATTGAATTAAGCCGGATATACAAGAAGAGGCTGTTCCCCGCGGAACAGCCTCTTCTTTACCAACATAAAGCTTAGCGATAAAACCTGCCTGTAAACGCGGTCGATTATCTTCGATAGGCCTCAAATGAGGTTTTCTCACCCCAAGGCTGCTCCTTTGTTGCTAAATTGTCGATTGCGCGGCGGCGGAGACAAGGCCTATAATGACAAGGCCGGCTGTTCCGAGCACGATCAGGCCGTTCAGCACGATGCCGATAATCGCAAACACTTTGCGGCGGTTTTTCTGAACGGCGCCAACAATACCGAGGATCAGGCCAATAATGGCAACGCCGATCGATGCGATAATGCATAATCCGGCGATCATGATCGGTACCAGGTCGGACGGAAGCGTGCCTTCGCTCTCCATGTTCTCTACTTCATTCAGAAACCCTTGAGCGTCGCCGGTTACATTGCTGACAAACACGGTAGCGCTGATCACGCAACCAACGACAAGTAATAACGTAACAAGTGCCAGTATGAAGGAAGCGATGCCAAGTCCCGATTGCTTCGCCGGACCGTTCTCCCTGACCGGAGCAAACGGAGTGGAAGGCCTTGATGCGTATGGGTTATCATAGGGCTGCTCGGGATTTGCGGATGAGCCGGTTTGCGGATCTGGCTGTGACGGATTGCGCGGTTCTTCCAAGAATATTCGACTCCTTTGTAATAAGTGGATTTACTTGTAAGATTATACACAAACAAGAAAGGGATGAAAACAAGATGGCTAATAAATATTTCGCTTACGGAGCCATTGGCGCTGCATTAGCGGTTGCTCTCGGGGCATTTGGCGCTCACGGCCTGAAGGATACGTTGTCGGAGGATATGCTGGAGGTCTTTGAAACCGGCGTTCGCTATCATATGTATCACGCTATCGGCTTAATGCTGGTGGCTCTTCTGGCTGACCGGATCGGCGAGGCCAAGCTTGTGAGAGTAGGAGCGCGACTCCTTATCGCAGGGGTCATTCTGTTCAGCGGCAGCTTGTATGTGCTGGCGTTAAGCGATCTTAAGATATTAGGCGCGATCACCCCTCTCGGCGGGGTAGCCTTCCTGGCGGGCTGGGGCTGCATTGCGGCCGCGGCGCTGCGTGCAGGGAAAAAAGCATAACCGAATATAATAGGTATGGCCGCTCCCGGATGACTTGGAGCGGCTTTTTTGCGATATTCCCGCGCTCCGCCAAGGACGCGAGAACCGTTGCGCCTTGCGCCGAAGTATGAATGAAACTTGTCAAATATAGGACTGTAAAGCTACATGATTTCTGCAGATAATGGCGAAATGCCTTGTTTTTCGACATAAAACGCCTTAATTCTACAAGAATTATTTATTGTTTTAGTAAATATTTCTATACCGCAAAGACCATTTCGTTTATAATGAATCTAACCTTGCTTGACCTGACAAGAGGAAGGAAGTTGTGCGTGACGAAACGGATGGACGGTTCGCCTAATAGACGGTATAGGGCCTCGCAGCTGCAAGTCATGCTGCGGACAGCCGCTCTTGCGATTGCCATTGTGGCTGCGCTATTCTGTGCAGCAGCCTTGTATAGGAATGCCGACCCCGTGTTGGAATGGACTTCGTCGATGATTGCCGTATTGGCGGCAGCATTAGCGGCAATCTTGTTTGCCAGGAACGGGCAAATGATCGGTTTCCGGAATTTCCATACGCCGATAGTTGAGACACTGCTTCAGTCGGAAGCCGTTCCTTTGGCGATATTGGACCGGGATGGCGTCATCATGGAGATGAACGTTGCATCCAGCAATACGCTGGGATACATACGCCAGGACCTGCTGGGCAAGCCGCTTGCTCCGCTGCTGGAGCCGGGCAGCCGCAACAGCCTGCAGGAGATGCTTGAACATGCGCTTCAAGGAAAATCGGAGCAGCGCAATATCAATATTACGCATCGTTCCGGATTTCCGCTTGAGCTTCAACTCATCAGCTCTCCGATGCTGAAGGACGACGAAGTGATTGGAACCGTCATCGTCAGCCAGGATTTAAGCGACCGGAAGCGGAATATCGAGCGGATCCGTTATATGGCTTATTACGACGATATGACGGGACTGCCTAACCGTACCTTATTCCATATCCGGATGAATGAAACCCTTGCTTTTGCCAGAGAGCACGGCCGGATGATAGGCCTTTGTTATTTGGATCTGGACCGTTTTAAGCTGGTTAACGCCTCGTTTGGACGCGAATTCGGCGATATGCTGCTTCTGCAGGTGGCCGAGCGTCTGACGACAGCGATCGGAGAGCAAGGAATCGTAGCCCGGATGGAAGGCGATGAATTCGCCTTCCTGCTCCAGGATATCGAGTCGGAAGAGCAGCTGATCGGATTATCCCGCGGCTTGCTGCACGCCATTGACGAGCCGTTTGAGCTGAAGGGCTTCCCGCTGCATATTACCGGCAGTCTCGGAGCGGTAACCAGCCTTGTCAAAGAGGATGACGGCTACTCGCTGCTGAAGAAAGCCGACATTGCCCTGGTCAAGGTGAAGGAAAGCGGCAAGAACGACTGCATGCTCTACTCTGAAAGCTGGAGCAACTCTTCCTTCGAGCGGCTGACGCTCCAGCATGAGATGTACCGCGCCATCCAGCGCAAAGAATTCATTCTTCTCTACCAGCCGCAATACGATTTGGTGTCCGGCATGATGGTAGGCGTCGAAGCGCTGGTCCGCTGGAGACATCCGGTCAAAGGGATGATTCCGCCGGGCGATTTTATTCCGATCGCGGAAGAGAGCGGAATGATCGTCCAGATCGGCGATTGGGTGCTTGAGGAAGCCTGCAGGCAGAACAAAGCATGGCAGGATGCGGGCCTTCCGCCGATGCCGGTATCGGTGAATCTCTCGATCCGGCAGTTCGTGCAGCAGGATTTGGCGAGCAAAGTAGCTTCAGTGCTGGAGAAGACAGGGTTAAAGCCGGAATATCTAGACCTGGAAATCACCGAATCGATGACGATGGATACCGGCCACGTATCCCGTTGCCTGCTTGAGCTTACGGACATGGGAATCGGCATTAGCGTGGACGATTTCGGAACGGGCTACAGCTCCTTCCATTACTTGAAGAACTTCCCGATTGACCGTCTGAAGATCGATCGTTCCTTCGTAAGGGATATTCAACAGGACCCTAGCGACGCGGAGATTGTAGCGGCTATTATCGCGATGGCGCATAACTTGAATATTCAGGTGATTGCCGAAGGCGTCGAGAACGAAGAGCAGATGGAGTTTTTGAGGAAGCATAACTGCGATGAGATGCAGGGCTACTTCTGGAGTCCTCCGGTGTCAAGCACCGACATAGAGCAAATGCTGGGAGCGGCCTTTATACAATAATGCTTGTAACGAACAAAGAAGCTGTCCTTTCGTCTATTGCGAGAGGGCAGCTTCTTTCGTTAATCTTGGAAATCTTCGATTTCATTAAGCCTGAACGAATAAACCTGCTTCTCGTCCACGTGATAGACCGTAATCAGATTTCCTTCTTCGTCTATATTCAGAATACGGCAAGGGATGCTGAGCTTGATGCCAAGTCCTTTGTTAACGATGAGGCGAATCAATTTATTGCTCTTCATAAAAGCACGGATCGAATCAAGTCCGGTGCCGGACACGGGAGCGGAAGAAGCGGCTGGAGGTACGGGCGCAGAAGCGGCTTGAGCAACTGGCTTCGATGCGGCAGCCTGCGGCACGGGAATGGGCTGTCTGCCGGGCAATTCCGTTTTTCGCTGATCGATAAGCTGTCCGAGCTGAATGCCGTTCAGGATTCGATAATCGGCATAAGCGCCTTGGTTAAGCGATTTCAAAAGCTGCTCCAGGGCTGCAGCGTTGCTGTCCCCTTCTACGAGCAATTCAACCTGGAATACGTATGAGTGTGTGCGGGCCGGTTGTGTTGGTTTCATAGTTCCTCCGGACTAATAATTAATAATCTCTATATAAATATATCATCAATAAGGTGGGACACATAGTCCTAAAAATAAGCAAGTAACCAACACTGCTTTGCTGCTCCTGCATATAATGTTGTTGCGGTTCGAACTGACCTGTCATGACCTGTAGTGAAGGAGGTGTCCAAAATGATTAGAATGGTTCCTATACCGCTTCGGGACGGTATAGTCGCGCTTGGCGTCGAAGTGAAGCTGCCGAAAACAACCCTGCTCTCCATCTCCACGGATAAAGGTTACATCATGTGCGGAGCGCTTGACGTGGGGCTGCTTAACGATCGGCTGAAAGACAGAGAGATAATCGCGGGTAGAGCTGTTGGCGTAAAAACATTGGAGGAACTGCTTGCGGCGCCTCTTGAATCCGTAACAACTACTGCGGAAACGCTTGGCATCACTGTCGGGATGAATGGCGCAGATGCGCTCCGCTTAATGATATAGCACTCGAGTGCATGAACGAAGAGGCAGCCTCCTTCAAGGGAGACTGCCTCTTATTGCGTTATTGCTCGAACAGCTTTTTAAGATTGACGTCAAAAGGAGCTTCGATAATGCCCTTCTCCGTAATAATCGCCGTTACGTATTCGTTAGGCGTAATATCGAATGCCGGGTTATAGACCTTCACGCCTTGCGGAGCGGTGCGTTTGCCGAAGCCTTCCGTAATCTCTTCCGCATTGCGCTCCTCGATCGGAATCTCAGCCCCCGTTGGGGTATTCAGATCGATCGTCGAGAGCGGGCAGGCTACATAGAACGGAATGCCATGGGCTTTCGCCAATACCGCAACGCTGTACGTGCCAATCTTGTTCGCCACGTCGCCGTTCGCGGCGACGCGGTCCGTGCCTACGATTACGGCGTTTACCCAGCCTTTGGACATGACGTGGCCGGCCATGTTGTCGCAAATGAGAGTAACGTCAACGCCTGCCTGCTGCAGCTCGAACGCCGTGAGGCGCGCGCCTTGCAGAACCGGACGCGTCTCGTCGGCAAATACGCGGATGTTCATGCCGCGTTCCTTGGCCAGATAGAACGGCGCAAGCGCAGTACCGTATTTCGCCGTAGCGAGCCCGCCTGCATTGCAATGCGTAAGCACGCCGATATCGTCCCGGAACAGGGACAATGCATGCTCGCCGATCAGGCGGTTGGTTTCTTCGTCCTCGCTTTGGATGGCGATGGCTTCGCTCAGCAGCGCCTGCTTCAAGGCTTCAAGCGTGTGGCCTTCGGAAGCAAGAGCTTCAGCGCGTGCTTTCATCCGGTCCAGCGCCCAGAACAGATTAACGGCGGTAGGGCGGGAAGTAGCCAGATATTCGGCTGCTTTGCGTACATCCGCGAGCCATTCTTCGGCGGTACCCGCATCCCGGCTTCCCAGCACAACGCCGTAAGCGGCGGAAATGCCGATAGCCGGTGCGCCTCTAACCTTCAGATGGCGAATGGCTTCCCATACGTCTTCCTGCGTGACAAGCGGCAAATATACGATTTCTTCCGGCAGCAGCCGTTGGTCGAGCAGATCCAGCTTATCGTCATGCCAGATGACGGATTGCAGGCCCGCGTAGTTTTCTGTAGTCATCTTGTAAATCCTCTCTTGATTCAGTATAGCCGTTACTGCTTAGCTTCGGCAGTCAGAACAACGTCAATGGCTTGTTCGATGGATACCGCGCGGCGGTTCAGATGGATGAGGGATGTACCGATCTCTAGGGCAAGACGCTGCGCGCGCTCGCGAGCGGCCGCATCCGGAATCGTATCGATATCGGCAACATGCGCCAGGCCGACAACGCGGCGTACGACCTTGCAGCCGGCATAACCGATCGCGTCCTGAAGCAGACGGCTCATGTACAGATCCTGGTAGCCCGGTGTTTCGTTCGCCATGCGGTCCACGCCATGCTCGTTCCACAAAGCGCGGAATTTCCGGTCGAACTTCGTCCATGTATCGCGGATCGTCTCAAGAAGGTAGCCGCGGAAATCGGCAAGCTCTTTCTCATCCGGAGTCCAGTGGCCTTGTCCCGCGTAGTTCAGTAGGAGATTGGCGATAACCGCGCCGATATCGAAGCCGATAGGGCCATAATAAGCGAATTCGGGGTCGATTACTTTTGTCGATTCCGGCGTAGCGAAGACGCTTCCGGTATGCAGATCGCCATGCAGCAAGGCTTGCGCGCTTGTCAGGAACTTCTCGCGGAGCAAAGCAACTTCAAGATGAAGGGCTTTATCTTCGCGGAGCGCTGCCGCAGCATCCTCGATGGCGGGTTCGATATTATTGTTGGAAGACACCGTATACGGATCGTCGAAAATAAGATCTTCCGTTATTTTGCACAAATCCGGATTGATGAACTCCTTCACGCGTTGCTTTTTGTCCTGCTGGTTCATGCCGAGATCCGAAGTGAAGAACAGCGTATTGGCCATAAAGGTCGAAATGTCTTCCGCGAATTTCGGATAACGGATACCCTTGATAAGACCTTGGCGCATAATCAGGTGATCGCTCAGATCCTCCATGACCGTAAGCGCAAGCTCGGCGTCATACCGGTAAACGACGGGCACAAGGCCGGGAGCAAGCTTGTTCTGGAGAATCAGGGATTCGCTCTCGATCCGGGCGCGGTCGAGGGACAGCGGCCAGGATTCGCCGACAACCTTCGCATAAGGAAGGGCCTGCTTCATAATGAGACTTTTGCCGCTTGCCGGATCGGTAATGTGGAAGACGAGATTCAAGTTCCCGTCGCCGATCTCGCGGCAGTTCAGCTTTGCACCTGCAGGGAAAAAGCCTTCGATGCCGCCTGCGATTTCAATCGCTTCTTGTTCGGTTAATGCATGATAAGCAGACATGGTTCGTCCACCTCCGGTTTCGTATTTGAAAAGGCGTCTTAATGCCTAGTAAACTCCTCAACATAGTATAGCGGATATTATTTCGCCTTGGAATACCTCCAAATGATATAATGTTACATGATTAAGGACAACGGGCTATGCGTGGAAGCTCGTCTGAGCAAGAATCAACACATTTTCAATCGAAGGGGGTCCTGTCATGTCGAATAACGAACGGGAGCCGGTTGCGCTCAAGGAATGGGCCGTTACGGTAAAAGCGCTGCAAGAAGGGCATCTTATCCTTATTATGCGCAAAGGCGGCATTGTCGAGGAGACGCGGGATTTTCAGCTGGTGAGCAAAGGCTTCTATTTAATGCCGGCATACGAGCATCAGAAGGAGCATTTGCTGAAGGAGGCTTATCGGGGGCGGATTGAAGGCACGTTGCACGGCTGGTCGCCCGACATGCCGTCCATGAAGCTGGATGCTTACGCGGAGGCCGTAGAGGATATCGAAATTACGGACCAGGAGACCTTGGACCGAATCCGGGATTTCCATATTTGGACGGATACGTTCGCCGAGGAGCGGCTCAAATGGAAGCGCACGAAGCCGCTGCATTTGCTTTTGCTGAGAGTGTACCGTCTGGAGGAGCCGGTAGAGCTGCCGATGCAGCCTGCTTATAACGGATGCAAATCTTGGGTAAAACTGGATGAGGGGATGCTTCAGCCTGCCATGACCCCGGTGATTCCGGATGAACAATTCCATGAGCAGGTTAAATTAATCAAACAAGCATTAATAGGAAGAAATATTTCGGAGGGCACCTAATTCCGGCCGCTAGACGTTCCCGCATTGATTAATAACAAAACTTATAATAAAATAATTATTGAGAATCAATGAGAATCACTCTATAATATTCCCATTTGGAAAGCTTTTATAGGGATGAGCCTAAAAACCGATTACCAACCTTGGAGGGATAAGTATATTATGGCAACGCATTTTGTCATCGATGGCCTGAAAGCAGAGATCGAAGGAAAAGAGATTTTGAAAGGCATTAACCTTGAAATCAAAGGCGGAGAAATCCATGCGATCATGGGCCCTAACGGTACGGGCAAAAGTACTCTTGCATCCGCTCTGATGGGTCACCCGAAATACGAAGTAACGGAAGGCTCCGCTACGATTGACGGCGAAGACCTGCTGGAGATGAGCGTTGACGAGAGAGCGCGCGCAGGCCTGTTCCTCGCTATGCAATATCCTAGCGAGATTCCAGGCGTAACCAACTCCGACTTCCTGCGCAGCGCAATCAACGCGCGCCGTGAAGAAGGCAGCGAAATTTCGCTTATCAAATTCATCCGTCAAATGGAAAAGAAAATGAAGGAACTGGAAATGAACCCTGAGTTCGCTCACCGTTACCTGAACGAAGGCTTCTCCGGCGGCGAGAAAAAACGTAACGAGATTCTTCAAATGGCTATGCTTGAGCCCAAAATCGTTGTTCTTGACGAAATTGACTCCGGCCTTGACATTGACGCACTGAAAATCGTATCCAATGGCGTTAACGCTATGCGTTCCGAAGACCGCGGATTCTTGATCATCACTCACTACCAACGTTTGCTGAACTACATCACGCCTGACTTCGTACACGTTATGATGCAAGGACGCATCGTGAAATCCGGCGGTCCTGAGCTTGCTGAGCGTCTCGAGAACGAAGGCTATGATTGGGTTAAAGAAGAGCTCGGCATTGTTGACGAAACAGTAGGCCAAGCTTAATCGGCGGAGAAGGGAGCATAACGGGATGAGTACACAATTAACGACTCCGACGGACCGTCAATCGGCCGAAGCGCTTGCACGCAGCAAAGGCGAACCGCAATGGCTCGTCGATCTTCGCGGTGAAGCGGCTGAGCTGGCTGGCACATTGGAATGGCCGAAGCCGGAGAAAATGCGCATTGACCGCTGGAATTTGACGGCTGTCGGCGCTTACGAGCAAGGGAAAGCGGTAGGTTCGGTTGCCGAACTGCCGGAAGTAGTACGCGAGCTGGTCGCTGAAGGAACGGAGAATATCGTCGTTCAGCACAATTCGAGCGCGGTTCTCAAGCAATTGTCTGCAGAGCTTGCAGCTAAAGGCGTAATTTTCACGGATCTCGAGACAGCATGCAAAGAGCATGCCGATCTCGTAAAACCATATTTGTTCCAAGCGGTATCCGCTGGCGAGAACAAGCTGACTGCCATGCACGCGGCGCTATGGAACGGCGGCGTATTCGTATACGTGCCTAAGAATGTAGAAGTTGAGCTTCCGCTTCAAGCGGTGCTGTTCAACAACAAAGCGGAAGCTGCCTTTGCTCCGCACATTCTGATCGTTGCGGAAAGCAACAGCTCGGTGACTTACGTGGATTACGTCGTATCCGAACCGGGTTCGATCGATGCGCCATTCGTCCATCATTCGGTTGTTGAAGTATTCGTGAAGCCGGGCGCGCATGTTCGTTTCGGTTCCATTCATCATATGGCCGACAATGGCGTGGATATGACGCTCCGCCGTGCCGTTATCGAGAATGACGGTCAGATGGAATGGGTTATCGGCGATCTGAACGATGGCTATACCGTATCGGATACCGTGTCGCTGCTAAAAGGCAATGGCTCGAACTCCGATGCGAAAGTAATCAGCATCGGCGGCAACGAGATGAAGATGAGCCTTACGACGCAAGCGACGCATTTCGGCCGCAGCTCGGAGTCCAACATGGTAACCCGCGCGGTGATGAGAGACAACGCAACGGCGATCATCAACGGCATCACGAAAATTGAGAAGGGCGCTACCAAAGCGAACGGCGTGCAAACGGAAAAGGTTCTGATGCTCAGCCCGAAAGCGCGTGGTGACGCCAATCCGATTCTTCTGATCGATGAGGATGACGTAAAAGCAGGCCACGCGGCAAGCGTAGGCCAGGTTAACCCGGAGCAGGTGTATTACCTGATGTCCCGCGGAATCAGCAAGCAAGACGCTGAACGTTTGATTATTTACGGATTCTTGGCGCCTGTCGTATCGGAGATTCCGATTGATGCGGTACGCGAGCAGCTTCAGCGATTGCTCGAAAGGAAGCTTGAAGGATGAATATAGAAGCGGTAAGGGAGCAATTCCCGATACTGCATCAGCAGGTAAACGGGCATCCGCTCGTTTACCTCGACAGCGCGGCGTCTTCCCAGAAGCCGCGTTCCGTCATTGATGCGGTTAGTCGTTATTACGAACTGGATCACTCCAACGTGCACCGCGGCGTCCACACGCTTGGTTCCCGGGCGACGGATGCATACGAAGGGGCACGTGAGAAGGTAGCCAAGTTTCTGAATGCGAAGTCGGCGGAAGAGATCGTGTTCACGCGCGGTACGACGACGGCGCTTAATCTGGTCGCATCGAGCTATGCCCGCACCGTGTGCAAGGAAGGCGACGAAATCGTCATTACGCCGATGGAGCATCATGCCAACCTTATTCCGTGGCAGCAGGCAGCCAAAGCGACAGGAGCGACGCTGAAGTATATTCCTCTTCAACCGGACGGCACGATCTCTTTGGCGGATGTTGAACAAACGGTTACGCCAAATACAAAAGTCGTCGCGATGACTTATGTATCGAACGTGCTTGGCGTTGTTAATCCGATCAAGGAAGTTACGGCTATCGCGCACAAGAACGGTGCGGTTATGGTTGTTGACGGAGCGCAAAGCACGCCGCATATGAAAGTAGACATTCAGGATTTAGACTGCGATTTCTACGCTTTTTCCGGTCATAAAATGTGCGGGCCAACCGGTATAGGCGCTTTGTACGGCAAGAAGTCGCTTCTGGAGAATATGGAGCCGATCGAATACGGCGGCGAGATGATCGACTTTGTTGATTTGTATGAATCAACCTGGAAGGAATCGCCGTATCGCTTCGAAGGCGGTACGCCAATTATTGCGGGAGCCGTAGGACTTGGCGCCGCGATAGACTTTCTGGAGCAGATCGGACTTGACGAGATCGATAATCATGAGAAAAGGATGGCGGCTTACGCCTATGATAAGTTGTCCACGATTGAGGACGTAACGATCTACGGGCCAAAAGCAAACCGCGTTGGTCTTGTCACCTTCAATCTGGGCGATATCCATCCTCATGACGTATCGACGGTGCTTGATTCTTACGGCATTGCCATTCGCGCAGGCCATCATTGCGCCCAGCCTTTAATGCGCTGGCTGAATGTATCGGCTACGGCGAGAGCAAGCTTTTATCTATACAATAACGAGGAAGAGATCGACCGCTTGGTGGACGGCCTCATCCGGACAAAGGAGTTCTTCGGTCATGCAATTGGATGATTTATATCGTCGAGTCATCATGGATCATTATAAAAATCCACGCAACCGCGGAACATTGGATACTGAAGCCATCACGATCAACTTGAACAACCCGACTTGCGGCGATCGCATCTCGCTTCAGCTTCAAGTGGAGGACGGCAAAGTAATCGATGCGAAATTCAGCGGCGAAGGCTGCTCCATCAGCTTGAGCTCCGCATCAATGATGACGGAAGCTGTTAAAGGCAAAACTTACGAGGAAGCTCTGGAGCTTGCTGAGCGGTTCTCCGGCTTAATGAAAGGCCAAGACGTCGAGTTCGAAGAGAACGAGGACATCGAAGCCTTATCCGGCGTTAACAAGTTCCCTGCGAGGATTAAATGCGCAACGCTGGCTTGGAACGCTTTGCGTAAAGGAATTGAACAGAAGCAGGTTTAATACGGATACGATTAAATAAAGGAGTGTGAATACCATGCCAGGAACAATGCCTGAAATGGAAGATTATAAGTATGGTTTCCGTGACGAGCATAAAGCGGTCTTCCAATCCGGTAAAGGATTGACGGAGGAGATCGTACGCACGATTTCCGAGATGAAAGGCGAGCCGCAGTGGATGCTCGAATTCCGTCTGAAATCGCTGGAGCAATTCAACAAAATGCCGATGCCTAACTGGGGCGGCGATATGGCTGACCTTGATTTCAGCGACATTCAATACTATGTCAAGCCATCCGAGAAGCAAGGCAAGACATGGGAGGAAGTACCGCAAGAAATTAAAGAAACCTTCGATAAGCTGGGTATTCCCGAGGCGGAGCAAAAGTTCCTTGCCGGCGTATCCGCGCAATACGAATCCGAGGTCGTCTACCACAGCATGCAGGAAGAGCTGGAAAAGCAAGGCGTTATCTTCACCGACATGGATACCGCGCTTCGCGAATATCCGGACCTTGTGAAAGAATACTTCAGCACGATCATTCCCCGCACGGACAACAAATTCGCTGCTCTGAACAGCGCGGTATGGTCCGGCGGCAGCTTTATCTATGTTCCGAAGGGCGTGAAATGCGAAGTTCCGCTGCAAGCTTACTTCCGCATCAACTCCGAGAACATGGGCCAATTCGAACGTACGCTCATTATTGCGGACGAAGACAGCTTCGTCCATTACGTAGAAGGCTGTACAGCTCCGATCTACAGCACGAACTCGCTGCATAGCGCGGTTGTAGAGATTCTCGTCAAGAAGAATGCTCGCTGCCGTTATACAACCATTCAGAACTGGGCGCCAAACATCTACAACCTAGTTACCAAACGCGCGGTTGCGGAAGAGAATGCGACTATGGAATGGGTTGACGGCAATATCGGCTCCAAGCTGACGATGAAATATCCAGCGGTTATCCTGAAAGGCCGCGGCGCAAAAGGCATGGTGCTTTCCATCGCCGTTGCAGGCAAAGGCCAGCATCAGGACGCAGGCGCGAAGATGCTTCACCTTGCTCCCGACACAACTTCGACGATCGTATCGAAGTCGATCAGTAAGCATGGCGGTAAAGTAACTTACCGCGGTCTCGCATCGTTCGGACGCAACTCCGAAGGATCGAAATCCAACATCAAATGCGATACGCTCATTCTCGATAACGAATCGACATCCGATACGATTCCTTACAACGAGATTATGAACGACAACATTACGCTCGAGCACGAGGCAACCGTATCGAAGGTGTCCGAGGATCAGCTGTTCTATCTGATGAGTCGCGGATTGTCCGAAGCGGAAGCGACGCAAATGATCGTAATGGGCTTCATCGAGCCGTTCACGAAAGAGCTGCCTATGGAATACGCGGTTGAGATGAACCGTCTCATCAAGTTTGAGATGGAAGGCTCGATCGGTTAATAAATGGTAAGGATGCGTGCCCGAGATTCTCGGGCACGCATTTTATTTTGCAGCGTTATTGTTTCTGCCTTGTGTGAAAATATGCAAAATTCAAATGCCCGTCCATTATTGGACGGGCATTTGAATAGCTGTTCATTTTAGAAAATAATTTCCTTGATCTCATACTCGCGATCGACGGTAAGATCGATAAAGCGTTCGCCCGTCTGAATAAGCGGGCGGAAGAATTCGGTCGGGTGGGTCATGACGATGGTGCCAACCTCTCCGGATTCCAGGACGGCTTTTTTGCCGATAAAGTTAGGGATCATATGCTTGATAAAGGTATGGGTCGTATGCGCATCCAGCTCATTAAAGCTCATCTTATACAGTTCCTTCAAGACATAGAACAGGTCGCGCTTTTTCTTGTAGACGCGTTCGGAGATCATGGCGCTGTAAATATCAACGACGGCAATAAGCTTAGCCACCGGATGAATCTCGTCGCCGCGCAGGCCATGCGGATAACCGCTTCCGTCATTGCGTTCATGATGCTGAAGAGCGCTGACCGCCATCATTTCGGAATTGATCTCAAACGATTGTCGAATAATTTCATGGCCGTAAAGCGTATGCTTCTTTATTTCCTCGAATTCCTCGTCGGTTAATTTGGCGGGCTTGTCCAAGATGCTGGAAGGAATTCTGCTCTTGCCGATATCGTGAAGATAGCCGGCTTTCGAAATTTCAAGCGCTTCCAATTCTGTATAACCAAGCCAAGAGGACAGGTAATAAGATAACATGCCCACTTGCACAGAATGCTGGTACGTATAATCATCAGCCGTATTCAACAGAAGCAGCATGGAGACAACATCGCGTTCCATTTGGAAATTTTTAAGAAGAGGCTGGAAGGCCGCAGCAACCTCGTCCTGCTTGACGATCCCGCCGTCCGTTGCTTTCTGGAACAATTCCTGGAAGCCCTTGACGGCATTCTCGTAATCGGGCCGCACGTTGGGCAGCCATTTGGGATTTACTGTAGTCTCGAGTGTACGATGAGCAGGTTGCTCTGTAGTTGGCCGGTCTTCAATATCAACATAGTCAACATGATGCTGAAACAGCTTTGCAATATCCTTCTGCGCAAGGACGGTACCCTTGGACAAAACATGCAGACCGTAACCGTTAAAGGTGTCCTTAAGCAGGATATCTCCCTCTTTTAAATCTGAAATATGCAGCCTCATCGTTGCACCTCAATAGTAAATTATGTACGGTATATATGAAATAATAGTAACAATGAATGAATGTAATGGCAATAAGAGGGATGCGAAAACATGACTATTGTCCTATACGTTTAGCACCACTCTTCGAATGGACATCCATTAATCGGGCAGGGATTCAATCGGATTCCAAGGGCTTCCCTGCTGATGCCCTTTCCATTCGGAGCCGTTTTCCCAAATTTCCTTCTTCCAGATTGGAACGATCTGCTTCAGTCTCTCGATAGCGTACCGGCTTGCTTCGTAACAGGCATCCCTGTGGGGGGAGGAGACCGCTATAACGACACTGGTCTCCGCGAGGCCAACAACGCCAATCCGGTGGGAAATCGCCGTCAGCGTTCCCGGCCAGCGCTCGTTAAGCTCAACGTCAATCTGTTCCATCGTACGCACGGCCATAGGCGCATAAGCTTCATATTCCAGGCGTACCGTGCGTTGTCCATGGGTCCATTCGCGCGTGGTCCCCACAAACGCGATCGCTGCGCCATGCGCGGGCACGATAACTTTAGCGAGTACTTCATCCGAGGTGATCGGCTGCTTCGTGATGACGAATCGGCCGTCCGCGGAACTGTATTCGCCTCCGCCTGTTTCGTTTTCCTCCGGTTCCCCGCCGGAGACGGGGGGAAGGACGGCAAGCTCGTCCGAGGCTTGAATAACGGTATCGTCGGAAGCATACGTCTGATTGCAAGCCACAAACGAAATGCGCACAAGATCCGCCTGCTCCGGAAAACGGTCCGCGAGCTCCTGCTTGAGCGCCGCTACCGTCATGGAAGAGGCGTCTGTTTCTATTTGAATGACCGGGCTGCCGAAACGGTCGGAAAGCCCGGCGAATAACTGGATTTTCCAAGTATATGTCATGTTATATAACCTCTCATCGCTTAAGGGTGAACTCCGTATTAGCATACCATAATCATGTGAAAAATGTTATTCTAGTAGAAGAGAAAAGGAGTGAGAGGCATGCCCCCATTGATGGACCGTTTCGGGAGAGAACACGATTATTTGCGTATTTCGGTTACGGATAGATGCAATTTGCGTTGTTTATACTGCATGCCGGAGGAAGGTATGGAATTCGCTGATGCAAGCCATTTGCTCAGCTATGACCATATTGTAGAGGTGGTTCGGACCGCGGCGGAGCTTGGCATTACCAAGCTTCGGATTACTGGCGGCGAACCGCTTGTCCGTCCGGGCCTGGATGATCTGATCCGCAGGCTGAAGGCGATTCCCGGTATTGAGGACATCGCCTTAACGACGAATGGCATGCTGCTTGGCAAATATGCCGAAGCTTTAAAGGCTGCTGGCTTAAACCGCGTCAATATAAGCCTCGATACGCTTGATCCCGCGAGATTCAAGTTTATTGCCCGCCGCGGAGAGCTGAAACGGGTAATTGAGGGGATTGAGGCAGCCGGCCGGGCTGGCCTTGCACCGATTAAGCTGAATTGCGTGCTGCTCAAAGGCATTAACGAGGACGAAATCGCTTCGTTCCTGAAGCTGGCTTACGAGCAGCCGATGCATGTGCGTTTTATTGAATATATGCCGATTGGCCATGCGGACGATAATTGGCGTAACCACTACCTGCCACTGTCGCATGTGCTGGATACGGCAGAGCGCGAGGGTTATAAGATCGAAAGACGTTTGAACGTAAAAGGAAACGGGCCTTCCGATGATTGGCAGATGGAAGGCGGCAAGGGATCCTTTGGCCTTATTCATCCGGTTAGCGATCATTTCTGCAAGAGCTGCAACCGACTTCGCTTGACGGCGGACGGTTCGATGAAGCCCTGCCTCTATTGGGTGGATGAGCTGAATGTGAAGGCAGCGCTGGGCGATCCGGAAGCGATGCGAGGCATTTTCTACAAAGCCATGGATCTGAAGCCCGAAAATCATGAAATGGCGGCTAAGCTGGCGAATGAAGCGTTGTCGCATACGCCAACCGACCGCCGGATGTCTCAAATTGGCGGGTAACGAACCGGAGGAGGCAGGCATGACATTCTCAAATCGATCAATCCTCATTTTGCACAGCAACGATATTCATAGCCGTCTCGAGAATGCAGCAAGAATGATGTCTTATATAGAGGAGCAGCGAGCTGCTTACGGCAGCGAACCTATACTCTGCCTGGATATCGGCGATCATATGGACCGTATCCGGCTGGAAACCGAGGGCAGCGACGGTATGGTCAATGTCGAGCTATTGAACGCGGCCGGTTATGACGCGGCGACGCTTGGCAATAACGAAGGTCTTACGTATTCGAAGGATACGCTTGAGCGGGTATACCGCGAGGCGAAATTTAAGATTCTTGGCGCAAATATGCGCGAGCTCGGTACGGGTAAGCCGCCGGACTGGCTGCTGCCCAGCACGGTAATGGAGAAGAACGGAATCCGAGTCGGTCTGATAGCCGCTACGGCCCGTTACACGGACTTTTACGAGCTGCTTGGCTGGGATCTGACCGATCCCTTTGAAGCTATTGGAGAAGAAGTGAAGAGGCTAAGAGAGCAGGTGGACGTCATAGCCGTGATGTCTCATCTCGGAATTAACGTCGATAAGCAGATGGCGGAAAAAATACCGGGCATCGATCTGATCATGGGCGGACATACGCATCATCTGCTTGAGGAGCCGCTGGTTATCGGCGGTACCTCGATTTGCGCCGCCGGTAAATACGGCGAGCAGATCGGACGCATCGAGCTCGAGCTGGACGAGAGCAAGAAGCGCTTGAGTCTCCGCGCAGCATGCGTGCCGATGGCCGCCTATGCGGAGCATCCCGCAGCCGCCGCGATTATCGGCGGCTACCGCGAGGCGGGAGAGCGGCGGCTCAGCCGGGTTATCGCCCGGCTGGATGCGCCGCTGCCCGCCCTCCCCGAGCGGGAATCGCCGCTCGGGAACCTGCTGGCCGCCGGCCTGCGCCGCCATGCCGATGCCGAGATCGGCATCGTGAATACGGGGCAGCTGCTAGGCGGCCTGCAGGAAGGCGACGTGACGGAGGGGCAGCTGCATGCCCTCTGTCCGTCGCCGATTAATCCGTGCCGCATGGTGCTCAGCGGCGCGAATATCCGGGCAGCGCTGGAGGAAGCGCTGCTGCCTTCTTTTACAGGCATGCCGATCAAAGGCTACGGCTTCCGTGGCGAGGTGCTTGGCACGCTGGCGATTGACGGCATGGAGGTCGAATACGATCCATCCCTTCCGGAGTTTCATCGAATTTTGTCGATTCGCGTTAACGGCGAACCGCTCTCCGACGAGCGGGACTACGTGGTTGGCTGCATCGATATGTTTACGTTCCATATCGGCTATTTATCGCTGGGACAGGCGACGGAGGTATCCTACTATCTACCCGAATTTATCCGGGATCTTCTGGCTGCGGAGCTGCGGGAAGGCAATGGAATTACGGCATGTCACCAAGAAAGATGGAGAATATTGTCGAATTTTTAGTATAAAATGGTTGCCAAGCGTGAATTTATACCTTACATTAACAATACGGCTAGTTTTGTCCGAATAAGAATGTATAAGTGTTTTTTAGCTTAGACACCGTTTGATTAAGGGGAAGGATCAAGAACATGCGCTTGGTACCCATAACGCAATGCCAGCCTGGCATGAGACTTGCCAAAAAAATTTTCTCGGGCGACGGATTAGTCCTCTTGGGAGAAAATATGGAATTAACGAGTCGCCATATTTTCCGTTTGGAGCAATATGGAATTCATTATGTGTTTATTAAGGATCCGAGGACCGATGATATCGTAGTTCCGGAAATTATAAGCGAAAATACGATCAGTCTCGCCTTAAAGGAGATCAAGACGAATTTCCGCGCGATGATGGAATTGCCGAAGCAGAAAAAAGGCGCTACTTACCCGTACATCGCACAGCCTTTTAAACAGATCATGAATATGATAATCGACGATCTGTCCAATCATAAGGACGCCATGATCATGTTGATGAACATGGGGATTGTCGACGAATATCTCTATCAGCATTCATTGAATGTCTGCGTATATACGACATTGCTTGGCTCTGCCCACGGTTATACGAGAGACGAATTAATGAAGCTCGGAATGGGAGCGTTGCTCCATGATATAGGGAAGACGCAAATCCCGATGGACGTGCTGAAAAAGCCTGGCTCTTTGACCGATCATGAATTTCGGATGATGCGCAATCACGCCAAAATCGGCTTCGAGCTTCTGAAGGATGAGCCAAATATGCCGCTCATTGTCGCGCATTGCGCTTTCCAGCATCATGAACGGGTTGACGGCAGCGGTTATCCTCGCGGGATCAAAGGGGAAGAAATCCATGATTTCGCCAAGTGGATCGGCCTGGTTGACTCCTATGACGCGATGACGACAAACCGCGTGTACCGCGCGCCTATGCTTCCTCATCAAGCGATTGAGCTGTTGTATGCGGGCACGGGCACCTTGTACGAGCAGCACATGGTTCAGCTATTCAGGGACAAGGTGGCGATTTATCCAATCGGGATAACGGTCAAGATCCATACGGGCGAGACGGGTGTTGTGGTTGATTTCAACCACTCGTATCCGCATCGGCCAATTATCCGTCTGCTCTATAACGAAGCGGGGGAAGAGCTGGCTGCGCCTTACGAAATCGATTTATCGAAGCAGCTCAGCACGATGATCGTCAGCGTAAACGGCGAACAATCGAATGTTGGCCTGGCCTCAGGAATATAATAGGAGAAAAGGAGGCTGCATAGCCTCTTTTTTCGTTGTTTATACCTATTTCCATTTGCTTCATTCTCCTTCGAACATTACAATGGTATAAGCCATACCCAATTTAACCATGTAAGTCAGGTGCTGATATTAATGAAATTATTGAACCAGATAGATTATGCATTGAATAAGAATACCCTCACGCCATTATCTCCCCTTAACGATCCTTGGGACCCGATTCGATCCTTGCAGCAATATGGACGCCATACCTTGACCAGTGTCGAGATGACGGTATCCAACCTGTGCAATATGCGCTGCGAGCATTGCGCCGTAGGCGATACGCTGGTCATGTCGGAGCCGGCGAAGCTTCCTTTGGAGCTGATGATTAAGCGTCTGGATGAAGTGAAGCATTTGGAGACCATAAGCATTACGGGCGGAGAGCCGTCTTTCTCGGACCGTACCGTGAAGGAATACATGGTTCCTCTTCTTCAATATGCGAGAAGCCGAGGCATCCGCTCGCAGATTAACTCGAATGTCACGCTGCCGTACAGCCGTTATGAGCAGCTCGCTCCGTATCTGGACGTCATGCATATTTCGTTTAACTACACGAATGCGGACGATTTCCACCAGATTGGCTTCGCGAAGGCGGGTCATGCGGTATCCCGCGAAGCGGCTGCCAAGCTGTATGACCGGATGATTGACAATGCCAAGCGGTTAAGCGATGCGGGTGTGCTTGTATCCGCCGAATCAATGATCAACTACCGGACTCATGATCAGATTGAAGAGATTCACCGGCTAATTATCGAGATGGGCTGTCAGCGCCATGAGGTGCATCCGATGTACCCAAGCTCGTTCGCGAAGGATCTTCCGGTCTTGTCGAAGGAAGACATGCAACGGTCGATCAGCAGACTGCTCGATGCAAGGGACAAGAATGTGTGGATGCTGTTCGGAACCTTGCCGTTCTATCAATGCAGCGACAATCCGGAGGAGCGCAAGCTCTTGTCGAGACTAGCTTCGGAACCCAATGTGACGGTGCGTAATGACCCGGACGGCCGCAACCGGCTGAATGTGAATCTTTTTACCGGCGAGGTATTCGTAACCGATTTCTCCGACGTACCCGCATTTGGCAATATGAAGGATGAACAACTGGATCGATTGTTTGATCGCTGGCTTGACCATAAGCTCGCGAGAAGCGTGAATTGTCATTGTCCGGCGGCCGCCTGCTGCGGTCCAAACCTGCTGGTGAAGGACATGTATTATAAGGACATCGACTTTCACAAGAAGACAGCAATTCTTTAAGCTTCCGCGCGGAAAAGGGGACATTACTTTCGCAATTGGGCGTATGCTGATAGTGGACGAAGCTCATACGAAAGTCTTAGCCCCGCTTACATAACGGCTCGTAAAACTTTTCCAGAGGAAAGGAGGGTATCCGTTAAAGTGTCGATAAAAACGTTAGTCATGGTTGCCTTTGGACTGTTCCTGCTGTACATGCTGTTTACGGTTGGGGCGCCGTTCCTGCTTGCTCTGGTTGTCGCTATTTTCCTGGAGCCGCTGACTCAGTTTCTTATCCGCAGGCTGAAGACCAACCGTCTCATCGCCTCAACGATCTCAAGCAGCCTGTTTACCGTTATTCTAATCGGATTGATGGCGCTGCTTGGGGTTAAGGTTGTCGCGGAGCTTATCGCCTTCGCGCAGAAAGTACCTAACTATGTTGGGGATGCCAGTACATACGTAACCGACCTGGTCGAGAATGCAAGATCGCTGTACGCGAATTTCTCTCCGGATACCGTAAGCCAGATTGAGAATTGGCTGACCGATATGAGCAAGTCGCTCACGGGCATGGTAGGCTCATTATCGTCCTCCGTCATTTCTTTTGCTTCAGGGATTCCGAGCATGTTCATTTTCTTTATCGTCTTTCTGGTTGCGGTCTACATGTTCGGCTTCAGCCTCCATACGATGAAGGCTACGTTCTTAACCCTGTTTGACGAGAAATCGAGGCCACAGGTCAATGAAGTGCTGGATAATTTGAAAAGATCGATTTTTGGCTTCCTTCGCTCGCAAATAATTTTGAGTGCTCTTACTTACATCCTTTCGTTAATCGGTCTGATCATCCTGGATATCAAATATCCGCTTGCGATTGCCCTTCTTATCGTCATCGTGGATATTATGCCAATCCTGGGCACGGGTACGGTGCTTGTCCCATGGGGGACTTATCTGGTCGTAACCGGGGACTTGTATGCCGGGATCGGACTTTACGTCCTGTTCCTGTTCATGACGGTATTCCGCCGTATCGTAGAGCCTAAAATTCTGGGTGACTCGGTAGGGATCGGCTCGTTATCCGCGTTGATCAGCTTGTATGTTGGTTTTAAGCTGGTGGGCGTAATCGGGGTCTTTCTTGGACCATTGGTTGTCATTATTTACATGGCGATCCGCAAAGCAGGTTTGTTCAAAATAAATATAAAGCTATGACGTGATCCGGCAGATTCTGCCGGATTTTTTTTCGTTTGCGATTACGCGCGGAATAATTGATGTTTTTTCCGGTATTCTCCGGGGGTATACGAAGTATGGCGTTTGAGCAGCCGCGAAAAGTAATTGATATCCTGAAAGCCGCATTGTTCCGCGACTTTAACCAGAGGAAGCCTGGTATGCGCGAGGAGTTTTTTGGCGCGATCGATCTGCAAATGATGCCTGTACTGCATGGGACTCATGCCGGAATATTCCTTTAAGCAGCGCGCCAAATAGTCAAAATGATAATTTAAATCCAGTTCCATCCGTTTGGAATCGAAAGGAAGCTCGAGCTGGTCTGCCAGGTAGGAAGCTACCATTTCGCCAATTTCGTATGTCCGGGCATTTGGGCTGTTCTCCCGTATTCCATTTTGTAAGTGAATGAGAAGCTGGCCGAAGAGGATCTCTAATTCAAAGGAGCGCGAAAGAGTCAACATGCTATGCAATTTGATCATTTCTTTCAATAAGGGAACGATTGCTCGCACATTGATGGCTGCGAACTTGGGAATTTCGATGATCGCGGGGGGAGGGACGATATCCTGGTCCGTTACCTGCAGCAGGGGCTGCCGGGAGATGGACTTTTCTTTCAATAACAAAAGGTCCGACGAAGGGTATTGAAAATGAATCCAGTACACTTCAGTTTCTGATTCTGTGGGACGGTAACCACCGTGAATCTTCCCGGGTTCGAGAAGAAGCATCATTCCTTGTTCGAGTACGTACTGGATATCGTTCTCTTCCATATATAACGTACCTTTGGTGCAAATTACAAGATCGTATGCATCGAATTGGCGGCGAGCATGCACAATTCCGTTTTGCCACAGGGTATAGCCAACAGCAGTCAGTAACGGAATTGGCGGGACGGGCAGTTCGACGACCAGCATTCTATCATCTCCTCCTATTCAATGTAGATATCGTATGATTATTAGTCGTCATTGTCTGATTAACTAATTAGATAAATGAGATACAGTAGTAGATATCATACGATATCGAGTGGTTGCTAGCAATAATAAGGAGGATGGAGAAATGATAAACCCCGAGCTGGTGCGGAGACAGAAATGGTTTGTTAATCAAAGATTCGGTATGTTTATTCACTTCAATAGCGCTACCTTTCAGTTTGCCGAGACGGAAATAGAGGATTGGGAATATGCGCACGAAAATCATGACGAGCCCCGCAGATTCCCTTTCGAACCAAAGAGCTGGAGTCCGTCGGAATTGGATTGCGCGCAGTGGGCCAGGGCAGCTAAATCAGCAGGCATGAAGTTTGCCGCATTGACAGCGAAGCATCACGAGGGGTTCAGCTTATGGCCGACCCGTTATACGGAACACAGCGTGAAAAACGCAGCTATTCAGCGTGATGTCGTTAAGGAATACCTGAATGCATTCAGGCAAGAAGGCATTGCGGCGGGACTCTACTTCTCAATGCTGGATTTGCACCATCAAATCGGGCGTAGGAAGTGTACGCCAGAGGATAAGCATTTTATCAAAAATCAATTGGAGGAGCTGTTGACAAGCTATGGAGAGGTTCCGTTCATAATCATTGACGGATGGAACGCGCATTGGGGAGGTCCGAATTACGAGGAGCTTCCGTTCGAAGAGATCGATGAGTGGGTGAAGGGCTTCCAACCGCAATGCTTGCTGATGAATATCAGCTGCGAATCGACATTGGATCATACGGATATTGTCTTTTACGAGAATGCCGCGGGTCAGGAAATAGAGGATTCATTTAACGGACCGGGAGCAAGCTGCAATATTCTGACTAAGACCTGGTTCTGGAGAAAAACCGATTCGACCATGGAATTGAAAAGTACGGACTGGGTACTGCAAAAGGTTGAGGATGCCAATCTTCACAACGTCACGTTTTTATTGAACGGGGCACCAAACCAAAAGGGACTCCTCGACAAAAACATTGAAGAGCGCTTTGCCGAAATCGGGACGCGTTTCGGGCAGCCCGAAGAGCTTGTTGAGATGCCCGCGAACTTTCTTTACCGGAACTATTAATTGCCGAATTAGCGAAATACGTCCATTAATCGACGGTTATGGATGCGCAGGACCGCATTGTATTTTTAGGTCGGAAAGTAGGTCGGTCAATTCCAGGACCAATTCTCTAATACAAAAAAACCGGCTCTATTCACATGAATAGAAGCCGGATGGCCGTAATTACACCGGAGAAAGATCAGCTCTAGACGTGGCTATTTGTTCTCGCCAAATCATACTTAGGTGAGCTTAGGAGACAACAAACTGAACGATAATTGGAGTTCCTGCATCCAGGACGTCGCCTCCTGGAATGGTAATAGTAGTGGTCGTAACGGTGGACGTGTCGGCCGTTTGCATAAGACCGTTAATATAGAGATTATAATAATTGAACGTGCCCGGAAATGCTGTTGCAGCAGTACCGGCATCGTTCGTGAAAGCTGTGGCGGCAATTGCATACGTCGCGCCAGTTCCCGTTCCTGAACCGATAGTAGAAGTAAACCTTCTGCTATTTTGATAGGGTGTAACGATTGGCATTGTTCTCACCTCCCTTCCTCATTAATAAATGATAGAAGGGAGGTAGATGTGAGGGCAAATCTATCAAAATTACGAATTATGAAGGAATGATATTCGCCATAAACTGTACCGTTTCGAGTACGATTGGAGTTCCTGCAAAGATGATGCTGCTTTGCGGTGGGAAATACAGTTCGGCATAACTCACGTCATAAGAGCCGCCCGGTTGAATGATTCCGTTAATGTAGAGGTTATTGAAACTGTTCGGGCCAACTCCAGTAAACTCGGAGGTTACCGCACCATCGTCATTTGTAAATTGATTTGCAGGAATGGCAGTAGAGAACGATAAATCCAGATCGGTATCAGGGGAAAAGAAATAACGGTTTTCCATGGAAATGACTTCTACTCCAGGAACAATGATTATACCCTGTGGACCCTGAGGACCCTGTGGGCCTTGAGGACCTTGAGGACCCTGAGGACCTTGAGGCCCCTGAGGGCCCTGAGGACCCTGTGGGCCTTGAGTGCCTTGAGTGCCTTGAGGGCCTTGGGGACCTTGATTGTCTTTCTGACCTGATGTGCCTTGAGCACCTTGCGGGCCTGATGGACCGGTAGGGCCTTGAGCACCAGGGGCACCTTGCGGACCTGATGAACCGGCGGGGCCTTGAGCACCTGCAGCACCTGACGGGCCAGCTGATTCGTTCCGCCATTGTACGCTTGATGTATCATGAGACTTTTGAACCTTCTTTATTGAACGATAAAGGCAGGGTCTTTTGCAGATTGAGCGACGTCTCCTGCAACCAGATTTCTTTGGTATACCCTTTTTCTTGCATGTCCACGAGCCTTTTCTTTTTTTTGACACTCGTTTGTGCCTTCTTTTTCTTTTCAGGAGCCTTTTCTTTTTCTTCAAATCGCCCAACTCTCCTTAGTTATAAGGCATATATAATTATTTGTATGTTATTTGACCATTCCGAGAGTGGATGAATAACTACCTTACAGCAAATTAAAAGACCGTAACATTTCCCTTGAAGGCAATTATGCGTGAAGGATTGAAGCTTATTGAATCGTTTAAATAACGGTATGAATGTCTTTTATGAGACGGGTTATCTGCGTAATGGTTGTTCAAGTTTAAACAATTAAAGTAGAAAAATCCGGCAGATTTTGCCGGATTTTTTATTTTTGTGATAATGGGGAAAAGCCATCCCGGCATACAGTGATTAGGAGATGTCTAAATGTCAGGAGGGATATCCGGATGACCACCGAGAGCAATAACCGAGCGGAGAATAACGCTAACATGGCAGCTCAAGCTGTGAACAACGCTCCGAATGCGGCAAACGCTGCAAACGCCTCGAATGCAGCAGTAAATGCAGCAAACGCGGAAAACGTTGCGGCTGCAGCCAACAATGCCCCTGTTCCAAACATGGCAGCTGTAGAGAACATGGCAATGGGGATGGAAAATAAGGGATACAAGACCGCAAACAATACGAACCCGCTTAATCAGGTTCATGTGTATGAGCCTTTTATCGGTCCATGCGATCCTTGTCCGCCGATGAAGCTGAAAACCTATGTCGTGCCGCCGAACCTGTTTATCCCGTACCAGCCGCAGGGGCTGCCTCAGTACTCGATTCACGAAGCATTAAGGCGGGGGACGCTGTGGCCGGCTCTCTACAGCTCCTATCAATCCAAGTATTACTTGTAAGGATTTCTTAGGGTTATGCTTTCGAAGTAAGAATTGCTTCGCAATTCTTTTGAGGAGGTTGATTTTCTTGAGCATTGTTCTGGACGAACAATACTACAGCAAGCTGGAAGAGCTTCAAGCGATAAGTTTTGCCTTGGTGGAATTGACCCTCTATTTGGACACCCATCCGCATGATGCCCAAGCGATCCAGCAGTTTAATCAGCTTGCGATGCAGCAGCATCAATGCCGGCAGGCGTTCGAAAGCCTATACGGTCCAATGCTTCAATTCGGGAACAGCTTCTCGAATTATCCTTGGCAGTGGTCTCAAAGTCCATGGCCGTGGCAGGTGTAGTACCGAATTGAGCCTGTATTTCCACTTGAGAAAGGGGACGTGTCGAACGGATGTGGTTATATGAGAAGAAGCTGCAATATCCCGTAAAGGTAAGCAAATGCGATCCAAGGATGGCAAGATACTTAATTGAGCAATACGGTGGTGCGGATGGAGAATTGTCCGCTGCTCTTCGATATTTGAATCAACGTTATTCGATTCCGGATAAAGTCATTGGGCTATTAACGGATATCGGCACGGAAGAATTTGCCCATTTGGAAATGATTGCTACAATGGTCTATAAATTGACAAAAGACGCTACGCCTAGACAACTCGAAGAGGCAGGTTTAGGGCCACATTATGTGAACCACGACCATGCTTTGTATTATGCTAATGCATCTGGGGTTCCCTGGACCGCAGCTTATATCCAGGCGAAAGGCGATCCGATCGCTGACCTCTATGAGGACATTGCCGCCGAAGAGAAAGCGCGTGCCACGTATCAATGGCTAATCGATATGACGGATGATGTTGATTTGCAGGACAGCCTAAAGTTCCTGCGTGAACGTGAGATTGTCCATTCCCTGCGGTTTAGGGAAGCGGTGGAGATGATCAAGTCCGACTGGGGAACGAAGAAGGTATTTAAGGTGTGAGGTAGGAATTAATATCCCCGAGAAATCGATAGACAGCAGCCGATTACTTTGTCGGCTGCTATTTGTGCGTTTGGCCGTGGAAATGACTTGGGAATGAAAATCTGTCTATGATTCGCATTGTCCCACTTCGAATGGTATGAAGAGCTTACAAGGATAAGTTTGTAAGTAAAAGTACGTCTTTAAAAAAGTCGTCCAGAAGCAAATGATAAGTAGAATTTGGAGTAGTGATTTAAAGACAATATAATATAGAATGTTTAATAAAATCGACATCATGCTATCTGGGAGGTCCTTACCGTGAATGCTCTGTTGCCACATCTATCGAGGAATTCCTTGCGCTTCAAGCTGACAGCTCTGGTCATCGCTATTATTTTGCCCATACTTGCCTTGCTGCTATATAACACCTTTTATGCTATAGACGTCGTTAGGGAGCAGGTAGCGCAATCGAATAAAAATTTGATCTCGCTCTATATGGGACAGATCGATGGCCGCCTTGATGATGTCGATAATTATTTAATCAGCCTGGCGGCTACCAATTTGGATTTGCAGAGCATGCCGGACAATCGTTCTCCGCAAGAGGAGCTGTTAAGTAAAATCCGGCTGTCCAGAAAATTGTCCGATGATGTGCTGGTCTATAAAACGATTGACTCTTTGTTTGTATATACGGGAAAGGATGATTTGCTGGAAGGCATTAACCTAAGCGCCTCTTATAAGGAGAGAGAAGCGGTACGAAATTATTTGAAGAATCACCTTAATTCAACGGAGTGCCCTTCCAAGGATTGGATCGTACAAAAGCTTGGCGATGAATATTATTTGTTGCGTATTCTGGCTACTGATCATTCTTATGTAGGTGCATGGGTAGATATCAATCAGCTGCTGATGCCATTAAAGCTAATAAATCTGGGTGAAAAAGGTGTTTCTTTGATGGTGACGGATGAAGGTAAACCGACGATTCATGCGGACATTGTAAGTGAGAATCGCATCCATTTGAATCGAAGCTTCGAAAGTTATTATATGTCCGGTGATAAAAATCGTTACCTGGTTGTAGGCGAACGCTCGATGAAGGGGGATTTCAGTTTGTTAGCGCTTATTCCAGATGAACAGATACTAGAAAACCTTCCTTATTTGCAGAAGATTTCCACTATTATCACTTTGGGATCGATCTTACTGCTGCCGCTTTTCCTCATTATGCTGCGCAAAATGGTCCTGCGTCCGCTCAACCGAATCATCTCGGCAATGAAATTGATTGGAGAAGGGAACTTGAACATTCGCATACAACCTTATCGTACAAGTGACGAGTATCAGGTCGTAAACAATTCGTTTAACAATATGATGAGTCAGATTGAGGAACTGCGTATCAGCGTTTATGAAGAACAGATCAATAAGCAAAAAGCAGAGCTGCAGCATCTGCAGTTACAAATCAATCCCCATTTTTTTATGAATTCGCTAAATATCATTTATACGCTTGCCCGTTCGGGTAAGACGAAGGTGATCGAGGAGATAACGCTCTGCTTGGTTCAATATTTCAGATATATGTTCAGAAGCAATCTATCGATCGTGCCGCTTCAAGATGAGCTGAAGCATGTACGGAATTATTTGCGGATTCAGGAGCTTCGGTCGCCGACTGGACTTATTCCGTCCATTGATGTTCATGACAACGTTGCGGATGTTTACGTCCCGCCTCTTCTTATCCAGTCGTTTGTGGAAAATACGATTAAGCATGCCGTAACCTTGGATACACCCGTATACTTGTTCATTGACATTCGGATGGATCATGCCGGTGCAGCGCCGAGAGTGCATATTAAAATTAGAGATACGGGAAAAGGCTTCTCTCAGGAAATGCTTCAACTGCTTAATGGAAGCGAACCGATTCGAGACGACCAAGGCGAGCATATCGGCATTCGAAATATTCAACAGAGGCTCAATCTATTATATGAGGGACAAGCAGATATTAAATTTAACAATGGAAATCCTTCCGGAGCCGTGATTGAAATTCAATTGCCGCTCGAGCAAAACAACTTGAAGAAGGTGAAGCGTGGATGAATCTGCTAATCGTTGATGACGAAAGTATTGTAGTTGACAGCCTTTTATCGGATATTAATTGGTCTAAGCTGGGTATTACGGGCGTGTACACAGCATTCAATATTCGACAAGCGAAAGAGCTCTTCGAGGGTACGGCCATTGACATTATGCTATGCGATATCGAAATGCCGCAAGGGAGCGGATTGGATCTGCTTGAATGGGTAAGGGAACATTCGCAAACTACGGAATCAATTATAATGACTTGTCATGCTGACTTTCATTTCGCCAAAAGGGCAATGAAGCTCGGCAGCTTGGATTATATATTGAAGCCTCTTCCGTATGAGGAGCTGGAGATAGTCGTTGCGAAGGCAGCAGACAAAATTATGAAAGATAAAGAAACGGTGAACCTGGGCGAAAAGTGGTTCCGTCAACAATCCATATTAAAGGAACGATTTTGGATGGATGTATTGAATCGTTCTATTACTTTGCAAGCTTCTCATATCGAAAAAAATGCAGCGGAACGCGGTATACCGTTTTGCGCTTCCGATAAATTCGTGCCTGTGCTCATTCATATTCAAAGATGGCACAAGTCCATCAATCAACGAGATGAACGCATATTGGAATATGCTTTAAAGAATACGGCTGAAGAAATGATGAAGGGCGAATCTTCCGTCATCCAGGTTATTCCTTTTACAAAAGGGTCACTGCTCGCAATCCTATCTTTTGAAGAAGCTCACAACTATAAGGAACAAGAGCTAAACCGTCTTTGCGAGCAATATATTACCGCTTGCCGCGGGTACTTCTTCTGCGATCTCACCTGTTATATTGGAGGGCAGGTTGATGTGAACCAACTTCCCGAGCTCGTGGATGAGCTGATCGTTACCCAGAGGAATAACGTGGCACATCATAATAAAGTGATGCGGCTTGGTTACGAGCCGTTTCGCATTAGCTCGACGATCCAAAAACCGGACCAGCAGATGTGGACGGTTCTGCTGCGCGAAGGCTCAAAGCAAAAAATCGTGATGGAAGCGGAGCGTTACTTGGCCAATCTTGCAAATGCTTTCGAGCTAGACGCGAGCGCATTGTATCTTTTTCAGCAATTCATAACGCAAACTCAGTACTATATGATGAGACAAGAAGGTGCCCCTTTCCAATCTTTATTCGGAGATATCAAACTGGTGGAACTGTCCGAGAATGCAACGCGATCGGTTCCCGATTTCCTCGCATGGATTTCCGGGTTCACGGAAACGATATCCGCGTTAAAGAACGAAAAGGACCTGAATCACAGTGTGATAGAGCATATCATGGCCTATATCGCTCAGCATCTGGACTTGCCATTGACGAGGGAAGAGATCGCCCAGCAGGTGCATTTAAATCCGGATTATCTTGATCGCTTATGCAAGAAAGAGAAAGGTATGTCCGTAACGGAATTGCTTGTGTTGGAGCGTCTGAAATTTGCGGAATCGTTGCTGCTGAAAACGGAGATGCCAGTCAGCAGGATAGCTGTAAGCGCCGGATATTCGAATCTGTCGCACTTTTCGAGGAGATTCAAGAAGCATACCGGGATGAATCCTTTAGAATATAGGCTTAAGTCTCTCTCGTAGTCTAAAATCCACATAAAATGCCGACCGTTCAGGTCGGTTTTTTTCTCATTTACATCGAAATACTTTTGGTCGAGATGAGGCAAATGAAAGGTCGATCACGGAGCAGTAGGCTTGTTCCATTCGCATTACTATAGAGAATATACAACAAGTGAGTGGAGAAAAGGGAGGATTGTTCGATGACAGAGGTCGTGATGGCAGAAGAGAAGAAGATCAGCGCGAAGAAAAAAGTCATGAAACTAAGGAAGTATATGCCGCTGATGCTGATGACCCTGCCGGGTATCTTGTATTTGATTATCAACAACTATTTACCAATGTTCGGAATTGTGATCGCCTTCAAGGATGTCAATTTTTCGAAGGGCATATTGGGCAGTGAATGGATCGGCTTCAAAAATTTTGAGTATTTGTTTAAGACAAGCGATGCCTTCATCATTACGAGAAATACGATCTTGTACAACACCGCATTTATCATTATTAATTTAATTGTTGCTGTAGGTATCGCTATTCTGCTCAATGAAATTCGAAATCGATTTCTGTCGCGGTTTTATCAGAGCATTATTTTGCTGCCGCATCTTATTTCCATGGTCATTGTCAGCTATCTGGTATTCGCATTATTAAGCGCTGAAACTGGATTTATGAACAAAACCATTCTTCCCATGCTTGGGCTAAACGAAATTTCTTGGTATACGGAATCGCAATATTGGCCATTTATTTTAACCGTGATCAATGTTTGGAAAAGTGCGGGATTTCTGTGTGTTGTTTACTTAGCTGCCATAATCGGCATCGATCAGGAGTATTTTGAAGCAGCTACGCTCGACGGCGCGTCCAAATGGAAGCAAATCTCGATGATTACGATCCCTCTAATAATGCCTGTTATTACGATGATGACGCTGCTGGCGATCGGGCGCATTTTCTATTCCGACTTTGGCCTGTTCTATCAGGTTCCGCTCAACGCCGGTGCATTGAACAGCACAACAAACGTTATAGACACTTATGTCTATCGAGGCTTGATGCAGCTTGGCGATATTGGCATGTCGTCTGCTGCTGGCGTTTACCAATCGATTGTTGGTTTTGTATTAGTTCTCATTTCCAACTATGTCGTTCGTAAAATCAACAGCGATAACGCTTTGTTCTAGAGAGGAGCTTAACCATTATGAACGCAGAAAATCGGACGATCCAATCGATTGGCCATATTACGATGATCCTCATTTCGGGTGCATGTCTTATTCCGTTCCTGCTGCTGGTCGTATCCTCATTGACGAGCGAGCAATCTATCCTTAGCAACGGGTATTCGTTTTTTCCGCAGGAGTGGAGCTTTTCCGCTTATGAATATTTAGGAAAGGCATCCGAAGAAATTTTTAGAGCATACGGAATAACGATATTTATTACGCTGACCGGCACGGCGACTAGTCTAGCGATTACATCCCTGCTTGCCTATCCGATGTCCAGGGGAGACTTCCCGGTAAAAAATCCGCTTGCCTTCTTCGTTTTCTTCACGCTTCTATTCAATGGAGGTCTGGTTCCGACATACCTGATCTACACGCAATATTTTGATTTGAAAAACACGATTTGGGCGCTGATAATCCCAGGGCTGCTAATGAATGGCTTTAACGTATTGCTCATGCGGACGTTTTTCATGACCTCCGTTCCGCTGCCGGTTATCGAGTCTGCCAATATCGATGGAGCAGGAGAGTTCAGGACATTTTTTTCGATTGTCATTCCGCTTTCGATGCCCATTATGGCAACCATCGGATTATTTCAGACGATCGCCTATTGGAACGACTGGTTTAATGGGCTTGTTTATTTGACAGATCCGAAGCTGTTCAGCATTCAAAACATTTTGAATCGAATACTGACGGACATACAGTTTTTATCGAGCGGGATGGCGGACTCGAGAGCCAGCGGTGCAGCACAACAACTGCCAGGCACTTCAGTACGTATGGCCATTGCCGTAGTGGGTGCTATTCCAATATTGATTGCTTATCCTTTTTTCCAGAAATACTTCATTAAAGGAATTACGATCGGAGCCGTAAAAGGATAACAGCTTTGTGATCAGGGGAAACGAGCACAAAGTCGATATGGTGCAAATGAGAGGTCGAGCTTGGAGCAGAGTGCTTGAAAGCATGATTATATAATGGGTACCAAGCTAGCGAGGTTCAACGAAATGGGAATGCGACCGTCAACAAATCGCTGGCTATACAATACACAATGAAATGGGGGATTCTCGATGGTTAAAAAAATGAAATGGTTGTCCGCATTAATGGCTCTTTGCATGATCGTGCTGTCGGCTTGTTCTTCTAATGGAGACAGCAATGGTGAAACGGCAAGCCATTCCGGAAGCGGAGGTGAAAAGCCTTATGAGCTAAATATTGTATTCCCTATTTTTGGCGGTGTGCCGACCGATCTGCAAGCTGTACAAGATCAAATCAGCAAATTGGCTTTGGAGAAGATTAATGCTACTGTCAAGCTGACTCCGATTAATTTCGGCGCTTGGGATCAGCAAACGAATCTGATGCTGACAAGCGGCGAGAAGATTGATCTTATGATGCTGTCCGGCAATACGTATCCGCTTAAGGTGGCCAAGGGCCAATTGACGGCGCTGGATAACTTGATTGAAGAGCATGGTCAAGGGATCAAGAAGGTATTCGATCCTGCTTATTTATCCGCCAGCAAAATAGACGGAAGCACTTACGGTGTCCCTTCGAACCGCGATCTCGCAACGAATTATTCGTTTGCGATGAGGAAGGACATGGTCGATAAATATAAAATTGATGTTACGTCCATTAAAACGTTAGATGATGTGGAAGCGGTTCTGAAGACGATTAAAGAAAACGAGCCAACTATGGCACCTCTTATACCATCCGCAGTTGGAGCATCGATCGCAGACAGCTATATTACTTATGATAGCTTGGGGGATTCGTTCGGTGTATTGCCAAATTTCGATAATGGGTTGAAGGTCGTCAATTTGTACGAAACGCCCGAATACGCAGCGCTATTAAACAAAATTCATAGCTGGTACAAAGCAGGATACATCCTTAAGGATGCAGCTACGAATAAAGACAGTCAGTTCGATCTGTTGAAATCAAATCGCGGCTTCGGCTACTTGGCAAAAACAAAGCCTGGTTTTGACGAACAGGAATCAAAGAACGGCGTTGCCGTTGTATCCGTTCCGCTTACCCTGCCTGTTGCTACAACATCTTCCATTACTGGAATTATGTGGGGTATTCCGGGCAGCAGCAACAATGCCGATAAAGCGATGCAATTTTTAAATCTGATGTATACGGATAAAGAAATCGTAAATCTATTCGATTGGGGAATCGAAGGCAAGCATTTCGTGAAAGTATCGGATAACGTTATCAAATTTCCGCAAGGCGTCGACGGAACGAACAGCGGATACAATTTGTTCATGGGCTGGTTGTTTGGCAACCAATTTCTTTCTTACACCTTTGAAGGCGACAACCCTGACATTTGGAAGCAAATGGAGGAATTCAATTCTTCGGCGTTAAAATCCAAAGCTTTAGGATTTATATTTGATGTTGACCCGGTAAAAACGGAGTTTGCGGCTGTGACAGCTGTCAGTCAGCAATTCCGTCTCGCCCTTGAAACGGGCATGTTGGATCCGGGTAAATCGCTTCCTGAATTTATTTCGAAGCTAAAATCAGCAGGAATCGACAAAATTATCGCTGAAAAGCAAAAGCAGCTGGATGAATGGGCGAAATCGAATAAGCAAGTTTCGAACTAGTATAACAATATTAGCGAGGTGCAGATGAAATGAAGCAATTGCCCTATCTCAATAATGAGAATGGATTAACAACTTTGTACGTGGACGGAGCACCCTATATCGCTTTAAGCGGTGAGATTCATAACTCCAGTTCTTCTAGTCTTGACTATATGAAGACGAAAGTTTGGCCGAATTTACGAGGCTTGCATTTGAATACCGTGATCGTGCCCGTATTTTGGGAATTAATGGAGCCCGTTCAAGGCCAATATGAATTTGCTTTGGTTGACGGCATTATCGATCAGGCAAGAGAAGAAGGCGTAAGACTTGTCCTGCTATGGTTCGGGCTGTGGAAAAACGGTCGATCCACTTATGCGCCTTCCTGGGTAAAAAAAGACTATGAAGCCTATTTCAGAGCGCGTTATCCGGGCGGAGCGGCATCGGATACGATTTCACCGCTATGCGACGCAGCCGTTGAAGCGGACGCCACGGCGTTTCATTCTCTGATGAAGCATTTGAAGGAAATAGACGGGGAGAAGCAAACCGTCATTATGATGCAGATCGAGAACGAAATTGGTTTTCTGGGCGCGGAAAGAGATTACTCGGATAAGGCTGACAAGCAATTTGAAGAGGCTATTCCTTCGGGCCTTGCTGCCCTATATAGTAAAAACGGGAACTGGAAAGAGGTGTTTGGCGAAGCAGCCGCTGAAAATTTCATGGCCTATCACTACGCATGCGCGATAGAAAAAATCGCTAAAGCAGGTTCGGAGGCTTATCCGCTTCCAATGTTTGTTAACGCATGGCTGGAGCAATACCCTTGGAAGGCCGGCACTTATCCGAGCGGCGGTCCAATTGCGAAAGTGATGAAAATATGGAAGCACGCTGCTCCGACCATCTGTCTGTATGCGCCTGATATTTATTTGCCCAATTTTGCCGAGGTTTGCGAAGAATATACGGCTGACGGCAACCCTCTCTTCATTCCGGAAGCAAGAAGAGATATGGTGTCGGCAACGAACGTATTCTACGCCATCGGAAAGCATAATGCACTATGCTTTGCTCCGTTCGGGATTGAGGATTTTCTTGCTGCTGAGACAAATGAAGACGGGCCGGATTTCGGAATCATGATGGCACTTAATATTGATATGTCGGCTTTCATCTTAAACGGTACCGGACCATATCTCGCCGAAAGCTATAAATTGCTCGGCAATATGATGGGTATCATTAACCGGTATCGGGGTACTGGAAAAATGACCGGTTTCCTGCAACATCATAACAGTGGATGCTTGCTAACTTTTTCGAAATATGATGTGAAGCTTACCTATAAACGGCAAGAGGAAGGCAAACCGGTTTCAGGGGGGCTGGTCATCGAGATTAGCGAGGATGAATTTCTGTTCGCTGGAATCGGGTTCTCGGTGGAATTTCTTCCGAAATCGGGAGAAACGGATAAGGTCGGCTACATTCAAATCGAGGAAGGCGAGTTTATAAATGATGAATGGATCAGAGGAAGAGTATTAAACGGTGATGAAGCTGCTTATATGATTTCGGTAGGTCGAAAACCAGCTGCTCTTAAAGTGGAGATGTATAAATATAAATAATCAAGCGATACGAAGGGATAAGGACGATGGCGTACCATAAAGTACTTGCCTCTGCGCGCCTTGGTTTCGTTCGGCGGCGGTGCCATGACCGATAGGCACCTCGAGCAAGTTTTAGCACAATTAAACGAAAGCAAATAAAGGAGACGATCCATGACAAGGCTGCCACAATCCGGCAGCCTTGTTTATTTGCAGGACAGTCTGAAGCGGTGCAGATGATCAAGTCCGATGGGGGAACAAAAATGTATATAACGTAATGGAACGGTATTTAATGTGGTTCAAAATGGAATAATAACGTGGATAAATAAGTGAGAAATCACGTTAAACAAGAAGAGGTGCCCCATGAGCAAACTACAACACGAAGAAAAAACGGAAATGGAAGGAAATACGCCCAATAAATTAACGTCGGCGGAAGTCGGGAAATTATGGGCGACTTTTATGGGGAACAGTATGGCCAGGTGTGTTTTGCGTTATTTTCAGCAAAATGTGGACGACGCAGATATTCGAAATGTTTTGAATGAAGCGTTACAACTGGCAGACCGATTAACGCAAACGGTCAAGGATATTTTCACGCGGGAGGGTCATCCGGTACCGGTCGGACTCACCGATGACGACGTAAATTTAAAAGCTCCCCGGTTGTACGCGGATGAATTTTATTTGCATTACTTGAAGTATACCGGTAAAGCGGGGATTAGTATCTACGGAATCGCTGTGCCATTAATGAGTCGTCAGGACATCCGCGAATTTTTTACCGATTGTCTCAAATCAACCATTAATCTAATCAATGACGTTAACGATTTGCTGGATGCGAAAGGACTTTTGGTCAAGCCGCCTTATATACCCGTTCCGGACAAAATCGATTTTATCAAAAAACAGCGGTATTTAGACGGTTTCTTCGGGGATATTCGTCCTCTTCAATCACTGGAAATTACCCATATTTACGATAATGTTCAAAATAACGCGACCAGTTGTGCGGTATTGGTAGGCTTCTGCCAAGCTGCCAAGCTGGATCAAGTTAGGAATTACTTCAAGAGAGGGAAGGATATCGCATTGAAACAATACGATATTTTAACCAAGCTGCTGCACAAAGAAGATTTGCCTACCCATCCGCTGATGAATCATCTCGTTACCGATTCAACCGTATCGCCATTTTCGGATAAGCTAATGCTTACCCATAAAATCGATATGTTTGCGATGCGGGTCCGAACATATGGCAATGCGTTGGCTTTTAGTGCAAGACATGATGTGTCGGCTACATTCGCGCGATTAATCATGGAAGTTGGAAATTACGTGGAGGATGGAGCCAATACAATGATTGATTTAGGCTGGATGGAACAGCCTCCACAAGCGGCAGATCGTAAATCGTTAACCATGGGGTAGGACATGGGTAGAGTGTCCCGCATCGAGGCGTTATTGTGGAGTATCGCTTTACCGGGATTCGGCCAGCTCCTTAACGGTAGATATGTAAAGGGCATCCTGCTGATTTCCTTGGAATTTCTTATCAACTTAAAGTCACATCTGAACGGGGCTATTGTAACGAGCTTTCATGGAGATATTCCAACGGTCGAGCCAACATGTATGGAATGGCTTATGTTCTATCCTTGTGTCTACATGTTCGGAATTTGGGATGCCTATAAGGATGCCGGGGAAGAACTGAACCCAAATACTGTATTCCCTTTTGCTTTCGGAGCTTTTTTCGGGACCGTTGGTGTTGTTTTTTCGAAGGGATTTTTGGGAGCGGTTTGGCTTGGGTTAATAGGAATCGGTGTTGGCGTTATAATCGGAATTGGTCTTTTCACTATCCTTCGGAAACGTTAAAAGACAGTGAACAGCCTCGAATCATGACGCTTTAATTACAGGACAGCAGCCGATACAGGCTGCTGTTTTTTACGCCAACGGAAGCTTAGTTCCAATATGCAGCATCAAGCTCAACTCAAGAGTTAAAGGAATAGGAAATGAGGACAGAGCCAAAACGCTTAGTAGATGAAGGCATGGTGAATCGCAAACACAAGAAAGCGCTATTTCAAAACATCCAACAGCTCAATCCACCAATAAATCCTCGGTAACCATACGCGTAACAGGACTCTATTGTGTAGACTAAAGACCGCCGTATAGGGTTCCTTTAAGCGTCAAGCATCGCTATGGAAGTATCTGCTATTTGATGCAGCCTCTTTTTATCGGTGGTCGTTCGAACCAATACTCTTAATCCAATCAGTGTAGTCTGCAAACTAGCCGCAAGAATTTTTGCATCCTTATCAATGGGAATCTCGCCCGACTGCTGACCTTTTTGAATGAGTTCTACCAGAACTTTCTCCGAGTTATTAAAACCTTCGTTTGTTATTTCGCGTACTTCCGGATCCCTCAAAGCCAGTTCGGTGGCTGAATTCACAAATAAGCAGCCCAACGGTCGGTCGTCGTTTACTTCAATCAGCAAATCAAAGATCAAGCGGATCGCCTGTTTCGCCGAACGACCGCGTGATACTTCTGCCTGAATAGCTGCTGTTTTGTGTTTCTCGTATAGTTCCAACGTCTTTATAAAGAGGCTATGCTTATCGCCAAAAGTATCATACAGGCTTCTGCGATGTATCCCCATATGCGTAACAAGGTCCTGTAAAGAGGTTTTTTCATAACCCTTTTCCCAGAATAAATACATTGCCTTTAATAGGACTTCTCTCTCATCGAACTCTTTGCTTCTTGTCATCGTGTTCACCTCATCAAAATGATTTTATCATATTAGAACATTCGGTAAAAGTTTAATAGTGAACAATCAAATGTAAACCAATAATGCCTTAATCTAAGCATTCTTAGGTTTTAAACATAAAAATACTGACCGGAAAAATTTATGAAATGTTAAGATTGCGCTGGATACATTGACTAAAGCGGATGGTTTTTCTATTATGAGAATGATCGATCTCATTACTGCGCAGGTAAAAAAATCGACAACCAAGAGGAGACCGGGAGAAATCATGAGTAATCAAAGCAAAGCAGGAAAGATGCACCGGAAGTCAGAAAATGATAATACGTTTTTATTCCTTACCGACATTAATTCCATCTTGGTAAGCGGGGAAGACACAAACGGGGAATTTTGCGTCGTGCATTGTTCGGTTAAGGAGAATGATGGTCCGCCGCTTCATATCCACGGAAACGAAGATGAATCTTTTTACGTGCTCGATGGAGAGTTAGAGATGACACTTGGGGATGAAACGTTTTTTGTGCAAAGCGGAGAATATGTCTTCGCCCCTCGCGGCATTCCGCATACCTTTAAGGTGAGGTCCAAAAAGGCTCGTTTCTTAGTCACGGCCTACCCTGCAGGCTTTGATTCTTTTGTAAAGGAATTGGGCACCCCTTACGTGGAAGGGATGGAAGCCCAATTGGAGCCCCCTACTCCTGAGTTTTTCCAGAAGCTCATACAAGTATCCAATAAATATAATATTACGTATCCGGGTCTTTAATTTTACCTTGAATGCTAGCGAATCTTTTTAGCCTACTATATCCATGCCAGAACATATTTACTGTCCACCATTGAACGAGCTTCAGCAGGAAAATGGAAGAGCAATCCGATTCAACCGGTAAAGTAACTCAAATCGTAAAATAAAGGCTACCCTTTGCCGTATACGGCAAAGGGTTTTCTCTATCCGTTGATCAATGTCAAACATTTAATCTAAATCCTGCAAGAAGTTTTTTCCTATCCTAAAATGACTAAACGGAAAAATTTATGAAATATTAAGTTTGCGATAGATTCGTTGACAAAACATTGTTGGAGTACCATTATGAGAATGATCGATCTCATTACTGCGCAGGTAAAAAAGTCGACAACCAAGAGGATTTCTATTCATCCGCCGAACTAGCCGATTTCCAGATAAAGCATGAAATGATTGCTATAGCGCAAAAGAAAGAGGTTCTATTATGTCAAAAATTATCATTCCCATTACACCTGTATACGGACATGTCGCTCCCATGCTGTCTATAGCAAAAGACCTTATTCGCCGCGGTCACGAGGTGACTATTATTACAGGATCTATATTCAAGGAAGCTGTCGAAAAGACAGGCGCCGCATTTGTTTCATTTACGGGTGCAGCCGATTGGAAGCCCGAGGAATTATTAGACCCCGAGCGACTTGCTCTCGAAGGGCCGACTCAGGTTAACTATGACCTGCAGCGTTATTTCGTTAGCGCTATTCCGAATCAATATGCAGCGTTGCAACAAGAACTGAAAAAGTATGGAGACGACCAGGCGATTGTGATGGCAGAATCATTTGGATTCCCAATCTCGCCAGCATTGCACGGTGCCCCAGGCGTACGAGCGAAGGGTTATATAGTCGTTGGTGTTATACCGCTAGCAATTTCTAGCATGGATGCTGCGCCATTTGGCATGGGGCTAGAACCGGACGGCTCGGAAGAGGGACGCGCACGAAACATCGAGCTTAATGGCTTAATGAAAAATACCGTATTCGGGGATGCACAGAAGCTTTATGAAAAGGTGTTAAAGGATCTGGGAGCGGTCGGGGAAATACCGTACCTTCTTGATAGCTGCGTACTTGCCGACAGCTACCTTCAGTTGTCTGTAGAGGAGCTGAGTTATAAGCGATCAGACCTGCCCGACAGCGTCCGCTTCATCGGAGCGCTTCCTACCCCGCCTTCCGTTGAGGCTAAATTGCCAGTATGGTGGCCGGAAGTGTTAGAAGCTGAACAAGTTGTCGTTGTAACACAGGGAACCGTAGCAAACGGTGACTTCAGTCATCTCATTGAGCCAACACTAGAAGCACTGGCTGACCTGCCTGTTCTAGTTATTGCCGCGACAGGCAGTAAGGATGAAGTCAAAAAAATACCGGCCAATGCGCGCGTCGCGGAATTTATTCCTTTCGTCGACCTCCTTCCGCATACCAATGTTCTCGTCACAAACGGTGGATTTGGCGGGACGCAGCAGGCATTGAGTTTCGGAGTGCCGATGGTATTGGCTGGAATCTCCGAAGATAAGATTGAGGGTAACGCTCGTACGGCCCATACTGGTGCCGCAATCAATCTCAAAACCCAAACACCAACGCCGGCGGCAATTCGGGAGGCGGTTCTTAACGTACTTAACAAGACGGAATTCTTGGCGAATGCACAACGATTGAAGGCGGAGTATGCTGCCCTTGATCCGTACACGTCCATCGCGAATGTCGTCGCCGAGTTAGAAGCCAAATCATAATATCCTTGTCATCTTAATATTGATGACCGGGAGGTAAGGGGGGATATTAATGAAGGGAATTATTCTCGCAGGCGGGACGGGGTCCAGATTGTATCCACTAACCAAAGTGACGAATAAACACTTATTGCCCGTCGGTAAATATCCCATGATATTCTATCCGGTTTTTAAATTAAAACAAGCCGGCATCACCGAAATTCTTGTCGTAACAGGAAAAGAGCATTTAGGGGATGTTGTTAACCTGCTCGGGAGCGGCCGAGAGATGAACCTTACATTCACTTATAAAGTTCAAGATAAAGCCGGAGGGATTGCCCAGGCTTTAGATTTAGCCGAACAATTCGTGGGTAGCGACAAAATGGCTGTTATTCTCGGGGATAATGTGTTTAAAGAGAGTATAGCTCCTTTTGTGAATCGTTTTAAAGAGCAGTGCAAAGGCGCGAAAATATTGATCCGGGAAGTACAAGCCCCGGAGAGATATGGTGTTGCAGAGCTCTTAGAAGATAAAATCCTCTCGATTGAGGAGAAACCCCGATATCCGAAAAGCAATTATGCCGTCACGGGTATTTATATGTTCGACAACACCGTTTTTGATATCGTGAAGAAACTGAAACCATCCGGTCGCGGCGAATTGGAAATTACGGATGTGAATAACGCGTATATCGAAAGAAACGAGCTCACCTTTGATATCCTGAAGGGTTGGTGGACAGATGCGGGGACTCATGAGTCGTTATTACACGCTAATGAACTAGCCAAGGATTTATTTCTTGATGACAACTACTGGAATTAAAAATGTAAGGTGTTGATGCTAATGAATTTCATTCCTACAAAGCTAGAAGGATTATATGTTGTAGAGCCGGAAGTTCATGGCGATTCCCGAGGCTTCTTCATGGAGAGTTACAGTCAGGCAGCATTTGCTGAGCATGGGATCGACATTCCATTTGTACAGGATAATCATTCCTTATCTGCTCAGAGCGGGGTTTTAAGAGGCTTGCATTATCAAGTAAATCCCCATGCTCAAACAAAACTAGTTCGTGTCATTACAGGAGCCATTTATGATGTTGCGGTTGATATCCGCCCCAATTCTCCAACCTTCGGCCAATGGGAAGGGGTCATCCTAAGTGAGGCTAATAAACGGCAGCTGCTTATCCCGCGGGGCTTTGCACATGGCTTTTGTACCATAGTTCCCAATACGCAGGTTCTATATAAGGTTGATGCTTTTTACTCTCCTGAGCAGGATCGGGGGATCCTTTGGAGTGACCCGGCATTAGGTATTCATTGGCCTACGGCGAATCCTATCTTATCGGGTAAAGATCAGGAGCATCCGCTGCTTGTTGATGCGGAACTAATTTTCTAGGAGCAATAAAGTCATGAAAATACTAGTCACGGGCGGAGCCGGATTTATTGGCAGCAACTTCATTCATTATATGCTGGATCGCTATCCGAATTATGAACTAATCAATTTAGATGCATTAACGTACGCGGGAAATCTAACGAATTTGTCAAAAATTCCAAGAGACAGCAAGCATTCATTTATAAAAGGCGATATCACAGACAAAGAACAAATGAACCGTTTGTTTGGACAGGGAATTGATATCGTTGTTCATTTTGCGGCTGAATCTCATGTGGACCGCAGTATTGTGGAACCGGATATTTTTACAAAGAACAATGTATGGGGCACGCAAGTCTTACTTGATGCCGCTGTAAAAGTTGGAGTTAAGAAGTTTGTTCATGTCTCTACGGATGAGGTGTATGGAACGCTTGGCGAAACAGGGTTATTTACCGAGCAATCACCGCTTCACCCTAATAGTCCGTATGCGGCAAGTAAAGCCGGATCCGATCTGCTTGTACGTGCCTATCATGAGACATTCGGCTTGCCAGTTAACATCACACGCTGTTCGAATAATTATGGGCCCTATCAATTTCCCGAAAAATTAATCCCGCTCATGCTTGTAAATGCATTGAACGATCGTCCTCTTCCTATCTACGGAGACGGCTTGCATATCCGTGATTGGTTGTATGTAGAGGATCACTGCCATGCTATCGATCTGGTGCTGCACCAAGGAAAGAACGGCGAGGTTTATAACATTGGCGGAAGTAATGAGAAGACGAATATTCAGATTGTGCAGACGATATTAAAGGAGCTTGGAAAGCCGGAATCATTAATTCGGCATGTTCCTGATCGTTTAGGGCATGATCGTCGTTATGGAATTGATGCAACCAAGATTATGAACGAACTGGGATGGCATCCGAAGCATCATTTTGAGACAGGTATATTAGAGACTATTCAATGGTACTTGGACCATCAAGACTGGTGGATGAGCATTCTCACTGGTAACTCTTCAGAGCCAGGACATCACGGTTAGGGGAATGCCATGAAGATATTAGTGACAGGTGCGCATGGTCAGTTAGGTCATGATGTTGTCAAACTTTTTTCGGCTAGTCACGAGGTTTTAGGTCTTGGCAGAAAGCAGCTTGATATTTCAAATGAGGCTCAGTGCGTGGTGGTGTTTGAGGCTTATAAGCCGGATGTCGTCATCCATTGCGCTGCTTTCACAAATGTGGATTTAGCCGAATCTGAGGAAGAACTGGCTTTCAAAATAAATGAAATAGGCACCTGGAATATAGCAAGAGCCTCTTCAAGCATAGGGGCAAAGCTATGTTATATCAGTACGGATTATGTCTTCGATGGCAGGGCAACTAAACCATATGAGGAACATGCATCTACTAATCCACAAAGTGTTTATGGAAAGTCAAAGCGGGCCGGAGAGCAAGCTGTCCAAATGTTTTCCTCTCGCTATTTTATCGTAAGGACCTCTTGGGTATATGGACGGAACGGGAATAATTTCGTTAAAACCATGCTGAAATTGGCTCAAGAACGAGAAAGGTTAGAGGTAGTCAATGATCAATTCGGATCTCCTACCTATACCATGGATCTTGCCTATTTTCTATTGCAACTTATCCATTCGGAGAAATATGGCATCTATCACGCCTCAAACACGGGGATCTGTTCCTGGTATGATCTTGCTCTTGCGATTATGGAGGAGAGCGGATTCCAAGCGGAGGTTAAACCATGCTCCACGAAAGACTTTCCACGACCTGCGCCTCGTCCGCGCTACTCGGCAATGGCGCATACGGCGATCCACTCCAATGGATTTGAAGACTTTCGTCCATGGCGCAAAGCATTGGAGGAATTTTTGAAGTCGTTCGGCGTTAATGGCAAGTAAGGTGAAATTACAATCAATTATAATCATTAACCAAGAAAGAAGGAATTTAAGCATGAATACATCTAATGATGCTATCAAACAACCACTGGCAGCTGGAGAGCATGAAATCTTCATCGACGGTCTGCGTCAAGTGTATCACGTAGCTGGCAACGGCCCCGTTTGTTTGGTTCATCCGGGTGGACCCGGGTTTCACTGGAAGTATCTGCAGATGCCGGAGCTGGAGAAAACAATGACAATGGTGTATTTGGAGCCTGTAGGAACAGGAAAATCAGATGCGCTGCCAGACGGAGACTACAGTATGCCTCGGTATGCGCATTTCGCGCATAAAGTAGCCGAGCATACCGGAGCTCAAAAGTATTACTTCCTGGGTCATGCTCATGGCGGTGGCGTTGGCCTTCAATACGCTCTGGATTACCCGAACGAACTTGCCGGTCTGATCCTCCAATCCAGTGCTCCTTCCATGGGACCCGAACTGTACATGGAGCAATTCAAACAAATCGAGAGCTTTGCAGAGCGTTGGCCGGATAACGCGGAAGCTCAAGATGCAAAGCAGGCTATGATGGATTCGAAAAACGTAAGAGACAAAGAGTCTGCGCTGGCAGTTCTCCACCGCTTATTGCCTGCCTACTTCGGTAACTACTGGAGCGTTAAGGAGAAGGTAGACAAATGGAAGGTTGTTCTCGATTTCTCCGGAGACCCTAACCGGCAGCCCTATGAGTGGGATGTACGGGATATCCTGCATACAATCACCACGCCAACGCTCATACTAGTCGGTGAATATGACGTCAACTGCGGGCCAAGGTGGTCAAATGAAATGGCGGAAAAAATATCTGGATCTCAACTCGTCATATTCGAACGAGGCGGTCATATGGAACACGTTGAGCACACCGAGCAATTTACGCAAGCGGTTAACGAATTTGTTGCGCAAACAAAGTAATAGGACGAATTCTTAACATAAATGGGAGGATAGTTCAGCCATTTGTCGAACACCTAGGCATGACGCACACAAAGGCTCCTTGATATTTCTCCGCTGTTAACCTGCAAAGGAGGGCGAGCTGCAGATGCCTATGGTGTTCTTCTCCATGGATTTCTAGCTCTCCGAATGTTTCGTGATTTGATTAAATGGGCATTATTTTGAAAAACGGATGGCGTAAGCCAATCCGTTTTTTTGTATGCGCCAGCATGGGCGTCATCTCTGGCCAAGTGAAGCTGCAATTCGATCCAAAAATTTACGTTAAGTATTTGTTATAGACACCGTCTATACCATCTCTATATTATATTAATTTCGTATATGGTGTAGTTTCGTATTATAGTAGAGCTGACGATAGAACAATATGATGTTGAAGGAGAGAAGAATGTTGAGATGATGTAATGATTTCCGTTGGCCGACTAAGTTAGACCGCAACAGAGGCTAGAATAAAGAGTCAGCTCTAAGAAAAATACAAACAAAGCCGCACCATGAAATCGAAGGTGCGCGCAAAAGTGGAGGGAATACGAATGAATAAAGTTCAAATTGGCGTGGCGGGATTAGCCGTTATGGGCAAAAACCTAGCCTTGAATATAGAAAGCAAAGGTTTTTCGGTAGCGGTGTATAACCGTTCTCCGGAAAAAACGAAAGAGCTTCTGGCCGAAGCACCGGGCAGGAACTTTGTAGGCACTTACAGCATCAATGAATTTGTACAGTCGCTTGAGGTACCGCGCAAAATCTTGATTATGGTTAAAGCGGGGAAACCAACGGATGATACCATTAATCAGCTAGTGCCTTATCTCAGTCCCGGAGATATCATTATCGACGGCGGTAATGCTCATTACCTGGATACGCAGCGCAGAAACCGGGAATTGGAGGCCCAAGGAATTCGTTTCATTGGGTCGGGGGTTTCCGGAGGTGAAGAAGGAGCTCTTAAAGGGCCGTCTATTATGCCTGGCGGCCAGCGTGATGCCTATGAGCTTGTAGAGCCGATTCTGACCGCCATTTCCGCCAAAGTGAACGGAGACGCATGCTCGACCTATATCGGGGAGGGTGGAGCCGGTCATTATGTCAAAATGGTGCATAACGGTATTGAGTACGGGGACATGCAGTTGATCGGCGAAGCTTACCATCTGCTGAGAGACGTGCTGAATGTGAATGCTGACGAATTGCATAACATTTTCAGCAATTGGAACAAGGGAGAACTGGACAGTTATCTCATCGAGATTACATCGGATATTTTCTCCAAAAAAGATCCAGCCACCGGCAAACCGATGGTAGACGTGATCTTGGATTCGGCCGGCCAAAAGGGAACTGGCAAATGGACCAGCGAAAGCGCGCTTGATCTTGGCGTTCCACTCTCCATCATAACGGAATCCGTCTTTGCCCGGTTTATTTCCGCGATGAAAGAGGAACGTTTAGCAGCAAGCAAGAAGCTCCGCGGCCCTGCGCTTCGGAAACACGAGGGTGAAGCTGATGAATTCATCGAAGCGGTAAGACAAGCTCTATATGCTAGTAAAATCGCCTCTTATGCGCAGGGGTTTGCCCAGATGAAGGTGGCATCGGAGCATTTCGGCTGGAATTTGAACTATGGCAATATCGCCATGATTTTCCGCGGAGGCTGCATTATCCGAGCCGGCTTCCTGCAGAATATCAAGGATGCATTCGATAAGGATCCGGCGTTGAATAACTTATTCCTGGATGAATATTTCGGCGGAGTCATCGACAAATACCAGGAAGCCTGGCGCAAAGTCGTTGCAATCGCGGTAACCAGGGGTATTCCTGTTCCGGCATTCTCTTCCGCGCTTGCTTATTACGATAGCTACCGGACGGCAAATTTACCGGCCAATCTGCTTCAGGCACAGCGGGATTATTTCGGGGCTCATACGTTTGAACGGGTGGACCAAGAGGGAAGCTTCCATTTCCAATGGTTGCAGAACAACGAATAATACAGCAGCCGCAATTCGTTATACAATATTAATCTCGCCTCCGAGCGGCGTACAGCTGCTCGGAGGTATTTTGCGTTTAAAGGAAAGAGAACCTTATTAACGGAAGATAAACGTCCCCGCTGGCGGATAAGCCTCGTGAGAAACTGGCATACTATCCACGATAATAAGGAGGGATTTTCCATGAATACTAGGATGCGCCGCATCGGTATTATGATTTTGTCCGCCGTAATTTTGCTTTCCGGAACGGCATGTGGTGCCAAGAATAATGGGAGCAATGCGAATTCCGGTACGGAAGACGCATCAAACGGTAACAATGCGAGCTCGTCACCGGACCATTCACTGGCATCGATTAAATCGGCCGGTGAAATCACGATTGGCACGGAGGGGACATACGCGCCATTTACATTCCACGACAAGAGTGGCAAGCTGACGGGATTTGATGTGGAAATCGCGGAAGAGATTGCGAAGCGAATCGGGGTAAAAGCGAAGTTTGTGGAAACCAAATGGGACGGTATGCTGGCCGGCTTGGATGCGAAGCGATTCGATATGGTTGCAAATGAAGTTACGATCAGGGATGACAGAAAAGCCAAATACGACTTTTCGGAACCTTATATTCTATCCAAAGCGGTTCTGATCGTAAAGGAGACCAACACGAGCATTAAGAGCCTGGCCGATCTAAAAGGTAAAAAGTCCGGTCAGTCGCTAACCAGCGACCTCGGCGATATCGCTAAAGCGAACGGTGCGCAGCTCGTTGCGGTCGATGGGTTCAATCAGGCAATCGATTTGCTTACATCCGGACGAATCGATGCAACCATTAATGATAAGCTGTCTTACCTGGACTTGAAGAAAGCGCGTCCTGACGTGCCGATAAAGGTTGTAGCCGAGACGGATAATGTGTCGCAAAGCGGCATGCTTTTCCGAAAAGGAAACACGGAACTGGTCAACGCTGTTAATCATGCAATTAAAGAAATGATGGCTGACGGAAGATACTTGGAAATTTCCAAAACCTATTTCGGTGAAGATGTCTCGAAGTAAAAAGGCGGGCTTTGCATCATGAATGAACGAACAAACCTGGATATTTTCTTTGATTCATTTTTCCCTCTGCTGAAAGCAGGGATTTCGTTTACTGTACCCCTAACGCTGATCTCCTTCGTGCTTGGTCTGGTGCTCGCGGTCCTGACGGCACTCGTGCGATTGTCCGATGTTTATCCACTGGTTTTGGTGGCGAGGTTCTACGTCTGGATTATCCGGGGAACGCCGCTGCTGGTACAGCTGTTTATTATTTTCTACGGACTGCCGAGTCTTGGCATTCTGATTGACGCGTTCCCGGCAGCTGTCATCGGTTTCACGCTTAGCGTAGGTGCATACGGATCGGAAATTATTCGCGCGGCGATCGTCTCTATTCCGAAAGGACAGTGGGAAGCAGCGTATTCGCTCGGAGAAACTCGACTACAGGCGCTGCGCCGTATTATCCTGCCCCAAGCAGCGCGTGTCTCGGTACCGCCGTTGTCCAATTCTTTCATATCGCTTGTGAAGGATACGTCGCTAGCGGCAACCGTGACGGTTACCGAGCTCTTTCAGAAAGGACAGCAAATTACAGCGGCTGTCTACGAGCCGCTGCTAATCTACTGCGAGGTAGCGCTGATCTATTTGATTTTCAGTTCCGTGCTGGGGTTATTGCAGCAGCAGTTGGAACGGTATTTCGAACGGTATTCCACGGTTTGACACGGGAAGGAAGTTTCATATTCGCTGAAGGAGGGTCGACCGCATGATTAACGTGCGTGAGTTAACAAAATCATTTGGAGACAAGCTGGTGCTTCGCGGTATAGACCTGACCCTTGAACAAGGGCAAGTCCTGGTGTTGATTGGGCCCTCGGGTTCGGGAAAATCGACTTTGCTTCGTTGTTTGAACGTGTTGGAAGTCCCAACCACAGGCACGGTTGCAATCGGGAACGCGCGGCTAGAGTTTCGACCAAACGCGAAACCCCGGAAAGCAGACGTACTAGCGCTTCGCCGCCAGTCGGGTATGGTGTTTCAAGCGTATCATTTATTTCCGCACCTTACGGCTCTTCAGAACGTGATGGAGGGGCAAATCACGGTGCAACGCAGATCAAAGAACGAAGCCCGGGCAAAGGCGCTAAGTTTGCTTGCGAAGGTCGGGTTGGGTGACCGGATTGACGCGTACCCGCATCAGCTCTCCGGCGGCCAGCAGCAGAGAGTCGGCATCGCGAGAGCGATGTCGATTGACCCGGAATTATTGTTGTTTGACGAACCGACGTCTGCGCTTGATCCCGAACTTGTACGCGAAGTACTTAAGGTCATCCGTGAGCTGGCGGAGGAGGGAAGAACCATGATCATTGTCACGCACGAGATGCAGTTCGCGCGCGAAGTTGCGGACCGCGTTATGCTTCTCGACGGAGGTGTCATTGTAGAAGAAGGGCCGCCGGAACAAATTTTCTACAATCCCCAAAATGCACGGACTCAGCAGTTTCTCTCCTTGCTGTCGGAAGCGTAAGTTTTACAGGCTTCTTTCCAATAAGGCCCCCACTTGTTTGGCCATGCTTTGCGGAGGATAAGGCATTTCGTTTCTAATCCACCATTCAATTACCCCTACATACGCTGTACCTGTAAATTGCAACATGACGTCTTCGCTTAAGTCCTGATTTCTCCCGCTTTCCCTATCAATCTCGCCTTTAAAACCTTTCATAATATATTCTAGAAGCCTTGTTCTAAAGGATGGGGCTCCCTTACTGGCTAACATGGTCGAAAAAAATAAAAAGTTTTTCTCAAAGTACTCGAAAAAAGGGACCAGGGCATTGGTCCAATCCAGCTTGCATGCCCATTCATCCATTTCGCTTAACTCATCCATATGCGATTCAATCATTTTATCCAACAGGTCATATTTATCCTGATAATGAGAGTAGATGGTTCCACGGTTCAAATTGGCTTGGTCGGCGATATCCTGTATGGTAATTTCGTCGAAACTTTTGTCGGCCATCAACTCAATAACAGCCTTTTTTAAGGATTCTCGAGTCTTCGCAATTCTTCGATCTATTTTTGCCATCCTCATACCACCAATCTTTCTCAGTTAATTAACAATTTCGATTATTATGTTGAAATACCAACAAACTAAGGTTTTTTAATCATTGAATATGCGAGGGTTACTCTTATAATAATAGACATGAGTTGGATAAACAAATCAATTTGTTTTTCAATCCATTGTTGGTTTTGAGGAGGAGGCTTTAATATGAATCGAGTGGAGAAAAGTCAGGATACGTATAGAAAGCTTTTCGGCGACGCCATTCCGGCAGCATACGCAACTGATCCGGATCTTCAAGATATTTTGAGCCGTTTTATATTCGGTGAAGTGTTCCATCAGGGCAGCTTGAATGAGGGGCAACGGGAGCTGATTACACTGGTGGTTCTGGCCACGAATCAAACGCTTCCTTAGCTCCGTTCCCATGTGCATGCCGCACTTCATGTCGGGCTGACGCCGATCGAGATCAAAGAGGCGGTTTACCAGTGTGCGCCCTATATTGGGTTTCCCAAAACGCTGCGCAAATCGAGATTTTCGGAGAGGTCATCAGGCAGAACCGCGAGAAGGCTCCGGCCAATCAAATCCATATCCAGGATTTCCTTTCCTCCTTTTGTTTTGGCGACTTCTACACCCGCGGTGGTCTTGATTTGAAAACTCGGGAATTGCTCACGCTTTGCATTCTAAGCGCGCTTGGCGGAGCTGACAGCCAAGTCAAGGCGCATGTTTGGGGTAATCTCAATGTTGGCAACAAAAAAGATACCTTGATCGCCGCCATCACACACTGCCTGCCCTACATGGGTTTCCCTCGCACGCTAAATGCGCTGCAATGCGTCAACGAGATTATTCCGGAGGATGAATGAGCAACCGGCTTATATAGGGTTTGAAACGATAACAACGGATAAGGTGGGAAAAATATGTTTAACGAAACCGGTAGATTATCAAATGGCTTGGAAATACCAAAGTTGGGGCTAGGTACTTGGCTGCTTGACAATGAGCAAGCTGCGCAAGCCGTGCGTGACGCGGTTTCTATCGGATATCGCCATATTGATACTGCTCAGGCTTATGGGAATGAAGCTGGCGTAGGCGAAGGAATTCGTTCCTGCGGCGTCGCAAGGGAAGAGCTTTTCATTACGACAAAGGTTGCTGCCGAATTAAAGAACTATACGGCCGTTATGCAATCTATTGATGAATCGCTGGCGAGAATGGGGCTGGATTACATTGATCTTCTGATTATTCACAGCCCGCAGCCTTGGCGGGAGTTCCGCGAGGAGAAGCGCTACTTCGAGGAAAACAAAGAAGCTTGGAAAGCAATGGAGAATGCTTATAGGTCAGGAAAAGTAAAGGCTATCGGCCTTTCCAACTTCCTCCAGGATGATATAGAGAATATTCTAGCCGTCTGCGAGATCAAGCCAATGGTCAATCAGATATTGGCGCATGTGAGCAATACTCCTGAGAAGCTGATTCGATTCTGCCAGACAGAAGACATCCTGGTAGAGGCCTATTCCCCAATAGCTCATGGTGCAATCCTTGACGATGCAGCCGTGAAGGTAATCGCGGATAAATATGGAGTATCGGTTGCCCAGCTTTGCCTGCGCTACGACATACAGCTTGGTCTAGTTGTCATTCCCAAGACGGCAAATCCGAATCACATGAGAATGAATGCGGAGCTTGATTTTGTTATCAACGATACCGATATGGATACGTTAAAGAATCTGGAGCAAATTCAGCATTATGGGGAACATAGCTTCTACCCGGTGTTTGGCGGAAAATTAAAGTAAGAGGATACCTTCGCCGCCGTTTGACCTTCTCACCCGCGGGGAAAATTACGCCATTTTTTACAAAAGTCATTGATGTTCGGTTAGCGTCTGACGAAACATCGGTTTACTTAACCGTAGCCATCGAGGGTGAACGAATAACAAAACGTAATAGCGTTTTAAGGTAAGGGAACGGCCAGGCCTCTCCGATCGGATATTGCCTAATCCATCCAACGGAATCTCTAATTGGACCGGAAAAGGTTAATTCATAAAAAGCTCCGTCCTTCGGGACGGGGCTTTTCGTTGGTTAAGTAGACCCTGCGAAAGGAGACTTAAGGTCTTGGCTAGGAAGCTTATTCCTATAGGTGCTGCAGAAGCCGGCAGCATGCTTGACGTTGTCGATGCACACCCAGCCGGTCGTCATAATGAGATCCCCTTTCCGGCGAACATGAACGATTTTGCAATGCATGCAGAAATAAGAATCGGTACGGATTAACAATCGTGTAACCACCTTGTCCAATATGTTTACAGAACTATACCATAATTGGTTTGCGTTGGAATGCGGTTGGATTAAGGAGTGAGGTAGAGAAAATCAAGAAGTTTGCCGTGTTCGCAGCAACGGAGGAGACCAGAATCGTTAAGTTTGCCGTGATCACTGATTACGGCATGAGAACAGCACTAAACCGTCTGCTGTTACCGGTACGCGCACTTATGTTACGATAGAAGTAAAACCTTATTGCGTTAGTTGCAAATCAGGAGGAGTCTATGGCAAATACGCATGTCTATTCAAGGAAGGAAGAAGCGGCTAACGCTATCACCCATGGCATTGGCGCCGGGTTAAGTATTGCCGCATTGGTATTGCTCATCGTTAGGGCGAGCTACATTGGTGAAGCCTGGCATATCGTATCGTTTGTCCTGTTTGGATTTTTTATGTTTATTTTATATATGTCATCCACCCTTTTGCATAGTTTTCCGGAAGGAAAAGTAAAGGATCTGTTCGAAATTTTCGATCATGGGTCGATTTATTTGTTTATTGCCGGCACATACACGCCTTATCTGCTTGTTACGATACGAAGTCCGTTCGGTTGGAGCTTATTTGGCATTGTGTGGGGATTAGCGATCGGGGGCGTGGTGTTTAAATGCTTCTTTGTAAAGAGGTTTCTATTCTTATCAACGCTTGGTTACGTCGTTATGGGATGGATGATTGTTTTTGCATGGGGGGCCATAGCTGACCATCTAGCCTATGGAGGACTTGTATTTCTGGTCATCGGCGGCGTGTGTTATACGGTTGGCAGCATCTTTTATGTATGGAGAGGCTTCCTTTATCATCATGCGGTATGGCATCTTTTCGTTATCGCCGGATCCGTCTGTCACTTCTTTTCCATCTTTTTGTATGTTTGAGAAAGGCCGCGAATCGCGGCTTTTTTTAATACGGACTTAAAAACAGCCGAGCCTAACGAAATCCTATATTGGCTGCCAAGAACAAAAACATGCATGTCATTTTAGGAGGCGCATTTTGAAAAAGAAAATTTCCTATATACTAATCGGTGCAATAAGCACGATCATGCTTTCTTACGGTGTAGTAGCCTACGCGGATTATGATGCTTCCGCAGCGAAAGAGGATAAACCGACAATAAGCGATTCATCCGTAGTCCCGTCAAAGACGGATGCTGCGGTTAAGCTTGCTGCAGCCCAACCGGGCACCAGTACAGCTCCAATTCAGCTTGAACAGTTGAAGGAACTGGAGCTGAAAATAGAAGGCAATAACGTGAAAGTCAAGATCGAGCTCGAGGATGAACAAGCGCAAACCGAGTCCAAGGTGGAAATTAAAATTGGCGAGGGCCAGAAACAATATTTTACAGGCAGTGAAGCGACTTCGTTCATTCAGCAGCTGCTTGCAGTACTAAATCTGCAGGCAAACATGGACAAGCAGCAGGTCATGGATGCGTTGTTTACGCACTTTGCCGTCGATCCGGCAAAAGTCGAACTGGAAATCGATATTAAAATGAAAAACCGTCCGGATGAATTGAAGTTTAAGGAAGAGAAGGACGACGACGCTGATCACGGTGATGACGATGCGAAGGTTCAACCCGTACAATCAACCGTTCAAGATAATCAGAAGGCACAGGCTGCAACGGATGATCAGCATACCAAGCAAGAGCAGAAGAAGGCATTGATTGCTCAGAAAAAAGCGCTGCAGCAAGCTTGGCAGAAGGCTCATAAGGAGCAGCAGGAAAAGAAGAAGCAGCAAACGCAATTAGTGCGCAGCGATCGGGAGCACGGCCAAAATAACGGGCAAAAGGGTAGTCATGATGATGATCAAGGCGAGAACCGCGACCATGACGGCAATCATGGTAAACACCAAGAACATGAAGAGCATGACGAGGACTAATACAAATTCAAAAAAAGGGTCGGATCATATCCGGCTCTTTTTTTGTCCGTATTATTTTGATTTTAATAGCAGTTAATAAATTACTTATTATTTAACGCTAATCTACAGAAGCGTGCGCTTGTGATTATTACATTAGGGAAGTTATTAATTAGTCGATCCCGTGATAGGAAATAGTCGAGATTGTATTCGTCTAATGTTAACCGATCTAATAAAATAGGAGTTACGCTGGGCATAATAGGTCTTTTACATAGAAAGGATGATCGCAAATGACGGGACGGCTTTTTGGATTTACATGGAACTCCATTCGCTTCAAGCTCGTTTTCGGTCTGTTAGTGATTACATTGCCGACTGTAGCATTTCTCATATACAACAACAACTATGCAATCCGCGTCGTTCACAAGCAGGTCGCTGAATCCAACCGCAACTTGATTACGATGTACATGGAGCAAATCGATAGTAACCTGGACAATGTCGATAAATATATGACGAATCTTATCGTGAATGACCCGGATCTACAAGATATGGAATACCAAGCCTCCGAGCAGGCTCGTATCCTGGCTAAAGTCCGCTTGGACAACAGGATGAAAACAGACATAGCCAACTTCCAGTCAATCGATTCCATGTTTGTCTATTCGGTTCCGAACCAAGAGCTTTTGGAAGAATTTCAAGGATCCGAAAGCATGCAAGAAAGAGAAGGGATTCGCAGCTATATTCAAAAGCTTACCGACAACCTTCGGAGCGAAAAAGCATCGTTAAACAGGACGTGGTACAGCGAAAAAATTAATGGCGAGTACTACTTGTTCCGTGTTTTGCAAACAAGCGACAGCTATGTAGGTGCTTGGTTAAACATAGAGAGGCTTTCGGTACCCTTGAGCTTATTGAATCTCGGCAAGGACGGGATTTCGCTGTTCTCCACGGAGGAGGGAGAACCGATGATACATGCCGGAGAGGTGAAGGAGCACAACATCAATCTATCCAGGAATATGGAAGGTTATTACTTTTCAGGAGATAAGATCTCTTATTTGGTCCTTGGCCAACGGTCGACCAAAGGCGACTTTCGTTTGGTAGCGCTGATTCCGAATAAGCAAATGCTAGAGAATTTGCCGTATTTGAAGCGCATTGCGTCGATGATTCCGATTGCAGCCGTCATCTTGGTTCCGGTCTATTTGTTACTGCTGCGAAAGATGGTTCTCAGGCCCCTCAATCGGATTATAGTGGCCATGAAGCGAATCGGCGAGGGCAATTTAAACACACGTATCGACCCATTTCCGACATCCGATGAGTTCCTGCTTGTGAACGAGACGTTTAATCGAATGATGCAGCAAGTGCAGGAACTACGAATCAACGTATACGAAGAGCAGCTAAGCAAGCAGAAGGCGGAGCTGCAACACTTGCAGCTGCAGATTAATCCGCATTTTTATATGAATGCTTTAAACATTATATACAATCTAGCGTTGGTGCGAAATTACGAATTAATTCAAGAGATGGCACTAAATTTGGTGCGATACTTCCGCTACATGTTTCGAAGCAATCTGACGTTTGTCACGGTGAAGGACGAGCTCGAGCATGTGCGCAATTACATTCGGATTCAAGAACTAAGATTTCCCGATAGACTATCATTCGAGATAGCAGCTCCCGAATATTTGCTGGCCGCACGGATTCCGCCGCTTGTCATTCAGACATTTGTTGAAAATTCCATTAAGCATGCCATAGACTCCGACGTAAAAGTCAGGATCTCCGTTCGCATTAAATTAGAGGAGTCCGAATCGGAGCCGAGGCTTCTGATCAGTGTCCAGGACACAGGGAAAGGCTTCTCGAAGGAAGTTCTGGAGGAAATAAGAGCGGGAAATAGGATCATTGATGAACAAGGAGAACATATCGGAATTTGGAACGTTCAGCGAAGGCTTGGATTGCTGTATCCGGAAAAGGCTTATTTGCTCGCCTCAAACGCTGTGCCTTCCGGAGCGCTCATTGAGATGCTGATACCCTTGTAGACAAGCTTGTGATTAGAAAGGAGAACGATTGCTTATATGGCCAGACTTTTGATTGTTGACGATGAAATTCACTCGGTGGAAGGGATCAAGGCAGCTGCCCGGTGGGACAAGCTCGGCATCTCCAAGGTGCTTACCGCTTACGATATCCGACAGGCCAAAGAACGATTCGAGGCCGATTCTCCAATCGATATCATGCTGTGCGACATAGAAATGCCGTTGGGGAGCGGTCTTGAGCTTCTTGCCTGGGTTCGGGAGAATTATCCGGATACGGAATCGATTTTCTTGACGTGCCACGCAGACTTTCAATACGCCAAGCAGGCTATCCAGCTAGGCAGCTTCGATTATCTTTTGAAACCGATCCCAATTCCGGAACTCGAGAATGTTATTGCCAAAGCCGTAGCCAAGAAAGAAAAGGACAACAAAAAATCGGAGTACAGCCAGTACGGTCAATTCTGGGTTCAGCATCAACCGCTGCTTATCGAAAGATTCTGGCTGGATATTTTGAATCGAACCATTCCATCCCGTCCTGAAGCCATTCACCTGGCCGCGGAGGAACGCAACATCCCGTACCCGAAGGGGATGTTATTCGTTCCGTTACTGATTGTCGTAAAGCGATGGCATAAGGTCTTGAACAAGAGGGATGAGATTATACTCGAGTACGCACTTCGAAATTCCGCTGAGGAACTACTGATGAAGTTGGGCGAATACGGGCAATTGCTTCCTATTAATCAAGGTAATTTACTCGCGATTTTAACGTTTGAGACATGGAGTGACTACGAGCTGGAACGGCTCAGGAAAAGTTGCGAGACTTTCATAAACAGTTGCAATCAATATTTCTATTGCGATTTGAGCTGTTATGTGGGTCATCCGGTTCATGCATACGAATTGCCGTCCGTGACCGATCAATTATTGTCATTCGACCGTAACAACGTGGCATTCGATAACCGGGTTCATCTGTTGAACGGGCAATTAGCGGAACAGTTCCCTTCAAATGAGCCTGAGCTTCCGTTGTGGTCCGTTTTACTTTCGGAGAACGCTCCCGAGAAATTGTTGGAAGAAGTGACCGTTTTTTTGGAAAGATCAGCTCATGCCACAAGTTTGGATGCGAAACGATTGCATCAATTCCATCATGATTTTCTGCAGATGGTGTATTCCATGCTGCATACCAAGGGGATCCAGGCTCGTCAATTATTCAGTGACGATAAATCCGTTGAAATGTCGCAGAAAGCTTGCCGTTCGGTAAAAGAGATGCTCGAATGGTGCCGCCATATCGTAGCCAAAGCGGCGGAATGCCTTCGGTCCGTCGAACGCTCCGGATCAATCGTTGACCAAGCGACAGCGTACATTGTTCAAAACCTGGACAAACCTTTGGTACGTGATGAAATTGCCAAGCATGTTTTTTTAAATCCCGATTACTTAGACCGGATGTTTAAAAAGGAGATGGGGGTATCCGTCACGGAATATATCGTCCGGAAACGTATGGCCGTCGCCAGACAGCTGTTGAGTAAGACGGCTCTTCCCGTTCACGCGATTGCGAGTCAGGTTGGCTTTTCGAATTTTTCGCATTTTGCCCGCATTTTCAAAAAGCACGCGAACCGAAGTCCGCTTGAATTCCGACACGAGGAACAGGCTGGTACAAGCAGAGAAAAAGACCGTTGAGTGGTCGACGACGTGACAGGTAGAGGTCGATATCCGGGTAGTTGACCTTATTCAAGAAGTCCTATTATAGATGCAGAGCCGGGAAGCGCAACGGACCAAACGATTCGGACCTGGCTTATTCCAACGAAACGAGGGGACAAAATGAAACGAAAGATGATTATGCTTCATGCTTTGGTTACCATGATGCTTCTGCTTGCCGCATGTGGATCAAACAACGGGAATAACAGCAACTCGTCCGGGAACGGAGGGACCGAGGAATCCGGCGGAGGCGGAGGCAAGCCCTATGAACTGACGGTGGCCTATTTCTCGCTTGGCAGCGTACCGAAGGACCAATTGCTCATTGAGCAAGAGCTAAACAAGATCACAAAAACGAAAATTAACGCCACCGTAAAGCTGTTGCCGATCAGCATGAGCGCATGGCAAAACCAGATTAACTTAATGTTAACCAGCAACGAGAAGCTTGACCTAATGCCAATGTTAGGCACCACGTACGCGAATCAAGTCGCAAAAGGCCAGTTGGTCCAACTGGATGACTTACTCTCCAACCAGGGGAAAGGAATCGTGGAGGCGCTTGGTCCGGATTACGCGAATGCGGCTCAGATTAACGGAAAAACGTATGCTGTTCCAACGGTCCGCGACTTGGCGCAAAGCTATGGCTTCTATTTGAACAAAAATCTTGCCGACAAGTATAATCTTGATCTGAGCAAAGTGAAAACCTTAGACGATGTAGAGCCGATTCTCAAGACCGTTAAGGAAAACGAGCCGAATATGATTCCGATGGTCAACGCCACGAACGCTTCCCCGCTCTCTTCGTTCAGCACGCGGGATTCGCTTGGCGACGATATGGGCGTTCTGCTCAATAACGGACAAGATTTGAAAGTGGTGAATTGGTTCGAATCGGAAGAATACGCGGCAGAGTTGAAGAAAATGAGAGAATGGTACCTTGCCGGTTTTATCGCCAAGGATGCGGTTACGGTGAAGGAATCCAAATCCGAGATCATTAAAGCCGGCAAAGGAGCCGGAAGCCTTGCCGTCATGAAGCCCGGATTCAACGTACAGGAATCCCGCCAGAGCGGAACCCCGATCGTATCCGTCGAGATGCTCCCGCCTGTCGCGAAAACCAGTACGGTCACTAATATCATGTGGGGAATCGCAAGGAATTCCGGTAACCCGGAAAAAGCGATGCAGTTCTTGAACCTCATGTATACGGACAAGGAGGTTGTCAATCTGCTAGACTGGGGAATCGAGGGCAAGCATTATGTCAAAGTATCCGATAACGTCATTGATTACCCGCAAGGCGTAAACGCAAGCAACGTCGGTTATGCCGGAACAGGATGGTTGTTCGGAAACCAGTTCCTATCTTACGTATTCAACGGAGACGATGAGCAGCTCTGGGAAAAGATGAAGGCATTTAACGCCGGAGCAATCAAGTCCAAGGCACTAGGCTTTACGTTCGACTCTTCATCGGTCAAGACGGAATATGCCGCCGTCAGCAACGTTCTTAGCCAATACCGCATCGCGCTGGAGTGCGGGGCGCTCGATCCGGCCAAGGTTCTTCCCGAGTTCTTATCGAAGCTGAAAGATGCGGGTATCGGCAAGATCATCGCCGAGAAGCAGAAGCAACTGGATTCCTGGGCTGCCAAGAAAGGCACGGAAGGAAATAGAACATGACAAGCTTCTCGGTCAGAAGGTGGAAAAAGTTCGCTCCTTTGTTTTTATTGATGCTTCCCGGGCTCGCTTATTTGATCGTCAATAATTATCTTCCCATGTTCGGAATTATCATTGCCTTCAAAGATATCAGTTTCTCGAAGGGGATTCTCGGCAGCGATTGGATCGGGTTCAAGAACTTTGAATATCTGTTCAAGACGGAGGATGCCTACATCATTACGCGTAATACCATTCTCTATAACGGATTTTTCATCATCGTAAACACGATCGGAGCCCTTGGCCTCGCGATACTGTTAAACGAAATACGGAAAAAGTTTTTCCAACGGTTCTATCAGAGCATCATCATTTTACCGCACTTGATTTCGATGGTAATCGTGAGTTATCTTGTGTTCGCCATGCTAAGCAGCGATACGGGATTTGTCAATAAATCGATTCTCCCGCTATTTGGCGCAAGCGATATATCCTGGTACTCGAGCAAGCAATATTGGCCTTATATTCTGACCATCGTCAATGTGTGGAAAGGCATCGGTTACTTGAGCGTCGTTTATTTGGCGTCCATCATCAGCATCGATCCGGAATATTACGAAGCGGCGACACTCGACGGCGCTTCGAAATGGAATCAAATCCGCACGATAACGGTTCCCCTCATTATACCCGTGATTACTATGATGACGCTGCTATCCATCGGTCGCATATTTTACTCCGATTTCGGGCTGTTCTACCAAGTTCCAATGGATTCGGGCATTTTATCGGAGACGACCAATGTCATCGATACTTACGTCTATCGCGCTCTCATGAACTTGGGCGACATCGGGATGTCATCCGCTGCAGGAGTGTATCAATCGATCGTTGGGTTTATTCTGGTCATTATTTCCAACTTTGCGGTACGTAAATTCAGCAAAGACAATGCTTTATTCTAAACGGAGGTGACTCTTGATGCCGAACGACAGCAGATGGGTCAGATGGGTCGCACATTCAGTCTTGATGGGTTTCTCGATTGTTTGCATCGTTCCATTTGTGCTCTTGGTGATGGCATCGCTTTCAAGCGAAAGCAGCATCATTCAACATGGTTATTCATTCTTCCCTCAACAGTTCAGCAGCAAGGCTTACGATTATTTATGGTCTCATTGGGGCGAGCTCGGACACGCTTACGGGATAACGGTGCTGATTACGGTGGTCGGCACTGTTGCCAGCCTGGCAATGACATCCATGCTGGCGTATCCGATGTCGCGTCAGGATATTCCGCTGCGAAATTTCTGGGCATTCCTCGTGTTTTTTACGCTTCTGTTTAATGGAGGACTCGTGCCGTCCTATTTAATTTACACGCAGGTGTTTGAGATCAAGAATACGATCTGGGCACTGGTTGTTCCGGGTTTGCTCATGAACGGATTTTATGTGCTGCTGGTCCGGACGTTCTTCGCGACCTCGGTTCCCCCTGCCTTGATCGAGGCAGCTCAAATCGACGGAGCGGGGGAGATCAAGGCATTTTATAAAATTGTTCTCCCTCTGTCGATGCCTATCATGGCTACGATCGGTTTGTTCGAAGCGATTCTTTACTGGAACGATTGGTTTAACGGGATGACGTACGTGACCGATCCGAAGTTGTTCAGCATCCAGAACATACTAAACCGAATGATCTCGGATATTCAGTTCCTTGCGAACAACAGCAATCTTTCCTCTACAGCAGGCGATGCAATGTCGGAACTGCCTGGATCGTCGGTACGAATGGCCATTGCGGTAATCGGAGTCCTCCCGATTCTGATCATCTATCCGTTCTTCCAGAAATATTTCATCAAGGGCATCACGATCGGCGCCGTGAAGTAATAGGGTGGCAGCTCGAATAGGGAGGAACATCTCGATCGGAACTTGGAGCAAATTAATGGAGAAACTAGAAACGGGGAGCGGCGAATAAGATGTCTCATGCGATATCATTAAACGATAACTGGATTTTTACCACAACAGACGATTCTGCTTATCAGCTCAAGCCTATTACGGAGGGACACATGGTTTCGCTCCCTCATACCTGGAATCAAACGGACGGTCAAGGGGGCGCAGATTCCTATTTTCGCGGTTCCTGCTGGTATCAGAAAGGATTGATTGTCTCCCCGGAGGACTTAACCAAGCATATATACCTGGAGATCGGAGCGGCTGGAAATATCGGGCACGTGTATGTCAATGGCCGATTAGCCGGGGAAAGCCGCTGCGGTTATGCCATGTTTCGCGTACTGCTGACCCCGTATCTGAAGGAAGGGGAGAACCTCATCGCGATTCAGGTGGACAACCGTCAACATAACGAGGTGTTTCCTCTCATGGCCGACTTTACTTTCTATGGAGGCCTGTATCGGGAAGTTAAGCTTTTCTACATGGACGATATTCATTTTGAGATGACGGACAACGGACGCGACGGTATTTATTTGACTCCAAAGAAATTGGAAGGACGAACCTTCGAATTGCTGGTTGAAGGCCAAGTTGCCAATCGGTCCGCAATGCCTGAAAAAGGAGAGATCAGGGTTCGGCTTCAGGATCAAGATGGAATAACCGTATTGGAAGACGTTATGCAGCTGGCGTTTGAGGATCAAACGAAGTTTGCAATGCGAAGCGAGCTTATAGATCCGATCCTGTGGGAAGGGGTAGAACGGCCCTATTTATACTCGGCAACCATTGAAGTCATCGTAGGGGGACGGATTAGGGATTCCCGGAACATTTCAGTCGGCTTTCGAACGATTGAGGTCACAACGGATCGCGGATTTCTCTTAAACGGCAAACCGGTCAAGTTAAACGGCGTGTGCCGCCACCAGGATTTCGGCGGCAGGGGCAACGCCATAACGAAAGAGCATATGGAATTGGACATGTCCTTGATCCGCGAAATTGGAGCGAATAGCATTCGGCTCGCCCATTACCAGCATGACGATTATTTTTACAGCTTGTGCGATCGTTACGGATTGTTGGTATGGGCCGAGATTCCCTTCATCAGTATCCCTTCCGCCCAGGACCCCGAGAGTCGGAATGCGGAGGAGCAATTGGAAAGGCTCATCAAGCAAGCTTACAACCATTGCTCCATCTATTGCTGGGGGGTTCAAAACGAAATTACGATCGCGGTTGAAAACGAGCATACTCACCGGTCGATTCAGAAATTGGTTCGATATGCGAGAGCTTTGGATCCGAATCGTTTGACCGCGCAGGCGAATATCTACAGCGTCGAGAATGAAAGTGTCATCAATCGGTATACGGATCTTGTAGGATACAATTTGTATTACGGCTGGTATTACGGAGAGATTAAGGATTTGGCCGACCGTTTCGATGCGTTTCATCAAGCTCAGCCGGATGTTCCGCTAATCTTGTCCGAGTATGGCGTGGATACCAATCCTAAGTATCATTCCTATACGCCTCAAGTTCAAGATTACACGGAAGAATACCAGCTTCTATTCCATCGCCATGCGATTGAAGCAATGAGCTCGAGACCGTTCGTTCAGGGCGGGTACGTCTGGAACATGTTCGACTTCGGAAGCGCAAATCGGCGGGAAGGAGGAGAGACCGGCAAAAATCAGAAGGGGCTTGTGACGATCGATCGCGCCTTGAAGAAGGATGCCTTCTATCTTTATAAGGCTTACTGGTCGAAGGAGCCTTTCGTTCATTTGGCCGGCCGGCGCTTCGTGAATCGGCATCAAGAGCTCAACGACATCGTGATCCTGTCGAACTTGAGGCGGGTCCGTGTTTATCTGAACGGGATTCTCCTGACGGAGATTTCGAACGAAGAACCGGTGAAAATTGTGAAAGATGTCTCTTTGGCTATCGGAGAACACCTATTGCAAGTAGAGGCAACGGATGAGCTTGGCCATGTTTATCGCGATGAAATTCAGCTATGCCGCGTGATGGAGATCGACTCGAGTTATATCCATGTGAAAAAAGAAGAATCCGGGAATGTCGTTAATTGGTTTGAGAAATTCGATCTGTCTAACGCGGAAAGCATTGAATTGAAGGAAGGTTACTATTCGACCTTCGATACGTTCGATGAATATGATGGCAACGAAGAAGCAAAACGAGTATTCCTCAAATACTTCGGAGACATGACGAACAATCCTTTCTTCGAAGTAACGAAAAACGTTATGTCGATCGAGAAGTTTGCGCAAATTACAAATATTCCACCGGAATTATTGGCAGTCATTAATAGGGAATTGAATGTAATCAAAAAGGTGACGTAATGGATAAAAGCCGCGAAAAAACGCGGCTTTTTCCTATTTTCGATTACGGACATAAAATCACTCTACACATCCACAACTTAGGAAAGGAATATGGATAGCTCCTTTTATGTAGCCGCGTTCTAAGCTTAACTTCCTCAAATAGGCCTTTTCTCAATTCGAAAAATCACTTCCGGAACAACGAGAATAAATGCAATTGCCCCGTAAAGTCCTATCGTATAACTCGTTACATAGGTAATGCCAATCATCTTGTGCAGGATGAAGGTGAACAGATGAATCAGCATATTCGTAAAGCAGAAGGCGTAGCTGCGGATCATCCACCGGCGATGCGGAGAAACCCGTTTTTTCCGGATGTGAACAATCGCTGTTGTTGTGATAGCCAGCCAAATCAGATTAAGCAAATTAAAACCCATGCTGCTTATTTTTCCTCCTGTTGCATAAGGGGCCATGTATCCGGAGGTCAGCACCACCATCAGTACGGAAGTTACATAGATGTATCCGTTCGAGCGATGTAACCGGGGGTGCTTCATATAACTGCCGGTCCAGAAGTTGAGAAGCCCCGAGGCCATTGCGACGCAGGCGAACGCGATATGAACGTACATAACCATTAACCAGGCTGACGTATTAAGCTCCCGCGTTAGATCTGTCTTGTGGCCTAGGAATGCCTCCGCGCCCGGATCGATCATGTAATTGTTGGCCAGCGAATAGAGGATGTAAATAGCGCAAACAGACGAAACCAGCTTGTAGAAAGATAGATTTTTAATCAATGCTTCCCGTAACCTCCCTTTGATATAAAACCGCTAATCCGAAGGATAGCAGGAAAGTCTCTCGAATGAAGCGCACAAATGATCACAAAATAATAAACAAACCGTCACAATATGCGAAGAGCTCGTTTTTTCCGGGACGAAGATGGTACACTTTTGATCGTGGGCATACTTGGATTGAAGGCGGGATGGACATGAATAAGGAAGAACCGATCGTCTTGGTCGTGGATGACGATCAGAGCATCGTCGATTTATTGAGAGACTTTTTGGAAAACGATCATTTCGGGGTTTTGACGGCTAACGACGCGGTGGAGGCATGGACCATCCTGCAGCAGAATTCCGTTCATTGCATCATTCTGGACATTATGATGCCGGGACAAACTGGATTTGAGCTTTGCCGGCGAATTCGGGCGGAGAGCAGCATCCCCATATTGTTTTTGAGCGCTCGCGGCGAAGATGTCGATAAGATTCGCGGCCTTACGCTTGGCGGGGACGATTATATTGTAAAAACCGCTTCGCCCGGAGAGATTGTGGCTCGGGTGAAAGCCGTTCTACGGCGTACGGGAACAACGCAATTCAATCAGAATCAAGTGCTCGAATATGGCCGAATTAAGCTTGATGCGAGTACGAGGGAAGTATTCGTGGGTCAAGCGAATGTATCGCTAACGCCCAAGGAATTCGAGCTGTTGCGATTATTTCTGGAGCACCCGAAGCAGGTGTTTACCTATGACCAGCTGCTGGAGAAGTTCTGGGAGGGCATTGGGGACAAACATACCATACGCGTCCATTTGAGCCGTCTACGCGAGAAGATCGAGCTAGATTCCGGTCAGCAGCAGCTTATTAATATATGGGGCGTTGGTTACCGCTTCGAGGGTGTGTAGGATGCAAAAGCTTCGTCTTCGTACGCATTCCTTGCTTAGCTTGGGATTGCTTCTGCTGCTGCCTTGGATTTTCTTTGTCATTGTATTTTTCATTACGACTAAATCGCTGCATATTAGAGAGGACCGGACGGATTCCTACGCGGTTCCCATGGCGGCTGCTTTCGCGGGGCTGCTGGTTGCTTTCGTTATTGTTGGCTGGCAAATGCGGAGGCTTCTTCTAAAGCCCCTTGAGGGGCTGGGCTTAGCAGCACGAAAGATAGCGGGAAGCGAGTGGGACATCGAGCTGCCCCAATCGAACATTAGGGAAATTTCGGAGGTTCGAAACGGATTTGAATTAATGGTGAACGAGCTTCAATACTCGCATTTAAAGCAGGCAAAGCTGGAGGAAGAGAGGCGATTCGTCATCGCGGCCGTCGCGCATGACTTGCGGACTCCGTTATTTGCCTTACGCGGATATTTGGACGGGCTTGAGCAAGGCATAGCGCAAACACCGGAACAAATGTCGAAATACGTAGCCGTATGCAAGCAGAAATCGGCGCAATTGGACCGGTTGGTCGAGGACCTTTTCGCTTTTACCCGAATGGAATATCAGGAGGCCGAATTGATTAGAGCTCCGATAGATTTTGGAAGCATTATTCAAAAATCGATGGAAAGCTTGGAGCCGCAAGCAAAAGCAAAGCAAATCTCCCTTCTTCTCCATTCAATGCCGGACGATTGCGCGGTTCGCGGCGATTCGCATCTGCTCGAGCGCGCAATAAGCAATTTACTGGATAATGCCGTTCGGCATACACCCGATTGCGGACGGATTTACGTTCAATATTGGATAGAGAAGGATCGGGTGTCTTTCACGATCCACGATTCCGGGCAGGGCTTTTTAACGGAAGAGCAGGAACAGGTATTTGAACCGCTTTACAGGGGAGAGAAGTCAAGGAACCGCGCAACCGGAGGCGCGGGTTTGGGGTTAACCATATCGCGCCGAATTATTCGCCAGCATGGTGGCGAATTAGCCGCGAGCAATCATCCAGCAGGAGGGGCCCTTCTTTCGGGCTGGATTCCTGCCGATGATCGCTGCTAAACAAATCAAAGAGATAGACGGCAAAATCAAATCCCGGTATGATGCTTGCGTTCGCTGGAGGAGTCCCGCTTCGTGCGGTACTTCTCCTTTTCGTCCTGCTGCTCAATGGTCTGATCCTCAACGGGGATCGGATCAACCGTGCGTTCGCTAACGAACTTGTCGAATAGGCTCTCCTTCTCCGTTGGCACTCCCTCCGGGTTATCACGGTTGCCCTGCTGCACGCGCCTGCGGTCGGCGCTTCGCTCGAATTCGTTCATCGTTGTCACCTCGCATCAATTTATATCTATTCTTACCCGGTTTTGAACCGTACTCAAACGTGGAATGCGCCTGTTAATTTCCGTAGACTCATACTAGCGTTTTTCGCCCCTAGCATTGTTCATATTTTAGTAGTGCCTTCAATTACGGAATATGTTACTTTTATAAGTAATTTCCATTATTGAATTGGAGGCATGACAATGAAATTTGAGTGGTTGAATGAGAGTGAAATCCATGAAACGGAAGGCAGAATAGAAATACAGGCAACGGCGAAGAGCGATTTTTTCATTAATCATGGAGCAATAGCCGATGAAGGAATCACGCCGGAATCACTTTGTAATGCGCCGTTTTACTATACAGAAATATCCGGAGACTTTGTGATGCGGGTAAAGGTATCGCATGATTTCAAAGATACATACGATTCCGCCTCCATCATGGTAATGAAGGATCTCACGCATTGGGCAAAGGCTTGCTTTGAATTAACGGATTTTGATACTCATGCGGTTGTTAGTGTGGTGACGAAGGAAGAATCGGATGATGCGAACGGCTGCAATATCGATGATCACACGGTATGGCTGCAGGCGTGCAGAAGCGGGAACTCATTTGCATTCCATTACTCTGCGGATGGGGAAAACTTTTATATGATGCGATTTTTCGCTTTGCCTGCGGATGAGACGGTCAAGGTGGGGCTATTGGCACAAGCACCGTTAGGAAACGGCGGCAAGAGAATTTACGAGAATCTATCGATCGAGAGAAAAACGGTCAAAAATATTCGCATGGGCAAATAAGGTTTGCCTTACCGCAATAAATTAGCCTCCCTTCACTTATCGGACGGTTTTGACGAGGCAGCGCTGAGGGAGTTAAACGGTTGAAGGGGATGAACTGCACTCTAAATGGTTAGATACCATTGTCTTGGAGAGCAGTTCATGCCTTTTTTTAATAGGTTCAGCAGCACGCTCCCTTGATAGCCAAGCGAGGCCGCAAATTTCCCTTGTGCGTTAATAAGGTTGTTCCTAATAAACGAAAGCTTTTCCGCTTCTTGGAGTCATAATCGGCTTCACTTCAAACTTGGCGTAAGCACCTCCTCGTAAATTCCTCGCTATCATTTCTTGGAAGCTGCAAAAAATGGATTAAACGGTTGGAATGGTTCCTCCGTCAATGACATACTCGCTGCCGTGAATAGCCGCTGCGCGGTCCGAAGCGAGGAATGCAGCGAGCTCGGCAACCTCATCCGGCATTCCCGGGCGGCCAAACGGAATGCCTCCAAGAGAATCCATCAGCTGCTTCAGCGCCGCTTCGCGGCTTCCCGCCGTTACGGCGAGACGATCGATCAGCCGGTCCGCGGCTTCCGTTTGCACAAAGCCAGGTGCAATGGTATTAATGCGGATTCCTTTGGGGGCGAACTCGTTGGATAAACCTTTGCTGTAGGCGGTCAAAGCTGCTTTTGCCGCAGCGTATGCCAATGTTGATTCATAAAGGGGTATCGTCCTTTGAATAGAGCTGACATGTATAATGACGCCCTTGCTTTGTTCCAGCATGACCGGAATCAGGCTGCGGTCCAAACGGACGGAGCCAAGCAGGTTCGTATTCAATTCCTCCAGCCAATGCTCCTCGGTTAACGCGAGTGCCCCGCCGGCAGGGGAGCTTGAACCGCCCACCGTATTGATCAGAATGTCAATTCCTCCGAGCTTTTTATGAACAGCATCAACAATGGCAGCTGTTCCTTCCGGTTTCGTAACGTCGGCTTGCACAAAATAAACGTTCGGAATGGGGTAGTCTTCCGGTACATTGCGCGCTGTCGTAAGGACAGTCGCTCCGGCTCCGGCCATTCGCTTCACGATAGCAAGGCCCATTCCTTGCGTTCCTCCCGTAACTAATGCCCGTTTTCCTTGGAATTCGTTCTCAAAAGATGCATAGTTCATCTAAAAATCCTCCTTGTTTTGGTTAGGCTCATTTCCACGGGTTTAAGTTTACTCTTTATCGAAAAATAAATATAATTTATATTTATAATCATTTTCATTACTAAAACGAATGAGTATAAGCCGTAGGAGTGTAGAGCCATGGAATTGACCCAATTGGAATATTTTTTGAAAGTTGCGAGAATGGAGCATTTAACAAGAGCCGCTGAATCCTTATCCATTACTCAGCCTGCTCTCAGCCATTCGATCTTGAAGCTGGAAACCGAGCTTGGTGTTCCTTTGTTCGAACGGAAAGGAAGAAACCTCAAGATCAACCGGTACGGAATGATGTTCTCCAAGCATGTGGAGAAGATCCTGCAGCAAGTAGAGCGCGGAAAAAAAGAGATCGAGGAGCACTCCAATCCGGAATCCGGCGTGATCCATCTGGCTTATTTAAATATACTCGGGGTTGATCTGATCCCTAAGCTTATCCGGGAGTATCAGCTTGCAAACCCGGCCATCACCTTTGAGCTGTCGCAAGGCGACAAGGGAACTATTCTGAACCAGGTTGAGGAGGGGCATTCCGATCTTATGATTACTTCCGAAAAACCGGTAAACGAAACCTATGAATGGGTACCGTTGTTATCGCTTCCGCTCTATCTGGTCGTCTCGGAGGAACATCGGTTAGCGAATGAAGCATCCGTTCAATTGGGAGAGATTGCGGGGGAGCCGTTTGTTGGCTTGAAGCATAACTGCAGCTTGAGAAACTCGTTGCTTGCCCGGGTTCATCATCAGAATTTCACTCTTGCCTCCACCTATGACGCGGAGGATCTTCAGACGGTGGCCGGCTTTGTAGCGGCGGGACTTGGGATATCGGTGCTGCCGCAAACTGCCGGTTTAAATCTAAACGGTATAAAATGGATCCCGATTGCGGAGGAGGGATGGCGCTGGGAGGTTGGGTTGCATCTCAAAAAGGAACGATTCCTGTCCCCGGCCACAGCGCGGTTTGTTGGATTCATTAAGGAAAAGGCCGGTTTTTAAACGGTATACCTTATGCTGTCCAAAAAAAATTTATGATGAAATGAACTTTCTACGCCCCAACGTGCTCTTATCTATGAAAGGGGAGAGAACATGAGTGTAAGCCGGTTAGTCAGACAAGCCCAAAAAGGCAATAAAGATGCTTTATTGCAGCTAATCATGGCCGATCAGGACGCGTACTATCGCCTTGCTTATACCTATATGGGGAACGAGCACGATGCGCTGGATGCGATGGAGGATATGATTGTTACCTTATACGAAAAGATTGATCAGCTTCAAAAGAGCGAAGCCTTTTACAGCTGGAGCAAAACGATTCTGGTGAATCGCTGCAAGGCTATGCTTCGCAAGAACGGGAAGTTCACGCCGCTTGAGGACGGGCAGGAAGCAGGCGTCTACGGTTTAACGGAAGATAATCCGTATCGCGGCACGGAATCCGAGATGGATATGCAGACGCTGCTCTCCCATCTGAATGCCCATCAGCGGGAAGCTATCGAGCTTCGTTATGTGCATGACTTTCCTTATCAGACGATAGCGGACATGACAGGGGTACCGCTCGGGACGATCAAATCAAGAATTTCGCAGGGCATTGAAAAATTGAAGGTGATTATCGGAGGTGATCGTTATGAATGCGATTGAGGATAAAATCCAAGAGCACAAACAAAATTTGAGTCAGATCAAGGCTCCCATTGAATTGGAGGATCGGCTGCGGCAGGCTCTCCACCGGATTCCCGAGAAAAAGCGCAGAAATAACAAGGCTCTTATGTGGAGCATCTCGGCTGCTGCGGCTCTGCTGATCCTCGTGTCCACGTATCAATACCCGGCATTTGCGTACCTTGGAGGCAAGCTGCTTAACAGGGTAGAGCTAAGCTCGCTAAGCTTCGCCGAGGTTGCGGAGCAGGGGTACGGACAATCCATTAACAAGAGCAAAACGTTCAAGGATGGCACCGTCACTACGATTAACGGGGTTATTGCCGACGATAACGCCTTTCTTATGTATTACACCATCAAGCTCCCTGAGGGCGTAACGTTTAAATCTGATGAATTTATCCGTTACGGTGTTAATAAAATAAAAGGATTTTTGACGAATTCCAATATGACGGAAGGCGCAGGCAATTACAGCAAGGATAAAACACAGTTCCAAGGGGTCTATAAATTCGAGCCTGTAAATCCGTTTTCCCGAACGCTAACAGCCCATTTCAGTGAGAGGCTGGATAGCGGCGAGCAGGAAATACTGCCGATCTCCTTCAAATTTGAGGCCAATAAGGCGATGAAAAGCATCATTAACGAGAAAATTTCCAAAACGGTGGCAGTTGATGAGGGAACGGTTCATTATGACGCCATCGTAGCTTCGCCGACTTCAACGGTCATACGAGGACATTACGAACTGAATAATAATGGCGGGTACCCGAGGTTCCCGGGCAAAACAAAGCTTTTTGTTAACGGTACCGAGGTTGAATCCTTTGGCTACCGGTCGGGCGGGCTAGACGGAAAAAACAGCCCAACGTTTGAGTTTAATTACGATGTGCTCCCAACGGATAAGATTAAATCGCTGGAAATCGTACTCGATAAATTCAGCGGTTACCGGAAGATAACGGAGCCGATTCCGCTGACTTCGCCTTCCGACCGTTCCATGAAAATCAATAACGAGAAGTTATGGATCCGAAGCGTAACGAAAACAGGAAGCGGCTACGACATCGTTATCGCCAGAAAAGAATTTACGATCCTGGATACCGATGATTTATCGGTGCAAGCCGGCGGCAAAAAAATCCCGATTGCTTCGATTTCCGTCTCGCGTCCTTGGGATCTGGGGAACGGGAATGTGTTAAGAGAGCAGACTTACTCCGTTCAGACGCAGGATAAACCGGAGTTTCTGCTATTAGAGGGTTTCCATTACATTAAGGAGTATAATACAAAGATATCCATTCCCATTGATACGAATTAAGGCTGTGTTCCGAGAAGGGAGAGGGAAGATTTGACTTCGTTTTTTGCGCGCTACGTGAAAGAAGAATTTATTCCCTACTCCGCTTCGCACATCGTTATGCTTGCCGCATTGGTGGTGCTGGCGCTTCTTCTATATGGCTTTCGGGAGCGAATCCGGAGCAATGCTCACGTAAAAACCATGATCCGGTACAGTATCCTGCTGGGCCTTCTCGCACCTCAAATTCTTCTTTATTATTGGTATGCCATCGTGGGGCTGTGGAGCGTCAAATATACGCTTCCGCTTGAGCTCTGCAGTATATCGCAAATGCTTGCGATCATAATGCTGTTCACGCGAAGCAAACTACTGTATCAGATTGTCTTTTTCGCCGGTATTGGCGGCGCGATGCAAGCGATGCTGACGCCGGATTTGGATTATCCGTATCCGCATTTCCGGTTTTTTCACTTCTTTATCGTGCATATCGCCATTATTCTTGCTCCTCTTTATATGACTTGGATCGAGGGCTTTCGGCCGACATGGAAATCCGTTTGGCTTACGATGATTTTTCTGAACATTCTTCTCGTTGCGGTGGGAGGAGCGGATTACTGGCTGGATGCCAACTATATGTTCCTGAGGGAAAAGCCCCAAGGCGCATCCCTATTGGATTTATTGGGGCCGTATCCCTATTATTTGATAGCGGAAGAGGGTATTGCTCTTGTTCTATTCTCCTTGATGTACCTGCCCTTTATTCCATGGAGAAGACGGCAGAGCTGAGGCTATGCCGTTACCTGTATAGAAGGAATGATAAACAATTAGGGAGAGCCGGTTTATTAACCGGTTCTTTTTTTGCTGGCCCGGATAAAAAAAAGGGGGTCCAACGTCATTTTCATGACTTATGGGACACCCCTTTCCATTATTTAGTCTTCCTTAGGTATAAAATCGAAGATTTCTCCGGATTCGAACGAATCGATTAAACGGTGCAGCCAGCGGTAGTATTTGAGAGCTTCGTTAATTTTCTGCTCATCGATTGAAGTGATTTCCTGCAAGGTGCTGTTATCGGGATCTGATGCTTGAAGCGCGCGAAGCTCTTTCAACGACTTCTGAAGAGAAGACATGTTGCTTTCCACGGCTTTCCGCCATTTTATCGAGAAGAAGTCCGTAAAGTTCTGGTACCAGTCGGGAACAACCTCATAGAAGTCCTTCCTCGAGCCTTTGCCCCATACCTTATCGATCATCTTCAAATCCATTAACGTCCGCATGCCGGTGCTCATGGATGTTTTGCTCATTCCCATCTGCTGGCTCATTTGATCCAGGGTAATGGGGTCGTTCTGAAAATACATATAACCGTAAAGATGACCAATTGATAATGTTATGCCGTAAAGATCCATGTTTTTTCCGATCGAGTCAATCACACGCTGGCGTGATACGTGCAGCGACCGTGATTGCTCAGGCGTTAAGCCGCCTATATTTTCGTCCATAATTGCCTCCTGGGTCACCTTGTCACACTTCATTTGTTATTGTAAGCCGATCTGAAATTAAAAGTAAAGCATTCATTTCCATAAGCATTATGGAGGAAATGGAAGGGATCAGGAGTATTCGTATTGTACAGTTTAAACTGTACGTAAATTACGTACGGATATTAACGTTGACTAATGATGGCCAAAAGGCCTAAACTGGCGTCAGACCAAAAAAAGTAAGCTCATGCTTGCGAAGCAATAGGGAGGGAAAGTATGTCCATCATCGAAGCCAAACAACTGACTAAAATATTCGGGAGTCATCCGGAGCAAGCGATGCAGTTCCTCAAGCAGGGATGGACGAAAGAACGAATTCTAAAAGAAACAAGAATGACAGTAGGGGTAAACCAGGCTAGCTTCTCAATTGAGGCGGGTCAGATCTTTGTCATTATGGGTTTATCCGGAAGCGGCAAGTCCACCTTAATCCGCTTGTTGAATCGATTGATTGAGCCTACATCGGGTCAACTCTTGTTTGAAGGGCGGGATATCGTTCAGATGAGCGCAAAAGAGCTCAGGCAATTCCGCCGCAAAAAAATGGGAATGGTCTTTCAGAAGTTTGCTCTGTTTCCTCACCGCACGGTTCTGCAAAACGTAGAATACGGCCTTGAGATTCAAGGAATCGAGAAGCAGGCGCGTAAGGCAATGGCTGAGCAAGCTTTGCAACTGGTAGGCCTAAACGGATGGGAGAACAGCTATCCGGATCAATTGAGCGGAGGGATGCAGCAGCGTGTCGGCTTGGCCAGAGGGCTGGCCAACGATCCGGACATTCTGCTTATGGATGAAGCGTTTAGCGCGCTTGATCCGCTAATTCGCAAAGACATGCAGGATGAATTATTGCAGCTGCAATCCGCCATGAAGAAGACGATTATCTTCATTACCCACGATCTTGACGAGGCGCTGCGCATCGGGGACAAGATCGCGTTAATGAAAGACGGCGTTATCGTTCAGATTGGTACGCCTGACGAAATCTTAATCAATCCGGCTACCCCGTACGTTGAGAAATTTATAGAGGATGTAGATCTCTCCAAAGTGTTGACCGCTGCTCATGTCATGCGGAAGCCTGCAACGATAACGCTGGAACGCGGTCCGCGTGTTGCGCTTCAGCTTATGAAGGAGCAAGGGGTATCGAGTTTGTATGTGACCGATAAAGGGAAGAAGCTTCTTGGCGTCATCACGGCAGAGCTTGCTTCCGCGGCACTGAAAGAGAATTTGTCGATAGGAGATATTTTGATTAAGGAAGTACCTTCTATTGATTCGGCAACACCGATCAATGAATTGTTTGAACCTATGGCAGCCTCGAGCATTCCGCTCGCGGTAACGGATGACACGAACCGGCTGCTTGGCATCGTCATTCGCGGGGCCGTATTTGCCGCACTTGCCGGGAACGCCATACCAGAGGCAGGTGGTGCAAAATGAATCAAATTCCCAAGCTTCCGTTAGGCAGCTGGATTGAATCGTTGGAAAGCTGGTTAGAAAATCATTTTACCCCTTTGTTTGACTTCATCCGCCTGATTATAGGCTCCATCGTTGATTTTCTGCATAACGTTCTTCTCTTCAGTCCTTCCATCCTTATGATTCTGATTATGACGGCGTTAGCCTGGTTCCTCGGAAAATGGAAGGTTGCCGCATTTGCGCTTGTCGGGCTGCTCTTGATTGATAATCTGGGCTATTGGGAGCATGCCATGGAGACTTTATCCATCGTGCTTACCGCATCGTTGCTCTCCATTATTATTGGCGTGCCAACCGGCATATTGTGCGCGAGAAGTTCATTCTTGCAAGGTATTATAACTCCATTGCTTGATTTAATGCAGACGATGCCCGCATTCGTGTATTTGCTGCCGGCCGTATCGTTCTTTTCGCTTGGGGTTGTGCCCGGCGTTATCGCATCGATTATTTTTGCGGTACCGCCAACGATTCGCTTGACGAATCTCGGCATACGGCAGGTGCCGGTTGAGCTGGTGGAAGCAGCCGATGCGTTTGGCTCCACGCCTAACCAGAAGCTGTTTAAGCTGCAGCTGCCGATGGCGCTTCCTACCATGATGGCGGGAATTAATCAGACGATAATGCTGTCTCTGTCCATGGTCGTTATTTCTTCCATGATTGGGGCGCAAGGACTAGGGGCCGACGTGTACCGCGCGGTGACCCAGACCAAAACCGGAATCGGCTTTGAAGCGGGTATTTCCATAGTTGTATTGGCCATTTTACTTGACCGGATGTCTAACCATATCGTGAAAAAAAATAAACGCTAGAGGTGAAGCACGTTGAAGAAAAAATGGGGATTGGCATTAACCGCGGTAATTGTATTGGCGGCTGCGCTGGCAGGCTGCTCACAGAAAACGGACTCGAAAAAGATCAAACTGGCTTACGTGGCCTGGGATTCGGAGATTGCAAGCACGAATGTCGTCAAATACGTTCTGGAATCGAAATTGGATTATTCCGTTGAGCTCCTTCAGGTGGATGCAGGCCCAATGTGGGCGGGAGTTTCGGACGGCAGCGCCGATGCGATGGTAGCGGCTTGGCTTCCGACAACGCATGCCTCGTATTTGGAGAAGTACGGCAGCAGCGTAGAGGATCTTGGTCCTAACCTGGAAGGAACAAAAACAGGGCTTGTCATTCCTTCTTATATGAAGGAAAACTCGATAGAAGATCTGAACAACGACGCCACAGGCAAATCGGTTGATTATCAGATCATCGGGATTGAGCCTGGCGCCGGCATTATGCAATCGACAGAAAAAGCGCTGAAGGACTATGGTCTGGATGGCAAATGGAAGCTGATCGAAAGCTCCTCGGCCGCGATGGCAACGGAGCTGCAGAAGGCTTACGAGGCGAAAAAGCCGATTATCGTGACGGGCTGGACGCCGCATTGGATGTTTGCCAATATGGATCTGAAATATTTGGAGGATCCAAAAGGCGTGTATGGCGGTGCTGAAAGCATTCATACCATTGCCCGTAAAGATCTGAAATCGGATAAGTCCGATGCTTATACGCTGCTGGACCAATTTACGTGGACGGCGGACGATATGGCAGAGGTCATGGTTGCCATTCAGGAAGGGCAGTCGCCGGAAGAGGCAGCGAAAGCCTGGGCCGACAGCCATTCGGATCAAGTCGACAAGTGGCTGGAAGGCATTAAATAACAACAAAGTTAACCAACCGGAAGATAGGAGAGGCGAGCAAGCAAGCCCTCCTGTCTTCTTTTTTTACATAATTATGTTAGCTGGGGAGAACAATGTAAACAGTAAAGATCTCATTAGAAAGTTGGATGTTAAGTATGGTTTTTATTATTTCTATCGTCATTATTGCCGTATTTGTTTTATGGGGAGCGTTTGCTCCGGATCAGCTTGCCGATGCGGCGAATCAAGTGTTTTCCTTCTCCATCGGAAATTTTGGCTGGTTTTATTTGATGTCCACGCTGTTTATACTTGTTTTTGCCTTCTATATGGCTTTTGGAAAATACGGGTCCGTTAAGCTTGGAACGGATGACGATGAACCCGAGTATTCGACAATTTCCTGGTTTGCGATGTTGTTTAGCGCCGGGATGGGGATTGGCTTAGTGTTTTGGGGAGTTGCGGAGCCTTTATCCCATTATTCCTCCCCGCCGGAGGGGGCAACGGGAGGCACTACGGAAGCTGCCAGACTTGCGATGAGATACTCCTTTTTCCATTGGGGGCTTCATCCTTGGGCGATTTATACGGTCATTTCGCTGGCACTGGCGTATTTCCAATTCCGTAAAGGTTACAAAGGCTTGATTAGTTCTACGTTTATTCCGCTTATAGGAGAAAAGCTCGCGCAGGGTTGGGTAGGGAAAATCATCGATACGCTTGCCATCATTGCTACGGCCTTTGGTGTAGCGACCTCGCTTGGTTTAGGTACTCTCCAAATTAATGGCGGCTTGTCGCATCTATTCGGGCTGCCCAGCTCGATCCTAGTCCAGACCTTAATTATCCTTGTGGTTACCATCCTGTTTCTGTTATCTGCAACAACTGGGCTGGACAAAGGGATTAAGCTGTTAAGCAATCTGAATCTAACGATAGCCGTCATACTCATGCTGTTTGTGCTTCTAATGGGGCCAACGTCTTTTATCTTTGATACCTTCACCTTGTCACTTGGCGGCTACCTGCAAAATATAATTGAAATGAGTCTGCGGCTCACTCCGTTTACGCAAGGAACCTGGGTGGGAGCATGGACGCTGTTTTATTGGGCTTGGTGGATCGCTTGGGCACCGTTTGTAGGCACTTTTATTGCCAGAGTCTCCAAAGGCAGAACGATTAAAGAATTTGTGTTAGGCGTGCTGCTTGTTCCAAGCGCCTTCGGTTTTATTTGGTTTGCGGTATTTGGAGGAACGGGATTGAGACTGGAGATGTTTGACAAGGTTCATCTGGCTCAAGCCGTAAAGGAGGATATGACAACCGCTTTGTTCTTGACGCTTGAGCAGCTGCCTCTTGGAACGATTATATCGGTGGTCGCCACCTTACTGATCATTACCTTCTTTATTACGTCGGCCGACTCGGCGACTTTTGTTCTCGGCATGCTTTCTTCTGACGGCAGGCTGAATCCTTCTAACAAAGTGAAGATTATCTGGGGGGTTCTTCAGTCCTCGATTGCATTGGTCCTGCTAATAAGCGGAGGATTAAACGGGCTTCAGACGGCTTCCATTGCCGCAGCATTGCCTTTCGCCGTCATTCTTATCGGAATGTGCGCCTCCCTGCAGAAGGCTCTTCGGGAGGAAGATAAGCTAAGAGTCAGGAAAGAACGGATCATGAAGAAGCAATTAAAAGCATTGCTTGAAAAAGAATGCAATGAAGCTTAACTTCCGTCAGGTTGCGGCATGCCCCCCTATCCATTATGATAATGGCAGACTTCAAAGGGGGAAAATGTCATGGCGATTCAATTTGACCGGCCGGAAGCGGTAATCTTTGATATGGACGGTACCTTGTTTGAAACAGCTGCCCTGCTGGAAACGGTGCATGAGCGGTTGTTCCGTACCTTGCGCGAGGAAGGACTATACGATCGGACGCCTCCGCTCGATGATTTGCTTGGCTGCCTCGGCATGCTGCTCGAGGACATTTGGCGGAAGCTCATGCCGGGCAGCTCGGAAGCCGCGCGTCTTCGCGCCGATGAGCTTATGGTGCAATATGAGCTCGAGGAGCTGGAAGCGGGAAGAGGCAGATTGTACCCACAAACCGCCGAAACGCTAAAGAGCCTGAAGGAGCAGGGCATCAAGCTGTTTGTGGCAAGCAACGGGCTGGAGGCTTACGTCAAGGAAGTGGCGCGATTCCAAGGGATTGCGGAGCTGTTCGACGGTTTGTACAGCGCGGGCGAATTCCGGACGGCAAGCAAGGTTGACCTCGTCGCCAAGCTGCTTAGCGACCATCGGGTCAAGACGGCCTGGATGGTCGGCGACCGTTCCTCGGACGTGGAAGCGGCCAAAGGCAACGGCCTTGTCGCAATCGGCTGCGCGTATGCCGGTTACGGACGCGATTCCGAGCTGGCAGACGCGGACGTTTGCATTCAAGCCATGCCTGAGCTTTTAGCCTTGCTGAAATGATGAATAAGAGGGCGTCACAGCGATTAAAATGTGACGCCCTTTTTTGTTCTGTCCCTCTATTGCGTGGCGTTTTTTTGGTAAGGGGATTCCAATCCAATTTGGATTGTTCCGAGGAATCCCTGAGCAATGGCGAGCGGAAGAACATTCGAATGCGCAGTCCATTAGCGAAGTTCAATCGTTTAGAAAATGTTTATCTTTATCTGTTAAGATACTAACGAAAGAATCTCATCCCGAAAGAAGTGCCGCCATGAAAGTAATCAACCGTATCATGCTCTCGAGCGCCTTGTTGGTGATGCTTTCCCTGCTCTCCCTGCTGACCGTGTTTGGGATTATTTTGTTCTTCGATTCCATGAACGGCGACGGTGGCAAGGAAATGCTGGATGCCAAGCTATTCAAGGCGGAGGAGCAGATGAGCGGCTTCGATGCCTCTACAGAGCAGTGGGGGCAGCTGCATGAACAGCTTGACTCGTTTGGCTACCGGCTGCTTGTCATGCGGGAAAACAACGTGATCTATACTACGCTGGCCGATTCCGGAGAGGATAGGATCAACAGCCTAACTAATATACGGCTTGGCAAAGACGCATTGGCAGGCAGAGTGCAAGACGCCACTTTTATCGCGATGAATAAAGAAGGTTATTTGATCTATGCCGTGAAGCAAACCGCGGACAAAAGCGGCGGCAATTTCTATGCCATTTTGAAGCCGGCTATTCTAATCAGTATAGCTGTCATTGTCGTAATCGTGCTGCTTAGCCAGCTGTTTACCCGCAGGATGGCTTACCGGATTCTCCGCCCGCTGAACGCCTTGTCGGAAGGCGCGAGACGAATCGAGAACGGTGATTTGGCCCAGCCGATTATTTACAAGGGCAATGACGAATTTGCCTCCGTGTGCACGGCTTTTAACCACATGCAGGAGCATCTGCTGGAAGAACGGCGGAAGAACAATGCCTATGAACAAGCGCGGATTGATCTTGTTGCCGGCATCTCCCATGATCTGCGAACGCCTCTTACCTCCATCAAAGGCTACATCAAGGGCCTTCGCGACGGCGTCGCCCAAACGCAGGAGAAGAGAGAGCAATATTTGAAGATTGCTTATCAGAAGTCGACTGAAATGGACAAGCTGCTACAAAAGCTTTTTTATTACTCGAGTCTGGAAACAGGCAATTTGCCGCTCGCGCTTAAACTTCGGGACCTGGGACAGTTTGCGCACCATTATGTGGCTGCGGTTCATGAGGAGCTTGCGCAAATGAATGCAACCTTGACCGCCAGGATTGAACCCGCTCCGCATCCCGTACGGCTGGATAGCGAACAGATGAACCGCGTAATGGCGAACCTGACCGAAAATGCAATCAAATACGCAGGGGTAAGCCCTCTCCGTTTGAACGTATCCGTCTGGAGGGAAGGGGATTCGGAGCATCTGTTATTCGCCGACAATGGCCAAGGCGTTCCGGAGGAGCATCTTCCTCATCTGTTTGAGCAATTCTGGCGAGGGGATGAGGCGAGAACTCAAACGGACGGGAACAGCAGCGGACTAGGACTATATATCGTGAACTATATTGTAGAACGGCATGGCGGGACGGTCACGGCCCGCAACCATCACGGCTTGCAGATCGAGATCGTGCTGCCCGGCGGAGAGGAGGCAAGCGTTGAGTAAAATCTTAATCATTGAGGATGATCCGGATATCGCCATGCTGGAGAAAGATTACCTGGAGATAAACGGATTCGAGACGGAGATTATCGCGGACGGGAAAGAGGCCGTTACCGCCATTCTTGCGCATCCTTACGATCTGATCCTGCTGGATCTGATGCTTCCCGGGCGGAACGGATACGATATTTGCCGGGAGGTACGGGATAAGACCGATGTTCCGATTCTGATGGTAACGGCAAGGACGGAATCGATGGACAAGATCAGAGGTTTGGGGCTTGGCGCCGACGATTATATTGCGAAGCCGTTTGATCCTGCGGAGCTGGTTGCCCGGGTTAGGTCTCATCTAAGCCGTTATGAACGGCTGATTGGTTCATCCAGGAATGCAGATCCTGATGGGGACATCACGGTTGCCGATCTGGTTATCAAGCGGAGAAGCTGGAAGGTCTACAAGGCGGGGCGGGAAATCCGGTTCCCGAATCGCGAGTTTGAGCTTCTCTTATTTTTGGCCGAGCATCCGAATAGGGTGTTTTCCAAAGACGCCCTGTTCGACAAAATATGGGGTTACGACTATTCGGGCGACAGCGCAACCGTTACCGTTCATATCAACCGGATTCGGGAGAAGATTGAGGATGATCCGTCCAAGCCCGCTATTATCGAGACGGTTTGGGGTGCGGGATACAGGCTGAACCATTAAGAGAGACAGATAACCATGCTTGAGCCTTACGCGCTCGGTATGGTTTTTTATTGTTCGTTTATAAATTGTTTATAGGTTGTTCGAGAATGGTCCGGAAATTTGTCTGGCCGTCTGCCGTTGTTTTCTTTTTGTTTGAGCACTTCATGTTCCGAATCGTTTAGAAATCGTTTATCTTTTCTCACCCGTATATTTAGGTCTGCGGCTTACAATTGGCATATGGAAACCACGACAAATCGGAGGGAAGAACGTGAAACTGACTGTAGACCGCGTAAGCAAGCATTACGGGAAGAAGCAGGCGCTCTCCGGCGTCAGCTTTGAAATGGACAACGGCGTATACGGCCTGCTCGGGCCAAACGGAGCGGGCAAATCCTCGCTAATCCGCATATTAGCAGGTGTAATGGAGGCAAGCGTTGGAGAGGTGCTGGTAGACGGCGTGAACCGGAAGCAATGCGAGCGCGAGTATCGGATGAAGCTTGGTTATTTGCCGCAGTCCCTCGACTTTTACCCGGAGTTCACCGGACGGGACTATTTGCGATATATTGCCGCGCTGAAAGGGCTGAAGGGCATGGCGGTGGAGCGGAAAATAAACGAATTGGCCGAGCAGGTGCGGCTGACGGGAGATTTGGAGCGAAAATGCGTCCATTATTCCGGGGGGATGAAGCGCCGGCTCGGAATCGCTCAAAGCCTGTTGAACGATCCGGAAATTCTTATTCTGGACGAGCCAACCGCAGGACTCGATCCGTATGAGCGAATCAAATTCCGGAATTTGATCTCGTTCATCTCCCGCGAGCGGACCGTGCTTCTCTCCACCCATATCGTATCGGACATTGATTCCATTGCCAAAGAGACCGTTATGATAAAAGCCGGCAAGGTTGGCCGGATGCAAAGCAATGAAGACTTCGTGAAAGACATGGAGGGCAAGGTGTGGCTGGCCCGCATGCCGGTGGACGAGCTGGTGGTCTATCAGAATGACCATCTAATCAGCCATGTTATGCCGGCAGCAGACGGCATGGAGGTGCGTATTGTCAGCGACGTCAAGCCATTTATGCATGCAGTCCCTACGTTGCCTAGTCTTGAAGATGCTTATTTGCACGAATTCCATTCCGAGGTGCAAGGATGAAGCTATTCCATTACGAAATGAAAAAGCTGCTCGTTAACCGGAACAAGCTTATTTTGCTTGTGGTCTTGTTCGTCATTTATACGGGAGTTGCCTGGGTGTCGGCAAAAGGGATATTCGAGCTCAGTGGCTCGGAAGGGGAAAAGGCGGTGAGTCTCTATACCCGATTGCTGGATGGGCATAGCGGGGCATTGGATCGTGAGCAGCTTGCCTCTTCTCAGGGGATTCGCGATGCCGCTGTTGCGAAATACGGAACGGGAGAAGGGCTGAGCGTAAGGATCAATCGTGATCCGGAACTAAAGTTCCACGTGCGTTATGCGGCATTCGGCAGCAAGGTGGATGAGTACTGGAACGGTCCGGCGGAGCAGGATCAAGATCATATCAAAGGCATCTATCCGTTGCGGGAGAAGCTTGAATCGCTTGAAGAGGAAAAACATACCGCCACGTACGATTACAGGCTGTATTCGAAGGAGCTGGCTAACGAGCTTGCGATAGGCGAGCCGGTTTTCGAGAATGCAATCTTCTGGAATTTCTTCTTTATCCGGTTTGACGGATTTATGATTGTCTTTTTGCTGCTGCTTGTCCTGACCTACTTCATGGCGCCGTTGTTCACGCAGGAGGTCCGAACGGAGATGGACAGCATTCTGCTAAGCACGGTAAAAGGCCGGAAGGAGATTGTAACGGCGAAGCTGTTGAGCGCCGGTCTAACGGCCGTCGTTATTACCGCTGCGTATCTGATAGGATCCTTTATCGGGACCTGGCTGGGGTACGGGGATTTAAGCGGTTTTTCCGCGCCGCTTCGCAGTCTGGAAGGGTTTGAGTCCTCCGCGCTTCCTTTCTCGATTGGCGGGACTGTCTTGCTGGGCGCCGTGTGGCTGATCGCTTCGGCTGCTGCTTTCAGCATGGCGCTTGCTTTTATCTCATCCAAGCTGAAGGGTCAAAGCTCGGCATTCGGAATCGGGATGGTTATTCTTCTTGCAGGCTCTCTGTCTAATTATTTCAGCAACGGGATCAAGAAGCTGATCTGGCCGATTGTCGATTTCAATTACGGCTCTCTTGCCATGGTGAATACGATCTTTGGCGAGCCGAGGTATTACGACTTGTTCGGTTTCCCGTTATCTTACGGCTTGGCTGCTTGTCTTGTAGGCTGCCTCCTCGCCACTGGCGCGGTGCTGCTTACTTATGCTGCGCAGAAGAGGCGGTCGGTGGCATAACCTCATCCCGCAGCCACTCGAACCGCAGCGTTGGCTTGCCGGTAGGTCCGGTCGACATGGAGACCGCCTTCATGCCAAGGCGAAAGAAGAGAGTCAGGCTGGGCACGTTGTCGAGCGCAACCTGGCAGGTCAATCTTCCCAGCTTGTTCATAATGGCTTCCATTACCGCGTTCCCGACCCCAAGCCCGCGAGCCTCGGGGTGGGTTACAACGATGCAGCACTTTTCGCCTGCTTCCTCCGCATAGCCAAGTCCTACGATCCGGCTGCCAAACCGCGCAACCGCCATAACGGTCCCGCTCTCCTCCTGCGAGAGCAGCTCGGGAGGCAGACGGCGAAGAGAATGGATGGCTGCAACCGTAAGCCGCTTCTCCCCGAAACGGACGGCAAAATCAATGAGTCTCTTGCGTTCTTTCGCCCATAATTCGGGGGTAAGCAGCTGCAGTTCCATTATCTCGTCGCCTCCTGCTTCACTCGCTCGTTTCTCATCCTGGCCAGATAGGTGCTGTATTGGAAAATCCGTTCAAGCGACTTCTGCCGGATATGCGGCTCGTCAAACTTCATCGGCTTGGAGTTGGCTTCGAAAAACCAGATATGGCCTTGACTGTCTATGCCCAGGTCCATGGACATTTCGCCAAGCATAAAGCCGGACCCTTTTTCTATCTGTCTGGCGATCATAATGGAGGTTTGCTTGGCTTTAATCAGTATCCTTCTCGCCTGATCGGCGTTGAAGGAGCTTTTCAGCAGCTTCTCGGGATCTTCGATGGAGCCGCCCCTCGGGACATGGGTCGTAATGCTGGAGGACCCTGCTACCCTTGCGCCGATGCCGGTCAAATCCCATTTGCCGCGTTCGTTTTTTTGCACGAGAGCCCTGAGATCAAACCGGCGGTCGTTAAAGGAAGCAAGCTGAATGCCTTGCTGGGCGATATAAGGCTCGCTGCCGCATTCCTTCTTGATGCGGTTCCACAGCTTTTGAAAATCCGCGCAGCTAAAGGTAGAGCTTTTTTTGTTCTCCTGCACCTTAAGCAAATACGGAAGCGGCTTGTCGGGCTGCACCTTGACGGTCATAATGCCTTTCCCCGCTTTGCCGCTTTCCGGCTTCAGGTAGAGGAAGGAATGCTTTTGCAGCATTCTCTCCAGCCTGGCTGCGGTCAGCAGCTTGCGGGTTGCCGGGATAAACGGTTTGGTCGACTTGCTGCCGCGCAGCCATTCGAACAAATACCATTTGTTGAAGAAGGAAGGGTTGAACAATTTGATCCGCGGATCCCGCATGCAAGCCGCAATTTTGTTGCGGACGGCAGGAAGCATTTCGTCCTCGCGCTGCGGAATCCGGTTATAGATAATATCCGGGAAAGGCAGCAATCGCTGCTGCCATGTATCCTTCTGTTCACTATAGACAAATCCCCGCAGATTCGGACGGTTCAAGATCAGGTTTTTTACGGTGAGCACATAGACGAGAAATCCTCTTTCCTGGCCCGTTTTGATAATGTCCGCGAAGTTATTCCGGTTACCCCGGAATAACTGTTCCTCGTTCTCAATCGTCAGTATGGCGAGTACCAGGCGTCCAGCCGGCCGATCATACACCTCTTCTTTCTTCGATGCTCTAAGCTCCATTAGCTGTTCCCTCCTTGAAACTTGCTGAGGTACAAGCAATGATCGATGATGCAGTCTACGGATGCACGGCCTTCCGCTTCGAGGGAAGGATGCTTGAAGATGGAGCGTCCCGGCTTTGCATTGGCTTCGAACATCCAGATATCGTTATCCTTGTCGATGCCGATATCGAGGCCCAGCTCGCCAAGCCGGTGCGGATAATTACGCTCAATCGCCTCAGCCATTTTGATGGAGACCTTCTTCGCATTCTCCAGGATCTCTTTGCCTTTTGCGCCAAATGCGCGGTTCAGCGCCTGCTCCGGCGTCATAAGCGAGCCGCCGTTTTTCACATGGGTCGTAACGCTGCCTTTTCCGGCTTTTTTCGCTCCGATGCCTGCCGGCACCCACTCGTTCTTGCCGTTCTTGTGCATATGGAAGCGGAAGTCGAGCGGACAGCCGTCGATTTCCACCAGCCGGATCCCTTGCTGCGCCACATAGCTGCTCAAGGTTGCTCCGTGACGCGCCTGCAGCATTTTATACAGGCTGTTGAAGGAGGAGAAGCGCAGCAGGACGTTTTTTCCGTTCTTCCGGTAGCGGGCGAAGTAGCCGCGCTTCGGATGATAGGTGAGCCGGTAAATGCCAACGCCGAGGCTGCCTGCGGTTGGTTTGAAATAGACGAAATGATGCTTCTCCAAAAGCTGCTTCAGCTTCTCGCCCGTCGGGGCGGATACGGATTCCGGTAAATGCTGGAGAGCCTCCGGATCGTTATCCAGCAGCTTATACACGTCCGATTTGTTGAAGAAGCCCCAGTTGAAGAAAGGAATCTTCTTGCGAAGCAGCCTTTCGCGGAGTGACCCGATATAATTGGACGTCTCCGCTTTGCGGCTCCGGAGCCGGTTATAGATGACATCGGGCAGCGGAACGGTCTTGCGGTACCAGCCTCCCTGCGAGTTGAGGAAGTAGCCGAGTACCGTCTCCTGCTGCCAATTGATATCCTGGGGGGTAAAACCGAAGAGAAAAGCCTTCCGGTCGCCGGAACGGATAATCTGCTTGATGAAATTTGTTCTCATGCCAAAGGGCTGGCTATCCGATTGGGAATAGCCCGAATCGCTCAATACGCCGATGAGCGGCCCGATCTGCACCTCGTTTTCGCCGTTTTTGTGGACGAAGATGCTGCCCGTTTTGGGTACCCGAATGTATTGCCTGACCCCGGCGGATAAATAAAGATGATTGCCTTGTCGCCTGACAGGCCTGACGGCAGTCGTTATCACTTCTTTGCCAAGCTTCAGGTGAACGGTTTTTTTGCCGGACAGCTTCAGCTCCTTGAGAAGCGTGTTGGATAAATAGATGACTTTATCCGATTGTTGCGAGAAATGAACGTTACAAGTTGTCAAGCTCATGGGTGAACCTCCTGAACGTTATCAGACCGGATCCTCCTGCCTACCTGACAGTCTTGGATCTGACCTGTTGCGGAGTCATTTATGATCAAAGGTTTGTTAAGCCGCTGCGCGAGCAGGCGGGCATACCGGAGCGGCAGCTCCACCGACAGGCGCGCTGCCTCGTCGTCGCCGGATTGCTGAAAGGAGGAGCGTCCCGGTCTGGAGTTGACCTCCAGCAGCCATATTCGTCCGTCCGGCTCGATTCCGAAATCAATGCCCAGCTCGGCTAATCGTCCGTAGTTGTGCTCCAGCTTTTCTGCTGCCTGGAGGCTGGCTTCCGTTATTTCGTTCATCATCCGTTCAGCCTTTGCTTCGCCAAACAGAAGGGACAGGTAATCGGCGGGCTGGCTTGCCGTGCCGCCGCCATGCAAATTGGAAGTGACGCTTCCTGTGCTTCCGGCACGAACCGCCGCGCCGGTAACGCCCCAGCGTCCTTTTCCGTTTTTCTGCACAAGCACGCGAAGGTCAAACGGGTTGCCGTTAGGATCGGCCAGCCGCAGATAGGGCTGCGCGATATACGACGCCTTCCCCGTAAATCGTCTTATCCAGCGCGACAACGAGGAATAATGGGCGAAGCGATGCCGGAACAGGAGATTGCTTCCGGTTCGTCCGGCGGCTATCCACTCGCGGGTCGATGGCGATAGCTTCAGATGAACAGCCCCTTTGCCCTGCATGCCCGCTGAAGGCTTCAGAAACAGCTCCCCGTTATAACTATTCAGAAGGCGCAGGAGAGTGTCCGGGCGGTTGAGCCGGATTGTGGAAGGGAGCAGCGGAGCCAGTGCAGAGTCCTGTCGGAGCGTACCGTACACCTCCCATTTGCCGGGAAGGCTTCCGTTTAGCGTCGTCACGGGCTTTTGTTCACGGATGGCGGCAAGCACCGCTTTGCAGAGCAGGCGTTCCTCAGCCGTTCGATAGAAGCAGCGGTCGTAGAGAATATCCGGGAGCGGGCAGGGTTCTTTCACCCAGCCGCCGTCACGAAGCCGGAAGGCAGTCAGCTGCCCGGTTTTTTCCTCGTATTCGGCGGGGGAGAAGACATACAGGTCGATGGCGAGACGGCCTGCCGCTTCGCTGAGCTTTTGCGCGAATGCCGGCTCCGGCAGCTTAATGCCGCAAGCTTTGCCTGATGCCTGATTCTCCGGCTCCGCGCCGGCCTCTATCGAAGCGACATACAGTCCTACCCTCACAAGCGTTGCCCTCATAAGGCCCTCCGGTTAGAATCCCGACAGGAAGCGGGAGTATTGGATGACGTTCCGGACCGATGGACGGATCTTGTTGTCATTTTCCTGGTTGAGAGGCGTGTTGTCGCTTTTCGAAGGCTTGGAGTTAACCTCCAGCAGCCATACGCGGCCGCTGGTGTCCAGCGCCAAATCGATTCCCAGCTCGCCGAAATGCGCCGGAATATGCTTATCGATGCCTTCGGCAATCGCTAGTGCTGCTGTTCGAAGACGTTTGGAGGCCCCTTCCTTGCCGGCGAAAATATTGGAGCGCGCGACAGCTTCGCTAACCGTGCTGAGCGTTCCGCCGCGTGCGAGATTGGAGACGAAATGCTGGCTGCTCGCGGTACGAGCGACAACCGATGTCAGCGTCCATTTGCCTGTTGCGTTCTTCTGGACCACAGCCCGGAAGTCGACCGGCCGCTTCTGGATCTCGATCAGATTAAGTCCTTGCTGGGCTTGATATTTAATGGTTTTCATCTTGGTTGAAATGTTCGAGAACAGCTTCATAAGGTTCGGATATACCTGCCGCCTTGTTCCCGTGCCGGTTGTGAAATGCGCCTGATAGCTGTCTCCCTCAAGCCTTGTCACTCGGATAATGCCTTTGCCGAGACTGCCTTTGGAGGGCTTGAGGAATACATTGGCGTAACGGGAGCACATCGATTTCAGCGTCGTATAATTGCGGAGAAAGTGGGATTCCGGCAAATAGCGGCGGACGCTTTCATCCTTTTTCAGCGCATCGAAGACTTCCATTTTGTCCAGGAACTTTTCGTTAAACACGCTGACGTGATGCGTACTCTTTATCTCTTTGAAGAACTGCTGCACATGAGCACGGCTCTCCAGCTTGCGGGACGTCAGGCGGTTGTTCACGACATCCGGCAGCGGAAGCTTTGCTCTCTTCCAACCGTTCGCAAAGGTCCAGCCTTCGATCTGCTTGTCGCTGCTTCCCGAAATATGGTTCGGAGTGAAAAAGTAAACATGCGCTCCCTGATTCGCGCAGCCGTCGATCAATTCCTTGCAGAACATCGTAATGGTGCCAAACGGTTTGTCGGGCGTACTCGGATAATCACGGCTGATCAGAACGCCGATCAGAGGCCCAAGCCGGAGCGTGGAAGACGAGGAATCGTAGCTCAGGCGAAGGGCGGTGCTGCCAAGGATGCCCATCTGTCTGGCAAGCGATTGGTTCATGCGCATTCCGTCGTACTTCGGTACCGGTATTACCTTCACCGTTTTCTTGAATGTTCCGAACCGCAAGACGATCGACACGCTGTGAGAAATATGCCATTGCTTCAGGTAGGCTTCACCGAGCATAATCGTATCTTCCGGAAGCATGCCGGAGCTTATAAGCTGAACGGCTACTTTCGATTTTTGCATTGTGTAAATCTCCTTCCAAGCAGGAGGATGACGAAAAGCGGATAAAGGCCCATAGGTGTTTTACACGAATTACTTCATCATATGAGGACATCTATACCTTGGTGATTGGCCAAAGAAATTAGTTATGCAGTCATATTCGGCGGTTTGTCTTCATAGGATAGTGGTGCGGACAAGCAAAAGCTAAGGAAGCGGGAGTTGAGGGAATGAGGGGAAAAGCCCGGCATGTGATTTATTTGGCAATTGCATTGGCGATGCTGTTCTACGGGGTGCCGAAATTGGATCTGGCGGGTCCATGGAATGCTGTGACGATATTCGGGGTAGTGTGGACGTTGTTTGCGCTGCTCGTCATTGCCGCTCACTTAAATGCGCTGCTCTGGATGAACGAGCAGAAGAAGAAGGAGCTGGACCGCATTAAGCGGATGAAGAGGAATACCTGGGAGCGCAGGCTGCAGCAGGCGGTGAACAGGGGTTCGAACCGAAGCGCAAGAGGTTAAGGCCCAGACGCAAAACCAGTGCCCCCGCAAGGGGGCTTTTTCCATTTGCTGCGTTTTTTGAGAATAGGATGCGGTTGCGGCAAGCGCATTTTACGCATGTTAATCGATTTCCTTGAACTGGACGAGCTGCTTGACGAATTTGTACACCGCTTCTTGTTCCTTGACGGATAACCCCTGAAGCTGAGAAGCGATTTTCTCTGCGTAGGTGCTTTCCTCGTGAGGTGTCCCGGGCATATGGACCAGCTGCTCTAGCGGGCATTGGAGGGCATGGGCAATTTTGCTCAAGACATCGACCGTTGGACTCTTCTCGCCGCGTTCCACTTGACCCATGTAGGAGCCGTTGATTTCCGCCCGCAGAGCCAGCTGCTCTTGGCTAAAGCCCCTTTGTTTGCGTAATGCCCGTATATTTTCACCGATATTTCGGCTGATTTCGTTCACATTCGTCACCTCAGCCTTAAGATAGAGCTTTCCTATCCCGGCAACAACGTCTTATAGTCCATATTAAAAATAGTGCCTATAGTCATTGACTAAAGGTTATGCTTTTTATTATAATTGTGTAAAAAGGTTCTACCTATTAACATCATTTCCTAAACAGGAACTTTTTAACAAGGAGCAACGCTTATGGTTGATGAGTTTGAGTTTTTTCGAAACGTACAGACTTACTATCAGCATATGCGGTTTCAGGTGCAGTTCACGTACCGCATTTTACATAAGACCAATAAGTCGGCAAAGGCGCAGGGCAGCTTTAATTGCAGGGTGAATCCCCGCACGCAGCAGGTGGAATACCAAATGAGCCTGCAGTCGGAAACGATCGCAAGACCGTTTAGCGAGAAGAGCTCTTTTTTGTTTTCCAGCCAATATCCGGAGATCCCTCCTCAATCCGTCATTATAGAGAATTATCCGATTCTGAAGCTGAAGTATCCCGTACCTATCAATTATGATTGGTACTCCTTTATATTTAAAGGAACGCAAGAAGCATTTACGGTGCAGTCCCTCCAGCAGGTGTTCGACAAATATCGTTGTACCGGGGCAGACGGTGAAGACGTGGATGCGGGACTAAAGGTCGCTGCCGTCTCTATCGACTGGTATAATGGAATGAAACGAACGAAGGTTTAATTGGGGGAGGGCGGTGCCGGTGGCATCCGTTTCCGGAATGGATACGAGCACGAAACGCGAACAAATTCTGCAATACATAGAGACGCTCGATATCGGCGAGAAAATCTCGGTAAGGGCAATCGCCAAGGCGCTGGGCGTGAGCGAAGGAACCGCTTATAAGGCGATTAAGGAAGCGGAGGCTTCCGGTCTTGTCAGCACGAAGGAAAGAATCGGGACGGTCCGCATTGACCGGAGAAGACGCGAGGCGCTGGATCAGCTGACCTTCGGCGAAGTGGCGGAGATCGTTGAGGGGCATATATTCGGCGGCGCTTCCGGCCTCGACAAGTCGCTGCACAAGTTTGTTATCGGAGCGATGGAGCTGGATGCGATGCTCCGCTATATCGATGAAGGCAGCCTGCTTATCGTAGGCAACCGGGGTGGCGCGCACCGCTGCGCACTGGAGCAGGGAGCTGGCGTTCTAATCACGGGAGGATTCGAACCAAGCGAGGAAGTAAAGGCGCTCGCGAACGAGAACGGACTGCCGATTATTTCGTCCCGGCATGATACGTTTACCGTAGCTTCGATGATTAACCGGGCGATGTACGACCGGCTAATCAAGCGCAAAATCATGCTGATCGAAGATCTCATGACGTTCAGCAGGCCGGCCGATGTGCTGCGGGCCGGCAATACGCTGCTCGACTTTCACAAGCTGAGCCGCGAGACAGGTAATTACCGTTTTCCGGTGATCGATGACCGAGGCAGGGTGGTCGGCATGATGACCTCCAAGGATGCAGCCGGCTCATCCGATGACAGTCCGATCGACAAGCTGATGACCCGTCATCCGATCACGGCCGCGCCTAATATTGCGGTGACATCGGCTGCGCATACGATGGCGGCGGAAGGGATTGACCTGCTGCCGATTGTGGACCGTCATCGGAAGCTGCTTGGAGTCGTCACCCGCCAGCAGCTGCTGGACGCTCTCCGTTTTGCCGGCAAGCAGCAGGAGATCGGAGAGACCTTCGACGATCTGATCTGGTCCGGCTTTGACGCGGAGGAAGTGGATGGCGTACCGCTCTACAAAGGAGCCATTACGCCTCAGATGTCCGGATCGCTTGGCATGGTATCGGAAGGGATTTTGGTCACCTTGATGACCTTGGCCGGACGGCAGATGATCCGGGACGCAGGCAAGCGGGACTACCTGATTGACGGGATGACGGCCTTCTTCGTTAAGCCTGTCCAGATCGACAGCCAGATTACGATTGTCCCCCGCGCGCTCGAAATGAGCCGCAAAGCGACGAAGCTCGAGATCGAGCTTATTGATCAGACTGGGCTGGCGGCGAAGGCCATGATGACGGCGCAGATGATTGATTCGTATTAGGGTCAGTCTTACAGAAATGTATCTCCTTCCGGCCGCTGTTGTAATCGTGAATTTTAGAATCAACTCGCCTATGCGATATTTCACGATTACAAAGGCGAACGCTAACGCGCCTCCAGGAGATACATTTCTTCCATCCTTCCCCATACGTATCAATCATCTTTATAAGAGATAGTTAAAGGGCTGCCAATTGCTTGGCAGCCCTTTTAATGTTTTTAGTCACTTATCTGGACTTTTCGTTCAAGTTCAAATACGTTGCACGAAATGCACGATAATGGCGCGAATCTGCTCTGTTATCCTAAATATCCTGCATGGAATGCAGCATATTCGAGAAAAGTAGCCGTCATTGATTCAGTCGGGCGCAATATCCTGCATTCTGTGCATTATACCGTTTCGGCTTCCCACCAAAATGGCTGATAGACTGCATTTCGTGCAATCTATTTTCAGCTGATAAAGCTATAGGGAAGAGCGGTAAGTTAATCGTAATCCCAAGCGCCGGCTTTTGTTCTGCGCTCGCTATTGCGGGAGGTAGAACCTGCGGCTTTTTTGGCTTTTTTCGCGAGGCTGTTTTCTTTGCGCGCAAGATGGGAAAGTTCTTTGGTTGTCTTCCTATAGTTGTGGAGACGTTTCGCTTCAAGCGTTCCGTCTTCAATCGCTTGCAGGACCGCGCAGCCAGGGTCTGACTCATGACGGCAGTCCCGGTAACGGCAACCGGCCGCCAGAGCTTCGATATCGGAGAAAGCCTGCTCCAATCCGTCCTGCGCATCCCACAGCTGAAGCTCGCGCATGCCCGGCGTATCCATGACAAGCGTTCCGTTTGGCAGAAGGAACAGCTCACGGTGCGTTGTCGTATGGCGGCCGCGGGCATCGTTTTCGCGGATGCCTTGGGTTTCCATGACGTTGTCATCCGCGAGCCAGTTCAGGAGAGTAGACTTGCCGACGCCGGACGAGCCTGTGACGGCAATGGTTTTGCCCGGCTGCAAATAAGGGAGAAGCTGCTCTTTTCCTTGGTTCTGAAGGGCGCTAATGAGGTGAACCGGCACGCCGGGGGCGGCGCTCTCCATTTGTGCGGCCAAAGCTTCCGGCTCGTCGCACAGATCGGCTTTGGTCAGCAGAATAACCGGTGAAGCGCCGCTTTCCCATGCCGCAATCAGGTAACGCTCCATTTTCCGTACGTTAAAATCCTGGTTCAACGCGTTTGTAATAAACAAATAATCCATATTGGCGCCAACGACCTGATCATCCACCGTGCTTCCGGCTGCTTTGCGGATCATTGCGCTTTGTCGCGGCAGAAGGCGATGAATAACCGAGCGAGTCTCTCCCGGCAGCTTCTCTGCCATAACCCAGTCGCCCACGGCGGGAAAATCGCTTTTCAGCGTCGCGTTAAATTCGTATTTACCGGTAACGGTAGCGGTATGCTCGCCGTCCGGCGTCATGATTTGATAAGAATGGGAATGCTGGGCGATCACGCGGGCGGGTTCCAGCTGTCGAGCGCTTGGCAGGATTTGCTTCATTTTATTGTCCCAATCGGTGTTCCAGCCGTAGGCCAGATGTTGTTGATGCTGCTGCAAGGTATCGTTATGTTTCAAATCGGATGCTCCTCTTTAATCGATTTAGTTTGTTGAATGGCATAAAACAAAAAATCCGCAGGGATTCCCCTGCGGATAAAAAAACCGCAAGGACCTCTCGGTCCCGCGGCTCGTCTCTAATACTAAAAGGCGTTCCGTATAGGCCGAGATAAATGAACAGCGCAAACAATCGATAAGTTCATCATTTAACATCAGCCTCCTGTAGTAAGATGTGCTTAGTATATGCAAAAGAAGGCCCTTTTCTCTAGGCCAACTTTGAGTAAAAGAAAACTTTCCGCTTCCCCAAAAAAAGCCGACCCGCGAAATGCCGGGTCGGCTCAATCTGCTGCCCACAAGGACGGGCAGCAGTGATTTTTTTATGCGAAAAAGGTGAACGGAGTGAACAAATATCTCTGGAAAAGCGAAGCGCTCGCCTTTGGTTCCCGGAAACCTGCCTTGTCCTACGTCTAATGAGAGGAATCCGGAACCAACAGCGATTGGAAGAGATATTTGTTCACGCAGTGTTCATTCTTTTTAGAAAAAACGCGCTCTACTGCTGCATCGTCCGAAAAATACTATGGTTGCGCAGCCCCGCAAACAAATTAAAAAATCCGATCACGAGGAAAATCGCCCCGATTACGATACGCGCCGTCGAAGTGCCGGAGAGGAAAAGCTGAACGCCGGCGATAAACATAAGCATAAAGCCCATGCTGATGTTCATTCGCGAAGCATGAAGGCCGCGCGCGCGCATGTCCGTTGAGCGGCGGGATTTAAAGCTGAAAAAGACGGTAAGCGCGAGCGTAATCATAATGCCCGGCGCAAACACCCATTGCAGGAGTGAATCCATGTTTTGCTACAGCTCCTTTTGTAGTCTCGATGGCGTTATTGTAGCATGAATTCACCCAAAACCGGAAATAAATGCGTTTAAGAAGGCGGTCTCGCGTACAGCCTTACTTTGACCCACACCTGCAGCTTGTTTTCCGCAACCAGAATCGTCGTGATGTCGATGGAATAGTCTTTTTCAAGGACATTGGTATAAATCTTGTTGCTCAATAATCTCCGCGCGAGCTGGGCGTCCGTGTCGATTTCATAAATGCTTTGCCCGAGGAAAACGGAAAGATCCGCCTTGATCCGCTTGATTAATTCCGCTTCCGTCACTTTATCCAGCTTGGGGCGGCCGGTATTTTGGCCGGCTTCCTCTTCGATTCGGGGCAGGACGCTTTTGATGACGGTATGCTGATTTTTGAATTGCGTTAAGCTTCTTATATCCGATTCCGACTGCTCCAGCTTAACCTCAAGATCGCTCTTCAGATTTACAAGCGCCTCGAATTGGGCGTGGTAAATGGAATTGTAGATGATTGCGCCAAGCAGCATGCCAAGCAGCAGCACGCCTAGCATCTGCACCCCTTTGACATACCGCTCGAACTGAGGTACGCGCATGCGTCAAGCCGCCCCTTTGCAAATGAGCTTGACAAACTCGGTTCCCATATGGGCTCCCAGAAAAGCGATGGCGATATAAGCAACCTGAAGGACGGCAGGCGACAAATGCCCTTCCACGATATTACTTTCTATTACGCGCATCGGATCGATAGATCCTCCGACGGCCGCGACAATCGCCCAAATTTTAAGATTCCCGGCCGTGCTCAGCATCATGGAAGTAGGCGGGAGCAGCAGAAAAACCGAGCCGATTCCGGCCAGCATGGATCCTCCGACAACAACGCCAAAGGCGATAAAAAAATCTAGCCCGGCCTTTGATAATATGACGTTCACAACGCACACCTGCCTTTTAGCGCAAAGTCCAGCCTGTCCGGCTGCCTTACTACCATTCTATGGGCTATGTGCGGTCTATTATGATAAAATAGAAGGAATAAGAACCGAAAGAGGGTGCCAGCGGATGAACAACATAGATTCCTCGTTTGTGCATTTGCACGTGCATAGCGAATATAGCTTGCTTGACGGCGCAGCCCGGATCCGCGACTTGGCGGCAAGGGCTGCCGGGCTGGGAATGAAGGCGCTTGCCCTTACCGATCACGGTGTCATGTACGGAGCTATTCCTTTTTATAGAGCATGCCTGGCACAGGGCATCAAGCCGATTATCGGCTGCGAAATGTATTTTACGGCGGGATCCCGCTTCGAGAAGGGAACGCGCAAGGATAATCCGATCTATCATTTAATTCTGTTAGCCAAAAACGAGACCGGCTACCGCAATCTGATGAAGCTGGTCTCGATTGGCCACCTGGAAGGCTTTCACTATAAACCTCGCATCGACCCGGAGGTCCTGGAGGCTCATTCGGAAGGTCTGGTCTGCCTAAGCTCCTGTCTGCACGGGGAAATCTCGCAGCATCTGCTTCACGACCGCCGGGAGGAGGCGCTATCGGCCGCATTGCGGTACAAACGGATTTTCGGAGACGATTTCTACCTGGAGCTTCAGGATCACGGCATGCTGGATCAGAAAAAAGTGGCGGCAGCCATGATCGAATTGGCGCGGGAAACGGGCATTAAGCTTGCGGCTACCAACGATGTTCATTATTTGACGCCGGAGGATGCCGCCGTGCAGGATGTTCTGATTTGCATCGGAACAGGCAAGTCGGTGGACGATACGGACCGGATGAAGATGGGGACCGATCAGCTGTATATGAAGAGCGGGGAAGAGATGGAGCTCTTGTTCCGCCATGTCCCGGAAGCGATTCGCCATACAGCCGAAATCGCGGACAAATGCTCGCTGGAGCTGACGTTTGGGCGGGCAGCGCTGCCGGTCTTCCGTCCGGTACCGGACGGCATGACTTCGTCGGCGTATTTGGCCGAGCTTTGCAGAAGCGGCTTAGCCACCCGTTATGCGGGGCTGCCGCAATGGGCGGAGGATCCTGCATTCCGGGAACGGGCCGAAGCAAGGCTTGCTTACGAGCTGTCCGTTATCGAAAATATGGGCTTCAGCGACTATTTTCTGATCGTATGGGATTTTGTCCGCTTTGCCCATGAGCAGGGCATCCGGACCGGTCCGGGACGGGGCTCGTCAGCGGGTAGCCTGGTTGCTTACGTGCTCCGGATTACCGACGTGGATCCGCTGAAGTACAAGCTGCTCTTCGAGCGCTTCCTGAATCCGGAACGGATTACGATGCCGGATATTGATATCGACTTTAACGACGAGCGCCGCGATGAGGTGATCGCTTACGTCTCGGCCAAATACGGCGATGAGCACGTGGCGCAGATCATTACCTTTGGCACGATGGCTGCCAAAGCAGCCGTCAGAGACGTTGGGCGCGCGATGAACGTGCCGTTCGCGGAGGTGGACCGGGCGGCGAAGATGATTCCGAACCAGCTTCATATTACGCTTGAGGAAGCTCTTCGGGTCAGCGACGCGCTGCGCGAAGCCTGCGAACGTCAGCCGAGGACCGATGCCATGATCAAGATGGCGCTGAAGGTGGAGGGCATGCCGCGCCACGCCTCTACCCATGCGGCCGGCGTCGTTATCTCCGGCGGGCCCTTAACCGATTACGTCCCGCTGCAGGCGGGAAGCGAGCGGACGGCGCTTACGCAGTATTCGATGGAGCATCTCGAGGCGGTTGGCCTATTGAAAATGGACTTCCTCGGCCTGAGAACGTTATCCATTCTGGAGCGTTCGCTCGTTTGGGTGAAAGGATTGTACGGCAGGGAGATTGATTTCCGCGCAGTGCCGGACAATGATCCGGCCACCTACGAGATGCTCGGGCGCGGCGAGACGATGGGCATTTTCCAGCTGGAGTCGTCCGGGGTCAGACGCGTATTGAAGGAGATGAAGCCCAGCGAATTCGAGGATATCGTATCGGTGCTTGCTTTATACCGTCCGGGTCCGATGGAATTTATTCCGAATTACATTCAGGGCAAGCATGGGCTTGCGCCGGTCAAATATCCGCACCCCTCTCTTGAGCCCATTCTGTCGGATACCTACGGCATTATTGTGTATCAGGAGCAGATCATGCAGATTGCGTCAGCCATGGCCGGCTTCTCCCTTGGCGAAGCGGATTTGCTGCGCCGCGCCGTATCGAAGAAGAAGCGGGAGGTGCTCGACGAGCAGCGCGCGCATTTCGTGAAAGGCAGCGTAAGCGAAGGCTATACCAGCGAGGACGCCAATCTGGTTTACGATATGATCGTCCGGTTTGCGGACTACGGCTTCCCGCGCGCACATGCCGCGGCGTACGGCGTGCTTGCCTTTCAGACGGCATGGCTGAAGGCTCATTATCCGATTCCGTTTATGGCGTCGATGCTTGCTTCCGTTACCGGCAATCAGCGGAAAACCGCCGAATACGTGGACGAATGCAGACGGATGGGCATTGAGGTGCTGCCTCCCGACGTGAATGAAAGCGGCGTTACGTTTACGCCGGTTGAAGGAGCCGTCAGGTTTGGGCTTGCCGCCGTCAAAAATGTCGGTACCCAGGCCATCGAGGCCTTGGAGAAGGAGCGCCGCGAGCGGCCGTTTGACAGTCTGCTTGATCTATGCCGACGCGTCGATCTGCGCGTCGTCAACAAGCGCGTGCTGGAGTCGCTAATCCAAGCCGGGGCGATGGAGTCGCTGCCCGGCCACCGCGCGCAGCAGCTTGCCGCCCTGGAAGAGACCGTGGAAGCGGCGCTGAAATGGCGCAAGGAGAGGGAAGAGCTGCAGATCGAGCTGTTCGGCTTTGACGAGGTGCAGAACTGGGATGTCGAGCTGCCGGATATTAGGCCGTATTCAACGGGTGAGCAGCTGGAGCTGGAACGCGAGCTGCTTGGCTTGTACCTGTCCGGCCATCCGCTTGACGCGGTGGAGGAGCAGCTTGAGCCGCTTGGCCTGGACCGGCTCGCGGAGCTGGGGGAAGCGGCGGAAGGGGCCTCTGCCGTTATCGGGGCGAGAGTGGTTTCCCTTAAACCGTTTACAAATAAAAAAGGAAATGCGATGGGCTTTATTGAAGTAGAGGACAGAGTCATGCGTGCTGAGGGCGTCGTATTCCCGGCTGTATGGAAGCGCTGCGGGGATCGTCTCGTGAAGGGCGGCCTCGCGATTATTCACGCTACCGTCCAGCATCAGGACGAAGACTTCAAGCTGATCATCGAGGATGTTATGCCGTTTCAGGAAGGGTCGGCCGACGGGGAGCAATTGGCCGAGCATGTGGGGCGGATGCGGAAGCAAGCGGCCTCCCGCGTTTCGAGGCCGGCAGGCGGCGGTTATCCGCCGCAAGGGCAAGGGCAAGGGCAAGCCGCCGCAGTCCGGCAGGCGCCGGCTGCACAAGCGGCCTCCGCAGCCCGGAAACCGCAGCCCGCAAGGCCGGCGGAGCCTGCCGAGCGCGCGAATCCGCCTGCCGAGAAGAAGCGTCAGCGCGTCTATATCAAGATTACCGCCGCGCGCGAGCATCCGGATGTGCTGGAGCAGCTGAAAAAGCTGCTGGCCGACCACCACGGCCAACTGGATACGGTACTGTTCTATGAACGGGAGCAGCGCTCGCTTGCTCTAAGCGAAACGTACCGGACAAAGCCTTCTCCGCAATTATTCAGCGCCATTGAGCAGCTTCTTGGGCAAGGAGCCGTAATTGTCAGATAATTTATGCACAACTCTATTACCTCCCGCATACATTTAATGTTACAAGTGGGATTAAGCGGCTGCTGCCGCTGCTTTTTCCCGGCTTACGTTGCATGAAAACGTACAAGCATATGCGGGAGGGATGGACATGACGTCCGGAATCGAAAAGTGGTTGCAAAAGCGTGGAGTAAGCGTGGACGATATTGCGGAAATTGTATATACGCTGCAGCGTCCTTACAATGCGGATTTAACCGTGGCCGAATGCGAAGAGAGCGTAAGAGCCGTACTGGAAAAGCGCGAAGTGCAATATGTGCTGTATACGGGAATCGCTCTTGACGAGCTGGCCGAACGCCGTTTGCTGCCGGAACCTTTGCAGGCCATCATGGAAACCGACGAGTCTCTGTACGGCGTGGATGAGACTTTGGCACTAGGAATAACGAATGTTTATGGGATGATTGGCTTGACGAGCTTCGGATATTTGGATAAAGTAAAGCCCGGCATTATTCGTCAGCTGAATCTGAAAGGCGAGAAAATTCACGTGTTTCTCGATGATCTTGTTGCAGGACTGGCGGCGGCGGCATCAGCAAGGATCGCGCATCAGGACCCAAAAGCCATCCGATACCATTTGCCCGATTCGCCATGACTGTGGTATCATTATGACATCATATGGCCTTTAACGGGATTGACTTGTTAGAAGATGCGAACTTTGCTGTGGGCAAAGTTTTCAGGAGGTACCATAATGTGGACGGTCATTTACATCGCTCCAACCGCTAGAATCGCGGACAACATCAAGAAGCGGCTTACGGAAGAAGGCTTTCTCGTAAAAGTCCGTCCAGTTAATCTGTCTAAACAGCAATATGAGATTTTGGTTCCTTCGGGTGAGTTGGAGGAGGTACAGGAAGTATTTAACTCCATCATGCAGCCGTAATACCTTATACTATTGCGCCTTGAGAGGTGTCACACATTGCAAATTAAGGACTTATTTTCAAAGAAGAAGTATGCGACCATCCCATCTGAGCGGCCTAAACGCGACATACCGGAAGGTCTAATGAATAAGTGCTCCAAATGCGGCACCATTCAGTACAGCAAAGAATTGGATAAGAACTTGAAGGTATGCTCGTCGTGCGGGCATCATTACCGTCTGAGTGCTTGGGAACGGATTGGAATGACGCTTGATGACGGGCGTTTGTATGAATACGACGCGGATATGGAATCTGTCGACCCGCTCGAATTCCCCGGGTACAAAGGGAAGCTCGAGCAGCAGCGGCAGAAGAATCCGAATCTGCGCGAAGCCGTTGTGACGGGCGAAGGCGCCATTAACGGCCATCCGGTTGTCGTTGCGGTCATGAGCTTTGACTTTTTCAGCGGAAGCATGGGATCTGTCGTAGGCGAGAAAATAACAAGAGCAATCGAAGCGGCGCATGAGAAGAAGCTGCCCCTTCTTATTTTCTCGACATCGGGCGGCGCCCGCATGCAGGAAAGTATACTCAGCTTAATGCAAATGGCGAAGACAAGCGCCGCTCTTTCCATGTTTCAAGGGGCTGGCGGCTTGTTCATTTCGGTGTTTACGGATCCTACGATGGGCGGGGTTTCCGCCAGCTTTGCGAGTCTTGGCGACTACAATTTGGCCGAGCCCGGCGCGCTTGTGGGTTTTGCGGGCCGTATCGTAATCGAACAGACGATTCGCCAGAAGCTGCCGGACAACTTCCAGACGGCGGAGTTCAACATGCAGCATGGACAGCTGGACTTGGTTGTTCACCGCAAGGATATGAAGTCAACGCTTGGCAAGCTGCTGGATATGCATACCGTAAGGGAGGGATTATCCCATGGCGGCTGAACAGATGCTTCCGTTCGAGAAGCCCATTAGCGATTTGCGAGAGAAAATCGCAACGCTGAAGACGCTGGCTGAGAGCAACGGCATGGACTTTTCAGAAGAGATAGCGCGTCTTGAAGAGAAGTGCAAGCAGATGGAAGAAGAGCTGTACAACGAAATGACCCCGGCGCAGAAGATGCACATTGCGCGTCTTCACCAGCGTCCGACCTCGCTTGATTTCATTCAGGCGGTCTTCACGGACTTTATCGAGCTCCATGGCGACCGTTTGTTCGCGGACGATCTGGCGATCGTCGGCGGTCTGGCCAAGCTGAACGGTCTGCCGGTAACGGTAATCGGCCATCAGCGCGGCAAGGATACGAAGGATAATATTGCCCGTTTCTTTGGCAGTCCCCATCCGGAAGGATTCCGGAAAGCGCTGCGCCTTATGCAGCAAGCAAACAAATTCAAACGCCCGATCGTTACTTTTATCGATACCAAGGGCGCTTACCCAGGCAACACGGCCGAGGAGCGTGGCCAATCGGAAGCGATTGCCCGCAACTTAAGAGAAATGGCCGGATTTGGCGTGCCAATCGTCTGCATCGTTATCGGTGAAGGCGGCAGCGGCGGGGCGTTGGCCCTCGGCGTAGGCAACCGGGTACTGATGCTGGAGAATGCAATTTACTCCGCAATTTCCCCTAACGGCGCGGCTTCCATTCTGTGGAAGGATGCATCCAAGGCGGATATTGCGGCTGAAGCGATGAAAATTACGGCGAAAGATTTGCTCGAGTTCGAAGTGATCGAGGACATCATAGAAGAGCCGCAAGGCGGCGCGCATCGCGATTTGGCGTTCACGGCGGAACGGCTGAAGGAGAAATTGTGGAAGCATTTGGTGGAACTTCTGCCGATGACACCCGAGCAACTCATTGAAGACCGTTACCATAAATTCCGCAAGATTGGCGAGTTCCAAGTGGCGGAAGCTGCAGCGCAGGAAGCTGCGCAAGCCCCGCAAGAGGCTGAAGCCCCCGCAATGACGGAACCGGCAAAGGCATAAAATTTTTAAGCTGTCGTACAAGCTGCGGCTCAAGATTTCGATTAATGACTATAATGACTATAGCAGGCACTAAACGGAGGATACTTAAAGATGCGTAAAGCTAAGATTGTATGTACGATTGGACCTTCCAGCGAATCGTTGGAAAACACGAAGAAACTGATTAAAGCGGGTATGAACGTTGCCCGTCTGAACTTCTCCCACGGCGACTTTGAAGAGCATGGCAACCGGATCAAAAACATCGGTATCGCAAACAAAGAGCTTGGAACTAACGTAGCGATTCTGCTCGATACGAAAGGGCCGGAGATTCGTCTCGGCAAGCTGAAGGAAGAGCCGATCGAGCTCGTGGCGGGCGAACGCGTTGCGCTGACAACGGAAGAGATTCTGGGCGACATTCATCGTGTGCCTATCACTTACAACAACCTGCCTAACGATGTTTCCGTAGGCTCGACGATTCTGATCGATGACGGCTTGATCGGCCTGACGGTCGAAGAAGTGCAAGGCACTGAAATTATTTGCCGCATCAACAACAGCGGTCAAATCAAGAGCAAAAAAGGCGTTAACGTCCCTGGCGTTGCGATTTCCCTTCCGGGCATCACCGAAAAAGACGCTAACGATATCATCTTCGGTATCGAAATGGGCATCGACTTCGTGGCGGCATCGTTCGTTCGTAAAGCAAGCGACGTGCTTGAAATTCGCGAGCTGCTTGAGCGTCATAATGCAAGCCACATCCAGATCATCTCCAAAATCGAGAACCAACAAGGCGTTGACAATCTCGACGAGATTCTGGAAGTTTCCGACGGCCTGATGGTTGCCCGCGGCGACCTTGGCGTGGAGATCCCGGCCGAAGAAGTACCGCTGGTACAAAAAACAATGATCGAAAAATGTAACCGTGCCGGCAAACCGGTCATCACGGCTACTCAAATGCTGGATTCGATGCAGCGCAACCCGCGTCCTACACGCGCGGAAGCAAGCGACGTGGCGAACGCGATCTTCGACGGCACGGACGCCATCATGCTCTCCGGCGAAACGGCTGCCGGCAAATACCCGGTTGAAGCGGTAACAACGATGTCCCGTATTGCCGAGCGTGCGGAAGCGGCTCTGGAATACCGTGAAATCTTCACGAAGCAAGCGAACGCTCAACAAACTTCCGTTACGGAAGCGATCAGCCAGGCGGTTGCCGTATCCGCTCTGGACCTGAACGCTGCTGCAATCGTGACTTCGACGCAAAGCGGCTTCACAGCTCGCATGGTATCCAAATACCGTCCGAAAGCGCCAATCATCGCGGTAACAAACGATGAGAAGGTGATGCGACGTCTGGCTCTGATCTGGGGCGTTAAACCGGTTCTTGGCGAAATCGCGGAAACAACGGACGCCATGTTCGAGAACGCGGTTGATGGCGCGCGAAGCACGGGCTTGATCAGCCTTGGCGATACAATCGTTATTACGGCAGGTGTTCCGGTTGGCCGCGCAGGCACAACCAACCTGATTAAGATCCACCATGTTGGCGAGCTTCTGGCTCAAGGCCAAGGCATCGGCAGCCAAACGGCTACCGGCCGCATCGTGGTTGCGCGCACGCCCGAAGAAGCAAACGCGCGCGTAACGTCCGGTTCGATCCTGGTTACGGTATCGACGGATAAAGAATATATGCCTGCTTTCGAAAAAGCGGCAGCTGTTATTACAGAGCAAGGCGGTATTACAAGCCATGCAGCCGTATGCGGCATTAACCTGGGTATTCCGGTTATTCTGGGCATCTCGAATGCAACGGAACTGCTGATGGACGGTACGGAAGTAACGGTCTATGGCGAGACTGGCGTTGTATACTCCGGACAAGCTAAAGTCCTGTAATAACGAATTTCATATTTCTCTTTGGAATCAGAGAAGAACAGAAGCGAGGGTGAGCCATTCACCGTCGCTTTTGTTTCACATACAGAGGTATATACATATGCTCGATTTATGTTTGCGTTTTGTAAACAAAGCTAATTTTTTCGACCTCAAGTTCGTAATAATATAGGGGGGGCTTCATCATGACGTCACAACAATGGTTCCTTCATCCTCTGCGCGTTCGTTATCAGGAAACGGATCAAATGGGGGTTGTTTTTCATGCCAATTACATAACCTGGTTTGAAATTGGCCGTACCGAGCTGATTCGTTCAGCGGGATATGACTACAAAACCATCGAGCAGCAAGGCCTGCTGCTTCCTGTTGTGGATCTTCAGTGCCAGTACGAGCTTCCGGCCCGATACGACGATACGGTGCTGATTTGTACGCGTATATCGGATTTTTCGCCTGTGCGTCTTTCCTTTGAATCGGAAATCCGCAAGGTGAGTCTGGATCAATTTCATCCTGCGATTGCAGAGCGGTACGAGGATCTTCCGGGGGAGCGGCTGGTAGCCGGCGGAACAAAGCATGTCTGGGTAAACGAGAAATGGCGGCCCGCAAGATTGGATAAAGGCCTGCCGGAATTATATTCTTTGCTGCAGTCCATGGTTTCGCTGTAACCGGAGCATCGAGCTTTAACTTGATCTTTACAAATCGTTAATATTCCTATAATAGTCATCTGTCATAATAGGGGCATAATTGGGGAGGCGTGAGGAATGACAAGACAATTGTCCCACTATGTGAACCGGGATTTGAGCTGGATTGAATTTAACCGCAGAGTGCTGCAGGAAGCACAGGAATCGAATAATCCACTGCTTGAACGCGCCAAATTTTTATCCATTGTATCCAGCAATCTGGATGAATTCATGAGTGTTCGAGTAGCCGGCATTCAGGATCAGATCCGCGCGGGCTATACGAAGATGGATTTTACCGGCTATACGCCTGCCGGGCTGTGGAAAAGGCTGATCAAACGCACGACCCAGATGGTCTATGATCAATACAAAACGTACCGGGAAGTATTTCGCTCTCTAGGGCGGGAAGGCATTATCATATCAACCGTCAAGGAACTGAATGTCAGCCAGTCCAAGGCGGTGTCGGAATATTTTCAGGAAATTGTTTTCCCCGTGTTAACGCCGATGGCCGTTGACCAGAGCCGCCCATTCCCCCTCGTGCATACGAAAGAGCTCTACTTGGCGGTGCTTTTGCAGCGGGAGGATTCGGACAAGGATGATGAGCCGTTGTTTGCTATCGTACAGGTTCCTTCGATACTGCAGCGCTTTGTGCCGGTACCGGGACGGACAAACAGCAAGAAGATGGAGTTTGTGCTGCTCGAGGATCTTATCGAAAATCATATCACTACTTTGTTTAACGGCTACATTCCCTTCGCCGTTCATGCGTTCCGCCTTACGCGCAATGCCGATCTTACGTTGAATGAAGACGGGGCGGAAGACCTTCTGGAGGAGATCGAGAAGGAGCTGCGCAGAAGACGCTGGGGCATTCCCGTGCGGTTGGAAGTCGCGAGAGGCATGCATCCGATGGCGCTTGAAATTTTGAAGGAAGAGTTGGAGATTGAAGATAATCTGATAGAAATCGATGGTCCTCTTGATCTCAGCTTCCTGATGAAATTTGCGAACGCGCTCCCGGGCTACGACAACCTTCGCTATAGCCGTCTTGAGCCGGTATATCCGCATGAATTCGACGAGACGGACGATATGTTCGAAGTGATCCGCCAGCGCGACGTGCTGATGTATCACCCCTACGAGTCGTTTGAAGCGGTTAATGATTTTATCGACCTGGCTGCGGAAGACCCTAACGTATTGGCGATCAAGATGACGTTATACCGTGTCAGCGGTCAATCCGCGCTTGTACAGGCTTTGTCCAAGGCGGCGGAAGCAGGCAAGCAGGTAACGGTGGTTGTGGAGCTTAAGGCGAGGTTTGACGAGGAGCGGAATATCGCCTGGGCGCGCCAGCTGGAGAAATCGGGCTGCCATGTCGTTTACGGCCTGGTCGGCCTCAAGACGCATGCCAAGATTTGTCTGGTTGTCCGCAGGGAAAGCGGCACGCTGCGCCGCTACGTCCATGTCGGAACCGGCAACTACAACGACAGCACGGCAACGTTGTATACGGATATCGGTTTATTTACTTCCCATCCGATTATCGGCAGCGATGCCTCAGCCTTGTTTAATGAAGTAACCGGGTACTCCTCGCCATATGAATGGAAGGCGTTTGGCGTTGCTCCGACAGACTTGAAGGAGAAGCTGTTCCGGTTGATTGACCGCGAGATTGCTAACGCCGATCAGGGTAAAAGGGCACGTATTATTGCCAAGATGAATTCCTTGTCCAATCAGGAAATGATCGATAAGCTGTACGAGGCTTCGCAAGCCGGAGTCAAGATTGACTTGATTGTCCGCGGCGTCTGCTGCCTGAGACCCGGCGTAGCCGGACGCAGCGACAATATTCGCGTAATCAGTATCGTGGACCGGTTCCTGGAGCATGCGAGGGTGATGTACTTCCATAACGGCGGAGAAGAAGAGGTTTACTTGTCGAGCGCCGACTGGATGACGAGGAATCTGACGCGCCGGATCGAGCTGATGAGTCCCGTATTTGACGAGAATCTGCGCAAAACCTTGATCAACATGCTGCAGCTTAATCTGGACGATAACGTGAAAGCCCGCGAGCTGCAGGCAAACGGCACCTACGTTCATGTGAAGAACGAAATGATGCCGTTCCGCAGTCAATTCGAAGCCAGGTCGATTCCGCAGTGGAAAAATTACGTATAGTCGGGAAGGGCGAGAACGGGAGCTAGTCCCCACAGCTTTTTGAAATCGGAGGACAGCTCCTCGACTTCCCGGGCTTCAACGGCTAACGTTCCTTCGGAACGCAGCGGATTAAGCAGAAGCTGGCTGCCGGATTGGACGGCTTCCAATCGGCCGAGCGCTTGCGTCTCGCTGCGGTCAAGCGCTGCCGCCAGCTGGAGCAGAATGCCAAGCTTATAAATGGTATCCATATCGGATTCGCCGAGCAGTTCCTTGTACTCCAGAAGCTGCTGGCGGGTCCGGTTTTTGCTTTTGTAAGAGGCTATAGCCGCAATCATAAGAATTTCCCGGTGGGCAAGCCCGTTGAGATGGGAGTTCACTATGAGATAGAACGTATGCTTCGCAAATTCGTAATAATCAATGGAAGCGCCGATCTTGAACAAAGTGGAGGCGGCATCAAGCAGCACCTTCGCCCGGTTCGGAAGCAGATGCACGGGTCTCAGCTCATCGTAGAGCTGCAGGGCCAGACGGTTAACTTGCATCACATGCTGCTTGGGCGCAGCAGGATGCAAAGCGATTACGTTCTGCAGGCTGAACGCGAGCACGTCTTGATGCAGGGAACGCCCCGGGAAACGGGTCGCATGGAACAAGCCGTCGCGAAGTCCGGAGCCGCAGATGCGGTAATGGCTGGTCTTCAGCAGGCGGAACAAGGTACGCAGCACCGCAATGCCGGGCACAATGACATCTACGCGGTCCTTGGACAGACCAGGGAACTTCTTGCGTTTGTCCAGCGGCGTCAGGAACAGCTCCTGAAACAGGGCATCCGCATCTGGCCCCGTCATCGGATAGTTATGAGTTTGGGTGAAAGGGTACTTCGTCGCGGCCTGATGAATTTTGCCCATTGCGCGTGCGGTTCCGCCTACCGCAATAAGCGGCAGGGAAGGAGCTTTCGTCAGCCAAGGCTCGTTTTTGACGGCTTCGGCGACCAGCGCTTCAATGCTTTTTAGTCCTTCTTCGTTCAGCATCCCTTTTACCGCATAGCTCCGGTTCAGACTGACGCAGCCAAACGGGAAAGAGACCGATTGGACGAGCTGGCGGCCGCGGAACAAAGAGACCTCCGTGCTTCCTCCGCCGATATCGACAAGAAAGCCGTCCTGCACATCCATGGCGTTAATCATGCCGAGGAAGCCGTAGGAAGCTTCTTCTTCGCCGCTTAGCAATTCGATCGTAAGGCCGGTTTCGGATTTAATCGTTTCCAAAATTTCAGCCCGGTTGGCCGCGTTGCGGATGGCGGCAGTCGCGACCGCTCGGATATGCCCGGTCCGGTTATGGGCGCAAATCATGGTGAAGTGGTTCAGGGTGCCGAGCAGCTCGGCGATCGCATCCGTGGCCAGAATGCCGTCGTCATCAACGCGCTCCGCGAGGCGGGCAGGGCGCTTGCCTCCGTCAATGACGCGATGCGCGCCGTTTGCCGTCCGCTCGTAGACAACAAGGCGGACTGAGTTCGAGCCGATGTCGATGATGCCAATTCGTTGTTCTGTCATCGTGTTCCTCCGTGCGAGTTATTTCTTCTATTCTATCACATTGAAATATGATTCCGGTAAGCGAGTATTTTTGCGGGGAATAGGGAAAAATGCGTCTGGAGCAATTCGTGCGAAATTTGTGGAAGAAAGGGAATGAAAAAAAACTTTATAGCGCCGATAAAGCATTTCTATGTCCGGTTTTGTTCACTTCGCTGTCAAAATCATTTATGATTAATAGCGACGAGAGGTTTACTATTTTTGGCGAATAACTTTTCAAGTTAGAGGAGAGAGAACGAATGACAGCAACTAAAGGTCTTGAAGGAATTGTGGCCGCTTCTTCGTCGATCAGCTCCATTATCGACGGAGTCTTGACATATCGCGGTATTAATATTGATGATCTTGCAGAAAATGCGACATTCGAAGAGGTTGCCTACCTGCTGTGGTACGGTAAGCTGCCGAATCGTTCCGAGCTCGAAGGCTTGCAGCAAAAGCTGGATCAATACGCGGCTATCCCTGCTCAAGTAATCGAACAAATTAAATTGTATCCGCAAGGCACTAACTCGATGGCGGCGCTTCGCACAGCGGTATCGAGCCTTGCCTTGTACGACGCATCCGCTAACGACATGTCTCCCGAGGCGAATCAGCTGAAAGCAATCAAGCTGCAAGCCCAGCTGCCGACGGTTGTGGCCGCTTTCGCCCGCATCCGCGAAGGCAAAGAGCCAATCGCTCCTAAAAAAGGCGTATCGATCGCTTATAACTTCCTGTATATGCTGACTGGCGAAGAGCCGGCCGAAGTAGCGATTAAAGCCTTGGATCAAGCATTGGTCCTGCATGCTGACCACGAGCTTAACGCTTCGACATTCGCAGCCCGCGTAACCGTTGCGACTTTGTCCGATATCTATTCCGGCGTAACCTCCGCAATCGGCGCGCTGAAAGGCCCTCTGCACGGCGGCGCTAACGAAGCGGTAATGGTGATGCTCGAGGAAATCGGTTCGATGGAGAACGTTGAAGGCTACATCAACAACGCGCTTGCGAACAAACAAAAAATCATGGGCTTTGGCCACCGCGTCTATAAAGACGGCGACCCGCGCGCGAAGCACCTGCAAAAAATGTCCCGCGAGCTGGGCAAACTGACAGGCAACATGGAGCTGTACGAGATGTCCATTAAGATCGAAGACATGGTTACCGGCCAAAAAGGTCTGAAACCAAATGTTGATTTCTACTCGGCATCGGTTTACACTACATTGGGTATTCCTCGCGACCTGTTCACGCCGATCTTCGCAATCAGCCGCGTTTCGGGATGGAGCGCGCATATCCTTGAGCAATACGAAAACAACCGTCTGATTCGCCCTCGCGCTGATTATGTCGGCCCGGTTAACGCGAAATATATTCCAATCGAGCAGCGCTAATTACAAGGCGCGGCTTACATACCCTTAAGGAGGATTTTATTCTAATGGCACAATTCGAGAAATACGCCCTTCCAACAGAAGGCGAGCAAATTACAATTGATAACGGTGCTCTCCAAGTACCTAACAACCCAATCATTCCTTTCATCGAAGGCGACGGCACGGGCCGCGACATCTGGCGCGCATCGAAGCGCGTGCTTGACGCGGCTGTAGAGAAAGCATACGGCGGCAGCAAAAAAATCGCTTGGTACGAAGTGTTCGCAGGAGAAAAAGCATTCAACGAGTTCGGCGAATGGCTGCCAGCTGATACGCTGACTGCAATCCGTGAATACATCGTTGCTATCAAAGGTCCTTTGACTACGCCAATCGGCGGCGGTATCCGTTCCCTGAACGTTGCGCTTCGCCAAGAGCTTGACCTGTACACTTGCCTTCGTCCGGTTCGTTACTTCGCTGGCGTACCATCCCCGGTTAAACGCCCTGAGCTGGTTGACATGGTTATCTTCCGCGAGAACACGGAAGACATCTATGCAGGTATCGAGTACCAAGAAGGCTCCGAGCAAGTGAAGAAAGTGATCGCATTCCTGCAAAACGAAATGGGCGTTAACAAAATCCGTTTCCCTGAAACTTCCGGTATCGGCATTAAGCCAGTATCCAAAGAAGGCTCCCAACGTCTTGCGCGCGCTGCAATCGAATACGCGATCAAACACGGCAAGAAGTCCGTTACGCTCGTACACAAAGGCAACATCATGAAATATACGGAAGGCGCGTTCAAGAACTGGGGCTACGAAGTGGCTGAGCAAGAGTTCGCGGACAAAACTTTCACTTGGGGTCAATACGACCGCATTAAAGAAGCAGAAGGCACTGACGCTGCAAACAAAGCGCAAGCAGATGCTGAAGCTGCTGGCAAAATCATCGTAAAAGACGCGATTGCCGACATCGCTCTGCAGCAAGTTCTGACTCGTCCAACCGACTTCGACGTAATCGCAACGCTGAACCTGAACGGCGACTATCTGTCCGACGCTCTGGCTGCACAAGTTGGCGGTATCGGTATCGCTCCGGGCGCTAACATCAACTACCTGACTGGCCATGCAATCTTCGAAGCTACTCATGGTACTGCTCCTAAATACGCGGACAAAGACGTAGTTAACCCAGGTTCCGTTATCCTGTCCGGCGTTATGATGCTTGAGCATCTGGGCTGGCAAGAAGCGGCTGACCTCATCTATAAAGGCATGGAAACTTCGATCAACAACAAAACCGTTACTTACGACTTCGCACGCCTGATGGAAGGCGCTACCGAAGTGAAATGCTCGGCATTTGCTGACGAAGTCATTAAAAACATGTAGTTTACAAAAAGCGGGGGGCATTATTGCCCCCTCTTTTTTTGCCATTAAACAAGCTTTTTTCCCTTATCTTCTATCTTATTTGGATGACTTTCGGCAATAATGCAGATGTTAATACAAGTATAGGAGGGTTATATGAATGGCTATTAAACGCAGAAAAATTACGGTAGTAGGTGCGGGCTTTACAGGCGCAACCACGGCTCTGATGGCCGCCCAGAAGGAACTTGGCGATATCGTGCTGGTCGACATTCCCCAACTGGAGAATCCGACAAAAGGCAAAGCGCTTGATATGCTGGAATCAACCCCGGTTCAAGGCCTGGACGCCAACATTACGGGTACATCCAATTACGAAGACACGAAGGATTCCGATGTCGTTATCATTACGGCTGGCGTTGCCCGCAAACCGGGAATGAGCCGCGACGACCTGGTGAACACCAATGCAGGAATCGTCCGTTCGGTGTGCGAAAGCGTAAAGGCAACAAGTCCAAATGCTTATGTCATTATCCTCTCCAATCCGGTAGACGCGATGACTTACGTGGCTTACCAGACGCTTGGTTTTCCTAAAAATCGCGTGATCGGCCAATCCGGGGTTCTGGATACCGCGCGTTATTGCACCTTTATCGCGCAGGAGCTGAACGTCTCCGTGGAGGATGTACGCGGTTTTGTGCTAGGCGGGCATGGCGACGACATGGTGCCGCTCGTTCGGTACTCCAATGCAGGCGGTATTCCGATCGAGAAGCTGATCCCGGCTGACCGCATCGAAGCGATCGTACAGCGCTCCCGCGTTGGCGGCGGCGAGATTGTTAATTTGCTGGGCAACGGCTCGGCCTATTACGCGCCTGCGGCATCGCTGGTTCAAATGACGGAAGCGATCCTGAAGGATAAGAAGCGCATTCTGCCGGTTATTGCCCTGCTTGAAGGCGAATACGGCTACAACAACCTGTTTATGGGCGTGCCTACGATTATCGGCGGAGACGGTATCGAGAGGGTTATCGAGCTTGAGCTGACCGCGGAAGAAAAAGCCGCTCTGGACAAATCGGCGGAATCCGTTCAAAATGTAATTAAAGTAGTGACGGGCTAACCAATAAGCCTTATACTCATAAAGTTTCGTTTGGGAGGACCCTGACACATTGCTGCCAGGGTCCTTATTGTGATTACGGAAGGGGGAATCGACGTGCTTCAGCAGGCACGTAGCGAGCTGAAAAGGGTCTACGGGTACGATACGTTTCGTCCGGGCCAAGAGGGTATTATCGAAGGGATATTGGAGGGACGAGATACGCTTGCCATTCTGCCGACAGGCGGAGGGAAGTCGATCTGTTACCAGATTCCGTCCTTGCTTATGCCTGGGACCTCGATAGTCATTTCGCCGCTTATATCGTTGATGAAAGATCAGGTTGATGCCTTAAACCGGCTTGGCGTGCCCGCGGCGTTTCTGAACAGCTCCTTAGGAGCGGAAGAATACCGGACCGTTCTCCGCAATGCGCTTCGAGGCGAGTACAAAATGCTGTACGTCGCGCCGGAGCGGCTGGATGCGCCTATGTTCACAACCTTGTCCGAGCAGCTGCATATCCCAATGATCGCAATCGACGAAGCCCACTGCGTATCGCAGTGGGGGCATGACTTCCGTCCAAGCTACCGGCAGCTGGCAGGCTGGATCGGAAAAATGCCGAACCGCCCGCTTGTTGCGGCTTTTACGGCGACAGCGACTCAGGAGGTAGCCGCGGACATTACGGCGATGCTTGGTTTGCGTGAGCCGAATGTGTTTGTGACCGGCTTTGCAAGGCCCAATCTGTCTCTCTCGGTTGTAAGCGGAGGGGACAAGAAAAATTTCCTGCAGCAGTTTTTGCGCGAGCGGGAGGATCAATCCGGCATTATTTATACGGCTACCAGAAAAGAAGCGGAGCAGGTGCAGGAGCTGCTTGTTCGAAAAGGAATTGCGGCGGGTAAGTATCATGGCGGGTTGTCCGATACGGAACGCGCGGAGACGCAGGAACGCTTCCGGTTTGACGAGATCCGCATTATGGTAGCCACGAACGCTTTCGGAATGGGGATCGACAAGCCTAATGTCCGTTACGTCATTCACTGGCAGATGCCGGGCGATATCGAGTCCTACTACCAGGAAGCGGGACGCGCCGGCCGGGACGGCGAGGAGAGCGAATGCGTGCTGCTGTTCGAACCGCAGGATGTGCAGGTGCAGCGTTTCCTGATCGAACAGGGTATGGGAGATGAATACCGGAAGTCGGTCCAGCTGTCCAAGCTTCACAACATGATGAATTACAGCCGCACGCAGCGCTGTCTTCAGCAATACATCGTCGATTATTTCGGCGAGAAGGGCGTTGAGCCTTGCGGAAAATGCAGCAACTGTCTGGATAAAAGCGAGCTGGTTGACCGGACGGCCGAAGCGCAGAAGGCCTTATCCTGCGTTGGCCGGATGAAAGGGCGGTTTGGCGTTACGATGGCGGCCAAGGTGCTCAAAGGCTCAAGGGACAAACGTCTGCTCGAGTTCGGCCTCGACCGCCTGACCACTTACGGGCTCTTCGGCAATTGGCCGGAGAAGGAGATTGCCGACTGGCTGTACTGGCTGGTGGCGGAAGGTTATCTCCGGATGAGCGAAGGCCAGTACCCGACCGTATCGCTAACGGCAAACGCTCTGCCCGTACTGGAGGGCAAAGAGACCGTTATGCAGCGTCTTCGGACGAGCGTTCGCCGAAGCGCTTCGGGAGAAGGCGGAGCAGCCTCTTCGCCTCTGTTCGATGCCCTCAAGAATTGGCGTAAGGAAGCGGCGGCCAGAGAGAATGTACCTCCGTTTATGCTGTTCTTTGACGCGACGCTGAAGGAGCTGGCCGATGTCCGGCCCGTTACGGAAGAGCAGCTGATGCAGACGAAAGGGATTGGCGCGGCAAAGGCAAGCAAATACGGCGAGGAGGTGCTCGCCATTATTCAGGCGTATGCCGGTAGCGAGGGCGGTAGCGCTACGGCTAGCATTAGCGCAGCGCCAAGACGGCAGCCGGCAGCGCGTCCAACGTCAACCTCGGAGGAAACCCCAAGCCATGTTCAGACGCTGGAGCGGTTTAACGCCGGTCTGGAAACAGCTGCGATTGCGGAAGAGCGTGGACTCAGCCGGGTGACGATTGAGGGCCATTTAATCCGTTGCGCGGAAGAAGGGTATGAGCTCGATTGGAGCCGTATCATTCCGGAGCAGTACGAGGACCGGATTGTACAGGTTATCGGGGAGCTGGGATGGGAGAAGCTGAGGCCCCTTAAAGATGCCCTGCCGGAGGAAGTCGATTATTTCGCTATCCATGGAGTAATCGCCAAACACGGCTTTAAGACGAAATCTTGAACATTGCCGAAAATGCTTGGGAAATGGCGTATTCCTTGAGGCTTCTCTTTGTGTTTCAGACAGGCATTTAGTATACTTATTGGTAGATTACGCATATGCAGGAGGGTATTTCATGAATGATGTGTTTTTCTTTTTACACTTGCTAGGGGCAGTCGGAATGGGCTTTTATATCGTTCTTCCGATCATGATCGGCAAAGCGACAAAGCTTGCCGGCCTTGGACAAGGCGGATTGGCTGACGGCCTTGTATCGGCAAACCGGATTGTGCAATATGCGCTTATTGTTCAGCTGCTGACGGGCGGCTACATGATGTCGCAGGCGGATTATTCCGTTGCCTGGATGATCATCGTAACGGTCTTGTTCCTTGCGATCGCAGCCATATCCGGCATTATGTCGAAGCCGCTTAAGCGTATCGTATCTTCGATTCAGGACGGACAAAGCGCGACAGGCCATATCGCAAAAGCACGCACGTTCAGCTTAATCGTATTGATTCTTTACGTGGTAGTCATTTATTTCATGGCTTTCCCTATGTACAAGTAACAATCAACGCTAACGAAGCAAGAATTACTACAGCAGTCATTATTATGACTACTTGTGTAGTAATTCTTTAAGCCAATGCTTACGAAGTAAGAATTACCACAGCGGCTATTAACATTGCCGCTATAATGGTAATTCTTTTTAGGAGGAGAAATCGTGCATCAATCACCAGACGTAGTAACCTTTGGGGAATCGATGGCATTGTTTATGCCGCAGGAGCACAAAGCTCTGGAACGGGCAACAACGCTGGAGCAAGGCTTCGGCGGCGCGGAGAGCAACGTGGCAATCGGGCTTGCGAGACTCGGCTGCTCCGTAGGCTGGTTCGGGGCGCTTGGCAACGATCCATTCGCCCGCATGATTGTGAAAACGCTTCGCGGGGAAGGCGTAGACGTGTCGCGCGTCAAATTCAGCGACGAGGCTCCGACAGGCATGATGTTCCGCGAGCAGGTGGCGGGCCGTCTTGCCGTTCATTACTACCGCAAGCATTCCGCGGCTAGCCGGATGACTCCCGAAGAGCTGGATGCGGATTACATCCGCGGAGCCAAGCTGCTGCATATTACGGGCATTACCACGGCTCTTAGCGAGAGCGCGAAGCAAACGGTGCTGCGGGCCGTACAGATTGCGAAAGAGGCCGGCGTAAAGATTTGTTTCGATCCGAATCTCCGCCTTAAGCTTTGGTCGATTGAAGAAGCGCGCGAAGTGCTGCTCCCTCTTGCTGAAGAAGCGGACTACTTCCTGCCGGGCTGGGACGAGCTGAAGCTTCTGTATCAGACGGATGACTTTGAAGAAGTGAAAGCTAAGCTGAAGCAGCTGAAGGCTGTTACGGTTATCAAAGGACTAGACGACACGACGGTTGTCCTCGATAACGGCGAGGAATCAAGCGTTCCGTTCTATCCGGCCGAGAAGGTAGTCGATACGGTTGGAGCAGGGGACGGCTTCTGCGCGGGCTTCCTCGCTGGCGTGATGAAAGGCATGACGCCGGTGGAAGCGGTTGGCCTTGCCAGCATCAACGGATCATTGGTCGTGCAAATGCGCGGCGACTGGGAGGCTCTCCCGGAATGGAGCGCCGTTGAACAGCGCATGTCCTCCAAAGCGTGGGTGGAGCGATAACCATGGTTGATTCGAACGTTTCTGGATCCAAGGGGCAGCGCCGACGCGAAGCGATATTGCAGCTGCTCAAGCAGCAAGGACGCATTACGATTCAAGAGCTGGTGGAACGCTTTGATTGCTCGGAGGCAACGGCTAGACGCGATCTCGAGCAAATGGAAGCGGCGTATCCGATCATCCGAACCATCGGCGGCGCGATGTACGACGGCATGAATACGGTCCGCGACACAGCGTTTGCGGAACGGGAAGGGCTGTCGTATTTGGAGAAAGAGCGTATCGCCGCCAAGGCCGCATCGCTTATCGAAGAGGGCGATGTGATTGGCTTGTCGGGCGGAACCACGAACTATCTGCTTGCCAAGCTTCTTAAGCTGCGGAGCGGGATCACCGTGGTTACCAACGCCGTCAATATCGCGATGGAGCTTGCGGGCAGCAGCGTCCAGGTTGTCGTAACCGGCGGGATTATGCGGCATAACAGCTTTGAGCTATGCGGGCCGCTTGGCGAAGGAATGGTCGCGCATCTGAATATCGGCAAGATGTTCATCGGGGTCGACGGCATATCCGCTGCCGGCGGCATTACGACGTATTCGGAGCAGGAAGCCCAGATTGCAAAGGCGCTTATCAAGCGTTCCCATACGACGTACGCGGTATTTGATCAGACGAAGGTCGGCAAGACCTCGTTGTTCTCGATCGCTGCGCTGCCCGAGCTGCAGGCTTTTATTACCGATGTGCCGTTAACGGGAGATCTGGCGGACAAAGCCGGACAGCATCGGATCGTTGTCCATGTGGCAGCAGAGCAGGAATAGAAAGAGCGGTTGAAGGACATAATCCTTCAACCGCTCTTTTGTTTGTTTACTCGGCCGAAAACACCTGTCTGCCTTTTACCCATGTCGATCGCACTTTGCTGAAATCCGGTTCGGCAAGGACGAGGTCTGCTTGCTTGCCAACGGCGATGGAGCCGGTCGACTCGAACAATCCAAGCTGCCTTGCAGGGTTAGCGCTGGCATAACGGCTGATCTCATTGACGGATAACCCGGAGTTCTCCAGCATATAACGGAATGCGTTAATCATCGTCAGGCTGCTGCCGGCCAAATTGCCTTCCTGCAGCCTTGCTACGCCATCCTGCACGATAACGGGCAATCCTCCAAGGTCGTACAAGCCATCCGGTCTTCCGGCCGCGGAGATCGCATCGGTAATAAGAATAAGCTTATCCTCCGGCTTGGAGGAAGCAAGCAGCTTGATCGCTCCCGGATGCACGTGATGGCCGTCAGCGATAAGTTCCGCGTATATCCGGTCATCGGTCAGCACGGCGCCTACGGTACCCGGCTCGCGGTGATGAAGCGGGCGCATGGCATTATAGGTATGAACGGCATGCGTAAGTCCGGCTTCCGCTGCTTGCGTCATCACTTCAAAGGTTGCATCGGTATGACCGCATGCGACAACCACTTGATGGTCGGACAGCCACTTAATCGCTTCGATGGCGCCTTCATTCTCGGGGGCGAGCGTCAGAAGCTTGAGAATGCCCGGATAACGCGCTGTCCAATCCTCCAGCCAGTCGAGACGAGGCGGCGACAGGAATGCGGGATTCTGGGCCCCAATCCACTTGAGGCTGATAAAAGGTCCTTCCAGGTGGACGCCAAGCAGCGGGGCGTACGGCATATCTTTTTTCATATAAGCGCTGGTTGCCTGGAATACCGCTTCAATCGCTTCCTGCGAGGCCGTTACGGTTGTAGCCAGCATCCCGGTAGTGCCTTGGGAAGCATGGAACTTCGTGATCGTGTCGTAGCTTTCTTCATTGGCATCCATGAAATCTCCGCCAAATCCGCCATGCACGTGGACATCGATAAAGCCAGGAAGCAGCCATGCTCCTTGTCCGTCCATAACATGATCAAAGCCTGCTGTATCTTCCTTACCTTCGTTCACGCCGGCAATAATGCCGTCCTTGATGCTTACGCTGCCTGCGGTTACCCGGTTTTCCAGAACGATCCGTACGTTGTGAATAAGCAGCGATTTGCCGCCTGGTTGTGTCATTATCCCAACATCCTTCCTGCCTCGCGGTCAAGGAGCACGGTAACGCGCGGATGCGTCTGAAGCAAGGATGCCGGTACCTCCGTCGTAATGGGTCCGGTCAACGCTTGTTTGACGATATCCGCTTTATCCGCGCCGCGTACCACGAGAACAATCGAATTTGCTTTCAGAATCGATCCCACGCCCATCGTAATCGCGTATTCCGGCACTTCGTCCATGCTGGCGAAAAATCTCGCATTCGCTTCCCGCGTCTCCTCCTTCAGCTTCACGACGTGGGTTTCCCCCGATAAAGCGTGATCCGGCTCGTTAAAGCCGATATGGCCGTTATGGCCAATCCCAAGAAGCTGGACATCGATCTGCCGATCCAGCAGCATGCGGTCATACTGCGCGCACTCTGCTTCAAGATCCTCCGCCATGCCGTTCGGAAGGAAGGTCTGCGTATCCGGAATATCGATATGAGCGAATAAATGCTTGTTCATATAATAGGCGTAGCTTTGATCGTTATAAGGCTTAAGCCCGACGTATTCGTCGAGGTTAAATGTCGTAACTCTGGCGAAGGATACGTCGCCTTTCCGGTATTTCTCTACCATTTTGGCATAAATGCCCACGGGTGTCGATCCTGTTGCAAGACCTAGTACCGCATTTGGCTTGGCTTTAACGATATCGATAAAAAGATCGGCCGCAAAGGCGTCGAGCTCTGATTGCGTGTCAAAAATTCGTATGTTCACGGAAGATGCCCCCTCATTCTCATTTGATTCTATTCTAAAATATATTATTCGTTTTAACAACAAAATTGATTGTAAATTTCATTTTAATGATTGTAAACGTCAAAATTATCGTCTGTCCTTGACCTATCCTTGCTCCGTTCCCGATCGCTGGGTTATGATGAACAAAAGTATTCTCGCAAAGCTTAAAGCTTATGCTTAAATGCCTGCGGCATTTAGGCATACGGCGGAGGTTGGCTATACAAATAGGAGGATTGCCCTATATGACAGTAGAGCAAATATCGGGGGCAAGCGCTTCCACATCGAAACGCAAAAGCGAGCATATCCGCATCTGCCTGCAGGAGAACGTAGCGGGTGAAGGGATTGAAACGGGGTTTGACCAATTTCGTTTCCGTCATAACGCCCTTCCCGAAATCGCGTTTGACGATATCAGGCTGGATACGGAATGGCTGGGGCGCCGCATGCGTACGCCGCTGCTGGTTAGTTCGATGACAGGGGGCACAAACGAAGCAGGCGCGATTAACCGGCGCCTGGCCGAAGCGGCGGAAACAAGAGGGTGGGCCATTGGCCTGGGGTCGATGAGAGCAGCTATTGAACAGGAGGAAATGGCGGCTTCCTTTTATATAAGAGATATCGCGCCTTCCGTTCCCGTGATCGCAAATCTGGGCGCCGTTCAGCTCAACTACGGGTATGGGGTCGATGCGTGCCTCAGGGCGGTGGAAATGGCGGAGGCCGATGCTCTTGTCCTGCATCTGAACAGCATGCAGGAAGTATTTCAGCCTGAGGGGGATACGAACTTTCGCGCGTTGCTGCCCCGGATTGAGGAGGTGTGCCGCGCTTTGTCCGTACCTGTAGGCATTAAAGAAGTAGGATGGGGAATTGACGCGGATACGGCTGCGGCTCTTGCTTCGACAGGAGCGGCTTTTATAGACGTAGCGGGAGCGGGAGGCACGTCCTGGAGCCAGGTGGAAAAGCACCGCCAGAACGATCCCATGCGCAGGTTGGCCGCCGAAGCTTTCGCAAGCTGGGGAATACCGACAGCCGAGAGCATCAGGGAAGTGAAAGCCCGGCTGCCGGAAACGACGGTAATCGCTAGCGGAGGTCTAAAGCACGGCGTAGACGCGGCGAAATCGATTGCGCTCGGTGCCGATATTGCCGGCTTTGGACGGGCGCTTCTTCCGCGCGCGGCAAACGGGGAGGCGAGGGTATCGGTCGAGCAGCTCATTGAGCAGTTCGAGCGTATCGAATTTGAGCTTCGCGCAGCCATGTTCGGAATCGGCGCCGCGGCGATTTCCGATCTTCAGCATACAACCCGGCTTATTCCAGCGCAGTAAGCAAGTAAGTACGGGAAGTTCAGCGAATACTAGACTGTCGGCAGAGATTACGATGGTTGAATGGCTTATAGGGAGGGCTCGGCATCCATGACGGTGGAGACGAAGGTATGGGACGGCGGATGGATTCAGGCGAAAATTCCGCTTCCTTTTTCATTAAAATGGGTTAACAGCTATTTGATTCCTGAGGAGGACGGGACGTATACCGTTATCGATCCCGGTCTTCATACGGATGAGGCGCTTGCGGCTTGGGAGGAAGTATTCCTCAACCACGCTCTAACCATGGAGCAAATCAAGCGGATTGTGCTTACGCACCAGCATCCGGACCATTACGGTCTAGCCGGGTATTTCCAAGAGCGGACCGGCGCGCCCGTATATATATCGGAACGTTCCCACGGTTATACGCGGCGTTTGTGGGGAGAGAGCAGCACGTACGCGGATGAGCTCCGCGCGCATTTCGCCATCCACGGGATGCCGGATGAGCTGACGCTCGACATAAAGAACAACCTGGACGGCTTTGTCCGGCAAGTATCGCCTCAGCCGGAAGTCACTTATTTGAAAGCCGGCGGGACTATTCGGCTTGGAGGAACGCAGTGGCAGATGATCGATGCTCCGGGGCATGCTTTCGGACAGCTGTGCTTCTACGAGCCCGATAAGGAACTTATGCTTTGCGGGGATCAAGTGTTGCCTCATATTACGCCAAACATTGCGTTTAATCCGGGTGAGGAAGAGGATCCGCTTGGTTGTTTCTTAAGCAGTCTGGACGAACTGTCCGGATACAAGGTGAAGCTGGCTTTTCCCGGCCATCGGGAGCCGTTCGCCGAATTTGCCAACCGGATTCAGGAAATCAAACAGCATCATGCGCGGCGGCTGGACAAGTTATGGGAGATGCTAAGAGTGCCAAACAGCGCGTTTGAGGTATGCGAGCATCTGTTTGGCGGTCATCTGCGGACGAACCCTCATAATTTGCGCTTTGCGATGTCGGAAACGATCGCCCATCTTCATTATTTGGAGAAGCGAGGGAAACTGATCCGGACAGGTACGCCGGATACGGTCATGTTCCGGACTGCCGAATAGAGGGAGAGAAGGCTTGGCTTCACGGTTGTGAAGCCTTTTTTTCGTTGCGGAAGCGGATTGTTTTTTTGCTTCTTTCAAGTAAGCCTTAAGCTGCTTTTCTTGGTCATAGGTCAAATCGAGTATCTTTTCGTTAAATTTCCGGTAAGCATGTTCATACAGCTGACGATCCACCTCGTTTTTGAGAAGGACGATCTTCGCCGCTTCGCTGGACAACTTAAGATCTGCCGGGCGGTTGGGAGTCACGTTAACCTTAGAGAAATGCTTCGGCTTCCAGTTCATCTTCTGCATAAACAAAAATAAAGAAAGATCATATTGCTCTCTAAAACCAGCGAAGGCGAATTGATCGTTTAGGATGTCGCGGGCTTTTTTGAAACTCGGGAAAGGATTTCCGATTTGCCCGGCTATCACCCTGGCTTGCAAATTACAGTATTCAAGATCATTTGTATTTGAAATAAAAATAGGAAAGCGTCCGCTCCACGGGAAGACGGAGCATCGTCACATATTGATAAGGACGGTCCGTATAGTGATGGACGCCATATTGGAAATGACCGCATAAGGCATCCGCATTGCCGAGCTCAGCCTGTAATTGGAATACGTTGGATAACTTGTAGAAATGAACGGTATTCGGGCAATTATCGGTGATGGCCTGGGTGAACGAGGAGCCGGTCGTTTTGGGGATATGCAAATAGAGCAGCAGCTTATTGTCGTTCATGTATCCATTCCTTCTTCCGGGCTCGAATTGATAAGCTGCCGGCGCTGGATGAAGGCAATCACTTCGGAAACCGAATCGGCTACGGTGCGTTCATCCGTCTTAAGCACAAGCTCTGCCTGAAGACGCGGCTCATACGGCGCAGAAATGCCTGTAAAATATTTGATTTCCCCGGTTCGCGTTTTTTTGTACAAGCCTTTCGGATCTCTGCGCTCGCATTCTCGCATGGTGCATTGCACGTATACCTCGATAAAATCGCCCGGTGTGCATGATGCCCGCACTTTGTCCCGGTCTTGTCTGTAGGGAGAGATCGCGGCCACAATCGTGATGATGCCGGCATCGGCGAGCAGCTTCGCTATTTCGCCAATTCTGCGGATATTTTCCGACCGTTCCTCCGGACCGAAGCCAAGATCCCCGTTTATTCCGTGCCGCAGATTGTCTCCGTCCAGAATATAAGCGCGGGAGCGCTGCTTGAAAAGCTCCTTCTCTATAGCTGCGGCAACGGTCGATTTGCCGGATCCGGACAAGCCGGTCAGCCACAGGATACAGCTCTGGTGACCATTCAAATGTTCTCTGTCTTCCCGGGTAATGCCGGAGGCATGCCATTCGATATGTCTCTCATTCCTCTCTTTCATCTGCCTGGTCACTCCTCTCTATCTTGCTATATTAATAAACTATTCCAGAATATAGAAAAGGCTCAGAGGGAAGAGGCTCAAAGAAAAAGCTGTCCTGCAAATGCAGGACAGCTTTTTGTGCCAAGTTTCTATTCCTTCAATCGTTCCGCTTCTTCTTCGCGTCCGGCTTGCTTGCGATGAGCCAGACGGCTTGCGGCCGCAGCGGCAATTGCTCCGACGATATCATCCAGGAAAGTATGGATTTGACCGTCGTTCTTGTCGTTCAGCTTTTTCAGAATGCCCGGCTTCAGCTTATCGATGTAACCGAAATTGGTAAACCCGATGCTGCCGTATACGTTAACGATGGAAAGAGCCAATATTTCATCGCAGCCGTACAGGCCTTCGTCATTTCGGACCATCTCTTGCAAAGGAGCCATCAGCTTGCCTTCTTCAGCCAGAAGATCAAGCTGGATGCCGGTTAATACGGCATTCTGCACCTCTCTCTTGGACAGAACGGCTTCCACGTTGCTGATGCACTCGTCCAGCGTCAGTTCAGGATAATAATCCTTCTGAAGAAAATGCACGAGCTGTGCAATGGATGTTTTGGATACGCCGCGCTTGTCGAGCCATAGGTTGGTGGCTTCCGCGACCTCGCGGCTGTTTAAGCTGTAAGTGACTTGATTGAACAATTTTGTTACCCCCTCAGATTTTGTGGACAAAACTGGTCTAAAAAAGGGAAGGGCTCGTATACATAGTACTACAAATCAACAAATGTACAAAGTCGCCGAGCAGGCAATAACTAATTTTGGGAGGAAAGTTCAATGACTCAAACAAGATGGATTCGCCGTGCAGCAATTTGCGGTGTGCTGGTTTTCCCCATTCTTGCAACAGGATGCGGCTTGATTACGCAGGATACAAAAGGGGAGATCGACCCGCCTCAGCAAACCGCTTCAACAGGCAACGTAGACGGCACAAATACCGGACAGGCTGTTATGCCTGGACAAGACGATGATTCCAATCTGACCGTGTATCTGGAGGACCGTAACGGCTACCTCGCGCCGGTATCGCTCAAAGCATCGCTTACCGAAAATGCGGTAGAGGAAGCCGGCAAGAAAGCTCTCGAAATTATGGTGGATGGCGGAAGCTTCGCGAGCCAGCTGCCGGAAGATTTCCGCGCGGTACTGCCGAAAGGCACGGAAGTGAAGTCGCTTCACATCGATCCAAAAACGCAAGTCGCAACGGTAGAATTTGGCGGAACGTTCACGGATTATCCTGCAACGGACGAGCGTACGATCGTTGAAGCCATTACTTGGACACTGACGGCTATGGGAGCAAAAGGCGTAGAGCTGTGGTACGACGGCGCCAAGCTGCCGGAAATGCCGGAGGGCGGCTTCCCGCTTGACGAGCCGCTTACGCGTTCCGTAGGGATCAACCTTGAAGCGGCTGACGGAGTCAATTATTTGAACTCCACGCCGGTCACGCTCTACTTCTCGTCGCAAACCGCAAATGATGAACAATATTATGTACCGGTTACGCGTTTGATAAACCGTTCCGACGAGTCGACCGCGCAAGCCGCTATGGAGCAGCTGATTACCGGTCCGCTGAACGCTAAAAATCTGACTGCCGTTCTTACCAACGACGTGAAAGTGAACAGCATCAACCAGAAGGATGACACGGTAACGGTAGACCTGAAGGATCAAGCGTTTGAGACGGGGCTCCCTGCTCCGGCCGAGATGCTTGAAGCGATCGTTCTGTCGATTACGGAGAACACGGGTGCCGCCCAAGTTCAAATTACGCTGAACGGCCAGAATGTCACCGACGAGAATAACGTGGATTACAGCAAGCCCGTATCCCGTCCGCATCATGTCAACGCGATTAAAAGCTAAGCAAGCATCACGAAGAAAAGCAGTCCCGTACTGGTCTCTGAGACCGGTCGGGACTGTTTTTTGCCGGAAAAGATGCTTTTCGCGGGATGCTTTGATAAAATAGGAAAGATTGCATAGCCAGTACATAAGCAAAAGCAAATGATTCAGGAGGAACAAAAGAATGCGGACAGACGGTCGGCAACCGAACCAGCTTCGGCCCGTTACGATAACGACAAGCGTAAACAAATATGCGGAAGGCTCCGTACTGATTGAGGTCGGCGACACAAAGGTCATTTGTACGGCCAGCGTCGAGGAGCGGGTTCCGCCTTTCATGAAAGGACAAGGCAAGGGCTGGATTACGGCCGAATATTCCATGCTTCCGCGAGCAACCCATTCGCGTAACCACCGGGAGTCGGCAAAAGGCAAGCTGTCGGGCCGTACGATGGAGATTCAGCGTCTGATCGGGCGCGCTCTGCGCTCCGTCGTAGATTTGCAAGCGCTGGGCGAACGGACGATTACTCTTGACTGCGACGTTATTCAGGCCGATGGAGGCACGCGCACGACGTCGATTACGGGCGCTTTTGTAGCGCTGTGCCTCGCCGTTAACAAGCTTTCCAAAACAACGACCTTTGCCAAATATCCGATTACGGCTTTTCTCGCTTCGGTTAGCGTTGGCGTTATTCAGGAACGCGAGCTGCTGGATCTGAACTACGATGAGGATTCCAAAGCGAAGGTCGACATGAATGTGGTTATGACCGGGGAAGGCAAATTTGTCGAGCTGCAAGGCACGGGGGAGGATTCGCCGTTCTCGCGCGAAGAGCTTAACAAGCTGCTCGAGCTGGCAGAAGGCGGGATCGAGGAATTGATCGAGAAGCAGCGTGCGGTACTGGGTGAGATTGCGGACCGGATCGGAGGGTAACGAAGTGGCACAGCCTATATTGATTGCGACGAAAAACGAGGGCAAGGCAAAGGAATTCGCCCATGCCTTCTCCAAGCTGGGCCGGACGGTTGTCAGCCTGAACGAATATCCGGATTTCCCGGATATCGTGGAAGATGGCGATACCTTCTCCGCCAATGCCCGGATTAAAGCGAAAGCGGCCGGGGACGCATTTAAAGTGCCGGTGCTCGCCGATGATTCCGGCCTTCGGGTGACGGCGCTTGGCGGAGCTCCGGGAGTTTATTCGGCCCGCTATTCCGGCGAAGGCGCTACCGACGCATCTAACAACGCCAAGCTGCTTGAAGAGCTTGGGCGACTGAATGCGCCGGATGCAGCCGGCACTCTGGCGGACGGCACAAGACTGTTAAGCCCGGCGCAATTCGTCTGCGTACTCGCTCTATACGATCCGGCAACCGGGGATTTCGTCGAGACCGAAGGCACCGTTGACGGCTATATTGCCGAGAAGCCTCGCGGAGAAGGCGGCTTCGGCTACGATCCGTTATTCTGGCTTCCCCAGCTTAACCGCTCGATGGCGGAGCTGTCCAAGGAAGAGAAGCAGGCGATCAGCCATCGCGGCAATGCTCTCGCTAAGCTGATCGAGAAGCTTGCCAACAAGTAACCATGCAAAAAAACGTCACCGGATTATACCGGTGACGTTTTTTATTCTCCCTTTTAAGGTTTGGTGAGCGGAACGATCGAATGATTCTGGAGGGGAACAACAGCGGCCGGAAAAACATTCGAATGCGCGGCGATTATCGTTTATCGCTTCACGTTCACTTTACGCTTACCCCATACTCCTTCAGCCAAGTATTCACCTGATACAAATAAGCAAACAGCTGCGGCCCCGACATCAGCTGACCAAACCACGGTATATTCGATTTTGCCGAATCCGATTCGGCCAGCTCTCTGATCCTGCTTACATTAATAAGCGGAAGCAGCGGTGAGGAAGGATCGTTTAATATATCAAGCACAAGCCCTTTTACGGCCGCGAGGTAATTCGGATTATGCGTCTTTGGATAAGGGCTTTTCTTGCGCGTCAGCACATCGTCGGGCAGCACGCCTCGCAGCGCCCGGCGAAGAATGCCCTTCTCGCGGTCGCCGGCCGTTTTGATTTCCCAAGGGATATTCCAGACATACTGCACAAGCCGGTGGTCGCAGAACGGCACCCGCACCTCCAATCCGGCAGCCATGCTCATCCGGTCCTTCCGGTCAAGCAGGGTCGGCATGAAACGGGTGATGTTCAGGTAAGACATTTTGCGCATTTTGCGTACCGTTTCGGATTCCCCGTCCAGATGAGGCACTTCGGCAATGGCTTGCGCATAACGGTCGTTAATATAGTCAATCGGTTTGATCCATGCCGCAACGTCCGGCGCAAGCAGATCTGCCCGCATCGAGGAGGCAAGAGACCATGGGAATGTATCGGCGCTTAGCGCTTCCTCCCGGTGGAACCACGGATAACCGCCGAAGATTTCATCCGCCGCTTCGCCGGAGATCGCAACGGTAGCGCCTTTTTTGATCTCGCGGCAAAACAATAGGAGGGAGGCGTCAACGTCTGCCATGCCCGGCAAATCGCGTGCCAGCGTGGCGTCTCGGAGCGCGCCAACCAGCTCCGGCGTATCGAACTGGATCGAATGATGAATCGTATCCAGGTGGGAGACCATGCGCTCGATCCAAGGAGCGTCGCTGTTCGGCTGGAACGCATGCGCCTTGAAATGCTTGTCGTTATCCCGGTAGTCGACGGAATACGTATTTACATTGCCTTGGCCGGTCTGTTCGTAATAACGCACGGCCAGCGCCGTTAACGCGCTCGAGTCGAGTCCCCCGGAGAGCAGCGTGCCAACCGGCACATCCGATACAAGCTGCCGCTCGGTCGTATCCTTCAAGAGCTCGCGAACATGCTCGGCGGTAGCTTCGACATCCTCTTCGTGGGGGATGGCCTCAAGGCTCCAATATTTGGTCTTGCGGATGCCGGAGCGGGTAACCGTCATGCATTGTCCCGGCAGCAGCTCCGTGATGTCCTTATAGACTCCCTGGCCCGGCGTGCGGGCAGGACCGATAATAAAGATTTCCGCCAAGCCTTCGGCCCCAACCTCCGCTTTCACAGCCGGGTGGGCCAGAATGGCCTTTTGCTCGGAACCAAAAATAAAAAGTCCATCCGCAAAGCTGATGAACAACGGTTTTACGCCTAGTCTGTCGCGGGCCAGGAACATCTCCTGTTCGGTAACGTCCCAAATCGCAAATGCAAAAATGCCGTTGAACCGTTCGACGCAAGCCTTGCCCCATTCCATATAGGACACCAGAAGAACTTCCGTATCGCAGTGGGTCGTAAAGGTTCTGCCGCGGTCCTCCAGCTCTTTCCTCAGTTCAAGCGCGTTGTAAAGCTCGCCGTTATAGACAACGACATATGTGTCATCGCCCGAGCGCCGAATCATCGGCTGAGCGCCATTCTCGGGATCAATAACGCTAAGCCTGCGGTGGCCAAGCGCGCAATGGGATGAAATCCATGTACCCGACGCATCAGGACCGCGCAGCGCTAATGTCTCGGTCATTTTGATCAGGCTGCTGCTGTCCTGCGTTAAATCCCGGGTCCAATCGATCCAGCCGGTTATTCCACACATAATCTCATTCCTCTCTTCTGCTGGACTCCTGTAGCGATAATATCCGTTATATGCGGAAAAAAGGGATAAAATGTCTGTCCGCCGGGGGATGCTAAAAGCGCATGTTTGTGAAAAGGAGCTGAGTATTTACCTATGTCAGGCAATGAGCGTAAAAAATATTATGTCTCGGTCCAGGCCGGGCAAATTTTGCGGGATCAGGGAGCGGCCTCCTACGAGCTGGAGATTACGGCAAACGATGAGGAATTTAATCAGCTGCAAGTCATGTTCGAGGATTTATCCAGCATGGACGAAGCGATAACAGGGCATTTCAATTACGCGGTGGGCACACTGCAGGATCTGCCAAGCGACAAACGGATGAATGCCGGCTACGACGCCATTCTCCACGATATCTACTTGTTTATTCATGAGCACGGAACAGAGACTACGCGCAAGCATGTTGAGGTTATGGGGATTTTGGATCCTGGCCGTCTATAAAATAGACCAATTCAGGGATAATGGACGCTCTTAGGAGAACATTATCCTTTTTTTGTAAGGGGATTGTCCGAAAATGACGGATTTTGTTAGCTTTGTGATACCTTTATTAGGCGAGGAGTGGTACAATGAGAGGATAAAACTAGTTTTATAGTGGAGGCATCAAGCATTGCAAAAGTTAGTGTTTTTCGTAGGTGTGGCAGGTACGGGCAAGACAACCGTAGCCAGAAAAATTTCCGAGCGCATTCCGGCGGCATTTCTGGATCGCGATACGGTAGGCGGGCGGTTTGTTGAGGCGATGCTGGAGCGTAACGGCCTCGACAAGAACGACCGCGATTCGGATTTCTACAAACAAAACCTTCGTGATCTGGAATATGACACAACCAAGGACATTTGCATCGAGAATCTTGCAGCAGGTCAAAACGTCTTTATGATCTCTCCTTTTACGGCGGAGCTTAAAAATAAAGCTTGGATTGAGGAAGTCATTACGGCAGCGGGGCTGACAAAATCGCAGGTGGATGTTAAGGTGATCGTGGTCACGCTCGACAACATCGAGCTGCAAAAGAATCGCATTATTGGACGCCATACCGACCGCGACCAATGGAAGCTCGACAACTGGTCGCAATTCGAGAAACGCGTTGCTTTTGTACCCGAGATTAACTGGGATATCCCGCAATCATCCATCCTCGTGTATGACAATAGCGGCGATATGACGGACGAGCAGGTGGAAAAGCTTTATCAATTCGTAACGGACAAAACCGCCGCTGCCGTATAATCATTCAGCAGGACGGTGCCCATTCGGGTCTTCGTTTTTTTATAATCTAAGCATGTATAGTTTTCTCTCTAACCGTGACTTATAATTCTCCGGATTTAAAACGAGCACCCCGCCTACGGACGGAGATTGCCGCGTTGCCTTGACCCGCGTGCGCCTTGAGATACAAGGCGCACGCGGGTTTCTTGTATTAATGCACCCATTCAACGACTTCGTCGATTGGACGCCGGGCCTGCTGATGTTTTGGCTCGGACGCGCGGTATCCGAAGGCAACCATGACCGACAGGTCGTATACCTCCTCGTCCAGGACGCCGGCCTTCTTTAGAATAGCCGTAACCTTTTCTTTGTTGTAACCTTCCATCGGGCAGGAATCGATGCCGATTTGCGCGGCTGCCGTCATCATATTGGCTAGCGGGATATACGTTTGCTTGGAAGACCAGTCTATCAGCGCTCTTTCGTTCTCCAGAATGCGGATATCGTTTTCTTGAAACTCCTTGTACACCGCGGGAATGGACTTGAACGCCTCATCGGACAAACCTTTAATATTCTTGTAAATGTATTCGACATATTCGGAATCGTATCTTACGTCCTTGCGGGCAAGGAGAAGGACCAGGTGGCTTGCGGTCGGGAGCTGTCCTTGTCCGCCGAACGCGACTTCGCGAATCTTCATCCGAAGCTCTTCGTTCTGAACAACGAGGAATTTCCACGCCTCAAACCCGACGGAGCTGGGGGAAAGTCTTCCCGTTTCCAATATAAATTGAAAATCCTCATCGGAAATTTTCCGGTCGGGATCAAATTGCTTGGTGGCATGACGGAATGCGAAGGCATCCAGAATTTCTTTCTTTTTTTGCATGTTATTCATCGTTGGAGTCTTCCTTTCGAATATCGGGTATTCATCAACGCGTTGATAAATTAGATCTTACATTCACGCATGCAAGGCAACAAGTACGCACAATTTTGTCGGATAATATCAAAATTGTGCTATAGTATTAAAAAAGATACTATAGGAACGTCAAAGACAATACGGCTTCGTGCAAAGGAGAATCTTAATTATGGACAATAAAACGGATATCATTAATTTCGGGTGCCCGGTAACCGTTACGGTGGACGTCATCGGCGGGAAGTGGAAAGGCGTTATTTTATACCATTTGACGGATGGGCCCAAACGCTTTAACGAGCTGCGCAGGCTGTTTCCCCGGATTACGCAGCGCATGCTTACGCTGCAATTGCGGGAGCTGGAAAGCGACGGCGTCATCCATAGGGAAATTTACAAGGAGATCCCGCCAAGGGTGGAATACTCGCTTACGGAGTTTGGCGAAACGTTAAGGCCGCTGATCGTGCTTATGAGGGACTGGGGCGTGACCCACGAGAAAACCGTTCTCGCCAATCGGAAAACCAATGACGTCATGGCAAGGAACAGCGCGTCCATCAGCAGTTGCGGAGTTGAAGCGTAACAGGGGGATTTCGTTGAAGGAAGCTCAGATGGGGATTTACCCGGAAACGACAAAAAACCCGCATCTCCTTGTTTAGCAAGGAAGTGCGGGTTTGTGATTAATGGCTATGAAATGGCGTCCCAGGAGGGATTCGAACCCCCGACCGCACGCTTAGAAGGCGTGTGCTCTATCCGGCTGAGCTACTGGGACACGTAAGAATGAGTATAGCATTAAGTTGCTTGGTTTGGCAAGAGGTGATTTTTGAAAAAGTCTTAAATTACATCCGCGAATCAAATTCGCTTGGTAAATATAGCATAGGCGTGAATAGAAAATCAAGACTTAAGGGAACTAAGTTTTTATATTTATAGGTTCCGTGATATAATCGAACGCAAGCAATAGGCAGAAGAATGATACGGTTTGACCGATAAGGCGGTGATACCATAACTACATCAGACAACGTATATTTATTTCCGAAGATGCTGGATCATTATCAAATTCAGCTCACCCGCATGCTGGAATCCGAGCAATACGGCGAAGCCAAAAATCTGCTCCGCTTCCTGCTGCAGTGCCGCGGTGAGGATGAACGGCATTACGAGGAATGGGGCAGCCTCCTTACCTGGCTGGAAATGGCTTTTCCGGGCTCCGAAGACGCGGCTATGCCGACCGGCGCCGACAATGAGGCGGGAGAGAGCGAAGAGAGCTTCCGGGAGCAGCTCTTGAACCCGCCCGAGCAAGATGAGGCTTACATTAAGCAAGTGCTCTATATTATGGAGCATCATCCGATGATCGACCAGCAGATCCTGGCGCTGGAACGAGCGGCATACATACACTCGCAGGAAGTGGACCAGGTTATGCTGGACTGGCTCTCGAGCGGCAAGACCATTCACCCGGTCGTTCAATTCAAGGCTTTGCAATGCCTGAAGAAGCGGGAGATATCGGGAATGGTCATGCTAGACCGGATGGGCGAGAAGGTGGAGCTTGATATAGAGGCGACGCCGCTGGCGCTGGATGATTTTCCGCAGCCCGTCATCCGGATTCTGGAGCGGGTGGAAGCCGTCACCGAAGCCGACGATCCGACGCTTCCTCATTTTGCCAGGGAGCTGTGGAAGGAAAGTCTCCAATTTCTGTATGGAACTTCGGCCTATCAGTGGATGCAAAGAGAGGACGACGAGACGGTCGACAGCTATGCGGCGGCGCTCCATCTTACCTTGCTGCTTACGGTTTACGGCTCCGCGAACGATGACGATATCCGCGAGGCGTATGGCATAACCGAACCGTTGAGGTTCCGTTACGAGCAGGCATGCAGGACTCTTCGGCAGGTAGCTGCCATGCAGCAATCTACCGAAGATGATCATCAGCCTTGAAATGATGGCCAAGGTTGATTATAATAGAGTGGTTTATGAAGCGAATACTAATTGGCGTGATGCGTAATTTTGGAGGGGAAAGCATAAAATGAAAGCAACTTGGGAAAAAATAGACAAGAACCTCGTGTCGATCGACGTTGAGGTTGATGCTGAGAAAGTCGCTGCAGCACTTGATCAAGCATTTAAGAAAGTCGTTCAAAAGGTAAACGTACCTGGCTTCCGCAAAGGCAAAGTGCCTCGTGGAATGTTCGAATCCCGTTTCGGCGTGGAAAGCCTGTACCAGGATGCCATTGACATCCTGCTGCCGCAAGCTTACGAAGAAGCGGTAAAAGTGACGGAGCAACGTCCTGTTGACCGTCCGGAAATCGACGTTGAACAATTCGCGAAAGGCCAATCGTTCAAATTCAAAGCGAAAGTTATCGTTCGCCCTGAAGTAACGCTTGGCGAATACAAAGGTCTGGAAGTTCCATCCTTTGAAGCGACAGTTAGCGAAGAAGAAGTTAACGCTGAACTGGAGCGCCTGCAACAACGCCACGCGGAGCTGACTGTTGTTGAAGAAGGTCCTGCTCAAAGCGGCGACATCGCTGTAATCGACTTCGACGGTTATGTAGACGGCGAAGCATTCGACGGCGGCAAAGCGGAAAATTATTCCCTGGAACTGGGCTCCGGTTCGTTCATCCCAGGCTTCGAAGAGCAAGTTGTTGGCATGCAAACAGGCGACTTCAAGGATGTTGAAGTAACATTCCCTGAGAGCTACCATGCGGAGAACCTGGCAGGCAAACCAGCCGTGTTCAAAGTGAAACTGCATGAAATCAAACGCAAAAACCTGCCGGCTCTTGACGATGAGTTCGCGAAAGACATCAGCGAATTCGACACTCTTGAAGAGTACAAGCAGGATCTTGTCTCCAAGCTGAAGGAAAACAAAGAGGGCGAAGCGGAACGCAACCTTCAAAACGCTGTAATCGAAAAAGCGGCTGAAGCTGCCGAAGTAGAAGTGCCGCAACCAATGATCAACACGGAAGTTGACTTTATGCTCCGCGATTTCGAGAACCGTCTTCGCATGCAAGGCATGAACATCGACCTGTATTATCAGTTCTCCGGCCAAAGCGAGCAAGTTCTGCGCGATCAAATGAAAGAAGACGCAGAGAAACGCGTTCGCAACAACCTGGTTCTGAATGCAATCGCGAAAGCGGAGAACATTCAGGTTTCCGAAGAAGACGTGAACGAAGAGCTCGAATCCCTGTCGAAAGCTTACAACCGCCCTGCGGCTGAGCTTCGCGACGTTTTCGAGAAAAACGGTCAATTCGACAGCTTGAAAGAAGACATCGAGCTTCGCAAAACGATTGAATTCCTCGTTGAAAACAGCAAAACGGCTGAAGTTGCCGGAGCGTAATAGATCAATTGAATAAATAGGAAGAAAAGGCACGTCATCGTCAGATACGTGCCTTCTTTTCACCCTACATAACGAAAGAGCCTTACCTGAAGAATGATCTTCAGTACATATCGAGCAATGCCCACCGTATACTGTATTATGGAAAAATGACATTGACCATTTGACGTGATACAATAGAGAACATGAACCAAAAAGTCATAGTAGAAAAGAGGTTGGTCGCATGAATCTGGTACCTATCGTAGTTGAACAAACGAATCGCGGAGAACGGTCTTACGATATTTACTCGCGCTTGCTTAAGGACAGAATCATTTTTCTCGGGAGCGCTATCGATGATGATGTAGCAAACTCAGTTATCGCACAGCTGCTTTTTCTGGCGGCCGACGACCCGGAGAAAGACATCCACTTGTACATTAATTCACCTGGCGGCTCGGTAACGGCCGGCATGGCGATTTATGATACAATGCAATATATTAAGCCTGACGTATCCACGATTTGCATGGGGATGGCGGCAAGCATGGGCTCGCTCCTCCTTACGGCTGGCGCGAAAGGCAAACGTTTCGCCCTTCCGAATGCGGAAGTTATGATTCATCAGCCGCTTGGCGGCGTTCGCGGCCAGGCATCGGATATTAAAATCCATGCGGACTGGATCCTGAAGACGAAGCAAAAGCTGAATCAGATCTATGTGGAGCGTACCGGTCAGCCTTACGAGAAAATCGATCGCGATACGGACCGCGATAATTTCATGAGCGCGGAAGACGCTCTGAATTACGGTTTGATTGACAAAGTAATAACTACTCCGGTATCCTAAGGATTTAATCGAAGGGGTGAATATGGCATGTTTAAATTCAATGATGAGAAGGGCCAGCTGAAATGCTCGTTCTGCGGAAAATCCCAGGAGCAAGTACGTAAACTGGTAGCCGGTCCCGGCGTTTATATATGCGACGAATGTATCGAGCTCTGCACGGAAATCGTGGAGGAGGAGCTTGGACATGAGGAAGAGCTTGATCTGAAGGATATTCCGAAACCAAAGGATATCCGCGCTATTCTTGATTCGTACGTAATCGGACAGGAATTCGCGAAGAAATCCCTTTCCGTTGCGGTATACAACCACTACAAACGGATCAACTCGCAAAGCAAGATCGAAGACGTTGAGCTTCAAAAATCCAATATCCTGCTTGTAGGTCCCACAGGCTCGGGTAAAACGCTGCTTGCTCAAACGATGGCAAAAATCTTGAACGTGCCGTTTGCGATTGCGGATGCAACCTCGCTGACGGAAGCCGGCTATGTCGGGGAAGACGTTGAGAATATCTTGCTGAAGCTCATTCAAGCTGCGGATTACGATGTAGAGAAGGCTGAACGCGGCATTATCTATATCGATGAAATTGATAAAGTAGCCCGCAAATCCGAGAATCCGTCGATTACTCGCGACGTATCCGGTGAAGGCGTGCAGCAGGCCTTGCTTAAAATTCTCGAAGGCACGGTTGCATCCGTTCCGCCGCAGGGCGGACGCAAGCACCCGCACCAAGAGTTTATTCAAATCGATACTACGAACATCCTGTTTATTTGCGGCGGCGCATTTGACGGTCTGGAATCGCTGATCAAACGCCGTATCGGCAAAAAAGTGATCGGTTTCAGCTCGACCGGCGAAGTTCAAAAGGATCTGAAGCCTGGCGAATACCTGTCCATGGTTCTTCCGGAAGACTTGCTGAAATTCGGCTTGATCCCAGAGTTCGTAGGCCGTCTGCCGGTTATTTCGACTTTGGAGCCGCTTGATGAAGCAGCCCTGATGCGTATTTTGTCAGAGCCGAAGAATGCTTTGGTGAAGCAATACCAGAAGCTGCTTGAAATGGATAACGTGAAGCTGGACTTTGAACCCGCCGCTCTGGAAGCAATCGCCAAAGAAGCGATCAAACGGAACACGGGTGCCCGCGGCTTGCGTGCCATTATCGAGGGCATTATGCTTGAAGTGATGTACGAAGTCCCTTCGCGCGACGACGTGAGCACTTGTCTCATTACGGAGAAAAACGTAAAAGACAAAATCATGCCGGAGCTGACTGCTAAGAAGGGCAAGAAGAAGGAAGAAAGCGCCTAAGTTCATTACCGTCATTCCCTCCACCCTTTGGCCGCGGATTTATCGCTCGTCAAAGGGTGGACTTTGACGTTCATGGGAGAGATCATTTTATGTATTTGCGCAAGGATACTGTGCCGGTCAAAGTCGGCAACCTGACGATTGGCGGAAGCAATGAAGTCATCATTCAGAGTATGTGTACAACAAAGACGGCTGATGTAGAGGCTACAGTAGCCGAGATTTTGCGTCTGGAAGAAGCAGGCTGCCAGATTGTGCGGGTTACCGTCAACAATAAGGAAGCCGCCGATGCGATTAAGGAAATCAAGAAACGGATTCATATTCCTCTTGTTGCCGATATTCATTTCGACTACCGTCTTGCCCTTCTGGCGATCGAGAACGGCATTGATAAAGTCCGGATTAACCCGGGCAACATCGGCCGCCGCGAGAAGATTGAAGCTGTCGTGAAGGCTTGCAAGGAACGCGGCATTCCAATCCGGATCGGCGTTAACGCGGGCTCGCTTGAGAATCATCTGCTGGAGAAATACGGCTACCCTACGCCGGAAGCGATGGTGGAGAGCGCGCTCTTCCATATCGGCATTCTGGAGGAGCTGGATTTCCACGATATTATCGTATCGCTTAAGGCGTCCGACGTTCCGATGGCGATTGCGGCTTACAGCATGGCTGCGGAGAAAATCAAGTATCCGCTTCATCTTGGCATTACCGAAGCAGGCACGCTTCATTCCGGTACGATCAAGAGCTCCGCTGGTATCGGCGCATTGCTTGCAATGGGTATCGGCAACACGGTTCGCATCAGCTTGAGCGCGGATCCGGTGGAGGAAGTGAAGGTAGCCCGCGAGCTGCTCAAGACCTTCGGTCTGATTACGAACGCGGCAACCTTGATTTCCTGCCCGACTTGCGGCCGCCTGGATATCGACCTGTTCTCGATCGCGAACGAAGTGGAGGAGTATATCTCCAAGGTGAAGGTGCCGATTAAGGTATCCGTGCTTGGCTGTGCCGTTAACGGTCCCGGCGAAGCCCGCGAGGCGGATATCGGCATTGCCGGCGCCCGCGGCGAAGGTATGCTGTTCCGTTACGGAGAGATGATCCGCAAAGTGCCTGAAGCGGAGCTTCTTAACGAGCTTAAGAAAGAAATCGACGAGATTGTACGCGTATTCGAAGCGACTGGCGAAATTCCGGGACGCAAAAATCATGCGCATGCATAACGAACTCTCTGCCATCTGACAAAAGAGGCATTCCGAAACAACCCCGCTTGGCGGTTGACAAGGAATGCCTCTTTTTTCTTCCGGAAGCGATTATTCCCTGCAGCAAGGGGCAATACTACCAATTACGTACTCTTTTGCCGGAATAGTTCGCTTTGAGAGGAGAAGATATTAATGAGTTTAAGTATGGTTTTGATGCTGATCCAAGTCTTCTTTGCTGTGGTTATTGGTTTATATTTCTGGAATCTGCTGCGCAATCAGAAGACCAACCGCTCTGCGGTAGATCGGGAATCGCGCAAGGAGATGGATAAGCTGCGCAAGCTGCGCTCCGTCTCGCTGACGAAGCCGCTTGCGGAGAAAACGCGTCCGCAGGCGATGCAGGATATCGTCGGGCAGACTGACGGTCTGCGCGCGCTCAAGGCGGCGCTTTGCAGCGCGAATCCGCAGCATGTCATTATTTACGGTCCGCCGGGCGTCGGAAAGACGGCGGCTGCCCGCGTTGTGTTGGAGGAAGCCAAGAAGAATCCTTCGTCGCCGTTTCTGAATGAAGCGAAGTTCACCGAGATTGACGCAACGACGGCCCGGTTCGACGAGCGCGGCATTGCCGATCCGTTAATCGGCTCCGTTCACGATCCGATTTATCAAGGGGCAGGGGCGATGGGCGTGGCGGGAATCCCGCAGCCGAAGCCGGGAGCGGTGACCAAGGCGCATGGCGGGATCCTGTTTATCGACGAAATCGGTGAATTGCATCCCATCCAAATGAATAAGCTGTTAAAAGTACTGGAAGACCGCAAAGTGTTCCTGGAGAGTGCTTATTACAATTCGGAAGATGCGAATATCCCGCTTTATATCCATGATATTTTCCAGAACGGTCTCCCTGCCGACTTCCGTCTTGTAGGGGCCACAACGCGTTCGCCGCAGGATTTGCCTCCGGCCATCCGCTCGCGCTGCATGGAAATTTATTTCCGTCCGCTGCTTGCCAGCGAGATTGCTTCGATTGCCGAGAATGCGGTTAAAAAAATCGGCTTTGCTCCATGTCCGGATGCCGTGGACGTGGTGAAGAAATATGCGACGAACGGACGCGAAGCGGTTAACGTTATTCAGCTTGCAGCGGGTATGGCATTGTCCGAGAAACGGGATGCTATTACCGCGGCCGATGTGGAATGGGTTGTGAACAGCAGCCAAATTCCGCCTCGTCCGGACCGTAAGGTGCCGGAAGCGCCTCAGATTGGTTTCGTTAACGGCTTGGCGGTGTATGGACCTAATATGGGGACCTTGCTTGAGATCGAAGTCAGCGCCATTCCGGCGGCTGCCGGCAAAGGCCAATATACGATTACCGGCGTGGTCGACGAGGAAGAGCTTGGCGGCGGCTCCCGGACGCTGAGACGGAAAAGCATGGCGAAGGGCTCGGTTGAAAACGTGCTGACGATGCTCCGCCGTTACGGACTGACCCCGCAGGACTATGACCTGCATATCAACTTCCCCGGCGGCACGCCGATCGATGGTCCGTCTGCCGGCATTGCCATGGCAACGGCCATCGCCTCCGCAATCAAAGAGGTGCCGATTGACAACAAGCTGGCGATGACCGGCGAGGTTGGCATACACGGCAACGTGAAGCCGGTAGGCGGCGTGCTGGCCAAGGTAGAGGCGGCATTCCAGGCTGGCGCGGATACGGTTATTATTCCGCGCGAGAACTGGCAGGCGATTTTTGCCAATCTGGAGGGACTGAAGGTCATACCGGTAGACCGGGTTGACGAGGTGTTCAGATACGTCTTCCCGGTTGGCGAAACCGTCGTCGCAGAGGTTGAAAACCATGTCGGTTCCGATCTTTTTATCGCTTCGGGGGTTCCCTATTTGCAGGCGGATTCCGTGGAATGATAAAATAGGGTATTCGAAACAATTGGAGGTGCTGGTGTGGGATCCGGAAAAACGAAAGGCCGTCGGCTTCCCCTGCTTCCTTTAAGGGGGCTGCTTGTATATCCCAGCATGGTGCTCCACCTTGACGTGGGAAGGGACAAATCGGTGCGGGCGCTGGAGAAATGCATGATCGACGATCATATGATTCTTCTTTGCTCGCAATCCGAAGTCAATATTGAAGAGCCTACAGAAGACGATATTTACCGCGTCGGCACCATTGCGAAGGTCAGACAGATGCTTAAGCTGCCAAACGGTACAATCCGCGTGCTTGTTGAGGGCGTTGTAAGAGCCGAGATTGTGGACTATGTGCCTAACGAACAGTTCTACGAAGTGACGGTGCTCGAGCTTCCAGAGCCGGAGACTGACGATCCCGAAGTGGATGCGCTTATGCGGTCGGTACTCAGCCAGTTCGAGCATTACATTTCGCTGTCGAAGAAGGTAACGCCGGAGACGCTTGCCGCGGTATCGGATATCGATGAACCGGGCAGGCTTGCCGATGTCATTACAAGCCATTTGTCGCTAAAGATCAAGGATAAGCAGGATATTCTCGAGACGATTGATGTCCGGGAGCGCCTTGAGCGTCTGCTTGATATCCTGAATAACGAGCGCGAGGTGCTTGAGCTCGAACGCAAAATCAACCAGCGCGTCAAAAAGCAGATGGAGAAGACGCAAAAGGAATATTATTTGCGCGAGCAGATGAAAGCGATCCAGAAGGAGCTTGGCGAGAAGGAAGGACGCGCCGGCGAGGTCGAGGAGCTTCGCAATCAGCTGAATGAAGCGGGAGTTCCTGACCATGTGCGGGAGAAAGTCGAGAAGGAAATCGACCGTCTGGAAAAAATGCCCGCAACCTCCGCCGAGGGCGGCGTTATCCGCAATTATATCGATTGGTTATTAGCATTGCCTTGGAGCAAGCATACGGAAGACGATTTATCCCTAAGCAAGGCGGAAGAGATCCTGAACAACGATCACTACGGCCTGGAGAAGCCGAAAGAGCGCGTGCTTGAATATTTGGCGGTTCAGCAGCTGGTGAAGAAGATGAAAGGGCCGATTCTTTGCCTCGTAGGGCCTCCGGGTGTCGGAAAAACCTCGCTTGCCCGCTCGATCGCCAAATCGCTGGATCGCAAATTCGTTCGAATCTCGCTGGGCGGCGTTCGCGACGAAGCGGAAATCCGCGGTCATCGCCGCACGTATGTAGGCGCTATGCCCGGACGGATCATTCAGGGGATGAAGACCGCGGGATCCTATAATCCGGTCTTCCTGCTCGACGAGATCGACAAGATGGCAAGCGATTTCCGCGGTGATCCTTCATCCGCATTGCTTGAGGTGCTTGATCCGGAGCAGAACAATACGTTTAGCGACCACTTCATCGAGGTGCCGTTCGATTTGTCTAACGTAATGTTTGTCACAACGGCCAACTCTTTGCACAATATTCCGCGTCCGCTGCTAGACCGGATGGAAGTGCTCTACATTCCGGGCTATACGGAGCTGGAGAAGCAGCAGATCGCGGAACGCTACCTTCTGCCGAAGCAGCGCAGGGAGCATGGATTGGCGGAAAATCAGCTTGTCGTCGAGGACGAGGTTGTCCTGCAGTTGATCCGCGAATATACGCGTGAATCCGGCGTACGGAATCTGGAGCAGCAAATTGCCGCTTTGAGCCGGAAAGCCGCGAAGCATATCGTATCTGAAGGTTCCAAGCCGCAGGCTGGCAGCAAGGAGCGGAACGAAGGCGATTTGGCCGGTCAGCCGTATGAAGCTCCCGAGCTGAATACGTTGGAGGCCGCTTTTGGCGGAGACGATAAAGCGGCAGCAACGGAGGAAAAGCAAGCCCAAGCGGAGGTTTCGGCAGCGACGGTGACGGTTACGCCGCAGCTGCTGAAGGAATGGCTTGGACCTGCGAAGTTCCGTCATGGCACGGCCGAGGTCGAGAACCAGATCGGTGCCGTAACGGGCCTCGCCTGGACCGAGGTTGGCGGCGATACGCTGGTTATCGAGGTAACGGTTATGCCGGGCAGCGGCAAGCTTACCTTGACCGGCAAGCTTGGCGATGTGATGAAAGAATCGGCTCAGGCTGCCTTCAGCTATACGAGGTCCAAGGCTATTGAGCTTGGCATCGATCCCGAATTCCATGTGAACAAGGATATCCATATTCATATTCCGGAGGGCGCAATTCCCAAAGACGGACCATCTGCCGGCATAACGATGGCAACCGCTTTGATCTCCGCCCTGACGAACCGGTATGTATCGAAGGAAGTTGCAATGACCGGCGAGATTACGCTGCGCGGCCGCGTGCTCCCGATCGGCGGCTTGAAGGAAAAATCGCTCGCCGCTCACCGGGCAGGCATCCGAAAGGTGCTTCTGCCGAAGGATAATGAACGCGACTTAAGCGATATTCCGGACAGCGTACGCAGTGAGATGACTTTTGTTCCTGTCAGCCATATGGACGAAGTTCTGCAGCATGCGCTGCTGCCGGCTAACACCGAAGAGAAAGCGGGAACAGTAATCGGATGAAAATTACCCAATCAGAATTTATCATAAGTGCAGTAAGACCTTCGCAATATCCAGTTGACGCCTTGCCAGAGATTGCTCTGGCAGGGCGTTCCAATGTCGGCAAATCGTCGCTTATCAACAAATTGATCTTGCGTAAAAACCTGGCGAGAACAAGCTCGCAGCCCGGCAAGACGCAGCAGCTTAACTATTACCGCGTGAACGACATGGTCTATTTTGTCGATTTTCCCGGCTACGGCTACGCGAAAGTATCCAAGACGCAGCGGGAACTGTTCGGGCAAATGATCGAGACTTATATTCGCGATCGCAAGGAATTGAAGCTGCAGCTTCTCGTTATCGACATGCGGCACGCCCCGTCAAAGGACGATGTGCTCATGTACCATTGGCTGAAGCATTACAATGTGCCGACCTGCATCGTCTGCACGAAAGCGGACAAAATCCCGAAAGGCAAATGGGACAAGCACGTAAAGGTCATCAAGGAGTCGCTTGAGGCGGATCCGCGAGATCCGCTGGTTATGTTTTCCTCGGAGACAGGGCTTGGCCGCGACAAGCTGTGGGAGGTCATTAATGGAGCGATTGGGCATATAACGGAGATAGATCAATAACTTCCTCTATAATGCAGAGGATACAGCAAGAAATACGGCGTTCCTCGTGAAATCTACGGGATTTTTCTGAAATATGCGAGAATATCGAGGCTGAACGGCAGGAATAAAAAGCTCTGATCACGTATAATATACTTAGGCATTAAGAACAAAAGCGCAAGTTTAAAGAATTGAGGAGATTTTTATGGCTCAGCGGCTAGCCACAGAGTATGTAAGTGCCAAACTGCAATTGACGAGCGATGAGATGAAGCAATTTATTCGGTTTTTCGATGACCAGCAGGTATGCATGAACGTGAAGGTCCTCGATAACGGAAACCAGGAGCTGGTTCTCGAAGACGTAGCAGGGAAGGAAGAAGTCACACTGACGTTTGAACGTCAGCAAGACCTCTATGTATGTGAACTCTCTTGCCGCCTGATTCACCCCAAGCTGACCAACGCCATGCGCAAAGCCGTAACGGCTTTCCGTGGAGACGCAATTGTTAATCGTATCTACAGCCATTATACGATGATCTACCATTATACAAATGGCAGCGTCCGCAAAATCGTTGAAAGCACATCGTCGGGCACACGGGTCGTATTCGAATACAAGGATACGGTCGGCCAATTGGAGCGTGTGTTCAAGAGCCGCTTAATCGAACGTGAAATCGAGCTGGTCAACAACGCGATTAACGAATTGCTTGACCTGCGCAATCAAACGAAGGACCGTCTGCAAATTGCCGGCATCGACGAAAGACTGGCGATGCTGACCAAGAAATTGTTTGTATTAGAAGCTTAACTCGATAAGCCTTGAATCCAGGGAGCCGCTGAATGCGGCTTCTTTTTTTACGAAAAAATGATAATGCAATGGACGCTTTCCAAGGTACCGAAACCGCTTCAGCCACATACTGTGTATACGGGATTGAAGCGGAAAAAAGTTTTCGTTTCTTCCCGAAAAAAAGGGTTGCAATTCTGCCCAATAGATGTTATTTTTAATCTCGTTGAAAACATTGGTCTAAACAAAATAGGAACCAGGATTCACTCAGGACATGGTTATGTTGCGAGAGATTATTCCCTCGGGAAGTGAATGACGTAGGTCCTAGCGGATGAAATTTTTTTAAACATTTTATTCCTAGGAAGGGGGAACCGGAAGATGGAATATTCAACTTTCGGAAGACACGTTGCTGTTGATACTTGGGGAGTAGACTTTGATCTGCTGAACAACGCTGAATTTTTGCAAGCCCAAATGGTGGAGGCTGCTGAAGCATGCGGCGCTACCGTATTATCGGTGCAATCGAAACAATTTGAGCCTCAAGGAGCAACAGTACTTGTATTGCTGTCGGAGAGTCATCTCTCGATTCATACGTATCCTGAGAAAGGATTCGCCGCTCTCGACTGCTACACTTGCGGTGAAACTGTGGATCCACAGCTTGCGATTGACTACATGATCGCTGTACTGAAGCCGACAACTACTCATGCGAAGAAGCTGATTCGCGGCATGGGCGAGTTGAAAGTAGAAGAACCAAAAATGCAACAAGTTGAGCTTGTTTAAGCTTTTAAATTGAAACGATATAGAGATAACCATAGACCTCGGTCCATGGTTATTTTCTTTGTATAAACAGGGAATAATGGCAATGAGGGTTTTCAAACATTATTCATAAATGAAGCCAATATGAAGTTATACGGCTTGTCGAACTATGTTATAATCATTCTAAAGTTAATTTTGAAGAAAGGCAGGTGAACGCGCATGCACATTATCGTAGTTGGTTTGAACTATAGGACAGCTCCCGTAGAAGTAAGAGAACGATTTGCCGTAGCAGAGAAAGAATTGCCGGAAGCGCTCAAACAACTAATGAGCACGAACAGCATTATGGAATGTGTCATTGTTGCGACCTGCAATCGTACCGAGCTGTATGCGGTAGTGGACAGACACCATCTATGCGGGCATTATATCCGCAGCTTTATGGAGCAGTGGTTCAAGCTGCCAAGAGAGCAGTTCACAAGCCATTTATATATGCATGAGGATGACAAGGCTATCGAGCATCTATTCCGGGTAACAAGCGGACTTGATTCGATGGTGATCGGAGAGACGCAAATTCTCGGGCAAGTGAAGGATGCTTTTGCGCTTGCGCAGCAGCAGAAGACGACAGGAACCTTGTTCAACATGCTGTTCAAACAAGCGGTTACGATGGCGAAGCGCGCTCATTCGGAGACAACGATTGGAGAATCGGCGGTATCGGTCAGCTATGCGGCTGTTGAGCTTGGCAAGCGGATCTTCGGCCAGTTCAACAAGAAGACCGTTATGGTGATTGGCGCCGGAGAGACGGGCGAGTTGACCGCAAAGCATTTGTACGCCAATGGCGCTGACCGCGTTATCGTGGTGAACCGGACTTACGAACGCGCAGCCCAGCTGGCCGAGAAATTTAACGGTATCGCTTGCTCGATGGAAGATGCGGCAAGCAAGCTTCATGAAGCGGACATCGTGATCAGCTCTACGGGAGCGGACGGTTACGTGCTGGAACGCCAAGCGGTAGCCGAGGCGATGAAGCGCCGGAAGTCGAAGCCTTTGTTCATGATCGACATCGCCGTTCCGCGCGACCTCGATCCGGGGATTGCCGCGGTCGAGAACGTGTTCTTGTACGACATTGACGATTTGGAAGGCATTGTGGCTAGCAATATCGAGCAGCGCCGGAAGGAAGCGGAGAAGATCGAAACGATGATTGAACAAGAGTCGGAACAGTTCGAGCAATGGTACAAGACGCTTGGCGTCGTGCCTTTGATCCGCGCCCTCCAGACAAAGGCTGCCCACATTCACGAAGAGACGCTTAACAGCCTGACGAACAAGCTGCCGGATCTGGACGAGCATGAACTGAAGGTGATCCGCAAGCTGACGAAGAGCATTGTGAACCAGATGATGCAAGATCCGATCCTGCGGATCAAAGAGATGGCCGGGGAGAAGCATTCCGAGGAAGCAATGGATATGTTCGTTAAGTTGTTTGCGCTTGAAGATGAGCTGGCCCAGTCGAAACAAGCTGAAGCAGACACGGCGTCTGCGGCGAAAAAGAAAACGATGCCTGCACGTCCGGCAGCCTCGGCACTGGCGTCCATCCTTCGATAACAGCGCGCTACCCGAATAATCGCGAAGGGCGGCAAGGTGGAAGCTTATGTTTTTTACGCAAAAATGGCTTTACGACGCGATACTTTATATTTACGCCCTGAGCCTTCTGTTTTACTTCTCCGATTTCATGGATGCGAACCGGAGAGCGAAGCGGATTGGAACAGGGCTCCTTATTTTTGTATGGATATTGCAAACCGTCATTCTGGTGAGCCGGCTCGTGACCCATTTCGAGATTGCGGCAATCTCTTCCTTTGAATATTGGCTAGGCTTTTCGTGGCTGCTGGTTACAATATCCTTGGTCATCAGCCAGTTTTTCAAAATCGAGTTTCTGGTTTTTCTTGTCAACATCATCAGCTTCTCCGTGCTTGCCCTAAACTTGTACAGCCGGCCGGGCGTGGATGAGCAATTCGGGGTTTCGCAGGCTTTGCGCGACCTGCTCCTTGTACATATTAGTTTGGTGCTATGCGCGTATGCATCGCTTACGATAGGGTCGGTGTTCGCGGGAATGTACCTCTTCCTGCACAAGCAGCTGAAAGGGAAGCGCTGGACCCCGTTCACGCGCAGGCTCCCAAGCCTTGATACGATCGAACGCTTCTCGGACAGGGCGATCATTATCGGCGTGCCTTTGCTGGCCATGTCCTTGTCGGTTGCGGTTACGCTGCTGATTGCGGAAGGACGGCCGCAGCTGCTGCTTGACTGGAAGGTGCTGACCTCGTTTGCGACTTTGATCTTTTACGTCAATTATATTATTCAAAGAGCGATGCTTAGACGTCCGGGCACGCAGCTTGCAAGACTTCATCTGATCGCGTTCGTTATGCTGATCATTAATCTGTTATCCAGTTATCTATCGACGTTTCACTAGAAGAAGGGGATGCGCATGAACGGTTACTACCCGGTAATGCTTCAGCTTCGCGGCGAACGCTGCGTCATTATAGGCGGCGGGCGGATTGCCGAGCGCAAGGCGTTAGGCCTCCTGGAGGCGGGAGCGGATACCGTCATTCTTGTCAGTCCGAAGATCACCTCCCGGCTGGAGGAGCTTGCTTCATGCGGATCCCTTCGATGGCATTGCCGGACCTACGAGCCGGAGGATGCGCTGGAGGCGCGTCTGCTGTTTGCCGCAACGGATGATTCCGGGCTTAACCGCCGGATTGCGGATGACGGCAGGCGGGCCGGGGCTTTGGTGAATACGGTCGACGAGTCCGAGGGACGAGGGTTTCTCAATCCTTCGGTTATACGCCGCGGAGATCTTCTGATTGCCGTCTCCGCAACAGGCGCAAGCCCGGCTTTATCGGCAAGGTTGAAGCGGGAGCTTGAAGGGCATTACGGCGAGGAATACGGATATAGCGTGGAGCAGCTCAGGCGGCTGCGCGAATACGTGAAAGCCGCTGTCTCCGAGCCGGGCGAGCGGGAAATGCTGCTGAGGCTGGCAGCCGAAGAAGTGCCGTTTGGGGATCGGACAAACATCGAATTAAAAGCTTGGGTAGAACGACTTCGGGCAAAAAGGCCCTTGGATGGACGACGGGAGGAAGACAATAATGGGAGCTCATAATAATGGACCGCGTACAATCGTGGTAGGGACACGCCAGAGCGCTCTTGCTTTGACGCAAACGGGGCAAGTCATTGACGAGTTGAAACGAATCAGCGAGAAGCACGGGTTTGGGTACGATTTCGAAATTCGGAAAATTGTGACGAAGGGCGACCGCATTCTGGATGTCACGTTGTCCAAGGTTGGCGGCAAGGGCTTGTTCGTAAAAGAGATCGAGCAAGCCCTTCTTGACGGCGAGATCGACATGGCTGTCCACAGCATGAAGGATATGCCTTACGAGCTGCCGGAAGGCCTGATGAACGGCGCTACTCCCAGACGGGTTGATCCGAGAGACTGCCTGATTATGAAGCAGGGGAGCTCGCTTGAGGACTTGCCTCCAGGCTCGCGCGTGGGGACAAGCAGTCTGCGCCGCTCCAGTCAGCTTAAAAATATCCGGCCGGATCTTCAGCTCGATTCCATCCGCGGCAATATCGACTCGCGGATCCGGAAGCTGGAGACGGAAGGCTTTGATGCGGTTGTCCTGGCTGCGGCCGGTCTTACCCGAATGGGTTGGCAGGACCGGATCTCGGCTTTTATACCGGTTGATCTGTCGATCCCGGCGGTTGGGCAAGGAGCGCTTGGCATTGAGTGCCGCACGGACGATGCCGGCGTGCGCGAGCTGCTTGACTTGCTGAACGATACCGAAACCTCGTTGTCCGTTCGTGCGGAGAGAAGCTTCCTGGGCGCGCTGAACGGCGGCTGCCAGGTTCCGATCGGCGCTTTCGCCGTGGTGCACAAGAAGTCTGGGGACAGCTTCGATAACGCCGAGCTGGAGCTGACCGGCATGGTTGGCTCTCCCGACGGAGAAGTGATGCTGAAGGAAATCCGGAGGGGCACCGATCCGGAGCAGCTGGGCCGTGACGTTGCGGCAGCTTTGGCAGCAAGAGGCGCGGACCGCATTTTGGCGGAATACGGGGGTAACGGGGGATAACGGAATGAATAAGGGAGTTGTCTATCTCGTAGGCGCCGGACCGGGAGATCCTAAGCTGATTACGGTTCGCGGCCTGGAATGTCTGAGACGAAGCGACGTTGTTGTCTATGACCGTCTGGCGAGTCCAAGGCTGCTGAGACATATGAAGGAAGGCGCCCGCAAAATTTACGTCGGCAAACTTCCGGACCGTCATACGATGAAGCAGGAAGAGATTAACCAGCTGCTCGTGGATCTGGCTTTGGAAGGGCATACGGTCACAAGGCTGAAAGGCGGGGATCCCACGATCTTCGGCCGAGTCGGCGAAGAAGCGGAATTGCTGCAGGAGCATGGCGTTACGTTCGAGATTGTTCCTGGCATTACATCGGCCATCGCGGTTCCCGCTTATGCCGGTATTCCGGTGACTCACCGCGATCTGGCCTCTTCCTTATCCATTGTAACGGGGCATGAGAGCCCGGAAAAACTCGACCGCTCCATCCATTGGGATAAGGTAACCAATGCGACGGGTACGCTTATTTTCCTGATGGGCGTAGCCAAGATCGGTTATATTGCCGAGCAGCTTATCCGTCACGGCAAGCCGGCAACAACGCCGGTTGCCCTTATCCGCTGGGGGACCCGCGTGGAGCAGCAGACGATTGTCGGCACGCTGGAGTCGATTGAACGAATCGTGAAAGAGGCGAATTTTCAGCCGCCGGCGGTTATTGTCGTTGGTGACGTAGTATTGCAGCGGGACAAGCTGAAATGGTACGAGCAGAAGCCGCTCTTTGGCGTGCGCGTGCTTGTCACGCGGGCCAGAGCCCAAGCCAGCGACCTGGCTGACCGGATCGAAGAGCTTGGCGGCGAGCCTTGCGAGCTTCCGGTCATTGAGACGCGCGAGCCTCGGGATGAGGCTGCTGTCGAAGCAATCCGTAAGGCTCTCGCGGATGCGGAATCCTATAAATGGTTAATGTTTACGAGCGTGAACGGGGTGGAGTATTTCTTCAACTGGCTGGATCGCTTCGAGGTAGATATCCGGCGTTTCCATGCCGCCCGCATTGCGGCAGTTGGTCCCCGGACCGCCGAAGCTTTGCGGAAGCGTGGCCTGATTGCCGATCAGCTGCCGGCCAAGTTTCAGGCGGAAGGACTTCTTGAGCGGTTGGAGGGCGAACTGCAGCCGGGAGAAAAAGTTCTTCTTCCCCGCGGCGATCTCGCGCGCGAGATTTTGCCGCGCGAGCTGAAGGCTAAGGGGCTTGTTCCGGTTGAACTGGATGTTTACGAGACGGTAATTGCGGAATCGCAGGATGAGCAGGCGTTTGAATGGATCCGCAAACGGGAGATTCATGCGATTACGTTCACCAGCTCATCGACGGTAACGAATTTGCTTGAGGTGCTTCGCAGGAACGGGTTCAAGGATCCGGCCGCGCAGCTGGCCGGCATAGATATAGCAAGTATTGGCCCCGTAACCACGAAGACGGCGACCGAAGTCGGGCTTTCCGTTACGATTGAACCTGAGGATGCTACAATCGAAGCACTGGTTGAAGCGCTGGTTCAGTATCAGATGACCAAACGTTTGACGGCTGATCCGTCTTGATTACGAGCCATTATCGCATACCCATCGCTAGCAGGATTAAAGGAGGATTTTAACATGGCATTTCCTATTGTGAGACACCGCAGATTACGCCAATCGGCCGCTATGCGCAATATCGTACGCGAAACCGTATTGACGGCGAATGATTTTATATATCCGATCTACGTGAAATACGGAACGAACATCAAGGAAGAGATCAGCTCGATGCCGGGCGTATACCGCTTCTCGCTTGATCTTCTGGAGACGGAGATCCGCGAGATCACCTCGCTTGGCATTCAGGCGATTATGCTCTTTGGTCTGCCTGACCATAAGGATGCTGAAGGTACTTCGGCCTATGATCCGAACGGTATCGTACAGGAGGCTACGCGCCTGATCAAGAAATGGGCGCCTGAGTTGATCGTTATGGCGGATACCTGCCTGTGCCAATTCACCGATCACGGCCATTGCGGCATGGTGCATCTGGATGAAGCTACGGGCACGGCGGTTGTGGATAATGATCCTTCTCTGTCGCTGCTCGTTCGCACGGCCGTTTCCCAGGCGGAAGCGGGAGCGGACGTGATTGCTCCGTCGAACATGATGGACGGTTTCGTATCGGCTATCCGCGAAGGATTGGATGAAGCGGGCTTCAGCCATGTTCCGATTTTGTCGTATTCCGTCAAATATGCTTCCGCTTTCTACGGGCCTTTCCGGGATGCGGCGAAGTCCGCGCCGCAGTTCGGCGACCGCAAAACGTACCAGATGGACCCTGCCAACGCCCGCGAAGCTTTGCGCGAAGCGGATTCCGACGTGCTGGAAGGAGCGGATATGCTGATGGTCAAGCCTGCTCTTTCTTATCTCGATATCGTTCGCCAGCTTCGCGACAGCTTCGATCTGCCGATCGTTGCCTACAACGTAAGCGGTGAATACGCCATGGTGAAAGCCGCTGCGGCTAACGGCTGGATTGACGAAAAGGCGATCGTGCTTGAGAAGCTGATCAGCATGAAGCGCGCCGGCGCGGATCTGATCATTACTTACCACGCGAAGGATGCTTCGCGCTGGCTGAGAGGAGAATAAAGAGGGATGAGCAAATCGATTGGCAACAGACGCGATAACCGTTCGAGAGAGGCTTTCGCCCGTGCGAAGCAGGTGCTTCCCGGCGGCGTAAACAGCCCGGTGCGCGCATTCAAATCCGTAGGTCTTAACCCGGTCTATATGGATCACGGCAAGGGCAGCCGCGTATACGATATCGACGGCAACGGCTACATTGATTACGTGGGTTCGTGGGGACCGCTCATCATGGGTCATGCCCATCCCGAAGTCATCGAAGCGATCAAGAAAACCGCGGAAAAAGGAACAAGCTTTGGCGCGCCAACCGAGCTGGAGACGCTGATGGCCGAGCTCGTCGTTGAACGCGTTCCTTCCGTTGATATCGTCCGCATGGTAAACTCCGGCACGGAAGCGACGATGAGCGCGCTGCGCCTTGCGCGCGGTTATACGAAGCGCAGCAAGATTTTGAAATTCGAAGGCTCCTATCATGGGCATGCCGACAGCCTGCTTATCAAAGCCGGCTCCGGCGTAGCTACGCTTGGCCTGCCGGACAGTCCCGGCGTTCCGGAAGGCGTGGCCTCCCAAACGATTACCGTTCCTTATAACGATCTGGAATCGGCGAGGCTTGCTTTCGAAAAGTTTGGCGAAGAGATTGCCTGCGTTATCGTCGAGCCTGTAGCGGGCAATATGGGGGTTGTCCCGCCTCTGCCGGGCTTCCTGCAGGGTCTCCGCGAGCTGACGGAGCAATACGGCAGCCTGCTCATCTTTGACGAAGTCATGACCGGCTTCCGCGTCCATTACAACTGCGCGCAAGGACTGTACGGCGTTACGCCGGACTTGACCTGCTTCGGCAAAGTCATCGGCGGCGGCCTGCCGGTCGGCGCTTACGGCGGCAAACGCGAGATCATGGAAATGATCGCGCCAAGCGGCCCGATCTATCAAGCCGGCACCTTGTCCGGCAACCCGCTCGCAATGGCAGCCGGCTATACCACGCTGAAGCTGCTGACAAAAGAAACCTACGAGCTGCTGGAGCGTCAAGCCGTCCGGCTTCAACTCGGCTTTGAGACTAATGCCGCTAAGCATGGCGTTGCAACAACGATCAACCGGGTCGGTTCGATGGTATGCCCGTTCTTCACCGATACGCATGTCATCAACTTCGAGACAGCGAAGACCTCCAATCTTGAACGATTCAGAGCCTACTTCTCGGCGATGCTTGATCTTGGCGTAAGTATTGCTCCTTCGCAGTTTGAAGGCATGTTTGTATCGGCCGTCCATTCAGACGAAGATATCGACGCAACGATTGCGGTCCACGATCAGGCGCTTGCAAGCTTATAAAACATAGAACAGGAAGGTTTCGATATCCATGCATAAACGTCCTTATCGACGCGAGGGGCAATGGCTGTCGCTACTGCCGGCGGATTTGGCCGGGGAAGCGGCAGGCAAGGATACGGCTTCCGGGCAGCAAACGGAGCAGCTTTCCATTCCGGAGGCCGGCAGTCACCCGCATCTTGTGCGGCAGTGGCTGCTGGCCTGTTCTTTATTTCCGGCCAAATGGATTAACCGTTTGTTCTCGGTAGGCGGTATCGGTTGGGAGGGAGAGCGCATTCGCCTCTTGGCCTTCCCGCCGGTTGACCCTGTCTCGGATCCGCTATACCGAAAAGTAAAGAGCGGCGGCCATTCCTTGCTTGAACCCGCGGTGGAGATCCTCTACGAGGATGATTTCTGCCTTGTCCTGAACAAGCCCGCGGGTATGCCGGTTCATGAATCCCATGCCGGTCAGACCGGTACGCTGGATGAATCGGCAGCGCGATGGCTGCTTGCGCAAGGCGATCCGCTTCCCGTCCGGCATATCCACCGCCTGGATGACGATACGTCCGGTCCGGTGCTGTATTCGAAGAATGATCTTGCCCAATGGGCGCTGGATGAAGCCATGCGCGAGAAGCGGATTGACCGGCGTTATCTGGCAGTCGTCCAGGGGAAGGTGAAAAAGGCCTCAGGCACGATTAATGCCCCCATCGGCAAAGACCGTCATCATTCTTCAAGACGACGCGTAACGCCAGGCGGCGATCCAGCGATCACTCGTTATGAAACGATTCGTACGTTTTCGGATGCTACGCTTGTCCGTTTGCAGCTGGAAACCGGCAGAACCCATCAAATTCGCGTGCACATGAGCCATCTAGGACATCCGCTGATTGGCGACAAGCTGTACGGAGGGGAAACGAGGCTGCTGCAGCATCAGGCGCTCCATGGCGAACGGTTGCTTTTTCCTCATCCGTGGACCGGTGATTTAGTAAAAGCGAATGCGGAGACGCCTGATTGGCTTGCGAATCTTCTTGACAAGCTGGGCGGACGGACAAATTGATAGTCATGCTCCTTATTTCCGCGCCATATAGATAGTAGTGAATGTAACTTTAGCCCAAGCTTTAGGCATTTGCTTTTCATTTATGGTATTGGGAGGGAGGATATCGCGTGACAGATCAATCCAAAGGCTTGCGATTTGATTTGTATGAGCGTATTCATTTGCCGGATGAGGTAGCGGCGATTGACGAACTGGAGGAAATTGAGCTAACCCCGCGTATTCAGGTCATTGAGCAGGGTGATCATGCGGTACTGAAAGGGCAGCTGCTCCTTAACGGCGTATATCGCGGACAATCGGACGGAGGCAGCCTGCAGACGCTGGAGCACTGGATTCCGGTCGAAATTACGCTGCCGCTCAACCGGGTATCCCGGCTGGACGACATTTCGGTAGAAATCGATAATTTTGACGTCGACTTATTGTCTGCCCGGACGCTTAACGTGACTGGCGTATTATCGCTTAGGGGCATACTGGTCGAACCGCTCCCCGATGCGGAAGAGGCATGGCGGGAGGAGCCGATAACGGTCGTTCATGAGCGCGAGGCTTCGATTGAAGAGCCGGAATTCGAGGCGGAGGCGCAATCGGACTTTGAGGCCCAGCCTCCGGAAACCTGGCAGTCCGTGACCCAGCAGCCTTATTTTACGGGTTTTGCGGGCCAGCTGCCGGCAGCGCAAAGAGCTCAGGAAGAAGAGTTCGAGGAAGAAGAGGAAGAAGAGGAAGAAGAAAGCTTCGAGGCATTCGAGGAAGAGGAGCAGGAAGAACAACTGGATGAAGCCGATGAAGCGGATGCCTCCGTCACCATCTCGGCATCGCCGAGGGACGGCGGCTGGTCTGCTTCCCAGTGGTTCCAATCGAGCCAGCCGGCCAATCAGCCGGTGAACCAGCAGCCTGAAGCACAGTCCTATCAACCGGTGAATCCGTTCTACCAGCCAACGGTTCCTCCGCAAGCGCCTCCGCCTTCGCAGAGGGAAAATACTTACGAATTCGAGCAGGAGAGCGAAGAAGACTGGCAGGAAGAGTCATTTGCCGAGCAAGCGGAGGAACAAGAGGAGGCTTTTGCTTCCTTTGGCGAAGAGCCGGCGGTTGAAGCGGAATGGCAGGCACAGCCAGAGGTTCCCCGCGTGCCGGATAACGAAAAGCAGGAAATCCGGATAGGCGTAGGCAGCAAGCAGCCGGAGAACAATCCGGAGCAAGCGCCGAATGTCGGTCTGATGACGCTGCTGCAAACGAGCAAGCGCGAGCAGGCTGCCCGCCAGGCCGCGGAAGAAGTTGCGGCCAAGCAGGCCGAGCAGGCCAAAACCCGTTCATCCGGCGACGATATCGAGTGGAAGACCTTATTTCTCGGCAAACAGTCGGAGGAGAACGAATTCCGCAAAATCCGCGTCTGCATCGTGCAAAGAGACGAGACGCTGGAGTCGATTGCGGTCAGGTACAGCTTGAATCCCCGTGAGATTCTGTTGTATAACGGCTTGAATGAATCTTCCGTTGCGGAAGGACAGCTTCTCTATATTCCCTAATTGAAAAAGCTCCTCCGTTAGCCTATCTCGCGGCTGACGGCGGAGCTTTTTCAATTCACGGAGAAACCGTTTTACCTTGGTTAGTCTTGAACAAAGGACCCAGCATGGTCATGCAGAAGTTGTCGGCAATCTGTTCGATCGAGTAACCAAGCACTTTGGAATAATAGATAAGAGATTCGGGAGCCATCGCGCTAATCAGCATATGGGCCGTAAATTCGGGATCAAGGGCTATCATTTCGTCTTTGCTCTGCGCTTCCCGTAGGAGAGACAGAAACAGATTATTTAGTTTCCGGTAGTTTGGACTTTCATAGAAATCCATGTCTTCCGGCTTGCACGTCTTGCTGACCTTAATGACCTTCAGCCATTCCAGCTGATCGTTCGAGAAGACGATCAAACGCCGGAGTACGGCTGTCAGTCTGTCATGGACAGGCTTATCGGCAAGCGGCTCCAGCAGCCGGCGGATTTCCTCCATCAAATCCTCGAAGGTGTCATTCATCAGGTCCATGCACAAGTCGGATTTGTTCGCATAACGCCTGTACAGGGTGCCTTGTCCAATTTGAATGGATTTAGCAATCTGGTGCATGCTGACGGCTTCAACGCCGTGTTCGGCAAAAAGGGACCTTGCGGCTTGCAGAATCATCTTGCTAACCTCTTGCGAGTCCTTCTTTTTATCGGTCATGCGCGCACCCTCCATTTCATGAAAAAATAAATAAAGCCTGGCTGTATTGACAAACCGGACAATTGTCCGGTATCATACGTTAGCGGACAATTGTCCGCAGTCGTCTTGCGCCTTACTCATTTTACTGCTGGATAGTAAAGAGGTCAAGGCGTCAGCAGATTCGCAAGAGAGAGAGAGTAACTTGCTGCCCAAGCAGGATTGCTACAATCTTTTTCAGGAGGAGAGAGAAATACATGACTGAAGCAACAAACAACGGCTCCATGTCAATCAAATCCATAATGGTACCGCTTCTCGCTATCATTGTGGGGATGTTCATGGTTATTCTGGACGGTACGGCGATGAACGTAGCGATCCCTAAGCTTCGCGAAGATTTTGGGGGAGCAAGCCTGTCGCTTATCCAATGGACCGTAACGGGCTATGCGCTTGCGCAGGCCGCCGTTATTCCGCTTGCCGGATGGTTATCCGACCGTTTCGGCGCGAAGCAGATCTATTTGACTTCCATCGTTTTGTTTACAATCGGTTCAGCGCTTTGCGCATTTGCGACTACGGCGGACCAATTGATTATTTACCGCATTATTCAAGGTCTGGGCGGCGGCATGGTTGCTCCGATTGCAATGGCCTTTACTTACCGTTTAAGCCCTCCGGGCAAACAAGGCGCCGTGATGGGCATGATCGGTATTCCGATGCTGCTCGCGCCTGCTCTTGGGCCTGTCCTTGCAGGCTGGTTGGTTGACTATGTCACCTGGCACTGGATTTTTATTATTAACATCCCTGTTGGCGCGGTAGCAGTTGTTCTTGGTCTTCGCACCTTGCCGGCTTTGGCTCGCCAAACGGTTCCGCAGCTTGATCTTCTCGGTATGATCTTTGCACCGCTTGCCTTTGCAGGCCTTGCATACGGAGTCAGCGAAGGCGGTACAGACTGGGGCTCTGCGAAAACGTTGACCGGTCTTATCGTAGGCGGCGTTTCGCTTATTATCTTTATTATCGTGGAATTGAACCGCAAACAGCCGCTTCTTGAGCTTCGCGTGTTCAAATCGGCGGACTTCTCCAAAGGAATCGTCGTTCAATGGGTATCCCAGATCGCCCTCTTTGGCACGTTGTTCCTGTTCCCATTGTTCCTGCAGACGGCCAAAGGCTACTCTGCCCTGGATACCGGCTTGATCCTGCTTCCGCAGGCTTTGGCCGCGGCGATCTGCATGCCGATTGGCGGCAAGCTGTTTGACAAGATTGGAGCTCGTCCACTTGTAATGACCGGTCTTGGCATTGTTACGATTGGCGCATTCCTGCTATCTAACATTTCAGCCGATGCAACGGTAGGCACTTATATTCTTCCGCTCATTTTACTCGGAGCGGGTATGGGCCTCTCGATGATGCCGCTTAATACGCATATTATTCAAGCAGCACCTCCTGAACTGGTTGGCCGCGTAACTTCGCTTACAAGCGCAGCCCAGCAGGTTATGACGTCCTTTGCGGTAGCGGGTCTTGCCACGATTCTGGCTAGACGCTCCGAGCATTACATGGCTTCCGAAATGGCGGCCGGAGGAATAACGAATCCTGCCGACATCACTCCCGTGATTGCTTCCCATGTGGCGACATCTTCTTACGGGGATACGTTCCTGATTCTGACGATCATCGGCGTCGTTGGCACGCTGATCGGATTCATGCTCTCGAAGCCGAAGCGCGCGGAAGGCGCAAGCGCGGAAAAAGCCGAAATGCCGATGATGATGGGTCACTAATTAGGCGTAGACGCAAGTTGACTTTCGGGGACATCTTGGATAAAATATGCTATATCTGATTTTTTTCAACATATATTGACGTTGAAGGGGAAGAGTAAGCAGCCAAGCCTCCAGAGAGCGGGACTGTAACGCTGAAAGGTACCGCAGGAATTTACTGCTTCGCTTGTCGCCCCGGAGTTGCTTGAATGAAGCGGGTACATCCGTTATTTCAAGCCGGCCGCAGCCGTTATCTGTTTGAGTGCCGTGCTTGCTTTTCCGGGGTGCGGAACAAAGGTGGTACCACGGAAGATAACCTTTCGTCCTTTGCTATAAGGGCGGAAGGTTTTTTTGTATTTCTATCCATGCAATGACAAGAATGGTAATGCTTACGAAATGAAATTTTATTCACAATTTTTAGAGCAAATGCTTGCGAAGCATGAATTACCACAGTGGTTAATGGTTTACCTTGGTAAGGCAATTCATTTTAGGAGGATGTAAAGATGTCAGACAAGACAACGATGCCGACGACTTATGATCCGAAGGCAGCCGAGCAGAAATGGTACGATTTCTGGCAGCAGGGGCAATTTTTCAAGGCGGGCCAACGCCCGGACGCAAAGCCTTTTACGATCGTAATCCCGCCGCCAAACGTTACGGGGATGCTTCATATCGGGCATGCGCTAGATTTCACCCTTCAAGATATTATTATCCGCACCAAACGGATGCAGGGCTTTGACACGCTGTGGCTGCCTGGCACGGACCATGCGGGTATTGCGACTCAAACCAAGGTGGAGCAGAAGCTGCGCGAGCAGGGGCTGAGCCGTTACGACCTTGGCCGCGAGAAGTTCCTGGAGCAGGTATGGGACTGGAAAGAGCTTTATGCGGGCACCATTCGCGAGCAATGGGGCAAAATGGGACTGTCTCTAGACTATTCCCGCGAACGTTTTACATTGGATGAAGGTTTGTCCAAGGCGGTTCGCGAGGTATTCGTCCGTTTGCACGAGAAGGGTCTTATCTACCGCGGCAAAAAGATTATTAACTGGGACCCGGCTGCGCGTACGGCCTTGTCCGATATTGAAGTAGAGTACAAAGAGCTGAACGGCCACCTGTACCATCTCCAGTATCCGCTTAAGAACGGCAGCGGGCATATTACCGTTGCGACAACGCGTCCGGAAACGATGCTTGGCGATACGGCCGTAGCGGTTCATCCGGAAGACGAGCGTTACAAGCATCTGATTGGCCAAATGCTCGTACTGCCGGTTGTTGGCCGCGAAATTCCGATTATTGCCGACGAATACGTGGAGAAGGACTTCGGTTCCGGCGCGGTGAAAATTACGCCGGCGCATGATCCGAATGACTTCGAGGTTGGCTTGCGCCATGACCTTCCGCAAATCATCGTCATGGACGAGACAGGCACCATGAACGAGCACGCGGGTCCTTATCAAGGCCTCGACCGTGCGGACTGCCGCAAGAAGCTGGTGAAGGACCTGCAGGAGCAAGGCGTTTGCATCCGCATCGAGGACCACGTGCACCAAGTCGGCCACAGCGAGCGCAGCGGCGCGGTTGTTGAGCCGTATTTGTCGACGCAATGGTTCGTCGCGATGAAGCCGCTGGCTGAACGCGCGATCGAAGCGCAAAAATCCGGCAAAGGCGTTAACTTTGTGCCGGACCGCTTCGAAAAAATTTATTTGAACTGGATCGAGAATGTACGCGACTGGTGTATCTCCCGTCAGCTGTGGTGGGGCCACCGGATTCCGGCATGGTACTGCGAAGCCTGCGGCGAGATGCATGTTGCCCGCGAGGACGTAACTGCCTGCCCGGCCTGCGGAAGCACATCGCTCCGTCAGGATGAAGACGTTCTGGATACCTGGTTCAGTTCCGGGCTCTGGCCGTTCTCCACGCTAGGCTGGCCGGAAGAAACGGAAGACTTCAAACGTTACTACCCGACGGATGTTCTTGTAACGGGCTATGACATCGTTTATTTCTGGGTTGCGCGCATGATCTTTACAGCGCTTGAGTTTACGGATCAAATTCCGTTCAAGGACGTGCTGATGCATGGTCTCGTCCGCGACGCGGAAGGCCGCAAAATGTCCAAATCGCTTGGCAACGGCGTTGACCCGCTTGACGTAATCGAGAATTACGGAGCCGATGCGATGCGTTACATGATCTCGACAGGCAGCACGCCGGGACAGGATTTGCGCTTCCGGATCGAGAAGGTCGAGCAGGCCCGCAACTTTGCAAACAAAATTTGGAACGCCTCCCGTTTCGCCCTGATGAACCTTGAAGGCTTTACGGCTTCCGATATCGATATCAAGAGTAATCTCGGTACGGCTGAGCGCTGGATCCTTCATCGTCTGAACGAAACGGTGCGCGAGGCTACCCGTCTGATCGACAGCTACGAGTTTGGAGAAACCGGCCGCATTTTGTACAACTTCATTTGGGATGATCTGTGCGACTGGTATATCGAATTTGCGAAGCTTAATCTGTACGGCACCGACGAGCAGGCCAAGCAAGCTACGCAGTCGGTTCTGGCTTACGTACTTGACCGTACGCAGCGCTTGATTCATCCGTTTATGCCTTATATCAGCGAAGAGATCTGGCAGCATCTGCCGCATGAAGGCGAGTCGATTACCGTAGCCGCTTGGCCGGTATACGACGAGGCTCTTGAAGCGCCGGAAGCGGTCAAAGAGATGGAGCTTCTCATGGACATTATCCGTGCGGTTCGCAACGTTCGCGCGGAAGTAAATGTTCCGATGAGCAAGAAGGTTGAGCTGATGATCAAGCCTTCCGGCGAAGCGGAGGCGGCGATAGTCAGCCGCAACGAAGAATTTATCAGACGTTTCTGCGGCACTTCGTCGTTTGAGACCGGCCTTGGCCTGGCGGCTCCGGACAAAGCCATGACGGCTATCGTAACCGGCGCCGAGCTTTACCTGCCGCTTGCGGGCCTGATCGATATTTCGCAGGAGATCGCCCGTCTTGAGAAAGAGCTTGCTACGCTCAACTCCGAGGTAGAGCGCGTAGAGAAGAAGCTTGGTAACGAAGGTTTTGTTGCGAAGGCCCCGGCTAAAGTCATTGAAGAAGAACGCGCCAAAATGGCAGACTACGCAGGCAAACGCGATAAGGTTCTTGCGCGTATCGAAGAGCTGCGCAGCTAATGATCTGATGGAAGAAGGACGTTTACGATGATCGAAAACGGAACAGAAACGGAACGAAGCGGCATGCTTCGTTCCTATAAGGAAGCGGTCGACTGGATCAACGGGCTTATTCCGTTCGGAATCCGCCCGGGTCTCGACCGTATCGAGCAGCTGCTGGAGAGACTGAATAACCCTCACCGCAGGCTCAAATTTATTCATATTGCGGGAACGAACGGCAAAGGTTCAACCTGCGCGTACTTAACGAGCGTATTAATGAAATGCGGTTATGATGTAGGGACGTTTACATCGCCTTATATTACGAAGTTCACAAACCGGTTCCAATATAACGGTCAGGATATCGACGAAGAGACTCTTCTTCGTTTGTCCAACGTGCTTAAGCCGCATGTAGAGGAATTGGCAGAAACGGAATTCGGCTCGCCTACGATGTTCGAGGTATCCACGGCTCTTGCAATCCTGTTCTATGCGACCGTTACTTATCCGGATTATGTCGTTTGGGAAACAGGGCTCGGCGGAAGAATGGACGTTACGAATATCGTTACTCCTGTCATCTCCGTCATTACGAATGTCGGCCATGATCATATGGACCGGCTTGGCAACACGCTGGAGGCCGTTGCCTCCGAGAAAGCCGGCATTATTAAAGCGGGCGTTCCGGTAGTTAGCGCAGTGGATCAGCCCGAAGTCGTTGAGGTTGTGAAGCGGACGGCAGCAGAGAAGAAAAGCACGCTGTACCTGTTAGGCGAGCAGTTTAACGTCAAGGAGCTGTCGAGCGAAGAAGATGAGCAAACCTTCCGTTTCGAAGGCATGTTCCGTTCCATTGACCCGCTCGCGATTACGCTTAACGGCGCGCATCAACGCACGAATGCCGCGGTTGCGGTCATGACGCTTGAAGTGCTCCGTCAATATTATGCCTTGATCGTAGAAGACGACGCGCTCGCGGACGGTCTGCGCGAGGCGAAATGGCCGGGACGGCTCGAGATGGTATCCCGTTCGCCCCGCATTCTGATTGACGGCGCGCATAATCCGGAGGGGGCCGAATCGCTTGTGCAGGCGCTTCGCTCGACTTACAGGTACGATCGTCTTCATGTCATGATGGCGATGGTAGAGAATAAGAATCATCGGGATGTTCTAAAGCATATACTACCAATAGTGGATACGCTTATCGTGACCGAGCCTGATTTCCGCAGCAAGCTGGATGCGGAACTTCTCGCCGATCTAGTCCGCGATGTGAAGCCTGCGGAGTCTTCTTTTGAGCTTATCGTGGAGAAGGATTGGCGCGAGGGCCTCCGCAAATTGCAACAATTGACCGGGGAAACAGACCTTGGGGTTGTGACTGGTACGCTTTATTTGATAGGTGACGTTCGCTCCCGCATATTGTACAACTCGGATTCTGAAAAAGGTTGGTGAACCGTCTTTGAATACGGCAGAACATGTTCATTTCATCGGAATCGGCGGTTACGGCATGAGCGCAATCGCCCGCGTTATGCTAGAAATGGGTTATAAAATTACCGGTTCCGATGTAGCTCGTCAGGAATTGACGGAGAAGCTTGCGGCGAAAGGCGCGCAAATTTATATCGGCCATGAGGCGGAGCATGTCAAGGGAGCCGATCTTGTCGTTTATTCGACAGCGCTCTCGAAAGACAATGTGGAACGGAAGGCAGCGGAGGAGCTGAATATTCCGGTGCTGCACCGCGCGCAGATGCTTGCGCGGCTCATGAATGCCGGCAAGGGCGTTGCCGTAGCCGGGGCGCATGGGAAGACGACTACTTCCTCCATGATCGCACTCGTTATGGAAAAATGCGATGCCGATCCAACTTATATTATCGGCGGCGAGATTGTCAATGTGGGAACGAACGCAAAGGCCGGCAAAGGCGAATACGTCGTTGCGGAAGCGGATGAAAGCGACGGTTCATTCTTGCAGTATCATCCAAGCATCGCGATTGTCACGAACATTGAGCCCGACCATCTGGAGAACTATGACGGTGATTTCGGCAAGCTGAAAGCAGCTTACGTCACATTCCTGTCCCAGGTGAAGACGGACGGCAGGGCGATTGTATGCGCGGACGACGAGACGATCACCGAGCTGCTTCCGAAGCTTGATGCGGACACGGCCGCGAAGCTGATCACTTACGGTATCGACAGCGATGCCGAGTATAAAGCGGAAAACATCCGTCTCGGCGACCGCAAGGTATCGTTTGAAATGACGCATCGCGGGACGACGCTGGGCACAATCGAATTGTCCGTACCGGGCCGCCATAACGTGTATAACGCGATGGCAACGGTTATTACCTGCCTTGAAGCGGGATTGTCGTTTGACAACATAGCGGAAGCCATTCACGAATTTATCGGCGCAAAACGCCGTTTCCAGGTGCTTGGCGAAGTGAATGACATTCTCGTTATTGACGACTACGCGCATCATCCTACGGAGATTCAGGCAACGATAAGCGCAGCAAAAGCAACGGGCAAGCGGATTATTGCGGTATTCCAGCCTCAGCGCTACACGCGCACCTTCTTCCTGCTGGAGCAGTTCAGCCGGGCATTCCCGGAGGCGGATGAGGTTATTATTACCGATATCTATTCGCCGGCGGGCGAACAGCAAATTGAAGGGGTGCATTCCAAGAAGCTGGTTGAGATGATCAAGACGAACAGCAATGCCAACACGTTTTATATCCCGACAAAAGAAGAGGTGCTGGAGCATTTGACCGCTAAGGTTGTTCCGGGCGATCTCGTTATTACGATGGGTGCGGGCGACATTTGGAAAACGGCGGATGCGCTTGCGAAGACGCTGAAAGCAAAAGCATAAACCGTAAATCATATATCATGAATGGCGAAGAACGCTCTGAAAGCCTCTATCGAGGTTTTTTAGAGCGTTTTTTTACATGAGTGGATCCGGCAAATCTATCATAATTCTCTATCGAATCTCATAGAGTAGCATTAGAAGAACGGGACAAGGAGAGAATGTCATGAACAAGAATAACCGGATCACTTACCGATTTGACCGTACCGGCCAGAGCATTGAAGATAACGGCCGCAAGGAAATCAGCGCTAAGCCTCAGCCAGCCCCGGAACGGGAACAGGGCAAGCCTTCGAATATTGTACCTCTCTATGCCAAATCTGAATACGAGACCGCGGAAAGCCCGTTTAGTCCCTGGATGAGTCCGTTTCAGGAGGATGTCGGCGCGCTTGAGGATCTGATTCGCGAGACGGAGCCAATTCCAGCTCCGGCAGCGGATAAGAAGCCGGCAGCTCCCGCGGTCGCGCCGGTTCAGGACACGGCAGTTCCCGGTTCGAGGCCGGAGACGGGACTGTCAGTCAAGCAGCCGCCGCGTCCGGCGCAGTGGCACCCCCGCCAAAAGGTACAGCCTTCCCCGGCATTGCCGGGCTCAATGCCTCGCTCCGAGTCAAAGCCGGTGCAGCCCGAGCTGCATGACGTGCTTGCGCAGACGGAGTCCGATGCTTGGGGCGAGCTTGAGCATTATCCGGAGCTGGAAGCGGATCTGAACAACAATGGCCGGAAGGCAAATCGCTGGTCGGGTCCCGTTCACCATTATTCCGCGCCTCCATCCTGGATCAAAGTATTTCTATCGGTAGCCGGAGCGCTGGCAACGGGCGCGTTGTTCGGCTATTTGCTGCTCTCCTTGTTTACGAATACGCCGGATCAGTCCGATTCCGGCAATAAGCTGGCCAATCCCGTGAATGGCTCCGTAACCAATCCAAGCTCGACGCAAAACGGGGATAAACCAAACGCAAACGGCGGGACGTCCAGTCCGGCGGCTAATCAGACAGCCGCAGGCCGCGTGAAGCTGGACATTCCGCTTCAATCGTATCAGCTGCTCCAATACGGCGTATTCAGCAATACGGAAGGCAGAGACGCTGCCATTAAGGAGTTGACGGACAAAGGGCTGGCTGCAGCAGGACTTCAAACAGCCAACGACTACCGGGTATACGCAGGAATGGCGATAGACCGGGGACGCGCGCTTGCCCTCAGCAATGATCTTGGCGAGGATGTTCCCGTCTATATCAAGCAGATCGACGTTCAAGTGCCCGAGCAGTTCCCTTTTGCGGGAGATGCCAAAGCGGCAGCGGCGTTCATGACCAACACGATCGGCCTGATCAGCATGCTCGATGAGCTCGCCTTAACGCAGCTGGAGCAGCCAAGCTTGTCGCCGCTTAGCTCCGCTGCTGCCGAATCCTGGAAGGCAGAGCATCAGAAGTGGACGGAAAGCGTGAAAGCGATGCAGGCGGGCGTAAAAGACGAGTCCGGAAAAGCATTTCTCATAAAATTAATTCAATCTATGAATACGGCGGCCAAATCGCTGGAGGAGTACGATAAAAAGCCGTCGCAATCGCATTTGTGGGCTGTCCAGGACGCGCTTATGGACGCGGTCGTGACGCAAAAGCAGTGGTATGATTCGATCAACGCATTGTAAACGAAATCGAACCTAAGTATAATAGGGAACAGGTGTCAATAAATGGCGAGAGGCGTTGAATAATGAAGAAAAACGGCTGGATTTTATTGCTTTTCCTCGTGCTGGGCTTACTGGCCGGCGCACTCGTTGCGCGATGGCTGGAGCCGGTATCCGGAATCTCTTTTTTGACCAAAACGATTGATACAACCTGGTCTCCTGCCGTTGATCTGTATGTGCTCAGCCTGGATCTGAATGTACATGTTCAAATCAGTTTATTCAGTATTATTGGCGCTCTAGCCGCTATTTGGTTATATCGTAAATTGTAAACCGGCTAATCTGCCGGAAATGAAGGAGCAAGTGGAACTTTTGAGCAAGTATGAATCGACTAAACCGATCAGCCAGCTCGTGCTGGCATCGTCGTCACCGCGCCGGAAGGAACTGGTCGCATCGCTGGGCCTTTCCTTGCCGGTTTATATTTTGTCTTCGGATGCGGATGAATCGGTTCCTTCCGATTGGGCGCCTGCGCGTATTGTCGAGCAGCTTGCTCTCCGCAAAGCGCATGCGACGGCAGCCATTCTGAAGGATCGCGGGGAAGAGAAGCATTCTCTGGTGGTTGGTGCGGACACGATTGTTGTTGTAGACGGCCGGGTGCTTGGCAAGCCGAAGGACCGTGAGGACGCATTGTCCATGCTCCGAAGCCTTCAGGGTCGCGAGCATGAAGTTTATACGGGAGTAGCTTGCGTGGTTGCAGAGAACGGTGCCGAGACCTCCGCGCATCGGATGACGAAGGTTTATATGAAGCCGATGGAAGATGAAGTGCTGAAGCGGTATATCGCAACGGGCGAACCCGATGACAAAGCGGGTGCTTACGGAATACAGGGGCTTGGAGCAACGCTGGTCGACAGGATTGACGGCTGTTATTTTAACGTCGTTGGCCTGCCGGTATCCCTGTTGTCGGACATGCTTGCTCATTACGAAATTCAGGTTTTCTAACCCAATCAGAAATTAAAAGTTTTGGAACTCGAAAACTAGCTTTCTGATTGGCGATAAAAAACGCCACTGAATCGCGGCCTTTCATCTTCAAAGTACATCGATAGAAGTTTTTCTCATTAACCTTTCATGAAGTGACCTTGATTTGGACATAACACCAAGTAATGCCATATCATTATAGCTGGAAGAAGAGGCAGGGACGGACATGGAGCAAGGCAATCTGTTACGAAATGTCCCCCATGAAGAGCGACCAAGAGAACGCATGATGCAATATGGGGCCGAAGCGCTTAGCCATACCGAATTGCTTGCCATTCTGCTGCGTACGGGTACGAAGCGGGAATCGGCCGTTCATCTGGCTGGTAAAATATTGAGGGAATGCGGAAGCTTGCGAAATTTGCTTGATATGAGCATGAGCGAGCTGACGGCAATAAAAGGGATCGGACCGGCAAAAGCGGTCCAGCTGCGGGCCGGAATCGAGCTTGGACGCCGTATCGTACGGAGCGGACAAGGCGAGATTGTGACGGTACGTAAACCGCAGGATGCTGCGAACTATGTGATGGAAGAGATGCGCTACTTGAAAAAGGAGCACTTCGTCTGCCTGTTTCTAAATACGAAGAACCATATTATTGCCCGGGAAACGTTATCGGTCGGTACGCTTAACGCGTCGCTCGTTCATCCAAGGGAAGTTTTTCGAGCGGCCGTAAAAGCCGGCAGTGCTTCGATTATTTGCGTACACAATCATCCGAGCGGAGACCCTATGCCAAGCCCGGAAGACATCACGTTAACGAAGCGCCTTGTGGAGGCCGGTGAACTAATGGGGATTGAAGTGCTGGACCATTTGGTCATCGGGGATGGAAGGTTTATCAGTTTGAAGGAACATGGCTACATGTAATATAATAAGAAGGATTGTCGCAATTAGAAGGGAGCATTAACATGTTTGGTGGTTTTTCGAAAGATTTGGGAATTGATTTGGGTACTGCAAACACGCTCGTATTTGTAAAAGGAAAAGGTATTGTTGTAAGAGAGCCCTCTGTTGTAGCTCTTCGCACTGACACAAAAACGATTGAAGCGGTTGGCGAGCAAGCGAAAAAAATGATCGGCAGAACACCTGGCAACATCCGCGCCGTTCGTCCGATGAAAGACGGCGTTATCGCCGATTTCGAAACAACCGCAACAATGATCAAATATTTCATTCGTTCCGCGCAAAAACAAAAATCGCTGTTTCCTAAGCATCCTAACGTGATGGTATGCGTACCGTCCGGTATTACCGCGGTTGAGAAACGCGCCGTTGAAGATGCGGCCAAGCAAGCAGGCGCTCGCGAAGCGTATACGATCGAGGAACCGTTTGCTGCCGCAATCGGCGCTGATCTTCCGGTTTGGGAGCCGACAGGCAGCATGGTTGTCGATATCGGCGGCGGCACGACGGAAGTTGCCGTTATTTCGCTTGGCGGTATCGTGACAAGCCGTTCGATCCGCGTCGCGGGCGACGAGATGGACGAAGCGATTATTCAATATATCAAACGTTTCTATAATCTTATGATTGGCGAAAGAACAGCCGAGCAGCTGAAGATGGAGATTGGCACCGCACTTCCGTTCGATGTTTCCGAATCGATCGAAATCCGCGGCCGCGACCTTGTAACGGGTCTGCCGAAAACATTGCCGATTACGTCGGAAGAGATTACGGAAGCTCTTACGGACACCGTAAACTCGATTGTGGATGCGGTGAAAATTACGCTGGAAAAATGCCCGCCTGAACTGTCTGCCGACATTATGGACCGCGGTATTGTGCTGACTGGCGGCGGGGCGCTGCTTCGCAATCTGGACAAGCTGCTGGCGCGCGAGACGGGTATGCCTGTTATTGTGGCGGATAATCCGCTTGATTGCGTAGCTATTGGTACAGGCCGTTCGCTTGACCACATTCACTTGTTCAAAAAAGGCGGATCTTCCCGCTCGAAACGATAAGAGAACCAGAGCGGTTAGGATATGGAACGGGCAGGTGATTAAAACTGTTTAAGCTGCTAAGAAATAAGCGGTTGTTTATGCTTATGATCGGATTAATCCTGTTCATTGCGGTTATCGGTTTCTCACTAAGCGACCGCAAGGAGCTAACCTATCCCGAGAAGTTTCTCGGCGATTCTGTTGGATTCGCTCAGCAATGGTTCTACAAGCCCGCTGGATTAGTAGCGGGCTTCTTTGAGGACATTCGCGAACTCAAGACGCTGCATGAGGAGAACGAACAGCTGAAGCTGACGGCTGCTGCTTATGCGCGGGACAAGATTAATTACAATTTTGTCCAGAAGGAGAACGAGCGGCTGCAGGAAGAGCTTCATTTCACGGAACGTCAGAAGAATATGTACAAATACAATTATTTGATAGCCCAAGTTATTGCAATTGATAACGATCCTTACAATCATACGATGGTTATTAACCTAGGCTCCAAGAACGGAATCAAGCCTAATATGGCCGTAACGACAATAGACGGTCTAGTTGGACTTGTCAGCAATGTCCGTCCTTACACAGCTACAGTAACTCCTATCACGGAACTGGATGACACTTCGCCAACGTCTAACGCCATCGCGGCAACGGTTCTCGGCAGAGAAGACTCCTCATTTGGCATCGTCGGCAGCTATGATAAAGAGACAGATCGCTTGATCATGACTAAAATTGCCGAGAACGACAAAATGATCGTTGACGATACGGTTATTACTTCCGGACTTGGCAATGTGTATCCCCGTGGTCTCGTGATTGGTACGGTAGAAACAAGACAGGTCGGAGATTTTGGCCTTACCCATACCGCTACGATTAAAATGGCAGCCAAATTCGATCATCTGACCGAAGTTTTCGTCGTTCAGCCGACGGAATCGGGAGATGAATAGGATGGGCGACAAAGGCATCAACCGGCTTATTCTTGTCATGCTGCTCTTGTTTATCATAGAGGGCTCCATCATGCCTTGGCTTATTCCGATTGAGCTGACCGGAAGAATCGTTCCTCACTTTATGTTCGTGTTTGTTGTTTTCGCAGCATTATACAGCGGGCGACACCGGGCTTTGTTTTTCGGAATAAGCTTCGGCTTTCTGCAGGATATCGTCTATTTCGGACATTTAATGGGGGTTAACGCCTTTTCCATGGGGCTTATCGGATACTATACCGGCGTACTGCTGGAGCGCCGCCGCAGCACGCTGCTCACGGCTTTGTCCGTGGTTGGACTCGGCTCTATTCTGTATGACACGATTGTGTATTTCGTAAATATGGTCTTCCGGATTACGAAGGAAACGTATGCCTGGGCGCTAATGGATCATATTTTGCCAAGCCTGTTTCTTCAAATGGTCTTTGCGCTGGCGGTTTACGTACCGGCTAGGCGTCTTTTCGAAAGCCATTTGAAGCTGAATCCGGATTCGGACGAAGAATAAATTATAGGCAGAAAGCAGGAATTTGCACATCGCGAAAAGAATGGATTACGTTGGGGAGGGACAGACGTGACCGAGAAGCAGCATATAATGATAAAAGGTGTCAAGGAAGGTCTCGTGTTCCTTCTCGACGATAAGTGCGAATTCGCAGTTTTGCTTGACGAGCTGCAGTATAAGTTGGAGAAAACGCATCAGCAGCTGCTGACCGGCCCGCTGGTTCACGTGCATGTGAAACTTGGGACAAGGCAGCTTGGCGAGGACGATAAGGAACGGATCAAATCGGTTATTCGTTCCCAGGGCAATTTAATGGTGCAGTCGATTGAATCATCAGCCGAGATGCAGGGAGGAGCCAATGCGGGTCCCGTCGGCCCTCATGTAATAACGGGAATTGTCCGATCCGGACAAACTATCGAGCATGACGGTGACCTGCTGCTGGCCGGGGATGTTAATCCGGGCGGTACAATCCTGTGCAGCGGAGATATATACGTAATGGGCGCGCTGAGAGGTGTCGCCCATGCAGGCGTAAACGGCCGGACGGATGTCATTATCGCCGCTTCGCTTATGCGTCCAACCCAGCTTCGAATTGCCGATATCATCAGCCGTCCGCCGGAGGAATGGATGTCCGGGGATGCAGCCATGGAATTCGCTTATCTGTATGAAGGAAACATGCAGATTGACAAAATGACGCAATTATTCCGTTTACGCAATAATCCGATTAAGGTATAAGGGGTGTTCATGCATGGGAGAGGCGATTGTTGTAACATCAGGCAAAGGTGGAGTCGGAAAAACGACGACCTCGGCTAATTTAGGTACGGCACTTGCTTTGCTTGGCAAAAAGGTTTGTATGGTCGATACCGACATCGGATTGCGTAATTTGGATGTTGTAATGGGACTCGAGAATCGAATCATTTATGACCTGATTGACGTAGCAGAAGGACGCTGCCGGCTTAATCAGGCTTTAATTAAAGACAAGCGCTTTGAAGAGCTGTACATGCTGCCTGCCGCCCAAACCAAGGATAAGCAGGACGTATCGCCGGAGCAAGTCCGGGATATGGTGCTCGAGCTCAAGAAGGATTTCGATTATGTAATCATTGATTGTCCGGCGGGCATTGAGCATGGCTTCCGAAATGCGATTGCGGGCGCGGACCGCGCGATCGTTGTAACAACGCCGGAGAATGCGGCGGTACGGGATGCCGACCGCGTTATCGGATTGCTCGAGAAAGAGCAGATTGCATCCAAAATTATTATTAACCGGATTCGCCAGAACATGGTGAAGAACGGCGAAATGCTTGATATTGACGAAATTTGCCAGGTGCTTGCCGTGGATTTGCTTGGTATTGTCCCTGATGACGAGAAGGTCATTAAGGCTGCCAACTCCGGAGAACCAACGGTAATGGATCCATCTTCGCGGGCAGCGATTGCATACCGCAATATTGCGCGCCGGATCCTGGGGGATATGGTTCCGCTTATGCTGCTCGATGAGAAGGCCGGTGCCTTCAAACGCTTCCGCAAGTTTCTTGGAATAGGATGATTGCCTTGTGCTAAACAAGCTGAAAAAGATAGACTGGGGCATCGTAGCCATTCTGGTCTGCCTGATGGGCATTAGTACCGTTTTGGTTAGAAGCGCTACGCATAACAACCCGCTTTATCACAACTATGATGTGAAAACAGTCGCTTTTTATATAGCCGGTTTTTTTGTAGCTATAATGGCTACCGTATTCGATTATCGCATTTTGCTGAAAAGCTGGTACGTTTTATACGGTATCGGAGTGGCGCTGCTTATAGCGGTCTTCTTCTTTGGGGCAAACATTAACGGCGCGTCCGGTTGGTTCAAACTTCCGGGCGGCTTCTTGTTTCAGCCCGCTGAGATTATGAAGATTATTATTATTATCGGTATTGCATACATTATGGGCCGGAGGCAGGGAGATCGCTTAACCTTTATCGAGGACTTGCTCCCGATTGCGGCCTTTGCGTTTCTGCCGTTTCTGCTCGTCATGATACAGCCTGACCTTGGCAACGCGATTATTTACATCGTTATCGTCCTTGGGATGCTCTGGATCGGCAACGTCAAGTATACCCATGTGCTGATAGGCTTGACAGCGGTTGTTGCCGCGGTCGTATTGTCTATTTCCTTGTTTACGATGTTTAACTCCGAGATAGAGACTTATTTGAAGGACCATCACAAGGAGCACTGGTACAAACGGATCAATACGTTCCTGGACCCAAGCCAGGCGTCATCCGATGACAAGCATCAGTCGGAAAATGCCAAGATAGCGATCGGTTCCGGCGGACTTAGCGGCGATGGCTATTTGAAAGGCGACATGATTAACGGGAAGTTTATTCCGTACCCGTATTCCGATTCGATATTTGTCGTAATCGGGGAGGAGTTTGGCTTCCAGGGCTCGGCGATCCTGCTGCTATTGTACTTCCTATTGATATACAGGATGATCTTAATCGCCTTCCGATGTTATGATAACCGGGCGGCGTTTATCGTAATCGGGATCGCATCCATGTACGTCTTTCAAATATTCCAAAATATCGGCATGATGATCGGGCTTATGCCAATCACCGGCATTACGCTGCCGTTCATCAGCTACGGCGGTACGTCGCTGCTGCTTAACATGCTGTGTATCGGTATTTTGTTTAGCATTAACGCCCACCAAGAGAAGTACGAGCTGGCCGAGTAGGCCAGCTTTTTTGTTTTACAGGTAAATAGGCCGCGCTGCGCATCAAATGTTCTTCCGATCGCCATTGCTCGGGGATTCCTTGAACTATTCCAATCGAATTGGAATCCCCGAGCAAAAGCGACCGCTTAAAAGTTTTCTGAAAGAAAGCTGCTTCGTAAGCATAATCTTTCTACAGAATCATTTGATGCTCCGCCCTTGCCATTAACCCGCATCTCAAAAAGAGCTGAAGCCTTTAGCCCAGCTCGTAAAGAAACCGCCATGTCCGAGCAGACATAAACCTGCTCGGCTTTTTTCGGCCCTCAAGCTAAAACGGAGCAGTTGAATGATTCTGAAGAAGCGGCAGCGCTCGCCTTTGTTCACCGGATTCCAACCATTGACCAGTAAATTCAAGGAATCCGGGAACAACAGCGATCGAAGAACATTCAACTGCGCAGTTTCTGGCGCAGCATACTTGTCAGCTTGGCCACATATTCATGTAGAAAGGAAATGTGGGCTGCGCCAATGCCAGCCGGCTTGTCTTGCGAGAGGGAGGCTATTCGATGAGTAAAAAAGACGGGATTAGAGAGCGGCGTCAGGAGAAAATCAGACAGCTGCTGGAGCAGCAGGAAAAGCAGGCCAAGCTGTGGCAGCAGCAAGAGCGTATGCAGGAGCAGAAGCATCAGGTGATGCCTGCAAAAAAAAGGCCGGAAAGGGAGAAGCAGAATACTAGGTACGAAGAAGATTCCTTTTTGCCTATGCCGTATCACATGGATACGGGCGGCGGTGACGAGCTGGACCCGGAGATGCTGTGGAAAACCAATCCGCATCCATGGATGGGCTGGGAAACCGGAGACGGAAAAGGCGGCCGCCTTGGAGGCGACTTCGCTTCGATATACGAATCGAATAACGAGGGCGGGGGTCGCGGGCCCTTTTTCCGCAGCGATCTGAAATGGAAGGTCATTATTGCGGCCTTTCTGTTTGCCGGGATTTGGGGCATTTTCCACAATGAATCGCCGCTTGCGCAAAAGGGACAAACCATTGTCAAAAATGCGTTGACGGATGAAATGGACTTTACGGCTGTCGCGAATTGGTACAAGGAAACCTTTTCCGGCGCGCCATCGTTTATTCCAATATTCAACCATAATGCGAAAGAGGCGGAATCCGCTAACGGCTCAGTCGAATTGCCTGTTGTGTCTCCCCTTCCGGACGGCGCGATCGTACGCACCTTCGCCGAGCTCTTGAACGGGGTCGAGCTGGCCGGCACGTCCAAGGAAGAGGTATCGGCTATCGAGACGGGCAGAGTCCTGCTTGTTTCGGAGGCGGAGAACGGGAGCGGAGTTACGGTTGTGATCGAGCATGCGAACGGCCGCGATTCGGTGTACGGCAAGCTCGGGGCTGCAACCGTCAAGCAAAATGATTGGGTCGAAGCGGGCGACGGAATCGGGACGCTGAAAGAAACGACAAGCGAGGAGCCAAGTCTTCTTTATTTCGCGGTTCGGCAAAATAACCAATACGTCGATCCCGTGAGCGTGATTCCGATTGATTAAATGGAAAGGCATCCGCTGGTCCGTTCATCCGCTGTTTGTGCTTGTCATGATTGGCTCTGTTGTGACTGGCTATTTCGCCGAGCTTTTCACTTTATTTCTGATCGTGCTAGTCCATGAGATTGGGCATGTCGTGGTTGCGCGAAGCTTTGATTTGACGGTGAGGGAAGTCAAGCTGCTTCCCTTTGGCGGCGTTGCGGAGCTTGAGGATGCAGGCAGCATTCCGGCCAGGCAGGACGCGTTGGTCGCCATCGCAGGTCCTCTTCAAAACGTATGGATGGGACTTGCCGCCTGGGGCTGCGGCCAATTGGGCTGGTGGGATCCGGAGTGGGCTGCTTACGTGTGGCAGGCAAATTTCATGATCGGCTTATTTAATCTGTTGCCTATCTATCCACTAGACGGAGGCAAGCTGATGCAGGCTGCCTTCAGTTATGGCTTTAATTACTATTCCATGATGAAATGGACGTCCTGGATCAGCATTGGCCTTAGTACGCTGATGATTGGCTACGCGTTGTCTACCGCATTCCGGGAGGATGCCGGCATCCAGCTTAATTTGCTTATCGTCGGCCTGTTCCTGCTCATGACGAATTGGACGTATTACCGCAACATGCCGTATCTGTTTGTCCGCTTTCTGATGCACCGCGACCGGGTCGCCGTCCGTGCGATCTCCCGCGGCTCGCTGGCCCGCCCAATAATTGTAAATTTAAAGCAACCAATTATTGCCGTCGTCCGTCTATTATGGCGTGAACAGTACCATCTCTTTTATTTGATGGAACTGGAAGGCCGAGTCGTCAAGGTTGTTCCCGAGAAAGATATCATTGACCGCTATCTGACCGAGCCCGATCCGAACCGCGCTGTTATCGAGCTTTTTCGATAGAGGTAAAATAGACCACTTTTTCGCTTAGGAGCCTTGGTGTAGAATAGAGTAGATGACAAAAAGTAAGGCGGTTGATATTCGGGAATGAAGCGGATGTTAATGCACGGACACGGCGAGCTGCTGCAGACCGCCGTGCTGATGGACGGTCGGCTTATTGATTTTTTCATGGAAAAGTCGGAAAGCAGCGGATTAGTCGGTAATGTGTACAAGGGACGAGTAGTCAATGTTCTGCCAGGCATGCAGGCCGCTTTCGTAGATATTGGTCTGGGAAAAAACGCGTTTCTATACATAGATGATCTGCTGCATCCGCATTTGGAGAAACAGCCGGAGCACAAGCCCTCCATTACGGAGCTGGTAAAGCCGGGACAAGAGCTTGTTGTACAAGTCATGAAAGAACCGATGGGCAGCAAGGGCGCCCGCGTGACGACGCATTTTACGCTGCCTGGCCGTTGGCTGGTCTATATGCCAATCGCCGGTTATGTCGGAGTATCGAAGAAAATTATGGCCGAAAGCGAACGGTCGCGGATCCGGATGATCGGCGAGCGGCTGAGGCAAGGCGAAGAAGGCATCATTATGCGCACCGCGGCGGAAGGCGAATGCGAGGAATCGCTTGGCGCCGACGTTGAACATCTGCGTCAGCTGTGGACAAGCGTGCTGGAGCGTGCGGATCAGGCCAAGGCGCCTGCGGAGCTGCACCGCGAGGCGGGACTACTGCGGCGTGCGGTAAGGGACACGCTGACGGACGATATGGACGAGGTATGGCTGGACGACCCTTCCCGTTACAGCGAAGCGGTTTCCCTGCTCAAGGAAATGACTCCGCATCTTGCCGGACGGTTGAAGCTGTTCGAAACGCGGAAGGAAAAGGCTTCTTTATTCGACCGATTCGGGGTAACCGATCAGATTGAGGCGGCCTTTTCGCCCCGCATCCGACTGGAGAGCGGCGGCTCCCTCGTCTGGGATGAGACGGAGGCTTTAACCGTAATCGACGTCAATACGGCGAAATACATTGGCGCAACCGGACTTGAAGATACGGTTTTCAAGACCAACATGGAAGCGGCGGACGAGATTGCCAGACTGCTTCGGATTCGCGATATCGGCGGCATTATCGTCATTGATTTTATCGATATGGAAAACGAGTCCAACCGGGAGAAGGTAATGGCCAGACTGTCGGAATGGGCGAAGAAGGACCGGACCAAATGCACGGTGTTTGGCTGGACAAGACTTGGACTACTGGAATTGACAAGGCGGAAAGCCCGGGACAACGCCGCGCGGCAGTTAACCGAACGATGCCCGTCATGCGGCGGCACGGGGAAGAAATCTTCATTTCATTCTTAGGTAATAGTTGATTGGTTACGCATAGTGTGATAGAATGTTCTAGTATGTCTCATCCTATAACTGTGTGGACATGCATGAACCGCTCCAATCGGGTTTAAGCGCAGCAGCTTTGCGCTGCAGCCACCTGGATTAGGCGAGTCTTCGACAATAAGGAGGTGCAACACATGTTCGCAATTATCGAAACTGGCGGCAAGCAATACAAAGTTCAAGAGGGCGATGTAATCTACATCGAAAAACTGAACGTAACGGAAGGCGAAAGCGTAACGTTTGATCGCGTATTGGCAGTATCTAACGGCGAAGGTCTCGTAACTGGAACTCCAGTTGTTTCCGGCGCTACAGTTTCCGGCAAAGTCGAGAAACAAGGTAAAGGCCAAAAGATCATCGTTTACAAATACAAAGCCAAAAAGAACTACCGCCGCAAGCAAGGTCATCGTCAACCGTTCACGAAAGTAACAATCGAGAAAATCCAAGCGTAAGAGGACTTTCTAATGATTTCTGTTACAGTCGAACGTAGAGCCGCTGACAGACGGATTGTATCTTTTGCGATCTCCGGACACGCTAAATATGCAGACCGCGGCAAGGATATCATCTGTGCCGGGGTGTCGGCCGTTTCGGTCGGAACCGTCAATGCTATCGAGGCTTTGGCGACAGTGAAATTGCCTGCTGCGATGAAGAATGGCTGGCTATCGTCGGACATTCCGGAGCAGCCGGATAAGGAAGTTGACGACAAGGTGCAGCTGTTGCTCGAATCGATGGTCGTTATGCTCGGCACAATCGCAAAAACTTACGGCAAATACGTCGTAATTCATGAACAACTTCTTTAACGAAGGAGGGAAACACCATGTTGAAATTAGATCTTCAGCTTTTCGCATCGAAAAAAGGTGTAGGTTCTACTAAGAACGGTCGCGACAGCCATTCGAAACGTCTCGGCGCTAAACGCGCTGACGGTCAAGTCGTATCCGCTGGCAGCATCTTGTTCCGCCAACGCGGAACTAAGATTCATCCGGGTACTAACGTGGGCATCGGTAAAGACGATACGCTCTTCGCTTTGGTAGAAGGCGTAGTGAAGTTCGAACGTCTGGGACGCGATCGCAAAAAAGTGAGCGTGTACCCTGTTGATCTGGCTCCGGTAGCCGCAGCAGTAGAAGCTTAAATAGCACCAAGTGCCCCGGCCTGATGAACAGGCCGGGGTTTTTGTTTATCGTAGATCTTTCGGCTACCGAATTCGCATGCTATACTGGTTTAGCTAGGAAACAAGCAGAAAGTGGGAACGATCAGGATGGATCGCATTAGAATGGCGAGACAGTCGGCAGCGGCTTCCGTTGTGCTGCCAGGCGCGGCTGTACTCATTTGGCCTTCTTCGGTATGGCTGGTTGCACTTTTTCTCTTATGGACAATAGCAGCTGCGGTATTTTGGATTAGGACGGAACGCAAGGAACAGGAACAAAGGCTGGCACGGACCGTGCATATGCTGCAGACGGCCAGCGTAAAGACGCTAAATCACCACCGGCATGATTGGATGAATGATCTCCAGGTATTGTTTGGTTACATACGGATGAACAAGCTGGATAAAACCGTGGAATACGTGGAGAAAATAAGGGCTAGAATGACGGATGAGAGCCAAATCGCAAAGCTTGGCGTTCCATCGCTAGTCAGCTATATACAATCTTTCCGAACCCTCACCAATGCCATGCAACTTCAGGTGAAGCTGGAGGAAGGCATTTACTTAAACGAGATGAAAGATGAAGGCAAGCCAATAGCGGAAACCTTGATGAGCCTGATCAACGCCTACAGATTTTCGGTGAAGACAGGATACGGGGAACCGGCAGTGCTTACCTTGAAGCTCTCCCGCGAAGAGGAGATGCTGATTGCAGCTTTTTATTACGAGGGCGATTTAACCAGCGAGCAGCAGCTTGCGGATAAAATAAAACAGCAGTTGGAAGGCGCGTCTTTATTGCCCATCGATGTGGAGCATCCGCAGCGGAAATTGGTATTGCAAGCAGAATGGCGCGCTTGAACGGGGGCAAAACATGTTTGTCGATAAAGCGAAGATTTTTGTAAAAGGCGGCAACGGGGGCAACGGGATCGTATCCTACCGCCGCGAGAAATACGTACCTGAAGGCGGACCCGCAGGCGGCGACGGCGGTAATGGCGGCGACGTTATTTTCCGTGTGGACGAGGGCCTGAGAACGCTGATGGATTTCCGTTACCAGAAGCACTTCAAAGGCCCGGCAGGCGAGCGCGGCAAAGTAAAATCGATGCACGGCGCGAGCGCGGAGGACATGATCGTACGCATTCCTCCGGGAACGATTATCGTGGATGACGACACGCAGGAAATTATCGCCGACATGACGCGCCACGGTCAAGAAGTTGTCGTTGCGCGCGGCGGCCGCGGCGGCCGTGGCAATATCCGGTTCGCGACGATTAACAATCCTGCTCCGGATATTTGCGAGAACGGGGAAGAAGGGCAAGAGCGCTGGGTCACGCTGGAGCTTAAAGTCATGGCGGATGTGGGCCTTGTCGGCTTCCCGAGCGTAGGCAAATCGACGCTTCTCTCCGTTGTGTCCGGTGCCAAGCCCAAGATTGGCGCGTACCATTTCACAACGATCACGCCTAACCTGGGCGTCGTGGACGTAGGCGACGGACGCAGCTTTGTTATGGCCGATCTGCCGGGCTTGATCGAAGGGGCTCATGAAGGCGTAGGGCTTGGCCATGAATTCCTGCGGCATGTCGAACGCACAAGAGTTATTGTCCATGTCGTGGACATGGCGGGCACGGAAGGCCGCGATCCGTTCGAGGATTGGGTCAAAATTAACGAAGAGCTCGTAAAGTACAACGAGAAGCTTTCGGAGCGTCCGCAGATCATTGCGGCCAACAAGATGGATATGCCGGAGGCGGCCGACAACCTGGAGCTGTTCAAGCAGCAGCTGGACGAGGTTCGCGGCGACCGGGAATACCTGATCGTGCCGATCTCCTCGCTGACCAAGCAAGGCGTGCAGGAGCTTCTGTACAAAGCGGCCGATACGCTGGATTCGGTTCCGGAAGAGGTATCGGTTGAAGAAGTGAAGGATGTCGCGGAACGCAAAGTATTCACGTACGAGAAGCGCGAGGACGACAGCTTTACGATTCACCGCGAAGACGAAATTTTTGTGGTGCAGGGCGCAAGAATCGAGAATTATCTGAAGCGCATGAACATGAACTCGTACGACGCGATTATGCGTTTCGCGCAAATGATGCGCAAAATGGGCGTAGACGCAGCGCTTCGCCGCGAGGGCGCAAGAGACGGAGATACGGTTCAGATCGCCGACTTTACGTTCGAATTCTTCGAGGGCAGCGATTATAATGGTTAATGAAATATAGCAAAAATGCGGAAGGACGGCCAATGGCCGTCTTTTTTTGTTGAAAAGCATCGCAGTTACCTATTGCCGCATCTCTTATATTCCGATATAATGTCCATTATAGAAGAACAACTGTCTTTGTAGGGAGGACGAAATAGTGACGCACCGTTATTATGTCGTTCGTGAGGATATGCTCCCGGAGGCGATCGCGAAGACGATCCAGGTGAAAGAGATGCTTAACCGGGGCGAGGCGTCCACGGTGCATGAGGCGGTCGAGAAGGTCGGACTTAGCCGAAGCGCCTTTTATAAGTATAAAGACGGCGTCTATGCGCTTCAGGAGCTGGAAAGAGAACGGATCGTGACGATAGCGATGGATTTGGAGCATCGATCCGGTGTATTATCTAAGGTATTGGCTCTTGTGGCTGGCCTTGAAGGAAATGTGCTGACGATGAACCAGAGCATTCCGCTGCAGGGTCTTGCCAACGTCGTTATATCCGTAGATATTTCACAGCTGAATGAAGAACTGACAACGCTGATTGAAGTGATTCGCAGCCAGGAAGGCGTGCGGAAAGCTGCCGTAATCGGACAAGGTTGAATAGATGGAGGGAATTGTATGAAGCCAGTTAAGGTAGGTTTGCTTGGTCTCGGAACAGTCGGGACTGGCGTAGTGCGTATTGTGGAAGGACATCAGGAGGATTTGCAAAGCCAGGTTGGATCGCCGATCGTGATCGAGAAAATTCTCGTGCAGAATAAAAGCAAATCCCGCAGCATTTCGATCGATTCGAACAAGCTGACGGAAGATCCTTGGGAAATTATCGGCAATCCGGATATCGATGTCATCGTTGAAGTAATGGGCGGCATTGGTTCTACCAAAGAATACATTATGGAAGCACTCTCCCGCGGAAAGCATGTCGTCACGGCGAACAAGGATTTGATGGCGCTGCACGGTCCGGAGATTCTGGCCAAAGCGCAAGAGAACGGCTGCGATGTGTATTACGAAGCAAGCGTTGCAGGCGGTATTCCGATTATTCGTACACTGGTGGAAGGATTCTCATCCGACCGCATTACGAAGATTATGGGTATCGTGAACGGCACGACTAATTATATCCTGTCCAAGATGAGCCTTGAAGGCGCGTCTTACGGTGATGTATTGAAGGAAGCGCAAGAGCTTGGCTACGCCGAAGCGGACCCGACCTCCGACGTTGAGGGCCTTGATGCCGCCCGGAAAATGACGATTCTCTCCACGCTTGGCTTCCGTGCAAAGGTAGCTCTTGAAGACGTCTCCGTGCAAGGCATGTCGAAGGTTTCGAAAGAAGACATCCTGTATGCGAAGCGTCTTGGCTACGAAGTGAAGCTGCTTGGCATTGCAGAGCGCCAGGATGACCAGTTCAGCATCAGCGTTCAGCCAACGATGGTGAAGAAATCGCATCCGATCGCTTCGGTTAACGGTGTATACAACGCGGTCTACGTGTACGGCGAAGCAGTAGGCGAGACGATGTTCTACGGCCCGGGCGCAGGCGAGCTGCCAACGGCAACTTCGATCGTATCCGACCTTGTGGCGGTTGTAAAGAACTTGAAACTTGGCGTTAACGGCAAGCAAAGCGTATTGACCTACAAAGAGAAGAAGCTCAAAACCGATGAGCAGATATCATCGAAATATTTTCTGCTGCTGCATGTAGACGACCGCGCAGGCGTGCTGGCGCAGATCACGCAGATCTTCGCCGAGTATGAAGTAAGCTTGGAATCGGTGCTGCAGCAGCCTAATCCGACTAACCCGGACGCTGAAATTATCGTCATTACGCATGATGCGAATAAAGCTGCAATCCAAAAAGTGCTGCAGAAGTTTGAGTCGCTGGACGTTATTCGCAAGGTGAAGAGCGTATACCGCGTAGAAGGCTAAACAGCCGCGTCGTACTTCAGCAGGAATGATTGCAAAAGCAAATAAAGGAGCTTTATCCGTCATGAATAATCGTCGAGTAATTGTGAAAGTGCCGGCCAGTACGGCAAATCTGGGTCCCGGCTTCGATACGCTGGGCATGGCGCTTTCGCTCTATGCGTGGATCGAGATGTCAGCAGCGGAGTCTACGACTTTCAGGCTGTATGGCGATCAAATGCAAGGGATACCAACCGATAAATCGAATCTGTTGTATAAAGTGGCTCAGCTTGTATTCGAAGAAGCTGGAGTTAGCGTTCCTGAGCTGGATATTGCGATGTACAGCGATATTCCGCTCGCCAGAGGACTTGGGAGCAGCGCTTCGGCTATTGTTGGTGCGTTAGTTGCGGCAAATGCGCTGATCGGCAGTCCGCTGTCCGACCATACGCTGTTCCAGCTTGCGACGAAGCTCGAGGGACATCCGGACAATGTGGGGGCATCCTTGTTTGGCGGCATCGTTGTATCCGCCTGGGACGGCGAGCGTGCGGATTACGTGAGACTGGAGCCGCATGCAAAGCTGGAGACGCTAGTTGCGATCCCGGCATTCCAGCTGGCAACGGAAAAAGCCCGTCATGCCCTGCCTTCGCAGATCAGCATGGCCGACGCGGTCTTTAACGTCGGGCGCAGCTCGCTTCTTGTCGCGGCGCTGGCAAGCGGAGAGCTTGGCTTGATCCGTCATGCGATGCGCGACCGGCTTCACCAGCCATACCGGGCGCCCCTTATTCCCGGCATGTCGGCGATACTGGAGCAGGCCGTCGAATACGGCGCGCTTGGCGCTGCGCTTAGCGGAGCGGGTCCTACTCTCATCGCGTTCGTTGATGCCGGCAGCAAGAGCAAATCCGAGCTGGAGCAATTCCTGCTCGCGACCTTGAAGCAGGAAGGCATCGAAGCGGAAACGTTGTGGCTGAAGCCGGACGGAGAAGGTCCGGCAATTACGGTCGAGGATGCGGCAGCTCCGGCTCCGGGTCTAATGGAACGGATCAAAGGAGAAGTTGTCCGATGAAGACAATTGCGGTACTTCCGGCCGGCTCCGTATCCGATGAAGCGGTGAAGCGGTTGTTTGCCGGTGAAGAAATGAATTGGAAGCATCACCGCCTGATTGCGGACGTGTTCATGTCGACCGTAAACGGCGTAAGCGATTATAGCGTTGTTCCCATCGAGAATACGATCGAGGGCTCCGTTAATCTGCATGTGGACTGGCTGGTTCATGAGGTGGATCTGCCCATACAGGCGGAATGGGTATACCCTTCGGTTCAAAATTTGATCGGGCGCGGCTCCGAGGCTGAAAGAGAAGACGGTACGATTGATTTCAGCCGGATCAAGAAAGTAATCAGCCATCCGGTTGCGATTGCGCAATGTCTCCAATTCCTGCGGAGCGAGCTCCCGCATGCGGAGATTGAGACGGCTGGCAGCACGTCGGAGGGCGTCAAGATCGTGAAGGAAAACCCCGGCGAGGGCTGGGCGGCGATAGGCACGATGACCGCTGCCGGCAATAACGGGCTGGATGTGCTGAGTCAGGGCATCACGGATCACGACAATAACTTTACACGTTTCCTGCTGGTGGGGAGCGAGCCGTTTACGGCTCGTCAATCCGAAAGGCGGAAGACGAGTATCCTGATTACGCTGCCAGAAGACTATCCGGGCGCCTTGCATCAGGTGCTTGCCGCGTTTGCCTGGCGGAAGATCAACCTGTCAAAGATCGAATCCCGCCCGACGAAGAAAAAGCTGGGTAATTATTATTTTTATATCGATATCGACATGGCGCTGGATACGGTGCTGTTGCCTTCGGCGCTGGAAGAAATTGAAGCGATTGGATGTCAGGTGCGGATTCTTGGCAGCTATCCAAGCTTTACTTACGAGCAGCTTTTGTAATGAAATGACGAGCCATAGCGTTGCCCTTTTGGGGGCAGCGCTATTTTTTTTGCGTGAAGGTGGAGACACCTGCCTACGTTCTGCATAGGATGTAATGATTGATAGCAGGCATTCGCCGTGCCGTTATACAAAGAACGTGACAGGAGGTTTTTCGCTAGTGAAAATCCATGTTGTAAAGAAAGGCGATACATTGTATTTCATTGCCCAGAAACATAATGTATCGATTGAGGACATTTTAAAGCTGAACCCTTCCATTACGAATCCGGATCTGCTGGATGTCGGAATGAAGCTGAAGGTTCCATCGGCAAACGAGGTCGGCGGCGGAACAGGAGGACTGGACATTATGCATCAGCATGTGGTGAAACAAGGAGATACGCTCTGGAAGCTGTCGAAAGCTTGGGGAGTGCCTCTGGCAGACATGATTAAGGCGAATCCGCAGCTTAAAAACCCGAACGTGCTCCTGACGGGCGAGATTGTCAACATTCCAAAAACAGCTACTCCGACAGAAGTACAGGGTAACGGCGGCGGCGTTACCGCGCAAGGTACGGGGAACGCGCACCATCCGCTTCATCCGATGTCGCTGATGCACGGCGTACAAAATTGGGTGGGCAAGAAGCCAACCGGCCAAATGCCGGCAGCTCAGGCTCCGGTGCAAAAAACGCCGACAGCTCCAATTACGCCGGTAGCTCCGGTCGAGAAAACACCAACGGCGCCAATTGTTACTCCCGTAGCTCCCGCAGCGAAAGAACAGCCTGCAAAGAAAGCTCTGCCTATTCAAAAATCGCCGGGCAAAAAAGCGAAGCATGAGGAAGAAGCGGCAAACGTGAAGCCGAATATGAAGCCAAATATGAAGCCCGCTATGGAAGCCAACGTTCAACCCAATATGAAGCCAAACGTATCGCCAATTATGCAATCCAATCCGGAGCCTAACCTGCAGCCAAGCGCAGATTTATTCAAGCAATACGGCATCCCTGCGGTAGAGGCGGCTTCCCAGCAGCACCATCATGGCTACGGCAATATGGCGCCGATGGTATCGCCTATGCAAGTTGGCCCAGGCTACGGTTACGGTCATGGCGATTGGCCGGGATCCAATGTGAGCCCTGCAAGCGAAGGCCCATGGTGCCCTCCAGGAATGATGCCGATCGCGGCTGGCCCAGGCTACGGTTACGGCATGGGTAACGTATCGCCGGCTGTATTTGGATCCGAAAATGCTTCTCCGGTACTTGGCGCGGAAAATGTAAGCCCTGCAGCGTTTGGAAATAATGCTGCCCCTTCTGCGCTTGGCAACAATGTTGCTCCAATGAATGTAAGTCCTGAAGCGGTTAGCCCAACACAAGGCTACGGCTTTGTATCTCCGGCAAATGCCGGCCCAGAGCATGGTTACGGCTACGGCCCAACAGCGGTATCCCCAGCAGAGATGGGTCCAGGTTACGGCTGGCCGGGAGCGGTATCCCCAGCAGAGACGGGTCACGGCTACGGCTACGGCCCAACGGCGGTGTCTCCGGCAGAGATGGGACCTGGCTACGGCTACGGCCCAACGGCGGTGTCCCCGGCAGAGATGGGACCTGGCTATGGCTGGCCGGGAGCAGTGTCTCCGGCAGAGATGGGTCACGGCTATGGCTATGGCCCAACGGCGGTGTCCCCGGCAGAGATGGGACCTGGCTATGGCTGGCCGGGAGCGGTGTCTCCGGCAGAGATGGGTCACGGCTACGGCTACGGCCCAACGGCGGTGTCCCCGGCAGAGATGGGACCTGGCTATGGCTGGCCGGGAGCGGTGTCTCCGGCAGAGATGGGTCACGGCTACGGCTACGG
>NZ_JAASRQ010000004.1:0-97786 GCF_011761545.1 Paenibacillus sp. BK720 | reverse complement strand
GCCCAACGGCGGTGTCCCCGGCAGAGATGGGACCTGGCTATGGCTGGCCGGGAGCGGTATCTCCGGCAAGCTTTGGTCCCGAGAATGTATCGCCTGCTGCCTTGGGAGAAAATAGTGCCCCAACAGCCGTCAGCCCTGAAATGACAGGACCTGTCGGCGGTTATGGCTACGGCTGGCCGGGAGCGGTATCTCCGGCAAATATGGGTCCGGAATATGGCTACGGCTACGGAGGAATGGTATCCCCCGTTAACGCAGGCCCGGATTACGGCTACGGCTACGGTCATCCGGGAATGGTATCGCCGGCTGCGATGGGACCAAACGTATCGCCCGCAGCGTTAGGCTCGAACGTATCCCCCGCTGCGCTTGGATCTAACGTATCGCCTGCAGAGCTAGGCTCGAACGTATCTCCGGCTGCGCTTGGATCCAACGTATCGCCTGCGGCGCTTGGCTCGAATGTTTCGCCGCTTGCGCTTGGGCCTAACGCCGCGCCAGGCACGAATGTATCCCCGGCCGGCATGGGGCCTGTCGGCTACGGCTATTACGGCAATCAAGTAGCCGGCGCTCAAGGCTTCAGTCCTTATTCCTACTGGCCTGGCCAAACGGCTGGCGCGCAGGATGATCCTTGCGGCTGCGGCGGTAAACGCACGGAAGAAGAGTTGATAGAAGCCGTTACCGAAGCGGTGATCAAAAAAGCAAAGCCGCGCAAAATAGCTAAAATCCGTTCGGTTGCTCCAAAATCGTCGAAAAAAACAGACCGCAACAGCAAACCCTGGATTAACCGCTGATGCATAATTCGGCAACAGCCTCCTGCCTGTTTTACGGGCGGGAGGCTGTTTGCTTTTTCAAAAATAACTTTCGCGAGCGCTTTATGCGTACATATTATTGGAAGCATTGAGTTAAACTAGGTCAAAAAGAAATACAAGGGGCTATTATTATGATGATGAAGTTCAGCTTATGGAAGCAATTGAAAAAAAGACTGCGACGAGGGCGGCGTCCGATGTGGACCTTGGGATCCTTCTTGATTGGAGCAACCGTGCTCGTACAAGCTGTTTACGGATCGCCGGCTGCCGCTGCGGCAGCGGCAGCCGGCAAGGAACCGGGAGAAGGAAATCCCGGTCTGATCCGTATATTGCAGGAGCATGAGGAGCCTCTTGCGGTTCAGCTGCACCGCCAGTACATTTGCGGGGAGGAAACGCAGCCGCTTGGCCAATTGACCTCCGCCGAAGTGATACGCATGCTGATGTCCCATCCGGAATGGACGGCGATGCTGTCGCAGGACGGTCGGACCGTGCTGCTGGAGCAGGAGATAGAAGATTTCTCGCAAACGTGCAAAGGCAACATCTATATCGGGCTGGATAAACAAGGCTACCTGTCTCTCTTTGAAGGAGCTCCCAAAAAAGAGAAGGTCGTAAAGACCTTTTTTCAGTTGGACGTGAAATATATGGAGAGCAGCCTGCCGCAGGATAAAGTAGAACGTCTGTCCGAGGGGATCAAGATTATGGATATGGATGAATACAACAGCGTTCTGTCGACCTACAGCGATTTTGCCATACCCGCCAACCAAAAAGTGATGAAGCCGACGTATTGATCGGATGCTGACCTTCCGCGTTCTCCAGCGGAAGGTTTTTTCGTGGACGGGGCCATGCCTCCTCCCCGCGGCGATCTCAAACGCGTGTTCTCATATGGTCCAACTTTTGCTATAATGGACGGATAAGAAGCGGTAATGACTGCCGCAAAGGAGTTGGCGGATTGCGCGTTCTTGGTATAGACCCCGGCATTGCGATCGCGGGATTTGGTTTTATTGATAAGGATGGCCATAAGCTGAAGCCCGTCCAATACGGCTGTATTCAGACGGCTGCCCATACGCCTCAAGAGGAAAGGCTCGTGCAGATTTACGACTCGGCGGTTGCGCTCATGGATAAGTATAAGCCCGATACCGTGGCCGTAGAGAAGCTGTTCTTCAACCGAAACGTAACCACGGCGTTTGCCGTAGGGCAGGCGAGGGGGGTTATTATTCTGGCCGCCGCCCAGCGGGGACTGCCGGTAGCAGAGTATACGCCGCTTCAGGTGAAGCAGGCCGTTGTGGGTTATGGCAAAGCAGAGAAGCGCCAGGTGCAGGAAATGGTTAAAATGTTTCTTAAGCTGTCGGCCATACCGAAGCCGGACGATGTGGCGGATGCGCTTGCGGTAGCGATTTGTCATGCCCATTCTTCGGGATTGTCGCAAAAAATTAACGAGGTGCTTCGATGATCGATTTTTTACGCGGACTTATTTCTCATGTAGAATCCGAATATGTCGTTTTAGATGTCAGAGACGTCGGTTACCGGGTGTTTACGCCTAATCCTTATGCCTTTGCGGGCAAAGAGGAGACCGTCACCATCTATATTCACCATCATGTCCGCGAGGATGCGATCCTTCTGTACGGCTTTGAGTCGAGGGAGGAGCAGACCTTGTTCCGCAAGCTGCTCGAAGTGTCGGGCATCGGTCCGAGAGTGGCGCTTGGCATTCTGGCCGGCGGGCGTCCGGATGCCGTGATCGGCGCGATTCAGCAGGAGAATATCGCGTTCCTGACGAGACTTCCCGGCATTGGCAAAAAGACGGCCCAGCGCATGATTCTCGACCTAAAGGATAAGCTGGCGGGCTTTGCGACGGATGCGGGGCTTCTTGCCGCAGCGGGACTAGCGTCTCATCAACCGGTCTCCGCAGCAAGCGCGCAGCAAGGAGCCGGAACAGCCTGGGAAGAGGCGCGCGACGGGCTTGCCGCGCTTGGTTATACGGGCGCCGAGCTGGATAAGGCCTGGAACGCCCTGGCTCCGTCGGTAACCGCGGACGAAACGGTGGATTCATTAATGAAACGTGCCTTGCAGCAGCTGTTTAAAGGCTAACATAAAGGAGCTGAGCGAGGGTGGAAGATCGGATTATATCCGCTAACCTGATGATGGACGAGCAGGCTATGGAATTAAGCCTGCGCCCCCGGTATCTGGCCGAATATATCGGGCAGTCCAAAGCGAAGGAGAATTTAAAGATTTATATCGACGCAGCCAAGATGCGGAAAGAAGCATTGGACCATGTTCTCCTGTACGGACCTCCCGGGCTCGGGAAAACAACGCTGTCGAACATTATCGCCAATGAGCTTGGCGTTAACCTGCGCACGACGTCGGGGCCGGCAATCGAGCGTCCCGGCGACCTTGCCGCCCTGCTGACCAATCTGCAGGAAGGCGATGTGCTTTTCATTGACGAAATCCATCGTCTTCACAGGACGGTAGAGGAAGTGCTCTATCCGGCGATGGAGGATTTCGCGCTGGACATTATGATCGGCAAAGGGCCCAGCGCCAGGTCCGTCCGTCTCGACCTGCCGCCGTTTACGCTTATTGGCGCAACGACAAGAGCGGGTCTTCTGTCGGCGCCGCTGCGCGACCGGTTTGGCGTCATCAGCCGTTTGGAGTTCTATACGGTGGATGAGCTGGCTTACATTGTTTCCCGTTCGGCTGAAATCTTCGATATTGCCATTATCGGGGAAGCGTCGGAAGAGATTGCGATGCGTTCCCGGGGAACGCCTCGCATTGCGAACCGTCTCCTGAAGCGCGTGCGCGATTATGCGCAGGTGCGCGGCGATGGCATCATTACGCACGAGATAGCAAAATCCGCGCTGGAGCTGCAGCAGGTCGATCCGATGGGGCTCGACAATATCGACCATAAAATGCTGCTGGCGATGATGACGACGTTTGCCGGCCGTCCGGTCGGCTTGGATACGATTGCCGCGTCGATTGGCGAAGAAAGCCAGACGATCGAGGATGTTTACGAGCCTTATTTGATGCAGATCGGTTTTCTGCAGCGGACGCCTCGCGGCCGGATCGCAACGGATCAGGCGTATCGTCATCTCGGGATGCCTATACCGGAAAGGTGAGGAAGATGAAGAGCGAGCGGGAAAAGCTGTATATCGTATATGACGGAACCTGCAATCTGTGCACGGGAACGGTGAGCAAGCTGCGAGAGCTTCGTTCCAACGCCGATTTGATTTTTGTGCCTATTCAATCGCTTGGCGACGCGGCAAGCCGCGTTCCCGGAATTGAGAAAGCAGCAGAGACGGACCTGTACGAGAAGATGCATGTCGCAGACGAGAAGGGCCGGCTGTATGCCGGCGCTGACGGCGTTGTCCGGATTTTGCGGACCATCAAAGGCTTCCGTCTGCTTGCTTTGCTTTACCGCTTGCCCGGCTTAAGCCGGGTTGGCGATTTGCTCTACCGCTATATCGCGAAACGCAGATACGACTGGTTTGGACGCACGGAGCAGAGCTGCTCCTTAAACGGCTGCGACTTGCCGCCGCAACATGAGAGGGGAAAGGGGAATCATTGATGAATTTTCAACGATGGTCGTTTAAGCGGTTATCCTTGCTTACGATCGCCGGACTTTTGTTTGTATCGACGTGGTGGGTGAAGCCTTCGCTTGGCGCCGTTCCGCAGCTTGACACGATTCGGGTTGCCATCTACCTGCAGCTGCCGGGGAAATATCAGGCTAACACGGCCGCGGCTACGTTTTCTTCCGCCGGCGGTTTAACGATAGGCATGAGCGATCCTGCGGGTACGGTACCGTGGGTCAATACCGGGGCTAATGTGCAATCCCGGATTGCGAAGGACGACTATAAGGTAAAAGTAATCGAGACGGAAAGCTTCGATACGGCGCTTGCCGTTTACAAAAGGCTTCAGGCCTTGTCCGGGAGCGGCTTTATTACGTCCCTGAAGAAAAAAGGAAAGACGGTTTATCAGGTTGCGGAAGGTACATACGGCAATGCGGCAGACGCAACGGCGGCCATGACCAAATGGGCGGCGGACAGCACGATCGGCAAGCTGACCGGCAGTGCCAAAGCGGCAATTCAAGGGCCGTACCACCTGGAAAGCGCAGCAACTTACGCTTCCGAAGCGGAGGCGCTTAAAGCCTCCGACGCCTTCAGCGCAGCGGGAGTGGATGCATTCGTAGGCGTGCGCAAGGCCGACGGCAGCGCGAATGCGCGTTATTCCGTGTTTGTTGGCGCTGCTGCCAGCACGGCTGAGCTTAATGTGGTGAAGACGGCTGCCGGCGCAGCGGGCAGCGGGCTGAAGACGGCGGATGATTCCGCTTATCTGCTGGAACGCAACGACCATACGTTAAGCGGCAAAGCAGACAGTCCGGTTACGCTCTACGCGTTCCCGGTTAACAATGCGAAGGTTCGGATTATGCCAGCGGGCAACAGCGCGATTAAGCTGACGGAGCGCAGCGGCCGGACTTACCGGGGGCAATTCGAGGTCAGCGAATTCAACGGCAAGCTGGCCGTCGTTAACGAGCTGCCATTCGAGCAATATTTATATTCCGTGGTTGGCGGAGAGATGATCTCGTCATGGCCGCTTGAAGCGCTCAAAGCACAGGCGGTAGCGGCACGCACGTATGCGCTGTACCAAGGCGCGGGCTTCCAAATCGCCAACGTCGTTGATACCGTTAGCAGCCAGGAATATCAAGGCACGGTAACCGAGAAGCCTTCGACCATTCAAGCGGTAGACGAGACGGCCGGCGAAGTGATGCTGTACAACGGCAAGCTTATTGAGGCGCTGTTCTCATCCAACGGCGGAGGCAAAACAGCAGATGCTTCGGAGATTTGGGGCAATTCCGTTGCCTACCTGAAGAGCGTCTCCAGTCCGGCGGACAGCTCCTCGGAGAAGGGCTTGTACACTTGGTACCGGGTTGTTTTGCCGAACAATCAGACCGGATATATCCGGGAGGATCTGCTGACCGATTCCGGTCAAACGAATGCGGCAGGCGTCAAGCTAATGACCGTAAATACGGACGGATCCAAAGTGCGGAAAAATCCGAAGGTAGAAGATGCCGTTGCGTTAGTCGGGCAAGTGAATAAAGGCACCGTTGTTGCCATTCTGGACAAAGCGGTCGAGAATAACGCGATGTCCTGGGTGAAGGGTCCCTTCACGTCTTCGGAGCTTCTCGCTACGATGACGAAGCAGGCGAGCGTTACGGGGCCGATTACTTCCTTGCAGGTCGGAACAACGGGGCCATCGGGGCGAGTTACGCAATTGCTTGTCAATGGACAGTCCTACAATGTAAAATATCCAGATGTGCTTCGTTCGGCGCTTGGCGGTTTGCCTAGCACGCTATTTAAGGTAGACGAAACGGCGAAGGTGACTATGCTTGGCGCCAACGGCTCGACCCGCACGAAGACGTCTTCCGCGCAGCCCGTTTATATGATTCAGGCAGGCGGCCAAGTCACGCAGGCCGACAGCAACGTGATCGTTATGAACGGAGACAGCCAGATCCGCGCGACAACCAAGGATCCTTCCTTCCGTTTCGTCGGAACGGGGTACGGCCACGGAATCGGATTATCCCAATACGGAGCGTTAGGTCTGGCACAGCAAGGGTATGACTACTCTTATATCTTGCAATACTACTATAAAGATGTAACTATCGCTAAGGAATGATTGATTCATGAATGTAGATTGGTTTGATTTTGAACTGCCCGAGCATCTGATTGCCCAAACGCCTCTTGCAGAACGTACGGCATCGAGACTTCTGGCGCTTAACAAAGAGACGGGGGAGATCGCGCACCGCACCTTCACGGATCTCGCCGAGTACATGAAAGCGGGAGACGTGCTCGTTCTGAACAACACGCGCGTTATTCCGGCCCGTCTTACGGGGGTAAAGCCCGATACAGGCGGGAAGATTGAGCTCTTGCTTCTGAAACAGCTGGAGGGAGACCGCTGGGAGACTTTGGCCAAGCCGGCCAAACGTCTAAAGGCGGGCTCCGAGCTGTGGTTCGGCGACAACGGCAGCGGCGAGCCTCTGCTCCGCGCGGTAGTTGAGGATGAAGGCGAGATGGGCTCGCGGACGATCCGTTTCCATTACGAGGGCATCTTCCAGGAGCTGCTCGACCGTCTGGGAGAAATGCCGCTGCCTCCTTATATCAAGGAGAGACTGGAGGAGCGGGAACGCTACCAGACCGTGTATGCCAAGCATGAAGGCTCGGCGGCCGCTCCTACGGCAGGGCTTCATTTTACGAAGGAGTTTCTGCAGCAGCTGGTCGATAAAGGGGTTAAGCTTGCCTATATTACCCTGCATGTTGGTCTAGGCACCTTCCGGCCGATGTCCGTCGATAAGGTTGAAGAGCATGAGATGCATTCGGAGTATTACGAGCTGGACGAACAAAATGCCGCAATAATAAATGAAGCCAAATCGTCGGGAGCCCGTATAATAGCTGTGGGCACAACCTCCTCGAGAACGCTCGAGACGGTAGCCGCAAGATTTGAAGGCCGAACGATTGAGGCATGCAACGGCTGGACGGATATTTTTATTTTCCCGGGATACGACTTTAAGCTGGTAGACGCTTTGCTGACAAACTTCCATTTGCCGAAATCGACGCTTGTTATGCTGGTCAGCGCGCTAGCCGGACGGGATGCGATTATGAAGGCTTACGGGGAAGCGGTTCGCGAAGAATACCGGTTCTTCAGCTTTGGCGACGCCATGTTTATCTATTAGCATCAGCTTGCGCAAGCACGATAATTCCAAGTAGACAGGAAGAATGACAAGTGGCTGTAAAATACGAATTAATTAAAGTTTGCAAACAGTCCGGCGCGCGTCTTGGCCGGGTCCACACCCCGCACGGCGTTATCGAGACGCCAACGTTTATGCCGGTAGGGACTCAGGCAACCGTTAAGACGATGAGCCCGGAAGAATTAAAAACGATGGACGCTCAAATTATTTTGAGCAACACGTACCATTTGTTCCTTCGCCCCGGTCATGACATTGTCGGCCGGGCGGGGGGCCTTCACAAATTCATGAACTGGGACCGTCCGATTCTGACAGACAGCGGCGGCTTCCAGGTATTCAGCTTGAGTGACATGCGCAAAATTACGGAAGAAGGCGTGCAATTCCGCTCCCATCTGAATGGGGACAAGCTGTTTATCTCTCCGGAGAAGGCCATGGAGATCCAGAACGCGCTTGGCTCGGACATTATGATGGCTTTTGACGAATGTCCGCCGTATCCGGCCGATTACGATTACGTGAAGCAATCGCTTGAGCGCACAACGCGCTGGGCGGAGCGCTGCCTCAATTCCCATGCCCGCAAGCATGACCAAGGGTTGTTCGCAATCGTGCAGGGCGGCATGTACAAAGACCTTCGGATCCAGAGCGCGAAGGATTTGACTTCCATGGATTTCCCGGGGTATGCTATTGGTGGACTAAGTGTAGGCGAGCCTAAGCATTTGATGTATGAAGTGCTTGATTACACCGTACCTGAGCTGCCAACGACCAAACCGCGATATTTAATGGGCGTTGGTTCGCCGGACGCATTGATCGAGGGTTCGATCCGCGGCGTCGATATGTTCGACTGCGTATTGCCGACGCGTATTGCCCGCAACGGGACAACGATGACAAGCCAAGGCCGTCTTGTTGTTCGCAACGCGAAATTCGCCGAGGACTTTGGACCGCTGGATCCGGAATGCTCCTGCTACACTTGCCAAAACTACTCGCGTGCGTATATCCGCCATTTGCTCAAAGCAGACGAGACGTTTGGCATCCGGCTTACGACCTATCACAACTTGCATTTCTTATTACAGCTCATGCGTGATGTGCGTCAGGCGATTATGGAAGACAGGCTTCTTGATTTCCGCGACGAATTTTTCACCAAGTATGGACTGTTTGATAACGAGAAGGGCTTTTAAGCTTAGATTTTAGGGAAAGGGGGGAATTTCCATGAATGCATATCTAGCAGCAGATTCAGCAGGCAGCACGAATATCTTCCAAATGATCTGGCCTTTTATTCTGATGTTTGCGGTTTTCTATTTCTTGCTTATTCGTCCGCAACAGAAGAAAACGAAACAGCGCAACTCGCTTCTCAGCCAGCTGAAGAAGGGTGATAAAATTCAAACGATTGGCGGCCTTCAAGGCACAATCGTTGAACTGACGGACGACACGGTTGTACTTCGCGTCAACGATACGACAAAGATGACGTTCGACCGCAGCGCAATCAGCTCCGTACTGAACAGCGCACCTGCAGCAACGGAGTAATTCCAATGAAAAGAAGCTGATCCTTAGGGTCAGCTTCTTTTCTTGCTTGTATGTAGTATGTGCAGAGGCATGGTTATTCATTACCGCTATTTCTTAAGGTTAACGCCGATCATTCCGCCTAAGGCTCCCGCCAGTATAGCGGCAAGCAGCATCATGGCGCTTTTGCCGGACAATCCGCTGTTGGCCGCAAGGAAACCGATGGTCAGGACGGTAATGCCGTAAATCAAGCCAAGCAGGGCGCCGTGATACCAGCCCTTCATGCCGGAGCGTTTGCCCGATACGAAACCGCCGGCTAAAGCGGAAAAGCCATGAACGGCAAGAGAGTATTGAGGCAGGTTGTTTTCCTTCATATTGCTGAGGTAAAGTAACAACGAGAGAATCAGTGCGCCTATAGCAAGCCAAATAATCGAATATATAACGCCTGCAATAAGCGGAGAGCCGATACGCGGCGGCCGGGCGATCGATTTGATCGATTTGATCGAATTCATTTTATTCCCCCCCTTGTACAAGACTATTAGTACACCTTATGGTCAAGCCGGCGCGATTAGACCTGCCGCTTAGGCTAGACTGGACGTTATTTGCATTTTTTTTGTATAATGTGCTTTGCTTATTGAATTGCTGATACAAGGAGTTGTTGGCTTGGAACCGATTTATCATCCTGCTGCCTGGCAGGTAACGGCGGCTGTCGTTATTTTCCTCACGACCTACGCCATTATTATTACGGAGAAAATAAACCGCACCGTCATCGCCTTATTTGGCGCGGTAATTATGATTGCGCTTGGCGTATTGGATATGAAGCTGGCCTTCTCGGAGCATATCGAATGGGAAACGATCTTTTTGTTAATCGGGATGATGATCCTGGTTGGCATAACGAATAAGACGGGCGTATTCCAATATGCTGCGGTAAAAGCGGCTCAGACCGCAAAAGGAGATCCGGTTAAGATCTTTATTATTCTGTCGTTGCTCACGGGGCTTGGTTCCGCTTTTCTGGACAATGTAACAACGGTGCTTCTAATCGTTCCGATTACGTTCTCGATTACCCGGATATTGAATATAACGCCGGTGCCCTTTCTGCTGGCTGAAATTCTGTCGAGCAATATCGGAGGAACGGCTACCTTAATCGGCGATCCGCCCAATATTATGATTGGTTCGGCTAACGAGAACTTAACGTTTAACGATTTTCTCGTAAACCTGGCTCCGGTTATTCTCGTTATTCTGGTCGTCACAATCGCCCTGCTTGTCTGGATTTACCGTAAGAAGCTGATTGTAACCGAAGAAGCAAAGAAGGAGCTTATGAACTTAATAGCCGAGGATAATCTCACAGACCGAAAGTTAATGATAAAGTCCTTATCGGTTTTGCTGCTGACGATTGTTGGCTTTATACTTCATTCGGTCATCCATATTGAAGCGGCTGCGATTGCATTGGGCGGAGCTACGCTGCTTATGCTGATCGGGGTGAAGCGGGAGGACGCGGAGGCTGCTTTTGACATGGTCGAGTGGGAAACGATCTTTTTCTTTGTCGGCTTGTTTATGCTAGTGGGCGGCTTGGTGGAGACAAACATCATTTCGGATTTGGCGAACTTCACGCTGCAGATTACTTCCGGCGATATGACCAAAACCTCCATGCTGATCTTATGGGTGTCCGGCATTGCTTCCGCGACAATAGACAATATCCCGTTTGTGGCAACGATGATACCGCTCATTCAGGATTTGGGGATACAAATGAAAATTACGAATCCCGACGATCTTAATCCTTTATGGTGGTCGCTGTCGCTTGGCGCTTGTCTGGGTGGCAATGGGACGTTGATCGGCGCATCGGCCAACGTGGTGGTAGCGGGGCTTGCGATGCGTGAAGGCAAAGGCTTCAGCTATATGGATTACTTGAAAATCGGGGCGCCTTTGACGCTGCTGGCTCTTGTTATTTCAACCATATATATCTATTTTATTGTATTGCCATAGGTTATTTACCCATAAATTCGTTAGTCCGCTCATCGCATGATGTGACAGGCTGAAGGTCAGAATAGCTGTACGTGCTGTTCCGATGCTGGCATGACAAAAACGAGGAGGCGGTTAGGATGGAATATGGGAGCATGCTGCTCCGAACCGTATTGATTTACTTCGTCGTATTTCTGATCATGCGTTTTATGGGAAAAAGGGAAATTGGCAAGCTTTCCGTATTTGACCTGGTGATCTCCGTTATGATCGCCGAGATTGCCGTTATCGTCATTGAAGATGTAGAACGTTCCATGTGGGAGGGCATTTTGCCCATGGTCGTATTGCTAATCATTCAGGTGGGCATCGCGTATATTGCCTTGAAAAACCGTAAGCTGAGGTTATGGTTTGACGGGAAACCAAGCTTCATCATAGCCAAAGGCAAGCTTAACCGGGATATCATGCGCAAGCAGCGCTATAACCTGGATGATTTGCTGCTTCAATTAAGGGAAAACAAGATCGCCAACGTGGCGGATGTTGAATTTGCGATTCTGGAGACGACGGGCAAATTATCGGTTGTCGAGAAAGAAAACGCAACGAATAAGGATCAAGAGCAAGAACAAGAAGAACCGCAAAAAGAACCAAAGACAAGGTCGGCTGCCGACGAGCCTATCCTTAAGCCTCAAACGCAGACGCCTGCTCGTTTCCGGTTCGAGATGCTGCCGATTCCGCTCATTATGGACGGCAAGGTGCAGGACGAGAATTTGGCGAAGATGGACAAAACCAGATTCTGGCTAAAAAATGTGCTGCAGGAACAGGGCGTGCACGATTTCAAGGAGGTCTTTCTTTGCACGATAGACCACAAAGGAAAGCTGTTTATCGATACCGACAAAAAGCCGCGCTTCTAGCCGGAACGGACCCCTGTCACTAAAAGCAGGGGTTCGCTTCCGGCAAGGAAGCGCGGCTTTTTTATATGGGAAGCACTCATTTGAACCATTGCCCCAGTACCGGGATGCGGGCGATATCATAGCGGTCGATTATTCTCATCCAGACCATCAACAGCAGATATAAAATAACGCTGATCATGCAGGCAAGGATCAGATTGATCCACTCCAGCGACAAGGGCTGGGTATTCATCATCCATCTTGCGGCGGCTCCCATAATGATCATGGCTGCTCCAACCTTTATAAAATCCATCGCTTGCATATGGAAGCCGATCAATCGCAATACGCTGATGCCGTGGAGGACCGTAACGAGTACGATATTGACGTTAATGGCGATTAGCGCGCCGTATATGCCAAGCTCCGGCTTGGAAGCGAGCATAACGATTAGAATAAGCTTGACCGCGGCCCCGATAAAGGTGTTCATAAGCGCGGTACCGGGCTTGTTCAACGCTTGAAGGGCCGCTTGAAGAGGGGCCTGCAAATAAATGAATATGCCGATCGGAGCTATCAACTGAAGCATCGGAGCGATATCTGCTTGATTGTAAATCAGGCGGCAGATCGGTTCGGCAAACAGCCACATCACAACGACAAACGGTGCCCCTGCCACAAGAGCAAGACGCATGGACTGATGCATCCGGATATGGATCGTCGCTTTATCTCCCTTGGCAGCCGCTTCGGACAGTGAGGGAACGAGGGAGGAAGCAAGCGAGAAGGTTAGCGCGGTTGGCAGGAGCAGCAGCGGAATAATCATCCCTTGCAAGGCGCCGTATTGGGCAGTGGCGGCGCGGGTTGCAATTCCCGCGGCCGCGAGGCTTCGGGCAGTCAGAATCGATTCCAGCAAATAAGACAAGGAGCCGACCATGCGGCTTCCGGTTACCGGAATGGACAAACCGAGCAGGCGGCGAAGCACGGGCGTATTTTCTTCGGGCGCAGCATCCGGCGCAGTAAGTGAAGCTTTTTTTTGCTTTCCGCGTTCTTTCGAATACGTCCAGAGCAGCACGGCAAGAGCGCCGATCTCTCCCGCAACAACCCCAAGCATGGCTCCGGCGGCAGCCCATTCGATTCCTTTCGGAAGCAGCATGGAAGCAAAGGCCAGGGAGCCGATTATGCGGATGACGGTTTCAATGATTTGCGAGGCAGCGGACGGTATCATATTTTGCATGCCTTGGAAGTATCCCCGGTAGACCGAGGAAATTCCTATGATCAGCATTAGCGGCGTCATTACCATAAACGTCTGATAGACCCTGGAGTCCGTCAGCAGATGGGTCGTAATCCATTTCCCGAAGAGGAGCAGCGCAGCCGTCATGACGATAGCCAGTACGATGGTAAGGCCCATTGCTGTCCGGAAAATCTGTTTGACCCTCGAAGAGTCGCCGCGAGATACGGCTTCCGCTGTCCATTTGGTAATGGCAAGCGGAATGCCGCCCGTTATTACGGTCAGCATAACGGTCAGGAACGGGTAGCTGAGCTGATACAGCCCGACGCCCTCCGCTCCGATGATTCTCGGGAGAGCAATGCGCGGAACAAAACCGAGCAGCCGGTTAATGATGCCGGCGGCCAGCAGAATCAGAGCCCCTTTTATAAACGATTGCTTCGTCATTCGTCGCCCTCATCTCTTCAATAATCCCACCTTTTGTATCCGTACATCTTTATGCGCGGCATGTCCGAATCATGAATCATCCAAATTTATCAATTCAAAAGATTCAGCAGGAAAAGCGGCAGGCGGTAGCGAATAGGTAGAAGAGTTATCACTATCGGGACAAGGCATTTGCAAGGCCAAAAGGAGGAGACAGCCGTGAGAGATGAGGATCTGAACAACGCGATTGAGCAGCTGTGCAATAGCAAGGCGGAAGAATTTCATCTCATCGGATACGAACATGTAACGGGGAAAGAGATTTGGGAATGCGTAAGCGAGAAGTATAACAAGACCGGTCATCCGGAGCTTCATCAGATCGTAAACGATATCTTGTCCTTAAAGGTGACAAAATTTATGAACTTTATGACGCTGAGCGCTTTTCGGGGAAACCATTTCTAACGGAAGGGTTTTCTTTTTTTTGTCGTGCAATTTTACACGCAAGTACAACCTAAGTATAATAGGAATATTGAGATCTTAAGGGGGACTATGTACGTATGAACTGGAAGAGATTAACTGCCTTCCTTGCGGTCGTTGTCATCATGTTTGGCGCAATCGCATGGACGAGCCCGGCTCTTGTCAAAGATATCCGGCTCGGTCTTGACTTGAAAGGCGGATTCGAGGTATTGTACGAAGCCTCTCCACTGGAAGGCGGCGAACAGGTAACGTCCGAGTCGCTGAAAGAAACGGCGCATAGCCTGGAGCAGCGGATTGACTCCACGGGTACGACTGAGCCTGAAATCACGCGTGAAGGAAGCAACCGGATCCGCGTGAAAATTCCTGGCGTTACGGATGAAACGGCAATCAGAGACATGCTGAAAAAACCGGTTAATCTGACATTCCGCGGTCCGGACGGCACGGTTGAGCTGCAAGGCAACGACTTCGTGCAAAACGGCGCTAAAGTCGAGTTTGATCAGCTCGGCAACCCGATGATTACCATTAAACTGAAAGACGCGAAAAAGTTTGAAGACGTTACAACAAAGCTGACGGGCAAAACGTTGTCGATTTACTTGGATGACGAATTGCTGTCCAGCCCTACTGTTAACTATCCGATTACAGGCGGTTCGGCACAAATCTCGGGTAAATATTCCCTTGATGAAGCGAACAAGCTGAAAGATACGATTAACCTTGGCGCTCTGCCGCTGAAGCTGACGGAGATCTACACGCAAAGCGTAGGCGCGAAGCTTGGCCAAAAGTCGCTTGAAGATACGGTTGGCGCAGGCGTGATCGGCACGATTATTATTTTGATTCTGTTGATCGTCTTGTTCCGAGTTCCGGGTCTGGTTGCCGGCATTACGGTTATTTCCTACACCTGGCTGCTCGTTGTTGTATTCGAACTGATGAACGCTACGCTAACCTTACCGGGCATCGCCGCGTTCGTACTCGGTATAGGTATGGCGGTTGACGCCAACATCATTATGTACGAGCGGATCAAGGAAGAGATTCGCAGCGGCAAGAGCCTGCTGTCTTCCCTGAAGGCCGGTTCGAAAAACTCGTTCCGTACCATTATGGACGCGAACGTAACGAATATCATCTCTTGCGTCGTATTGTACTTTATCGGTAACGGCGCAATCCGCGGCTTTGCCCTGACGATGATCTTCAGTATTCTCGTAAGTATCGTGACCAACATCTTCTTGGCTCGTCTGCTGATTCACTTGCTGATCCGCAGTAACCTCTTTACTAAACCTGGCTACTACGGCGTGAAGGAGGCAGAAATCCGTGCTCTATAATGCAAAGGTTCGGTTCGACTTTATTAAACACCGCAACAAATTTTTTATGTTCTCGGCTATTTTGACGATTGTCGGCATCTTGATGGTCAGCATCTTCCATTTGAACTTCGGGGTTGACTTCAAGGCCGGTACCAACATGGATATTCTCGTAGGCAAGAAAATTACCCAGGCGGACGCCAAAGCTATTTTGTCTCAAGCAGGCTATTCCGACATAACCCCTACGGTTGGAGGCACAAACGGCGATCGGGTTTCGGCCCGTTTCGACGATGTTCTCGAACAGCCGAAGGTTCAGGCAATCGAGGATGCTTTTAAAGCAAAATACGGTGACAATGTATCATCGGAAGTAAACGTTGTCTCGCCGGATATCGCGCAGGAGCTTGGCGTCAAAGCAATTTATGCGGTTATTATCGCAAGCGTAGCGATTATGCTCTACGTGATGATCCGTTTCGAGTGGCGCATGGCGCTTGCAGCCAACATTGCGATTTTGTACGATGCTTTTGTCGTTATTACGATGTTCTCAATATTCCGTTTGCAGGTTGACCTGCCGTTTATCGCGGCCGTACTGACAACGATCGGTTACTCGATTAACGATAAGATCGTTATCTTTGACCGGATCCGCGAAAATCTTCGTTTCTCGAAAACAAAAAACGCCGATCAAATTGGCGATCTTGTGAACCAAAGCTTGTGGCAGACCATGGCGCGTAACATTTACACGGTACTCGCCGTTCTCATTATCGCAACCTGTCTCTTTATCTTCGGCAGCGAATCGATCAAGCTGTTCGCACTCGCGAAGATGATTGGTCTTGCAAGCGGCGCTTACTCCTCGATCTGTATCGCGGCTCCGCTGTGGATGGTCATGAAGAGCAAGCAAAAGCCGTCTACGAAAGCAGCGGCTAAAAAAGCCGTTTAAGCAATATTTACGGGCAGAGATAAAAAATACTCTATGAAAAAGTGGAATGGAAGCTTTGCCAGCTCCATGGCGAGCGATCCTTTCCACGCTGGAGGCATAAATGTCAACTGAACAACGATATGCGAAGGCGAAGCCGGCTGAACAGGCAGGCTTATGGGGAACTGCGGCGCTGGCGTTGTTTAAAGGCATAGTAGGCGGACTCGCGGGCAGCAAATCGCTGCTCGCCGATGCCTTCCGTACGGCGGCAGAATGTGCCGCCGCTTTTGCTTTGTTGTCCGGTAAGCAGGACGAAAGCAAGAAAACGGCTGCGGCGCTGCGGATGGAAGCCTTGACGAATGTTTTCCTGGCCGTGTTTTTTCTCATTACGAGCCTCGAGATTGGCATCTCCGCCATTCGGTCCATTGCGGAAGGGGTTGATGCACCGCCGCACTGGACCGCATTTGCGGCCATTCTTATTAGTTTGCTTGTAAGGGAGATGTTCTTCTCCCAGAAGGAACGCGGCTCAAGCCTGTATTGCTCGCTGGCGGCGCTTGTCGGAGCAGGGGGAGCTATGCTTGGAAAGGCTGCGGCTTTGCCGGCTCTGTATTATCTGGACCCTGCGGCCGCAATCGTAATTGCCGTCATTGTGATGTTAAGCGGCTATCGTACGATAGCCGGTTTCGTAAGAAAAGACGGAAAGACCGAGATTCAAAACGAGGACACGGAAATACTGATGCAGCTGATTCAGCGGGTAGAAGGGGTTATTACCGTTGAATCGATTCAGGCCAAGGAGCAGGGGCATTATGTTGTTGCCGATATTGTAATCAGCGTTAATCCGCGAATTTCCGTATCGGAAGGCCATGAAATTGCAAAGCGGGTTAAGCAGCTGCTTCTTACGCGGTTCGGCCATGTTACGGACGTGACGATCCATGTGGAGCCTTACGATCCTGGTTATCCGTACAAATCGAATCATGATCCGAACCAGGAGCATATGCCAACGCTTCTGCAATAGAATGGAAAGGGGTTGAAACTTTAGCGTGATACAAGCTAAAACACGCTGGAATTTGGCGCCTTGGAGTAAAGAGGAAGAACAGCAGGCGGAGCGGCTGTCTGCCCAGCTAAACATTCCCCCTCTTGTTGCCAAGCTTCTTGTCCAGAGAGGCTATAAGGATAAGGAAGCGGCGGAGGTTTTCCTTCAAGGAGGGGAAGATCGGCTGCACGACCCGTATTTGCTGATTGGAATGAAGGAAGCCGTCGACCGGATTCGGCAGGCGGCAGATAACGGCGAATTCATTCGGATTTACGGGGACTATGACGCGGACGGCGTATCCAGTACGTCGCTGCTGATCCATGTATTCCGTGAATTGGGTTATACCTTTGACTATTATATTCCTCATCGCGCCTTGGAAGGCTACGGCCTCAATACAGGGGCAATCGATTTGGCGGCTGCGGACGGCGTTCGTCTTATCGTTACCGTTGACACGGGCATCAGCGCTTACGAGCAGGTCGAATATGCGAAATCGCTTGGCATTGATATTGTCGTAACCGACCATCACGAACCCCCTGAACGGATTCCCGAGGCGGTTGCCGTTGTTAATCCGAAGCGGGAGGATTGCCCCTACCCGTTCAAAGGCTTGGCCGGGGTAGGCGTAGCCTTCAAGCTCGCAACGGCACTTATGGGACGTCCGCCCATGGAATGGACGGATATTGTCAGCCTCGGCACGATTGCGGACATTATGCCGCTGACGGATGAGAACCGGGTATTGGTGCGGGCTGGACTCGAAAGGCTGCAAAATACGGGCAATATCGGCTTCCGGGCTTTATCGGAAGCATGCGGGATAGAGCTGGATCAAGTCACGTCGACCACCGTTGCCTTTGGCATGGCGCCGCGCATCAACGCTGCGGGGCGGCTCGATCATGCGAAGCGCGCGGTAGAGCTGCTGACGACCGGCGATTACGATGAGGCTATACGGGCAGCGTCTTCGCTGGATGTGCTCAACAAGGAAAGACAACGAATCGTGGAAGGCATTGTGAAGGAAGCCGAGCTGCAGTGGCAGGGGAAAAGGGACGCCGCGCAGGCGGCTGCCAGACCCGAGCCCGCCGTTATCGTGCTTGCCGGGGAAGGCTGGAATGTTGGAGTCATCGGAATTGTTGCTTCCAAGATTCTGGAGCGTTATTACAAGCCGGTTATTATCCTTGGCATTGATCCGGAGAGCGGCATGTGCAAAGGGTCGGCAAGATCCATTGAAGGCTATGATCTTCATGCCGCGTTAACCGAATGCGACGAGCTGCTGGATCATTACGGCGGCCATCAGGCTGCGGCCGGCATGAGTCTTCACCGCGATCAGCTGCCGGCATTCGAAGAGAAGCTTGGCGAGCTGGCGATGGAATGGCTGACGGAGCAGGATTGGATTCCGAAAACAGCCATTGATCTCGTCTGCTCGGTGGGGGATGCAAGCGTCCATACGATTGGTCAGCTTGCTCTGCTTGAGCCGTTTGGAGCGGGCAATCCGTCACCTAGGCTGCTGCTGCAATCCGCCGAGCTGTCGGACTACAGGACGATGGGGAAGGATTCCCGGCATTTGAAGCTGTCGCTCCGCAGCGGGCGTGCTTCTCTGGATGCGGTAGGATTCGGATTGGGCGAGCTGTCGAATCAGCTGCAGGCCGGTCTGCCCGTCGATCTGGTTGGCGAGCTGTCCATCAACGAATGGAACGGCCAGCGCAAAGCCCAGCTGCATATTCACGATCTGTATTTCGGAGGAGCGCTTGCCAGATTCCCCGAACGGGAGCACTTCGGACAGGTCTATCAGCTGCTAAGAAGAAAGCAGCGCTTCCCGGTAAAAGGGATTGAAGCCTATCTGTCCGGGCAATGCGGCTGGCCCGAGCAGATGATAACCGTCATGCTGGAGGTCTTCCTTGAGCTTGGCTTTATTGAGGTAGACGGTACTCATTTTGTTGTTGTAGAAGCACCGCAAAAGCGTGATCTTGGTACGTCGCAGAGGTATCAAGAGGCAAAACGCGAAGCCGAAAGGCTTCGTTCGCCGTATGTTCCAAACGAAGTAATGGCATAATTGATATGGGAAGTAGAGAAAGGATTGACTAAAGAATGAGCGATATTAATTTCAAAGACTACATCCGGGTGATTCCCGATTTTCCGCAACCAGGCATCCGCTTCAAAGATATTACGACTCTGCTGAAGGATGGCGACGTATACCGCGCTGCTATAGAGGATATCCGTAAAGCGGTTGAACATTTGAAAATCGACATTATTGCCGGACCGGAAGCACGCGGCTTTGTTGTTGGCGCTCCGCTAGCGACGGCGCTTGGCGTTGGCTTCGCGCCAATCCGCAAAAGCGGCAAGCTGCCAGGCGAGACGATTCAAGCCAGCTACGATCTGGAATACGGCAATGACAGCCTGGCGATGCATAAAGACGCGATCTCTCCTGGTCAGCGCGTACTCATCGCGGACGACCTGCTTGCTACTGGCGGTACGATCGCGACATCAATGAACCTTGTCCGCCAGCTGGGCGGGGAAGTGGTTGGCGCCGCATTCCTGATTGAGCTGTCCTACCTGACCGGCCGCGAGAAGCTGGAAGGCGTGGAAGTGTTCTCGCTCGTAACCTACTAAAGTCAAGTTTTTACCTGAACTGTCCCTGACGCGCAAGCGAAGGGGGCGGTTTTTTTGTTTTCACGCACCTTGCAAGGGATGTGAGGTGGAAACGGATTCATTTTCAAGCTTGAAAATGCAACCGCATACATCGGAATATAGTGTTATGAATAATAACATGATTCGATTGAAATGTATCATTTTTCGTTGGTCTGACAAATAGAAACGAACCTTCTCCGATTCTAAAATAAAAGCATGAGCATTTGCTTCTAATTGATAACTAAAGCTTGCGAAGTCAGAAACGCAACCGAAACGTGTTGCCATTCTTTTTAGGGGGAAGGCAAATGACAGAGATCACCGCAGCCGTAGCAGAGAAACAACATGCGCTAAAGCGCAAATCCAAGCTTACGCGGTTCATAAAGCAGTGGGATTTGCAGCTGATGGTTATTCCGGCGCTTCTGCTTATTTTCGTATTCAGCTACATACCGATGTACGGGGTACTGACCGCTTTCCAGGATTACAGCATCTTTAAAGGGTTTTTGGATAGCCCATGGGTGGGATTCAAGCATTTCGAAATGTTCTTCCACGCCCCCGAGTTTGAACGGGTGATGCGAAATACGATCATCATCAGCGTATTGAAGCTGTTGTTCGGCTTTCCGGCGCCAATCCTTCTGGCGCTTATGCTGAACGAGGTAAAGAACATGTACTTCAAGCGCGTTGTGCAGACGGTGAGCTATTTGCCGCATTTCTTATCATGGGTTATCGTATCGGGCTTTGCGATGTCGATCCTGTCGGTGGAGAACGGCAGCCTGAATATCCTGCTCCAGTCCGTGCATCTCGTCAAAGAACCGATCAGCTTCTTGTCCATTCCCGAATACTTTTGGACGATTATCGTAACCACGGGAGTGTGGAAGGAAATCGGCTTCAGCTCCATTGTCTACTTGGCCGCGATTGCGGGCATTGACCCCAACATGTACGAAGCGGCTTCCATCGACGGAGCAAGCCGGTTCAAGCAAATATTCATGATTACGATTCCAACGATCATGCCGGTCGTCATTATCTTCCTTATTCTCGCAATCGGCAATCTGCTTAGCGCGGGCTTTGAGGATCTGCTCCTTCTCGGGGTTAATCCGGTTCTAAGAGACGTATCGGATGTGCTGGATACTTACGTGTACAGAACGGGGATAACGGGGCAGCGTTTCTCTTACGCGACGGCAGTTGGATTGTTCAAGGCAGTCATCAGCGTCGGCTTGCTCACCTTTGCCAATCTTCTGGCAAGAAGAACCGGCAACAGCCTATGGTAAGGCAATCGCATAATCGCATAAGGAGGACCGCCCGCGTATGAGAATCAAATCCAGCTTAAGCGATAGAAGCTTATCGATCTTCGTCTATATCTGCCTGACCGTCATCGCCTTTTTTACCTTTTATCCGTTCTGGAACGCTGCGGTAATTTCGTTTAACAAGGGCATGGATACGGCGCTTGGCGGCGTCACCTTCTGGCCGAGGGCGTTTACGGTCGATAACTACGAAATCGTTTTCCAGGATAAACGGATCATTAACGGTTTTTATGTCTCCGTCATGCGGACGGTGATCGGTACGGCCTGCTCTATCCTGTTTACCGCCATATTCGCTTACGGCATGACCAAGCGCGAGCTGATCGGCCGCAAGTTTTATATGATCGCCTGCATCGTCACGCTTTACTTCAGCGGCGGCATTATCCCGACGTTTCTGCTGATTCGCGGACTTGGCTTGATGGATAACTTTCTTGTCTTTATCGTCCCGGGCTTGATTAGCGTATGGAACATGATTATATTCCGCACCTTCTTCCAAGGACTCCCCAAAGGTCTAGAGGAATCGGCGCAAATTGACGGCTGCGGCTACTGGGCAACGTTTTTTCGCATCATTCTGCCGTTATCCGGTCCCGTCATCGCTACGCTTGCTTTATTTACCGCTGTTGGGCACTGGAATGACTGGTTTTATCCAAGTCTCTATATTACGAAGGAAAAGCTTATTCCCATTCAGACGATGCTGCAGCAGATTCTGAATTCCAATATTATGAGCGAGCAGTTCTCGCAGCTGGATTCCGCTTCGCAGAGCAGGCTTAGCTCGATGAAAAGCGTGACCAGCAAATCGCTTTCGATGGCTACGATGATGGTGGCTACCATCCCGATTATCGCCGTGTATCCGTTCGTGCAGAAGTATTTCGTAAAAGGGGTATTGGTAGGCTCTTTGAAGGAATAGGGAGCTTAAGCCCGACCAGCGTTTTCAACGTGAAACGGATACGGCTTGCCCGGCAGCACGGATCGACAAATCCGCTTCCGCTGAACATAATTAAAAGCATGGGAGAGAGGGGTAATAGTAACATGAGCAGATGGAGGAAGTCGGCAACGATTGGACTAGCAAGCGTAATGGCGATCACATTGGCAATGACGGGATGCTCCGGCAATAACGGGAACAAGACAAACAACGAACCGGCAGCGACCAACAGCCAGAAGCCGGCCGAAAGCGAAACGCCCGCGAACACGGCTGCCGATTCGGGAGCATGGAAGCTTGGCAGTGAACCGCTGAAGTTTTCATTCTACGGGCATTACGACTGGTATTCGATGCCCGCTTGGGGCGGGGACGAGGCAACCAAATGGATTAAAGACAACATGAAGGTCGATATTACGCCGGTTCAATCTGGCGGCAATGCGGCTCAGAAGCTGAATACCATGATTGCTTCCGGAGAGCTGCCGGATGTCATCTGGTTGGACCGCGGGGCGGATGTCGAGAAGCTGCGCGAAGCGGGTATGCTGGTTCCTTTCGACGATTATCTCGATAAATATCCGAACTTCAGGAAGTGGGTCGGCGAAGAGGCGATCAATATGCTGCGTTCGAAGGACGGCAAGATCTATCAGTTCCCGAACTGGTATACGTCCCAGCCTAACGGCAACGCAGGTTACCTCGTAAATAAGAAGATTTATGAGGAGCTCGGCAAACCGGCACTCGAAACAACCGATGATTTCTACAACTATCTGAAAATGGTCAAAGAGAAATATCCTAACGTAACGCCTTTTAACCCGGATTTGGCGATTGACGGCCAAGGACTTGATGTGTTGTACTCCGCATTCGGAGAGGATTACTCGACGGCTTATGTATCGAACCGAGCCGTGCCAAACGGCGACAAGCTGACTTCGCTGTTCCTGGATCCGGTCTTCCGCGAGTCGATGCAGTTCGCCAGCAAGCTGTTCCGCGAGAAGCTGATGACCCCGGATGCCCTGACGCAAACGAAGGATCAAGTGAAGGAGCAGGCCTATAACGGAACGGCTGCCGTATTCGCCGGCGCCAGCCCTACGGAATATGGCGCAGTTGGCGATTCCGAGCTGAAGAAGAAGGATCCGAATTCGGGTTACATGATGATCTGGCCGGTCCATAAGGCAGGTCTCGATAAGAATAAAATTTGGGCAGGTACTTACACGCAGCTGGGCTGGAACGTAAGCGTCATTACGAAATCGGCCAAAGATCCGGAGAAAATTTTCGCTTTTCTCGATTACCTGACCGGTCCTGAAGGCACTCGAACGTTGTTCTGGGGTCCTGAGGGCATCTACTGGAAGGGCACGGATGCGGACGGATCGCCAATCTTTACCGATGCTTATACCTCCGACGTAGAAGGGCGCACGAAAATGATGGACGCAACGGTTAACTTCCAATGGAACGGCAACACCGTCTTTATCGATACGTCCAAAATGAAATTCGAGCTGACGCTGCCGGAAGAGAAGCAATCGTGGGAAGCGCGCTGGCAAAATGCGATTACCTGGAAAACGCAGAAGAACGCAACGGAATTCATTAACCTGGCGCCTGCGCCGGATTCCGAAGAGGGCATTATCGCCCAAACCTTCGAGGAGCTCTACAAGGAAGCAAGAGCGAAGGCTCTGTATGCGAAGAGTGACGAAGAGGTGCTCGCCATCCTCGATAAAGCGCAGAAGGATGCCGAAGCCATTGGCTACGACAAGCTGCTGGCTTACAAGACAACCAAATGGCAGGAAAATTTAAAAAGCATGAAAGGCAATTAACATCGAGGCTCATGCTGGAGTATAATTTGGTCAAGCGGTCAGTGCCGTCCCTATGCATAGGGGCGGTTCTGCCGTTTCACGGCTTAACACTCTTCGGGAACGGGGGAAGATGCTTCGTGTACAAGGTGTTGATTGCAGACGATGAAGTGCTTGACCTGGAAGGCATGCGTTTGTTTATTCCCTGGTCGGAGCTTGGCCTTGAGGTTGTGGCAGCCGTTAACAACGGCTTTGATGCTTACGAGGTGTTAAAGGACGGGAGAATCGATATTCTCGTTACGGATGTGCATATGCCCAGCATGTCCGGACTGGAGCTTGCCCGAAAGGCGCAGGAGACCGAAGGCTGCTCGGGTCTGCGGGTCATATTTGTCAGCGGTTATCAGGATTTCCATTACGTCAAGCAGGCCTTGTCGCTTCGGGCATACAGCTATGTGTTGAAGCCAATGGATGATTCCGAGCTGGTTGACGCGCTTGTTCACGTAACGAAAGAGCTGGATGAAGCTTCAAGAAAGCAAGAGGAAGAAAGACAGTGGCGTCAGGCAGCCCAACGCATGGCTCCCCGCTATCAGCCGCAGCAGGAGACCGCATCCGTGGAACCCGGCAAGCATACGAAGCTCATTCAAGAAGTCACCGCTTACATGAAGGAGCAACTGAACCGCTCCCTGACGCTGAAGGAAGTGGCGGACCGGTTCGCTTTTTCCCCTAATTACCTGGGTCTGATGTTCAAGGAAGAGATGGGTGTAGGCTTCAGCGAATATGTCATTGCGATGCGGATGGAGAGAGCAGGAGAGCTGCTGAAGGACCCTAAAGTGAAGATCTACGAGGTGGCCGACCAGGTAGGTTACCGCTACATGCCTTATTTCAGCCGACAGTTCAAAGAGACCTTTGGCATGACGCCTATCGAATTCAGGAGACACCGCTAATATGATGCATACGCCGCTTACTGGCACTAATCATCCCCGCAAGTTTATTCCGTTTGGCATTAAGCTGCTCATCTCTTATATGATGCTGATCATTATACCGATTTTTCTGCTTGGCTATTTCGCAAGCGGCATCATGACGGATTCGATCCGTTCCAATACAACGAATACCATTAAGGGGACGCTAAAGCAAATCGAAGATAACGTCGTCTATAAATTGGAGGATACGGTTCGCTTATCCGATCTTCTCTATTACGATACAACCTTGTCGAAGCAGCTGCTCCATTACGAGGAAGGCTGGGTGAGCTATGAAGCAACAACCAAGCTGCTGCTTCCGAAGTTCCGGCAGACCATCGAATCGACGAACCGCAGCATGTGGCTTACCGTTTATTTGCGCAACGAGACATTGCCGGAAGTTTATTACGACACCAAAAATATCGATCCTCTTGTCATAAAGGGCAAGTTTTTTGACCTGCTTCATTTGAACCGGATTGCGCAGAAGCCCTGGTACAAATCCTACCCGGTCGAGCACTACGGCGAGACGCTGCAATGGAAGCAGATTGAGGATGACGGCCGCTATAACCGGATATCGATGCTCCGGCGATTAGTGGATCTGGAGTCGGCAAAACCGAAAGAAATCGGCTTTATGCGCATCAGCGTCTATTTGTCCGATTTGTTCCAGAGCGTAGATTCCCGCAAGATTGGCCAGGCAGCACCTTGTTTATTACCGACGGCAGCCGGAATATTCTGTATGCTTCGGGAGCAACCGAGCAGTCGACGGAGCAATTGTGGGATGAGGGGAGAGGCGAAAATTATCTCGTCATCCGCCAGCCGCTGCCGGGTCTGAACTGGAGTCTCACGGCAATGGTTCCGTCCTCGGTATTAGAGAAGGATACGCAGAAGGTCAAGCTGCTGACATTGGTCATTTGCAGCGCGAGCTGCGTGCTCATTCTGCTGGTCGCGACTTTTGTCTCGAGAACGTTTTCACGGCGGGTATTAAAGGTGATGTCCGTCCTTCAATCCTTCCGCCAGGGAGACTTTCAACGACGGATACATTATAGCGGCAACGATGAATTTACGACGATTGCATCCTCGCTAAATGAGCTGGGCAAACGGACGCAAACCCTGATTGAAGAGGTTTATGCGACAAATTTGAAAAAGAAAGAGGCGGAGCTGGAGACGCTTCAGGCGCAGATCAATCCGCATTTTTTATATAATACGCTTTCCTCGATCAGCCGGTTGGCCAAATTCGGGCAGGTCGAGAAGCAGCATCAAATGGTTATGAACCTTGCCAAGTTTTACCGGCTGTCCTTGAATGAAGGGCAGACTATTATCCCGATCGGCAAGGAAATCGAGCAGGTCCGTGCTTACATGGACATCCAGCAGATTAAATACGGCGACCGGGTCCGAATCGACTATACTATTTCCCCGGAAATTGTCGAACTGACAACCGTGAAGCTGATTGTTCAGCCTTTCGTCGAGAATGTGCTTGAGCATGCCTGGCGCGGAGACCAGATCGATATTCAGGTAACGGGATATCTGGAAGGGGCTGTTGTCCATCTCATAGTTGCGGACAACGGCAACGGAATGCCTCAAGATACGATTTTCCATATATTTAACGGCGAAGGAATGGAACGCGTAGGCTACGGAATCCGTAATGTACATGAAAGAATCCAGCTATATTACGGTAAAGATTTTGGCGTGGCGATTAATTGTGCCGAAGGTGAAGGTACGCGTGTTCATATTCGCATTCCGGCTCAATCCGTTTAGCTTCCTTGCGCGAAATTTGGTGAGGGATGCAGGTTGACGCGGATGACTACTTCCAGCATAATATTAAGAAAACTCGGAAAATGCGCGAATCGGAGTCAAGCGTTCGGAAAGGACAATTCATGGGCATAGAGCAGTTAATCGAAAAGGCGTCGGCCTATATAAAAGAACAGGATCTTGTACGCATCAGGGAAGCCTATGAATTTGCGGACCAAGCCCACCACGGACAAGTGCGCAAATCGGGAGAGCCTTATATTCTTCACCCTGTTGCAGTTGCGGAAATTATCGTGGATATGCAAATGGACGTACTGTCGATTATTGCAGCGCTGCTGCATGATGTGGTAGAAGACACGACAGTTGACCTCGAGGTCATCCGCGCGAATTTTGGTGAAACCTGCGCGATGCTGGTCGACGGACTTACGAAGCTCGAGAAGATCAAGTTCCGTTCGAAGGAGGAGCAGCAGAACGAGAATTACCGGAAGATGTTCCTGGCGATGGCGCAGGATATCCGGGTTATTCTGATCAAGCTGGCGGACCGCCTTCATAATATGCGCACGCTGAAGTTCCAATCCGAGGAAGCGCAGCGTCGGATTGCCTACGAAACTCTGGAAATTTTTTGCCCGATTGCTCACCGTCTTGGTATTTCCGCGATTAAATGGGAGATGGAAGATATCGCTCTGCGGTATTTGAATCCGCAGCAATACTACCGGATCGCGAATCTGATGAAAAAGAAACGGGCGGAGCGCGAGCTGTTTATCTCCGATGTAATCGGCCGGATCAAAGAGAAGCTCGAAGAGATGGGCATCGACGGGGATATATCGGGCCGTCCGAAGCATATATACAGCATTTACAAGAAAATGACCGTCAAGAACAAACAGTTTAACGAGATTTACGATTTGATGGCGATCCGGATTATCGTAGACAATATTAAAGATTGTTATGCCACACTTGGCATTATTCATACGTTGTGGAAGCCGATGCCGGGACGGTTCAAGGACTATATCGCAATGCCGAAGGCAAACATGTACCAGTCCTTGCATACGACGGTAATCGGACCAAACGGGGATCCGACGGAAGTGCAGATCCGTACCTGGGATATGCACCGCACCTCCGAGTACGGTATCGCGGCTCATTGGGCTTACAAGGAAGGCACCGTTGTGCCGAATAATAATTTCGAGGACAAAATGTCCTGGCTCCGCGAAATTATGGAGCTCCAGAACGAAGCGCGCGACGCCTCGGAATTTATGGAATCGCTCAAGATGGACTTTTTCTCCGATCTCGTATTCGTGTTTACGCCAAGCGGAGAAGTCATCGAGCTGCCAGCCGGCTCCGTGCCGCTGGACTTTGCCTACCGAATCCATACGGAGGTCGGCAACCGGACGATTGGCGCGAAGGTCAACGGACGGATTGTGCCGCTCGACCATAAGCTGAAGACCGGCGACATTATCGAGATTTTAACGTCGAAGCATTCCTACGGTCCTAGCCAGGATTGGGTGAAGATTGCGCAATCGTCCCATGCCCGCAGCAAGATTCGCCAATGGTTCAAGCGCGAGAAACGGGAAGAGAACGTGGCTAAGGGCCGCGACCTGCTTGAACGCGAGCTGAAGCGCATGGGCGTGGAGCCGTCCGCCTGGATGAGCGATGACAAGCTGCAGGAAGTGGCGGGCAAGTTCAATTTCAACGATATTGAAGATATGATGTCGGCCATCGGGTTTGGCGGTATTACGGCTGCTCAGATTTGCACCCGCCTAACCGAGAAGCTCCGCAAGGAAGCGGAGAAATCCAATCTGATTGAGCTGACCTCCGAGCCGAAGGAGATGAAGTCCCCAGGCCACCGCAAGAACCGTCCGACCAACGGCGTAACGGTAAAAGGGATCGATAATTTACTGGTCCGATTTGCTCGCTGCTGCAACCCGGTGCCGGGCGATACGATTATCGGCTACATTACCCGCGGCAGAGGCGTATCGGTCCATCGGATGGACTGCCAGAACATTCCGTTTAATGCCGACGGCGAAGAGGCGGACCGCGTTATCGAGGTGGAATGGGAGGATTCGATTGAATCCAATTACAGCGTGGATATCGAGATAACGGGTCATGACCGGTCGGGGCTTCTCAACGAGGTGCTTCAGGCCGTTTCCGAGAGCAAAACGAATATTTCGGCGGTTACGGGCCGCTCGGTGAAGAACAAAATGGCCATGATTCATATGACCGTGCTCATCCGTAATATCGATCATTTATCCTCTGTAGTAGAGAAAATTAAACGCGTTCAGGATGTTTATTCCGTTCAGCGCATTATGAACAGCTAGTTGGAGGTTTACCCGCAGTGAAGGTAGTTGTACAACGCAGCAAGCAGGCAAGCGTAACGATCGAAGGGGAAGTTGTCGGGGCGATCGAACATGGCCTTGTGCTTCTCGTCGGCATTACGCATGAGGATACGGAAGACGATATCCGCTGGATGGCGGATAAGGTTGCGGGTCTTCGGATCTTCGAGGACGAGAACGAGAAAATGAATTTCTCCGTCGTTGACGTTGGCGGACAGATTCTATCGATTTCGCAGTTCACGTTATACGGGGACAGCCGTAAAGGGCGGCGTCCGAACTTTATGGCTGCCGCACGTCCGGAGCTGGCGGAACCGCTCTACAACCGGTTCAATGAGCTGCTCCGCGCGGCAGGCCTGATCGTTGAGACGGGCCGTTTCGGCGCGATGATGGATGTCGCTCTCGTCAATTCGGGACCGGTCACATTAATTATCGACAGCAAGCAGTAAATCGCGGGTAAGATAGGCTTCGGCTGGCAACAATAGATACAGGCATGGCTTAATCGGCCTCAAGTATCTGTTGGCAGAGGAGCATAATTTTATGCATCAATCCCGCAAGGAACAAGGCGTGGAGCGGGCCTCCCGCAGACTTCTGCATTCGGATCGCCGCGAAGCGATCGTAATGTCGAGGCTGGAGGAGCAGGTGGAGACGGCGGAGGAATTTTTCGCTTTCCCTTCGAACCGGCGCGAGCCCGGTGGACGCATGTAGGTCTACTACCATAAGCGAAAGGCTGCTCTTCCGGGCAGCTTTTTTGCTTCCAAAGCCGAATGTTCGTAAATGAACCGCTTACTATTTTGTAATATTACTGTAATGAGTTTATAACGGTTTTTTAACATCGCTATCCTATAATAAATCTCGACCCCCTTTTTAAAAATATAATTTCTGGACCTGCAACGATGGCTGCAGGTTTTTTTTTGTCCTGAAAGAGGCATACTGATATAATGTGATTGACTATTGACTTATTTTGTCGACACGGTTAGAATTAGGACTCAGTATATAAGTTTCTGATTCGTTGATGGAACAAAGTAATCCCGTGCACGTACCCAGAGAGAGGCGCCATGGCTGCAAGCGTCTTTATGGTGGCTGGATGAATAGACCTTCCGGAGAACAGACGGTGAACGGATGATCCTCGGGATCATTGCCAATAGCCGATCTGCGTGTAACGGGCGTTAACCGTTAATGAGCGGACTGGATTGTCCGGAATATGGGTGGCACCACGGGAGTTCAACTCTCGTCCCTAACGATTAGCCTTTAACGGCATGTCGTTAGGGGCGGGAGTTTTTTGCGTGATTAAGGGTTAGTTCAGTTACGCTTACGAAGTAAGAATTACCGCCAAAGACGCGATAATTGTTTAGGATTACGCTTACGAGGCAAGAATCATCGCAATAAACGCGACAATTCTTTTTAGGAGGGTTTGCAATGGCTTTTCAAAAGTCGCCGGGCACGCAGGACATATTGCCCGGAGTAGTGGAGCGATGGCAGTATGCGGAGCAGAAAGCCCGCGATATTTGCAGACGCTTTAATTTCCGCGAGATTCGTACGCCGATCTTCGAAGCAACGGAGCTGTTCCAACGCGGCGTAGGCGAAACGACGGATATCGTGGAGAAGGAGATGTACACCTTCACGGACCGCGGCGATCGCAGCATTACGCTTCGTCCGGAAGGAACGGCGGGTGTTGTCCGTTCGTACGTCGAGAACAAATTGTACGGAGAGCCGGATGTATCGAAGCTCTATTATATCGGACCGATGTTCCGTTATGAGCGCCAGCAAGCCGGACGTTACCGTCAGTTCCACCAATTCGGAATCGAAGCGCTTGGATCGGTGGATCCGGCGATCGATGCGGAGGTTATCGCACTGGGGTATACCTTCTACAAGGAAGTAGGACTGAAGGGCGTCCGCGTGGAGATCAACTCCGTTGGTACGCCTGCGGTTCGCGCAGCCTTCCGGGAGAAGCTGCTTGCTTTCCTTATGCCGATGCGCGAGCAGCTCTGCAAGGACTGCCAGTCCCGCATGGAGCGGAATCCGCTTCGCGTTCTCGACTGCAAGACCGATCAGGCCCGCTTTGAAAATGCGCCATCGATTCTCGACAGCTTGGACGAGGAGTGCACGACCCATTTCGAGAAAGTTAAAACGTACCTGTCCGATATGGGAATTCCGTTCTCCATCAATCCAAGACTTGTTCGCGGTCTTGATTATTACACCCACACCGCATTTGAATACAAAGCGGAAGGGATCGGCGCTATCGATACGATTGGCGGCGGCGGCCGTTATAACGGACTTGTGGCCGAAATCGGCGGACCGGATCAACCCGGCGTAGGTCTTGGTCTTGGCCTGGAACGCACGATCATGCTGCTTGAGCATCAACAAGCCGAGCTGGACAATGCGCATCAGGTTGACGTGTATGTCGTAGCCCTTGGCGAAGCGGCAGACCGGGAAGTAACCAGACTGGTCTACGAGCTCCGTACTTCCGGAATTCGCGCGGAACGCGATTATCTCGGTCGTAAGATGAAAGCGCAGATGAAGTCGGCAGACCGGCTGCAAGCCCGGTATACGGCTATTCTCGGCGATGACGAACTGGCTCGCGGCGAGATTGCGCTGAAGGAAATGGCGACTGGCGAGCAGCGCGTAGTGGCGCTTGCAAGCCTTGCTTCTGAACTGAAATCCAACTAATTATAAAGGGGAGTTACATCCATTATGATGCTGAAAACTCATCAGTGCGGCACCTTAACGAAAGCCAACATTGGCGAAGAAGTAACACTGAACGGCTGGGTACAACGCCGCCGTGACCTTGGCGGGGTATTATTCATTGACCTGCGCGACCGCACGGGTATCGTGCAAACCGTATTTAACCCTGATTTCTCCGGCGAAGCTTTGGCAATCGCTGACCGCGCCCGCAACGAATACGTACTGGCTGTTAAAGGTACGGTTGTAGAACGCGACGCCGAGACGGTTAACAAAAACCTGGCAACGGGCGAAATCGAGATCCGCGTGACGGAGATTGAAGTCATCAACGCTGCGAAGACGCCTCCATTCCCAATCGAAGACGGCGTCGAAGTAGACGAATCGCTTCGCCTGAAATACCGTTACCTCGACCTGCGCCGTCCGGAAATGCACAAGACGCTCTTGCTTCGTTCGAAAGCGGCAAAAGTATTCCGCGACTTCCTTGACGGTGAAGGCTTTATCGACGTTGAAACGCCAATTCTGACGAAAAGCACGCCGGAAGGCGCTCGTGATTACCTGGTGCCAAGCCGCGTTCACGAAGGCGAATTCTTCGCATTGCCGCAATCGCCGCAAATCTTCAAGCAATTGCTGATGGTCGGCGGTATTGAGCGTTACTACCAAATCGCTCGCTGCTTCCGCGACGAAGACCTTCGCGCAGACCGTCAACCGGAATTCACGCAAGTCGACATCGAGACTTCCTTCCTTACGCAAGATCAATTGCTCGGCATGATGGAGCAGCTGATTGCACGACTGTTCCGCGAAACGGTTGGCGTGGAGGTTGAGCTTCCGATCCAACGCATCACTTATGCGGATGCCATGAACAAATACGGCTCCGACAAGCCGGACCTTCGTTTCGGCATGGAAATCGAAGACATTACCGATATCGTTGCGACAAGCGACGTTAAGGTATTCGCAAGCGTAGCGGCAAGCGGCGGCGTCGTGAAGGCGTTCAACGCAAAAGGCTGCGGTCATTGGAGCCGCAAAGAGCTTGACGATCTGCAGCCGTTCGCTGCCCGTTACGGCGGTAAAGGCCTGGCATGGATCACGATTAAAGACGGCGAGTGGAAAGGTCCAATCGTTAAATTCCTGAAGCCGGAAGAAATCGCGGCATTGACTGAACGTCTGAACGTTGAAGAGGGTGACCTCCTGACATTCTCCGCCGACAAAGCAAAAGTGGTTGCCGACGTTCTTGGCAACCTGCGTCTGAAAGTCGGCCGCGAGCTGGGTCTGATCGACGACTCCAAGTTCAAGTTCGTATGGGTGGTTGACTTCCCTATGCTGGAATGGGACGAAGAAGCAAAACGTTACGTGGCGGTTCACCATCCGTTCACGCGTCCGAAAGACGAAGACCTTCACCTGTTCGAGACGGATCCGGGACAAATCCGCGCGCAAGCGTACGATATCGTTCTGAACGGCTACGAAGTGGGCGGCGGTTCGATGCGTATCTACAAACGCGATATTCAGGAGAAAATGTTCCGCGCGCTTGGTTTCAACATGGAAGAAGCGCATGAGAAGTTTGGCTTCCTGCTTGACGCATTCGACTACGGTACGCCTCCGCACGGCGGTATCGCATTTGGCTTCGACCGTCTCGTTATGCTGCTGGCAGGCCGCACGAACCTGCGCGAGACCATCGCATTCCCGAAAACGGCAAGCGCAACCGACCTCCTGTGCGATGCACCGTCTCCGGTCGAGCTGTCGCAGCTTGAGCAGCTTCATATCCGTACGGTTCTGAAGCCTAAGCCGGAAGCGGCTGCTGCGGGCAACAAGCAAGCTTAAGCTTATGCTTTCGATGTAAGAATCATCACGAACAGCCATAAGGCTGTTTAGGTGACAATTCTTTTTAGGAGGCGGCAACGAATTATGCTGCATCAATTTTCTCGTACCGAGCTTGCGATTGGCCCGGAAGGCCTCGACGTGATGAGAGGGAGTACCGTCGCCGTGCTTGGCATCGGCGGCGTAGGCTCCATCGCGGCCGAGGCTCTCGCCCGGACCGGCGTGGGCCGGATCATCCTGATCGATAAGGATGTTGTTGATATTACAAACGTGAACCGCCAGATTCATGCGCTAACAACAACGGTAGGACAGCCGAAGGCAGATTTGATGCGCGACCGGATTAAGCTGATTAATCCGGAATGCGACGTCATCTCGCTGCGGATGTTCTATACGGAAGAGACGTATGAGCAGCTGTTTGCTTACGAGCTTGATTATGTCGTGGATGCTTCGGATACCATCTCGTATAAAGTCCATCTGATCAAGGAATGCCTGGAGCGGAAAATTCCGATCATCTCCAGCATGGGTGCCGCCAACAAGATGGATCCGACGAGATTCACTGTTGCGGATATCTCGAAGACGCATACGGATCCTATCGCGCGCGTCGTACGCACGAAGCTGCGCAAGGACGGCATTAAGAAAGGCGTGAAGGTGGTCTTCTCGGACGAGTTGCCCAAGAAGCCTCGCGAGGACGTGACGCAGCGCATTGTGCCGGAGAACGCTCCGGAGATCCGCAAAGCGAAGCAGCCGCCCGCGAGCAACGCCTTTGTGCCTCCGGTTGCCGGTCTTATCATGGTAAGCGTAGTGGTGCAGGATCTTTTGGCGAAGCATGGCATAGAAGTATAGAGGAAGGCTGTCCTTTTGGGCAGCCTTTCTTTTTTGTTGATGCTGGGGTGGGATTTACAGAAAAGTATCCTCTTCCGGTTGCTGTTGCTGTTGCTGTTGCTTGTGCTTTGCATGAACAATATTCAGAGGTGGCAAAGCACAAGCAAAGGCCGCCAAAAGATCCTGCGGGGGAGGGGACAGAAAGCACCGCAAGCGGAATTCGCTTGCGGTGCTTTTTTAGGCTTAGAGGGAGCGATGGTCGATGAAGGCTCGCAAATATTGAACGCCGTCCTCTTTTATGAATCTGCAGCCGGGAACAATCGGGTTCTTTAGGAGCTGCATGGATAACGTATGGAGAACGCGGGTTAACGGCGTTCGATCGTTGTCGCCGATCTGGAATTCAAGGCCGTAGCGATAAATGCCGGATTCCAGCTCCTTCAACCAGACAACCTTGCCGTATAGCTTAAAGATTTTGTTGAGAAGATGGGCTTCAATCTCCAACAGAATTCCCGGATGGACGGCAAGCTGGATGGAAGACAAGAATCGCAATCCTCCGGCCCCTATATTTTCGATGACGATTTCCGTTTTGCCAAGCTCAATGCTCCTTCCGTTGATCTCGATGACGGTCATTAAAGCACTGATTGGGTGAGGAAGATGAACCCGGAAATATGCCCTTCTGTTTTCAATTGGAGCATCGGCCCCTTTGATAAGGGGAGTCAGGAATCCCCGCTTTAGCAATTCGGCAAACGCTTCTGCTTGCACGGGTCTGCTGAACAAATAGCCTTGAACGAGGTCGCAGTTCAGAAGCTTGAGAATATGAAGCTGCTCTTCGGTCTCAACGCCTTCAGCGACAACCGACATGTTCATATGCTGTGCCAGTTGAATAATCGTGCTGATAATGGCGTTGTCGTCGCTGCCTTGATGCAGGTCATGAATAAACGAGCGGTCAATTTTCAGGATGTCGATTGCATGCTTGAACCGTTTGAGATAAGACAGGGAGGAATAACCCGTTCCAAAGTCGTCAAGCGAGATGGTAACCCCAAGCTTGTTCAGCCCGTCAAGGGTATCCATAACCGTTTCCGCATTCTCTAGCAAGGAGGTTTCCGTAATCTCAATCTCGAGGTACCGGGGTTCCAGCCCGGTCTCGGCTAAAATTTGCCCAATGGTATCCATGATATCTTTGGACAAAAACCGTTTTGCCGTTACATTGACCGAGATCGGAATAGGCTTCAGACCGTCTAGCTGCCACTCCTTGTTCTGCCGGCATACCGTCCTCTTCACCCAGTTGCCAAGCGACAGGATTAACCCGGTTTCTTCCGATATCGGGATAAATTCATTTGGCGATACAAGCCCCCATTCGGGGTGGTTCCACCGGATTAACGCTTCGGCGCCAACAATTTCGCCCGTATGGATATTCACCTTGGGCTGATAATACATTTCCAGCTCGTTACGCGAAATGGCCTTCCGAAGATCCTTTTCGAGCGTAAAAATTTTATAGGTCTGCACGTTCATCGAGGAGGTGAAAATCTGATAGCCGTTTTTCCCAAGGCCTTTAGCCCGATAAAGGGCGGAGTCGGCGTTTTTCATCAGGGTTGAAGAATCGTCCCCGTCGTTAGGATAGATGCTGATTCCAACGCTTGTTGTAATGAACAGCTCGTAATCCTCGATATAAAAAGGCTCCCGAATTCCCTCGATAATCCGCTTGGCGACCTCGATTGCGCTATTATTGTCCTTGATTTGCGGGAGAATGACGGTGAATTCATCCCCGCCCATTCGTGCTGCAAAGTCGTTTTCCCTGATCTGCTCCCGCAACCTTTTGGCGAAGGCGATGAGCAGCTGGTCCCCAACGGCATGTCCTAATGAATCGTTAATGGATTTGAACCGGTCCATGTCGAGATACATGACCGCGAATTGGCGGCGGGCAGTTTTGGCGGTCTCCAAGGTTTTCTCCAGCATTTCTTCAAACTTTCTCCGGTTAGGCAGCTCGGTCAAGGAATCGTGATAGGCGAGAAAAGCATTCAATTCCTCGGCTCTTTTCCGCTCCGTTACGTCAAGGACCGTACCAATGACGGCGGGGGCGCCTTGATACGTGATCCGGTTGGAATACATCTCGACATCAAGCAATTTCCCTTCCGCTGTTAATACGCGGAGAGGATGACGGATCGCATCCGATTCGTTATACAGGAATTGAATGTTTTGTTTTACAACCGGGTGGTCATCCGGATAAACGATGTCCCAAATGCTCATTCCGATAATCGCTTCTTGATAACCAAGCATGTCTATCAGATGAGGATTGGCGTACAGAATCATATTTTTTTGAATGATATAGACGCCAACAATCGATTTTTCCACCAGGCTGCGGTATTTGGACTCAGCTTCGATAAGCGCGTTTTCGGCTTGTTTTTTCGTCGTGACATCTTTGGCGATGGAATAAATTCCGACAATCCGATTGTCTACCGTGATGGGGAGCTTCGTCATTTTCATGTAGACCGGATGACCTTGCTTATGCAGACAGACTAGTTCATAGCTCTGAACAGTGCCCTGCAGAGCCTGATTGAAATAATGTCTGGCTTTATCCCGTTCATGTTCGGCAATCAAGCGACTATAGTTGGAATATAATAATTCTTCTCTGGAATAGCCTAATATTTGTTCCAAGGAAGAGTTGCAATCCATAAAGTTTCCGTTCAAATCAAAATAGGAGATCGCGTCGGGGTTCTGTTCAAACAGGGATTCGTAGCGTTGCTTGTTGATTTGGAATAATTGCTTGTTTCTTGTTTCATCCGAGATATCGTTGCTTATTCCGATAATGCCCGTAATTTGCTCGTGCATAAATATCGGGGAGAGGGTCGTGATGACATCAACGCTATGCCCGTTTTTATGAAGAATGGATATTTGAAAAGACAGAGTCTCGCCCTCAAGTGCCCTCTGATTATAAGCCATCGCTTGCTCAAGGTATTCAGGCTTAACGAATTGACTAAAGTGGACATGCTCCTGTTTGTCGTAGCCCGTTAATTTAACGGCCGCATCATTCACGTCAAGGATGTTGCCCTGCAAATCGATGATAAAGGCAGCGCTGAGCATATTTTTTAGCAAGGATATGTATCGCTGCTCCATTAATTTGATGTCCGACAGGTCCTTCGCAATGGCGTAGAAGCCATCGACGGCATCCTTCCTCTTTCTAGGGAAAGCGGTAACGGTTAAGTCGATGAATTGGCCGGTTTTATGTAGAACGCGGATTTCAAAGATTTGAATTTCGCCATGCAGCAGCTTTTGAAAGTGCTCCTTTGCCCGTTGCCGCTGAGTGTCCGGTAAAAGCGAGCCGTAGGTCAGCTGCTTGAACTCCTCCAAAGAGTAACCTAATGTATTCGTAAAGGCCTGGTTTGCTTCCATCAGCCGTCCGTTACGGTCAAACAGCAGGAAAATGTCCGACCGAAAATCAAACAAGGACATATTAAACAAATCGGAAAGAACCGGGATATCCTCTTGTCTCTTCTTTCTCTTCAAGAAATCCAGCTTAAATAAACTCATATCAATATTCCGCCCACCCGCAGCTATGTTGTTGAATCATTATATCAAGCTTTGTATTTTTTTGTCGATTTACTATGGGAAGTAATGAATGGACGGAGCTGCTAAAATGAAAAACCCGCAAGCGCTAGTCCGCTCGCGGGTTGCCATCAACGTTATTTGGTTGTCGGCTCAACCAATTGCTTAAGTTCGGAGATCAAGACATCCAGCTGCGCGTAACCTTCCACGAGATGGCCGATCTTCACATCCTGGGTTTCCATGCTTGCGCAAACCTCTTCAACGGATGCCATGTTCTGCTCGGTTATGGCGGCCATACCCGTCATCTCGCCCGAGATAGAGGAGTACCGGTCATACAGCTGCTTGGAGGATTCGCCAACGGTATCGGATTGCCGCTTAACCTGCTCGGTATTGCTGTTAATCCGCTTGATAATGGTTTCCACCTGCTGCGAAGCTTCGTAGCTGGTATCCACAGCCTGTTGTCCGAGATGCACCTGTTCGCTGACGGCTGTGACCGACGTATGGATCGTGCTCAGAATGCTCGAAATTTCTCCCGCTGCAATATTCGCGTTATCAGCAAGCTTGCGAACCTCGCCGGCAACAACGGCGAAACCTCGGCCATGCTCGCCGGCACGGGCAGCTTCAATCGCTGCGTTCAGGGAAAGAAGATTCGTCTGCTCCGAAATTTCCCGGATCGAGCCAACGATCGAGCTGACCTGCTCGTTCTGCTCAATTAACTGCTCCATCAAGGATACGGTCTGGGCGATAATCGCCTTGACGCTGTTCACGTCCGTTGTTAAGGTCTGGATCAGCTCATTGCCTTCCACGGTCAGCAAGGCCGTATCCGAGGAGTACTGCTGCAGCTGCGAGGAGCCTTCGCGAAGCTGGGAGACGGCCGATTCAATCGCGTGGGCGGAATCGCTTACGTTAAGCACCATGCTGGTCTGCTTCTCGATGGAAGCGGACATTTCCGCAAAGGTAGTGGTGACCTCTCGCGAGATCTGGCCGGTCGATTCGACCGTGTCTTTCTGAACGCTGCTGAATTCGCCAAGAATGAGAATCATGGATTTGAGCTTCTCGACGACCTTTTCGGTAAGCTCCTTCGCTTCGAGCGCCTCGCGCCGCTCGTTTGTGACATCGGACTGCAGCCGTTGACTGAATTTCGCGGAGAAGGAGAGCGCGACGGTCGCAAAGATCAGATATAAGAACAGGTAGAGCAAGGAATCACTCGGGAACAACTGCTGCTGCAAATCGGGATCCAGGAAGATGTACGTGCTGACGCCCATGCCGAGAACGCCGGTGAAGATGATAGGCTTGTAATCCGCGTAAAGCGTCATGACGGCAATATTGACGTAAACGAGGAAGTAGGTGCTTATAATCGGATGCGGATCGGATACGATCAGCAGCACCGTCAAGGCGGTTAGAATGACCGGGACGACATACATAATGTATTGGATCATAATCCGCTTGTAAGTCATGAAGGTTGCGAGGCCGCAGCTGATAAGCCCTACGACAGCCAGCAAAACGATCATTTCCGTCCCGAGGCCCGCGCCTAGATCGGCGAGAAGGCCTAGAGCAAGCAGTCCCCATAAAATTTTTACAAACAAACGGTTCCGTTTGTCGAGTATAAGCTGATCTTTGGTCATAGTCGTGATCTCTACCTTTACACAGTGGTTTATAATGCTTACATGGCTCTGCTGGCGGATCGGGCAGGCGGGGCGGCCGGGTAGACCAGCCATTCGTAGGCCTCTTTGTTGCGGTAAATGGACTCCATGTCGAAAATAACGGGAATGACGTCATCCCCCTTGTAGTACGTTTTGCCGCCAACCTTTTCGATTGGAACACGGAAGGTAATTCGTAGAGCGCGGTAGAATACGGGCTCCAGCAGCGATATAAAGTAGCGGAAATTATACTTCTCCGCGCAATATACGGCGGAAGATAATAAATCCGAGATCGGCTGTTGTCCTCTATAATGTTGCAAGACTGCGATTTTATCGATTTCCGCTACGCGGGTGGGATCCTCGGTGATTTTGAAATGCTGTTGGAAAGGAGCGACCGTATCGATCTCGTTAAGGCCGGGCAGGTAAGGCTTGATTTCGGACGTTCCTACGCATTGTCCGTCCTCGGCCACGGCCAGGTACCGTTCGACGACTTGAGCGGCGTGCTCGAGCTCATAGCCTTTTTCCTCCCACACAGAGACCCAAATACTGTTGAACACCGCTAATTCCCATTCGCTCTTCACAGATTTGAACAAAACACAACTCTCCTTATCCTCTCTCTCTGTCTAATGTTTTTTATCTCTTTAAGTTCCCTCTCATGCTTGCCATTCGCCTTGCGCGTATGACAAAGGAAATATATTCCTGTAACTGATATCGGAAATTTAGTAGTAAAACATTATAGTAATACCTACAAATTAACTAGGTTTTAACAAAAAAATATGGCAACAGTCCCATTTCCGGAAGGTAGCGAACGTATGTGCGAGTATGCTATCATCATAGTATCGTATTTAAGCAGGTACAAAGGTTGTGACTTCATAATGGACTTATTCTCCTATCAGGAGGCGGAGACGCCGCGGGCAAGACTGCTTGCCGACCGGATGCGGCCGGAGACGCTGGATGACTATATCGGGCAAGAGCATATCATTGGAGCTGGCAAGCTGCTGCGCAGGGCGATTGAGGGCGACCAGGTATCGTCGATTCTGCTGTACGGCCCTCCGGGCTGCGGCAAAACCACGCTCGCGAATATTATCTCGAAACGTACGGCAGGGGAGTTCGTCAAGCTGAACGCGGTAGACGCGTCGGTGAAGGACGTCAGGGAAGTCATTGACACGGCGAAGACAAACAAGCTGATGTACGGAAAGAAAACGATTCTGTTCCTCGACGAGGTTCACCGGTTTAACACGTCAAGGCAGGACGCGCTGCTGCCGGCCGTTGAGCAGGGGATCATTATATTTATCGGGGCAACGACGGAGAATCCGTTTCATCATGTAAACGGGGCTCTCCTGTCCCGCTCAACGCTATTCCAGCTGGAGCCGCTTAATGAGAAGCACGCGCTGGAGGCCATGAAGCGGGCTTTGACGGACAAGGACCGCGGGCTTGGCTTTATGACGCTGCATGCCGAGGAAGAAGCGCTGAGGCATATCGCGGCTATGGCGGGCGGCGATATCCGTCGCGCGCTGAATGCGCTGGAGCTTGCAGCGGTCACAACGCCTTCGGAGCCGGACGGCTCGGTCCGGATCACGATGGACGTGGCGCAGGAATCGATCCGGAAGCCAACCGTCCGGGCGGATACGTCTACGCAATACGATGTGCTCTCGGCGTTCCATAAGAGTATCCGGGGCTCGAGCGATGCGGCCTTGTTCTGGTTTCTGTACGCGGTCGAGAAGCTTGGCATGGATCCGATGACCTTTCTTCGCCGGCTTATCGTGGCCTGCAGCGAGGATATCGGTCTTGCCAATCCGCAGGCGATGGTGCAGGCGGTAACCGCGATGGATGCGTACCATAAGATCGGCTGGCCGGAGGCGAAGTACAATATAGCGCAAGCCATCCTGTTTGCCGTCGAGAGTCCGAAGTCGAACGCGGCAGCGGTTGCTATCGGCAAAGCGATGTCCGTAATCGAGGGAGCGGGACAAGCCGAGGTGCCGCTTCATCTGCGGGATACCCATTACAAGGGTGCCCAGCAGCTTGGCCACGAGGGCTACAAGTATCCGCATGATTACCCCGGCCATTACGTAAATCAGCAATATTTGCCGGATAACTTAAAAGGCGTAACGATCTACAAAGCGACCGAGCAGGGAATGGAAGGGAAAATCCGCCAGAACCAGGAGCTTCGTCAGCGGAAAAAATAAGAGCAAAGAGGACCTTCGACGGAAGGTCCTCTTCTTTGCTTATAGCGTAATTTGAATTTTTACCGTTTCGTTCTCGTAACGGAAGCGGATATCGCCGTTGTATTTATGAACCGTCTTCGTAATAATCGACAGCCCGTTGCCCCGCATCGCGTTTGGATTGGTCTTGGTTGTGTATCCGTCGGTGTGGAACAAGTGCTTCTGATCCTTGGCCGTCAATATCGCCGGATTTTCTACCGTATAGACCGTTTTGGCGCTTTTGGAGCGGGAGGTAACGAGTATTCGCCGCGGCAGCTTGCCTTCGTAAACCTCGGCAGCTTCAATGGCATTGTCTAGCAGGTTCGAAAATATTTTAACCAGATCCATCGATTCGATTTTGCTGAATTCATCGGTATCGGTTTCGAACTGCATCTCAATGCCTTTGGATTGCGCCAGCTCCCATTTGCTCTGGAACAAGATCAAAATAACGGGGTTATTGATTTTCATCGAGAGATCAAGGGCTTTGGAGTCGGCTGCCAGCTCCTTCAAATATTCCGTTGCCCTGTCGTACTTCTTCAGGGTCAGCAAGCCGTGAAGCACCTGCAGATGGTTCATCCGGTCATGACGGCTGGATTTGATGGAGTTGATGACTTTTCCCATTTCGGAAATATATATTTGCTCGGATTCGTAAAGATCCTGCTTGAGCCGCGTCTTATGCCATTTTCTCAGAACAAAGAAGGCGAGCAGCAGAATTACGGCAAAAAGAATGTCAATGGTGAAGACAACCTTGTTGCTGTTAATGACCTCTTGGCTGATGGATTCCAGCTGGCTGGCATCAATATCGATGGCCATCACGCCCAGCAGCTTGCCGGACTCGCTGACAATAGGCACGCCAATGGACAGATAGACGCCATGCGTCTCATCCTTAATGATGCCGGTATAGTATTCCAATCCGTCTTTCGCCTGATTGACCTGTTTGGGCGGCACGGTGCAAGGAGAGCCGATCGGCAGCAGCGCAGACTCGGTTGGAACCGCCGACAACATCACCTTGGCCACATCCGTATCGTCCAACAGCAGGGTATAAACGTACAAAGCATGGATCCGCGAACGGTATTCTTCAAGATATTGAATAATTGCGGAATCGGGCTGCTTGGTTTGAAGAAAACGTTCATACGCGGATTTATCCAGTCCGTCCGCCATATCCTGCGCAATGGTCATATACTGCTTCGCTAGGGTCGTTTGCGTTGCGTTCCCCGTGGAGTAGTAAGTCAGAACGAGTTTGGAGCAAGTTAAAAGGCTCAATATAGTAAAGGAGGTAACTAAAAAAAGGAGTTGCCTTCGAGAATTCATTGGTAATAATCCTTTTCAGAATAGATTGTATGCATAAATATACATATTTTGTATTTGTAAAAATCGTCTAATCTTCATTATTAATCAAATTCATACCTACATCAACCCTTATTTTTTTGAAAGCAAAAAAGACCCCCCAGAGGTCCTTTTCTTCTCTCTATAGTTTTAAAAATGAATGGCGCCGGTGTAAAGGTCGGAACCATTCACTTCCCGGTTTTACTTCGCTTTCTTCCGCCCGTGGGGCACAATCATCGGCGTATCATACAGCGGATCGGAAATGACATCGCATTTCAGATGGAACACGTCCTCGATCATCGAAGCGTCAACGATTTCGGAAGGTGATCCTTGCGCGTAGATGGCACCGTTCTTCACGGCCGCGATATGATCGGCATACCGGCAGGCCAAGTTAATGTCATGCAGAACCATCACGATGGTCCGGCCATCCCGCTCGTTCATTTCCTGGAGCAGGTCAAGCACCTCAATCTGATGCGTCAGGTCCAGGTAGGTGGTCGGCTCATCCAGAAGGATAATCCCCGTCTGCTGCGCCAATGTCATGGCGATCCAAGCCCGCTGCCGCTGCCCACCCGAGAGGGAGGAGACGGAACGCTCTGCAAGCTCTTCGATACCGGTAGCGCGCATGGCGGATTGAACGGCTTCCTCATCCTGCTTCGACCATTGCTGCAGCCAGGTCTGGTAAGGATAACGCCCCTGCTTCACCAGCTGCAGCACGGTTAATCCTTCGGGAGCGACGGGCCCTTGCGGAAGCAGGGAAAGCTGCTTCGCGGCAGTCTTGGCCGGCATGGACGACAGATCCTTGCCGTTAAGCATCACCTCGCCCTTCGTTGGCTTAAGCAGCTTGGACAAAGCCCGCAGAAGCGTTGATTTGCCGCAGCCGTTACTTCCGATTAGAACGGTTATTTTACCGTCGGGGATGGATAGATTTAATTGTTCGAAGATCGATGCTCCGCCGTAAGAAAGGGAGATTCCTTTCGCTTCAAGCATGCTCATGGTTGACTTCCTCCAGCTCAGTTATTGGTTGCGGTGGCGATACAGCATAAATAAGAAGAACGGTGCGCCGATAGCTGCGGTGAAGACGCCGGCCGGTATATCAAGCGGAGCGAATACGGTCCGGGCCGCCAAATCGGATACAAGCAATAGCAAGGCGCCAATCAATGCGCTGACCGGCAGCAAGCCGCCAAAGGACGAGCCAACAAGCCTCCGCGCCATATGCGGGGCTATCAAACCAATAAAGGCAATTGCGCCGCCAATCGCAACCGCGGCACCGGCCAGCGATACGCTTAGGAGCAGCAGGATGAACCGGTGCTTCTGCACGTGAGCGCCGGCACTGCCGGCAACCTCGTCGCCAAGCGCCTGAACATTCATATGGCGGGCCATCAGCCACGTCGCGGGGAGCAGGACAATGAGCCAAGGAAGCAGCGTATAAACATCCTTCACCCAGGACGAGCCGTAGATGCTGCCTGTCATAAAGGTCATTGCGCGGTTCGCCAGGAAATAGGGACTCGAAATGATAAACATGTAAGAGACGGACTTGAACGCAGCCGATAACCCGGTTCCGATGAGAACCATCCGGAGCGGCGAAGCGCCGTTTTTCCAGGACAGGATATACAGAATAAACGTAACCGCGTAAGCGCCGAGTATTGCGGCTATAGGCATCCAATGGACGGAGACACGGCCGCCAAGGAAAAAGAGAAACAGAACCGTGCCGAGCGATGCGCCTTCCGTAATTCCGGTGACATCGGGCGAGGCCAGAGGATTGCGGATCAGTCCCTGCAGCACGGCGCCTGCAGAAGCCAATGCGGCTCCAACCAGCATCGCGATTACGATGCGCGGCAGCCGGAGCTTTAATACGATAACATCATGCATGGCGCTGCCTTTGCCGATGATCGATTTCACCACGTCAAGCGGCGAGATGAACTGGCTGCCGATTCCGGTACTGACAATAGCGCCGGCAGCGCATAGCAGGAACAGAATAAGCGTCGTCCATAAGGCTCTGCGTTCGAGAAGATAGGATAGCTTGGGGCTGCTCAGCCGGACCGTCTTGTATTTGCTCATGATGTCTGTCTTCCTTTCCTGGCGATATAGACAAAGAAAGGCACTCCGATTACGGCGGTCATAACGCCAACCGGCACCTCTCGGGGCATGGCGATGTAGCGGGAGCCGATGTCGGCTGCCACCAGCAATACGCCGCCAAGAACGGCGCAATAAGGGATAACCCAGCGATAATCCGCGCCAACGAAGTACCGGACGATATGCGGAATGATGATGCCCACAAAGGCGATCGGGCCGGCAACGGCAACAGACGCGCCGGCCAGCAGAACAACCGCAGCGGAAGCCAGCCATTTGACAACCGCCGTTCGTTGGCCCAATGTCTGGGCAATGTCGTCGCCCATCCCGAGGACGTTTAAGTGACGCGAAAGCGCCATGCCAATGACAAGGCCGACCGCCATGTAAGGAAGCACGCTGAGGAGCATGTGCATGTCGCGGCCGGCAACCGAGCCGACGAGCCAGACAAGCACCTGGTCGAACATTTTTCCGCTGGAGAGCATAAAGCCTTGGGTGAGCGACGCGAAGAAAGCGGCGATCGAAGCGCCGGCTAGCGTGATTTTGACAGGTGTCATACCGTCCCGTCCGATGCTGCCAAGCACAAACACGATAGCGCCGCTGATTGCCGCGCCGAGCAGGGCAAGGAGAGTAAGGGGCTGCATGCCGTTAACGCCCAGCCAGCCGGATGCTACAACCACCATAAAGGAAGCGCCGGAATTGACGCCAAATACGCTTGGGGAAGCGATCGGGTTGCGGGTAATGACCTGCATCAAGGCGCCTGCAACAGCCAGGCTGGCACCGGCAGCGGCTGCGACTAGAGCCCGCGGAACTCTTGCCGTCTGAATGATCAGATGCTCTTGATTGGAAGGCTGATAATGAAAAACGGCATCAAAGACAGTCGCAAGCGGGATATCCGTTACGCCGAATGCAATGCTGCCTATAATCGCTGCTCCAAGGAGCAGAAGGGATATAATGAATCCTGTTAGTCTCATAGCTGTGCGCGGACTCCTTTTTCTCGGATGACAACTTATTATAAATATGAATATGTACCTAGTGAATTTTAATGGACGAGTTATAGCCTGTCAATGAATATGAGAATCGTTATCAAAATTATATTGACTATGAGGTCGTTTTCTTTTATATTGTCCAAGTGAGAAATATTATCATCGGGAGGCACTTATTCGCATGAAGAACCGTTTCAACGGAAAGAAAATAATTTGGCTGACGCTTTGCACAATGATTATCGCTGTTCTGGCAGCAGGCTGCGGATCGAATTCGAATAATAATGCAGGAACAGAAACAACCAATAATCAAGCAGGGAATTCGGAGCAGGCAGCTTCGAACGAGACCCGCATCGTGAAGCACGCCATGGGAGAAACCGAGATTAAAGGCACGCCGAAGCGGGTTGTTGTTCTGACGAATGAAGGTACGGAAGCCGTATTGGCGCTTGGCGTGAAGCCGGTTGGCGCTGTCAAATCCTTCACGGGCAACCCGTGGTACGACCATATCGCGGCGGACATGGAAGGCGTGGAGGTAGTAGGCGAAGAAGGCCAGCCGAATCTGGAGCTTATCGCCGGACTTCAGCCGGATCTCATTATTGCGAACAAAATGAGACATGAGGAAATCTACGAACAGCTGAAAGCTATCGCGCCAACGGTGGAGGCCGAAACGCTTCGCGGCGCCTGGAAGGATAACTTCAAGCTGTATGCGGAAGCGCTTGGCAAAACCGAAGAGGGCAACAAGCTGCTTGCAGACTTTGACGCCCGCATTGAGGATTTCAAAGCGCAAGCCGGAGACAAATTGAAGGAAACCGTATCGTTTGTCCGCTTTATGGGCGGAAAAACGCGTGTCTATCACACTGACACCTTCTCCGGTGTCATCGCGGCGCAGATTGGTCTGGCACGCAACGAGATGACGCTGAATTCGAAGGAAACGTTTGCCGACGAAATCACGAAGGAACGTTTGCCGGAAACGGATGCGGACCGAATCTTCTACTTCACTTACGATACGGGTGACGGCAAGGGCTCCGCTCAAGAGCAGGAGTGGACGAACGATCCGATCTGGAAAGGTCTCAGCGCGGTGAAAGCAGGCCATGCCTACCGGGTAGACGACGCGATCTGGAATACGGCCGGCGGCATCAAAGCAGCTAACCTGATGCTGGATCAGCTGGCTGAAATTTATGGCATCAAGCTTGTAAAATAATAGATCAAAAAAGCGCCGCTTCCATGACGAAGCGGCGCTTTTTTTGAACATTATCCAATACCGAACATCAAAGCAAAGTATCCAAATGCCGTAGTGAGCAGTCCCATAATAAAGGCCGGCAAAATTTTGTTTTCTTTGTACATCTGAATAAGTCCGTAGATCATGACGAGAGCCGCGGCAAGCATGAGAATGCTGTCCAGCCCGATCGAAAGCTTCAAAGACAAATCCGGACTGAAATGCCCGTTGTAGACCGCCCTGAACAGCTTGGAAGGCGATACCGATTGCAGCGTTTCCTTCACGTTGTGGGGAGGCGTCTGCTGTCCCAGCACGCCGGTGACGATAAAGAGCAGCAAGGCGATGACGCTCTCCGCTTTGAGCCACGGAAGTGGATTAAAGCCGCTGTTCTCCTTAAGCTTGTTCCGGTAGCCAAAGCCGTTCGTGTAGGCAAATAAAAGCAGCGGCGCAAGAAGCAAATGCTTCAGCAGAAGCATCTGACCGTAAGGCAGCATCCACGAATTGACATACTGCGGCGTCGTAAAAGTCATGAGCGTAATGCCGGCGATAAAGGTGATCAGCATGCAGCCGATCGCAAGCGGCGAGAACCAGGCCAGGAAAGCCTCCCAGTTGCGGCTGCTCGCGGAGAACCAGCTGGCAATCAACAGGACGCCGATCCACACGGTTACGGCAAGGAAATGGGCGGAGTGAACCAGCCAGCCCTTGGTGCCGTAAAGCGAAGTCGCATGGCTGGCATAACCAAGCCAGAGAATGAGCAGGAACATAATGAACAAGCCGACCTTCGGCATATGCTTATCGTTCCGGAAGGAAGGGAGTCCAAGCAGGAAAGCAAGGCCCACGGAAGCAACAGCCGACCAGATCCAGGCTTTGCCGTTGTTCAGCTCCAAGAGGATGCTCTTCACCATTTCACCGTAGGTCACGTCCGTATCCTTGGCAAACAGCACCGCAGAATCGTGAATAGGCACGTATTCGAGTACCGGAATCGCAAGCGTGCAAACGAGGAGAAGCCAGTTCGGCGTATGTATGTCCGGACGTCTATGCTCCGGGACAACCCGCAGTATAAACGTTCCGGTCAGAACGGCGAAGCAGACATAGAGAAGAGCCTCGCTGACATAACTCATTTGCGGTTCCTCCGGATCACGATAACGACGGCGGCAGCCACAATAACGCCGGCAATAACCCAGATCACGGTGTTAACGCCATTGTCATTCCCGGATTCAGCCTTTGTGTCCTCTGCCGGAGCTGCGGGAGCGGGTTCCTCGGAGACGTTGCCGTCCGCGGATGCGCTTGCATCGGGTGCCTCGGTAACTTCGGCGCTTGGAGAAGAAGACGTCTCTGCCGGGGTTGCCGTGGCTTCCGGCGATGGAGAAGGCGTAGCTTCCGGAGCATTAACCGTAAAGGCGTATTCACCGTCAACCGCATGACCGTCAGCGCCGATAATCGTCCATTTTACCGTGTAGGCGCCATTCTTCAGAGGCTCGGTCACCGAACCGCTCATTGTCGCTTTATGTACCGCAATATCCCCGGTCGGAACCTGCTTGCCGGATTCATCGAGCAGCTTGAATTGGCTCAGCTTCTCGATATCGGTGTTAAAGGTCATTGAAATCTCGGCAGGGGAAACGGTAACGGTCTCCTCCTTGGCAGGGGTGGATACGGTGATTTTGGAATGGGCCATCGCGATGCCCGGCAGCAGGAACAAGGCGGCCAAGCAGATAAAAAGGATACGTTTCATTAGGACATTCCCCTTTGTGTATTGGATTAATTGATGTCATTATAACAGATCGGACATTCGTTTCGGCTTCGCCTTTTTGAACAATATTCGAAGGCAATAAATCGTCATAATGCAAGGTTTGCGCGGAATAAACTTGAATTACCGTATCTTTACAGAATCGCAAATTCCCTTCTCGAAGGAGGTGCACCTGCTGCTGTGCAGGTCGCGCGGCTGCAGGGGACTGTATTGAGTGATCCGCTTCCGATGGTTATGCAGCTGGTTCTTATCGTTTTTCTGGTGTTTATGAACGGTCTGTTTGTTGCCGCGGAATTCGCCATGGTCAAGGTTCGGGGTACCCGGATTGAAACGCTGGCGGCCGAGGGACATATGCGGGCGAAGCTTGCCTCGCAGTTGACGAGCAATCTCGATGCTTATTTGTCTGCGTGCCAGCTTGGGATTACGCTGGCTTCGCTTGGCCTTGGCTGGATAGGGGAACCGGCGATCAAGGATTTGATCGAGCCGTGGTTTCTCGCGCTTGGCTGGGGCAATCCGGTTTGGATTCATTCGATTTCCTTCATTATCGCCTTTATGTTTATTACCATTCTCCATATTGTCCTCGGTGAACTCGCCCCCAAAACATTGGCCATTCGCAAAGCGGAAAGCGTTACCCTGCTTACCGCAACGCCTCTTGTCCTGTTCCACAAGATGATGTATCCGTTTATCTGGGTATTAAACGGTCTTGCGAACCAGCTCCTGAAGCGGTTCGGCATCGAACCGGCATCCGAGCAGCATTCCGCCCATACGGAGGAAGAGATCCGCATTCTCATGCAAGAGAGCCATAAGAGCGGATTGATCAACAATACGGAACTGACGCTGGTGGATAATATATTCGAATTTGCCGAGACCAATGCCCGCGAGATTATGATTCCGCGCACGGAGATGGTCTGCCTGTACGTCCATCTGTCATTGGAGGACAACAAGGCTATCGCGTTAAACGAGATGCATACGAGATATCCCGTCTGCGACCATGACAAGGATAATATTATCGGATTCGTTCATATAAAAGATTTGCTGAAGGACACGACGCATAGCCTGACCGATATTCGTCAGATTACGCGGGCGATGACTACGGTTCCCGATTCGATGCAAATCAGCAATCTGCTTATTCTGATGCAGAAGAGGAAAGCGCAAATCGCCATTCTCATCGATGAATACGGGGGGACATCCGGTCTTGTTACGCTGGAAGACATCATGGAAGAGATCGTGGGAGAGATTCAGGATGAATTCGACGAAGAACGGGCGGAGATCGAGAAGCGGGACGATTCCGTCTACTCGATCAGCGGAATGATGCTGATCGAGGAAGTGAACAGTTATTTCGGCATGGATATCGAAAGCGACAATTACGATACGATCGGCGGCTGGATGTACTCCCAGATCGAGATTCCGCCTACAAGCGGTCAGCGGATAGATAATGGCGGCGAATATGCGTTTATTATCGAGGAAACGGATCATTTGCGGATTTCCCGCGTTCTGGTGCTGAAATTGACCACCGGAGCAAAGCAGGGCAATTGGAAAGGGAAACCGGGGCAGGAAGATATGGCGGAGGGACACTCATGAGGAAAAAATAAATCCCCCTTGTCCAAGCGGCAAGGGGGATTTCGTGATTTATTTGGCCAACGCTTCAAACGCCGCTTCATCAATCTTGTGAACGGCATCGATCGTTCCGCCGCCCAGGCAGACGTCGCCATCGTACAAGACAACGGCTTGACCCGGCGTGATCGCCTTTTGCGGATTGTCGAATACAACCTCAGCGGTGCCGTCGGCTTGCAGCGTTACGCTCACGCCTTGATCCGGCTGGCGGTAACGGAATTTCGCCGTGCAGCGGAAGGTGCCTTCCGGTCTATGAGGCGCGATCCAGTTCATGCCGCTTGCCGTAAGACCCGTGGAATACAGGCTTGGATGGGATTCGCCCTGCACAACGTAAAGAATGTTGCGCTCCAGATCCTTGTCGGCCACGAACCAAGGCTCGCCGTTGCCGGATCCGCCGATGCCAAGACCCTGGCGTTGTCCCAGCGTATAATACATGAGACCGTCATGGCGTCCTTTTACCTCCCCGGAACGGATATCGACCATATCGCCGGGACGGGCAGGCAAATAACCGCTCAGGAATTCCTTGAAGTTTCGCTCGCCGATAAAGCAAACGCCGGTGCTGTCTTTTTTCTTCGCGGTATAAAGACCCGCTTCTTCGGCAATCCGGCGCACTTCCGGCTTAGGGAGATGCCCGATCGGGAACATGGCCTTCTCGAGCTGCTTCTGATTCAGCGCGCTTAGGAAATAGGTTTGATCCTTATTGCCGTCAACGCCGCGGAGCAGTCTGGTCTCGCCGTCTTCGGTCCGTTCAACCCGGGCATAATGGCCGGTTGCCAGATAATCGGCGCCAAGCTCGTTCGCTTTTTTGAGGAAATCGCCGAATTTGATCTCCCTGTTGCACATCACATCCGGATTAGGCGTCCGGCCCCGCTTGTATTCATCGAGGAAATAAGTAAATACTTTATCGAAATACTGCTTCTCAAAGTTTACCGTATAATAAGGGATGCCGATCTGATCGCAAACCCGGCGTACATCCTCAGCGTCCTCTTCCGCTGTGCAATGACCGAATTCATCGGTGTCATCCCAGTTTTTCATAAATATGCCAACCACGTCATAGCCTTGCTGCTTGAGCAGCAGAGCCGTTACGGAGGAGTCAACTCCGCCGGACATCCCGACAACGACGCGTGTTTCTTGCTTCGATTTCACCATCACGCACACCACCTTGTTCGTCACACTTCTAAGACCGTTACGCAAGACTTACTCTCCGCGAACGGACTTCGTACTATTGTAACATAGTCGAGAAACTTTTTCATGAAAAGTCAATCCTTTTCTCGCATGTCGCAAAAGGTTGTGTTAACATAGATATGATATGGGAATACCCGTAATTATAAACAAACAACACGCTAACATACGCGCTATCGAATGGAACAACTACTACTTAAGAGAGGTGCCCGAATATGAAAATATCGACGAAAGGCCGTTACGGCCTCACCATTATGATGGAGCTTGCGGGAAAATTCGGCGAAGGTCCGATTTCACTTAAAAGCATTGCCGAGCGCAATCAGCTTTCCGAGCACTACCTGGAGCAATTGGTTGCACCGCTTCGCAATGCCGGACTTGTAAAAAGTATTCGCGGCGCTTACGGCGGTTATATCTTGTCCAAGGAGCCGGAGACGATTACGGCCGGCGACGTGATTCGTATATTGGAAGGCCCGATTTCCCCGGTAGATTTCACGGAAGAGGATGATCCGGCCAAGCGCGATTTGTGGCTGCGCATCCGCGACAGCATCGCCAGCGTGCTTGATTCGACAACCCTGGCCGATCTGGTGAACTACCAGGATGCGGGCGTTGCAGACAGTTATATGTTCTATATTTAATGAGGGATTCGTATGCAAAAGTATTATTTTGACCACGCGGCAACAACGCCGATGCATCCGGAAGTAGCGGCAGCGATGCTGGAAGTGATGACGGGAGCCGGCGGCAATCCGTCCAGCATGCATGCCTTCGGGCGCGCGGCGAAGCAGAGGGTGAACCGGTCGCGCGATTTGATCGCGGCCGCGCTTGGATGCAAGCCGTCCGAGCTGATCTTCACCTCCGGCGGAACGGAAAGCGACAATGCGGCTATTATCGGCGCCGCAGCGGCGATGAGAACGAGGGGCAAAACCCATATCATTACATCAAGCGCGGAGCATCATGCCGTTCTGCATACCTGCGAAGCCTTGGCCGAGGCAGGTTACGAAGTGACTTTCGTTCCGGTGGATCAGACGGGACGCGTCTCCGTAGAAGATATTGCCGCAGCGATTCAGCCCGCAACGGGGCTTATCAGCATTATGCACGGCAACAATGAAGTCGGCACCTTGCAGCCAATCGAAGAGATTGGCGAACTGGCACATGCTCACGGCATATTGTTCCATGTGGATGCTGTCCAAGCCTTTGGCACGGCTGCCTACCGGCTGTCCGAGCTGCCGGTTGATTTGATGAGCTTTTCCGCGCATAAAATAAACGGCCCGCAGGGCGTAGGCGCTTTATACTTGGCAAACGGCACGCCGTTTGAGCCGATCGCGCACGGTGGATCGCAGGAGCGAAAGCGGAGACCGGGGACGGAGAATGTCGCCGGCATTGCCGGTTTCGCTAAAGCTGTTGAAATTTGTGTGAACAATCTCGGCGGCAAGAAACTTTTCCTGGACAAGCTTCGTACAGAATGGGTAGACAAGCTGAAGGCTGCGCTATCCGGAAAAGCGGAGATCGTTATTAACGGGAATGCGGAGCATCATCTTCCGAACATCGTAAATATAAGCTTTATCGGAATTGATACGGAAACGATGCTGATGAACCTGGACATGGAAGGCATTGCCGCGGCAAGCGGTTCTGCCTGCACGTCGGGTTCGCTTGAAAGATCGCATGTGCTGAAGGCAATGAACCTTTCGGAGGAACGTTTGAATTCAGCTGTACGATTCAGCTTTGGTTTGGGGAATACTGTGGAGGAACTGGAAGACGCTGCACGCAAAATCGCGACAATCGTGGAGCGGATCCGTACCAATCAGTAGGAGGCATGAGGCACGCCATGATCAAACTCCAGCAATTAATCGGGCTGCCGGTGCTTGTCATTCATTCCGGGAAGCATGTCGGCAATGTACGAGACGCTTGGTTCGATGAACATTGGCGGTTAATCGGTCTTGTAGTAGAAGGCGCAAAATGGTTTGCGACATCGGTTAAAGCCGTCGAATGGGCGGAAGTGTTAACCTGCGGCGAAGACGCCGTACTCATATCAAGAGAATCCGCCGTAAAACCGGTTAAAGCCGCCGAGATCGGACGTTCTTTTGAGACCGGCGTCGTGAAGCTGAAGGACTTGCCTATGATAACGGTGCAAGGAATACAGCTCGGACGAGTGTCCGATGTTTATTTTTACCCGTTTCAGGGTACACAAATAGTAGGCTATGAGCTTACGGATGGCTTTATATCTGATCTGATGGAAGGGCGCAAATGGCTGAAGGCCCCGGAGGATCCGGATGCCGTGCTGCTCGGGGAAGACGCGATTATCGTTCCTGCTGTCAGTGAAGCGGAATTGGAGCCTGTCGCAGCTTCCAATTCGATAAATAGGGAGAAATGAAAGATGATGAGATGTCCCAACTGCAATTCAAAGGATATTGGTAAAATCGGTTCCCATCAGTTCTACTGCTGGGGCTGCTTCATAGAGCTGACAGTGAACGGTGAGAAAATGTCGGTCTATCAAGTGGAAGAGGACGGAACGCTGAGTTCGCTCGACGATTTGTTCTTTGAAGAGGAAATGCCGCAAATTCAAATCAATTAGCGGCTCTATAGATCAGGTGACGACTTCAGGACGGCTATGGGCCGTCCTTTTTGCTGTGCTTGGATGAAGCACAGGAGAATCGTATAGGAAATCATCAGAAATTTATATGTTCATGCGGAGCAGGACGAACGATAATCTTAGTACATTCTACGTATAACGGGGGAACTTCGCATGAAACAACTGGCAGCGGCTATTAAAAAGAGAACAGCCGTCCGAATTGCAATCAGACAAAAAATGATGGCTGCCTTTATCGGGGTGGCCGTACTGGTAGGGGCAGTCAGCGTCACCGCTTATATTTTTCTTCACCAAATCGACCGGTCGGCTTCCTCCATCATTCATACGAACACGAAAATTGCGGAGCAGGCCGCGGCTATCGAAACTTTGACGGAGCAGCAGAAAGGGATGTTATTTCATTATCTGTTGGAGCCTTCCGGTGAGTTGGAAGAGCTGTTGTTGAGAACAAACGGAGATCTGGAAGCGACAATTAAGCGGCTGGAAGGTTTATTGGCCGAAGATGACAGCTCGATCGCCGCCATGGATGAATCAAACCAAACCTTCAAGAGGCTGGTAAGCAAAGTAACGGGATATATGCATGACAACCGCCCGAATCTTGCGCAAGCTGAAGCGAAGATGTGGGCGATCCAGGTGTCAGAGCAGCTGTCTGTCACTGCAAATACAATTCAAAATGGGCAAAATAAGGCGATGGAGGGCAAATTGGCAGCTAATGCAGATCAGGTGACGCAGCTGTCACGGATCCTACTTGCCGGAAGTTCTGCGGCGCTTCTGTTGTCTGTGCTGATTGGCTATTTTCTATCGCAATCCATTGTAAAGCCGACTCGTCGCCTGGTTAAAGCCGCAGAGCAAATAGCAGCATATGATTTGACTGGCGAAACCGTGCATGTGCACAAGCGGGATGAGCTTGGCGATCTTGCGGCCGCTTTTCATACCATGAATCTTCATTTGAGAAACATGATAGCCGAGGTGAGCAAACATGCCAGTCAAATGGCAGAAGCTGCGAACCAGACGAACATTGGATCCGGACATTTGCGGTCGGCTTCCGAGCAAATTACGACTATCGTTCAGGAAATCGCGCATGGTACCGAGCGGCAGGCCGACAGCATAGACCGCAGTACTGTCCGAATCGAAGCCATGTCGGGTTCGATGTCGCGGATGGAAGGGGTCGTTGGTGTTGCCCGAGAAAAGACGGCAGCGGCGCAAGAGGCTGCGTTGCAGGGGAGTACGGCAATGAATGCCGCTGTCCGGCAAATGAGCGCCATTTCAAGTACCATGGGTATTTTAACGGGATCTGTCCAGAAGCTTGGAGAACGCTCTGAAAAAATCCAGCTTGCTATCGAGCTAATCGCAGGCATTGCGCGGCAGACGAACTTATTATCCTTGAATGCTTCTATTGAAGCGGCACGAGCAGGCGCTGCCGGCCGGGGTTTTACCGTTGTTGCGAACGAAATCCGTCAGCTGTCGTCGCAGACGGCAAGCGCTGCACAGGAAATAGCGGAGCTTATCGCAAGCATCCGGACAGAAACGGGGGATGTTGTCGCCTCAACCAGAGGAAGCGCCGATGCCGTTCAGGCGGGAACGCGGGTCGTTGCTGAGGCAGGACTTTCCTTTGAGCGTATTGCAGCGGCTGTTGCCGAAATGGCCAGACAGATCGAGCAGATTGCCGTTATATCCGAAGCGACAGCGGGGGAAGCGGACAACGCAGCTCAATCGATGCTGCAAATCCGCGAGGTTGCCAAGGAAGCGTCAGCAGGCGCGCAGGATGTTTCCGCCCATGTGGAGGAGCAATATGCGGGAATCCAGCAAATCTATGCGTCTGCTCAGCTGTTAAGCCATACGTCGATCGAATTGAAGTTACTTGTCGGCAAATTTAAAGTGTAGCCATATTCTATAGGGCATTCATGGATGAAATGGACTGCTTGTACATATACTGAAGCAGATTGCTCTGTCAATCTTTAGGCTTTCGGTAATGAAACAAGCGGGGGTGAGGACGGTGGAACGGTTGACGAAGAGCCGTCTGTTCGTATGGCTGGTCTATATCATCATGGGGCTGCTTGCCCTTTATTTACTGCTGCTGGTAAAGCCCATTTTCATTCATTTTTACGTGTTTTTAAGGTCGATTCTCGCCCCGTTTATTATCGCCATGATCGTATCTTACGTGCTGAATCCGATTGTTACGATGCTGCATGAGCGGAAGGTTCCCCGAACGGCAGCGGTTCTGCTGATTTATGCCGTATTTTGCGCGGCGCTGGCCGTCATTTTAGTTAACGTGATCCCGATGTTCAAGGAACAGATGGACCAGCTGAACCGACATGTTCCCGATTTGACCTATCGAGCGGAAAGCCTCGTGACCGATTTGAACAATACGTCTTTTCTGCCGGACAGTATCCGGGACGGGATGAACAAGTCCATTTATCAGATGGAGAAGAAGCTGTCGGATACCGTTTCCCATTTCATTAACAATATCGGGTCTGTCGTGAATGCGGTATTTATCGCTTTTATCATCCCGTTCCTGGCATTTTATATATTGAAGGACTTCGATTTATTCGAGCGGACGGTCATCACCTACGTTCCGAAGTCGCACCGCAAGCATACCGTCAGGCTGCTCAAGGATATCGACACGGCGCTCGGAAGTTACATCCGGGGGCAATTTATCGTCTGCATCATCGTTGGCATACTCGCCTATATCGGGTACGTCATCATTGGGCTTCCGTATCCGCTTCTGCTTGCCAGCATTGTATCCGTGACAAACATTATCCCGTACTTGGGCCCATTCTTTGGCGCGGCTCCGGCCCTTCTCGTTGCGTCAACAATCTCTATGAAAATGGTGCTGTTTGTCGCCATCGTCAACATGGCCTGCCAAGTGCTTGAGGGCAATGTCGTATCCCCGCAGGTGGTTGGGCGTACGCTCCATATTCATCCGCTTGCTATTATCTTCGCCTTGCTCGTCGGAGGAGAGATTGCCGGCATTGTAGGGATGATTTTGGCGGTTCCGATCTTCGCGGCGCTTAAAGTGATCGTCCAGCATATTTTCGCTTATTATGTCAGGCGAAAGACCATTTGACAGACGATCCGTTGGCCGATATACTTTAGACAGTTGCAGCAACTACTACATGCAAAAGCGTTGATGGAAGGAAGTAAGCCATAGCCCGTCAATCAGAGAGAGAGCTTCTTCGCCTTAGGGCGTCGGCTGTAAGAGCTCTTGGGACGAAGAATGGCCGAAAGCTACTTTCGGAGTGTGAACGAACTTCACCGGGAGGACCCGTTATCGTCCATACGAGGAGATTGCTTTTGAATGCGGCGGCAAGCGTGCGTTCGGGCAATAACCAGGGTGGTACCGCGATATTAAATTCGTCCCTGTCTTATGACAGGGACTTTTTTATGTTCCAAAACAAACTTTTAAAGGTTTGAAGAAGTGAGCGGCGTCGGCGCGCGGAGAGAAAGGTTGAAGCTTTTGGAGCGACAGCGTCCGCCTTTGTTTTTGAATTTTAACCTTGTACATATCGTTCAAGAAATTCAAAAACAACAGCGGCCAAAGGCTCAACCTTTCTCGCAGTGCCCATCATGCTGATCTCAACTCAAATTTTAACGGAGGTTATTAACCATGAAAGCAAGTGAAATTCGTTCCAAATGGCTTTCCTTCTTCGAAAGCAAACGACACCATATCGAGCCAAGCGCGTCGCTTGTCCCTCATAACGATCCGTCGCTGCTCTGGATCAATGCGGGCATGGCTCCGCTCAAGCCTTATTTCGACGGACGCGTCATTCCTGACAATCCGCGCATCACGAACTCGCAAAAATGTATCCGCACGAACGATATCGAGAATGTCGGCAAAACCCGCCGCCATCATACGTTCTTCGAGATGCTGGGCAACTTCTCCATTGGCGACTATTTCAAAGAGGAAGTCATCACTTGGGCGTGGGAGTTTCTGACGAGCAAAGAATGGATCGGCTTCGATCCTGAGCGCCTCTCCGTTACGGTATATCCGGAAGACGAGGAAGCGTACAAATACTGGAACGAGAAAATCGGCCTTCCGGCCGAGCGCATCTACAAGCTGCAGGACAACTTCTGGGATATCGGCGAGGGCCCTTGCGGACCTTGCACCGAAATTTTCTATGACCGCGGCGAGAAGTACGGCGACCTGAACGATCCGGAATGCTGGCCGGGCGGCGAGAACGAGCGCTTCCTTGAAGTATGGAATCTTGTATTCTCCCAATTCAACCATAACAAAGACGGCAGCTACACGCCGCTTCCGAACAAAAACATCGATACGGGCGCGGGTCTCGAGCGTTTCGCTTCCATCCTGCAGGATGTGGATTCCAACTTCGATACCGACCTGTTTATTCCGATCATCGAGCGCACCTGCGAAATCGCCGGTGTGAAGTACCATGTCAATGCCGAGCATGACGTTGCGCTGAAAGTAATCGCCGACCATATCCGTACGGTTGCCTTTGCGGTGGGCGACGGCGTTATGCCTTCCAATGAAGGACGAGGCTACATTATCCGCCGATTGCTCCGCCGCGCCGTGCGTTACGGAAAAACAATCGGCATCGACCGTCCGTTCCTGTATGAGCTGACTTCCGTCGTAGGCGAGATTATGGGCGTCTACTATCCGGAGGTTGTCGACAAACGCGAGTTTATCGAGCGCGTTATCCGTACGGAGGAGGAGCGTTTCCACGAAACCTTGTCCGACGGTCTTGTCATGCTGTCCGATCTGGTTGCAGCAGCACGCAAAGCGGGCACAACAGAGATCGGCGGCGAGGACGCATTCCGCCTGTACGATACGTACGGCTTCCCGTTTGACCTGACAGAGGACTTTGCTTCCGAGAACGGCATGACCGTTGACCGCGAAGGCTTTGACTCTGCGATGGAAGCTCAGCGCGAACGCGCTCGCGCAGCCCGCCAGGATACAGGCGGCATGAACGTACAAGGCGGTCCGCTTGCCGACTTTACGGTTAAAAGTGAATTTGTTGGCTATAATGAACTGGTAACAGAAGCCCAAATCACAGCTATCGTCCATGAAGATTCGCTGGTAGACCTCGTAGGCGAAGGCAGCCGCGTGCTTGTGCTGCTCGACCGTACTCCTTTCTATGCGGAAAGCGGCGGTCAAATCGGCGACAAAGGCACGATCGTAGGCAACGGATTTACGCTGCAGGTTGAAGATGTAACAAAAGCGCCGCATGGCCAAAGCGTACATCACGCCGTGGTCGCTTCCGGTACCGTTCGTACTGGAGAGACTGTGGAGGCTGTCGTTATCCGTTCGGTACGCGAGGATGTCATCAAGAACCATACGGCAACTCACTTGCTGCACAAAGCACTGAAAGAAGTGCTTGGCGACCACGTTAACCAGGCAGGCTCGCTTGTACAGGCAGACCGCCTGCGTTTCGACTTCTCCCATTTCGGCAGCATTACGCCTGAAGAACTGACGGAAATCGAGCGCAAGGTAAACGAGCAAATCTGGATTGGAACTCCTGTTGTAATCGAGAGCAAGCCGATTGCGGAAGCAAAAGCAATGGGCGCTATGGCGCTGTTTGGCGAGAAGTACGGCGACATCGTGCGCGTTGTGCAAGTCGGCACTTACAGCATCGAGCTGTGCGGCGGCTGTCACGTAGCGAATACGTCCCAGATCGGTATGTTCAAGCTGGTAAGCGAGAGCGGCATCGGTTCCGGCGTACGCCGTATCGAAGCAGTAACCGGCCGCCATGCGTACGGCTATACGGAAGGTCAGCTTGATCTTCTGAAGCAGGCTTCGGCGCTTCTGAAAGCTAACAACAACGATGTTCCAAAACGGATTGAAGCCCTGTTCGCGCAAGTGAAAGAGCTGGGACGCGAGAACGAATCGCTGCAGGCGAAGCTGAGCCGCATCGAAGCAGGCTCCCTTGAGCAAAGCGCGAAAACCGTTGGCGAAGTAACCGTATTGAGCGCGAAGGTCAGCGCGCCTACAATGGATGCTCTCCGCGGCATTGCAGACGAGCTGAAAGCGAAGCTGCCTTCTGCGGTTATTATCCTCGGCGCCGTGCAAGAGGACAAAGTGAGCCTAGTTGCTGCCGTATCGGCCGATCTGGTCAAGAAAGGCTTCCATGCCGGCAAGATCGTCAAGGAAGCGGCTGCGCATTGCGGCGGCAGCGGCGGCGGACGTCCGGATATGGCGCAAGCCGGCGGCAAAGACGCTTCGAAGCTGGACGAAGCTTTGAAACTTGCCGAAGAACTGGTTCTTAACCAATCAAATGTGATATGATAGCAGTGTAAATGTAATAAACTAGTTAATAAATGCGGTTGGAAAGCGAGGTGCTGGCGATGAATTCCATGGACAACACGATGAAGTTTAATGTGAAGGCGGAAGGCGAATCTTCCTCACAAGACATTTTGCTTACGGTGCATGAGGCGCTTCTGGAGAAAGAGTATAATCCGATCAATCAGATTGTTGGGTATTTGCTGTCCGGAGATCCCGCCTACATTCCACGGCATAACAACGCCAGAAGCTTAATTCGCAAGAAAGAACGCGATGAACTCATTGAAGAGCTTGTCCGGTTTTATCTGAACAACAAGAAATAAGAATTGGGAGCCGGATATGAGAACAATGGGTTTGGATTACGGTGACCGCAACATCGGAGTTGCGGTCAGCGACGCGTTCGGCTGGACCGCGCAGGGACTGGAAACCGTTCACAAGCGCAGGGACGGCGGCGAAATGGATCGGATTGCCGAGCTGGTGAAAGAGCATGAAGTAACGGAAATCGTTGTGGGACTGCCGAAAAATATGAACAATACGATTGGCCCCCGCGGCGAAATAAGTATGGCATTCGCAGAGCAGCTTCAGCAAACACTAAACTTGCCTGTTCACCTTTGGGATGAACGGCTGACAACGGTATCCGCCGAGCGGACTTTGCTTGAGGCGGATGTTAGCCGGAAGAAGCGAAAGCTAGTAATAGACAAAATGGCGGCAACGCTTATTTTGCAAAATTATCTCGATTCTAAAACGAAAAGGTGAGGGTTGCGATGACAAAGGATGACCTGCAGTTCGAAGAACCGGAAATTATTTATATTCCGGATGAAGACGGCAACGAAGAAGAATTCGAAGTCATCATGAAGTTTGAAGTGGATGGCTCTGATTCGAAATATATGATGGTTGTTCCGCTTGCAAGCGAAAGTGACGAGGAAGATGAAGTATACGCTTTCCGTTATGAAGAAGAAGGCGACGACCTGAAGCTGTACACGATCGAAGACGAGGAAGAGTGGAACATGGTTGAAGAAACCTTCAACACGCTTCTCGGCGAGATGGAGGAAAATTAATGGCAGATAACGAGCGCATTATTCCGGTTCCGCAAGAGCGGCTTCGGGAAGTGTTCGGGAATGTAATCGAGCTGGTCTCTGAACACGGAAGTCTCGACAAATTCGAGATCAAAGCAGAGTTTCAGCTGGGCCCGTACGTTTATGCCGCTCTGCAATCGCCTGATATGAAGAAAGAGCAGGAGGTCGAGCTGTTTCGCGTCATTCTGACCGATAACGGCGAGCCTCAGCTTGAAACGATTGAGGACGATGATGAGTGGGAACTTGCGGCGGAAGCCTACGATGATCTTCTGTTCGCAAACGACGAAATGCCTTAATTGCATAAGCTAGTTAAAAAGAGCGGCTCCCACCGCTCTTTTTCTCAGGCTTTCGAAGGAAATTATTGTCGGAAAATGGATGAAACTGATGAATTAGAGTCTATGTCATAACTTTTAAGATTATGCTTACGAAATAATGAATCATCACAATGGCCGAAATATGGCCATTAGGGTGATAATTCATTAAGATTATGCTTACGATGCAATGAATCATCACAATGGCCGGAATATGGCCATTAGGGTGATAATTCATTTTAGGAGGAACGCGGTTGGTGCAATCGAGACAACAGCATTCGAAATCAGGACCCTCGGCAGGCCGGATTGCCCTGTGGGTCGTTTTATCACTCTTGGCTCTCCTTATTATTGGAGCGGGGAGTGTCTTTTTGTATGTTTGGAACGGGTTAAAGCCGACAGCTGCCGGCGAACCTGTCCGAATTGAAATCGCAAAGGGCGCTTCGGCGATTGCGGTATCCGATACGCTGGAGGAGCATGGCATTATCAAGAATTCTTTTTTGTTTAAATATTACTTGAAGGCCAAAAACGAAGGCTCGCATTTCCAGGCCGGCGTCTATGATCTAAGCCCGGGAATGGAGAATGACGAGATCATCGCAAAGCTAAACAGCGGGGATACGGTAGCCGAAGCCATGATTCGGTTTACGATTCCAGAAGGCTTCACTTTGCTTCAGATTGCCGACAAGCTGTCGGAGGAAAAGCTGATCGACAAGGAAAAATTCCTGGCGCTTGCGGATTCTGCCCCGGGCTGGGAAGGCGCGGAGGCCGTAAAATCGATACCCGCCGACGATAAGCTTCATCACCGGCTGGAAGGGTATTTGTTCCCGGAGACCTACGAGCTGAAGAAGGGGAGCACGGAAGAGGATATTCTCAAGCGGATGATGGCGGAGCTGGATACGAAGCTGGATACCTTGCCCGAGGGCTGGACGGATGTTCTTGCCGAGCGCAAGCTGACGCTTCATCAGCTGCTCACGATCGCGTCGCTGATCGAGCGGGAGGTGGTTGTCGATGAAGAGCGGCCGATTGTGGCCGGCGTCATCTATAACCGTCTGGCGAAAGGAATGCCTCTCCAGATCGACGCGACCGTTCAATACTTGCTGGATAAGCCAAAGGAACGGTTATACGAGAAGGATCTGCAGATTGACAGTCCGTACAACACGTACAAGATTGACGGACTGCCGCCGGGACCGATCGCAAGCCCAAGTCTCGCTTCGATTAAAGCGGCTTTATATCCGGAGAAAAACGATTACTTCTATTACGTCACCAAGAAAGACGGCTCGCAGACGCATCTGTTTGCCAAGACCTACAAAGAGCATCTGAAAAATATCGAAACAAGCAATGAAACGGCCGCGAAATAAGGCGGAAATTATCGACAAGGAAGGACATATGTCCTTCCTTGTTTTTTATTGGGAAAAATAGTTTTTGAAATCTACTAATCAATTGACATTTTCCGACCGATATAAAATAATAGGACTGTACATACCAAAATAGGGTAATAGAACTAGACCGATCCAACCGACAAACTACATAACGATAAAGAGGCGGTGTCTTGCATGAAGAAAACGGACAAACCTAAAAAAGTTAAAGAGAAACCGCAAAATATGAAAGCGCAATCAAAGGCGCAGGCGGTTACCGCTCAAACAACGAAGCAAGTAACGCAGACATTCACATCCATTTTCTCCAACCCATTAAAGTCAGTAGGTACAAAGCTGTTCCTGATTATCTTTGTGAGCATTATCGCGTGCGTCTTGGTTGTGGGTCAAATGGCCTACTCGAAAGCGAAAAACATCGTTGAAGATAAAGTATCAAGCGCAAGCTTCGAGACGATTGCGCAGGCTTCGGCGAACTTGGATATTATACTTAAGACGTATGAGGATCTGTCGATGCAGATCATGATCGATAAAGAATTCCATAAGCTGGTTTCTACCCTGGAAGACAGCACGGAAGCTTTTGATTTGTTTGAGGCAGAGAAGGATTTGGGAGACCGACTGCAAAATGCGGTGATGAGCAACAAGGCGATTATCGGCGCTTATTTGCTGCCGCTGGACGATAAACTTCCGGTGATTACGTACGGGACGGCCTCCGTGGCCGTTGCCCCTGATTTAATGAAATCGGATTGGTTCGAGAAGACGAAAACCTCTAAGGGCGGCGTGAACTGGATCGAAACGCAGCCAACCGGTTTCGGCACAAAGGACAAGCTGCCGTCGATTGGTCTCAGCAGGCAAATGAACAACACGACAACCAACGCGGCGTCCTATATCCTGTTACTCGAGCTTAACCTCGAGGATATCCGCGCGCAATATGAAGACGTCTCGCTTGGCGAAGGCAGCAAAATTTACCTGGTGGACAGCGACAACAAGTATATCTCAGCCCCGGATAACAGTCTGATCGGCAAAGGAAATGTAGTGAAGCTGAATATTGACGAAGAAGGCTCGTTGAAAGAGAAGTCCACTGACGGGGAAGAGGTTCTGTCCGTATTCAAGACGCTGGATACGGCCGGCTGGAGACTGGTCGGCACCATCCCGGTTAACGAGCTTGTGAAAGACGCCGGCGTTATTAACAAAATGACCTGGCTGATTGCGCTGGTTGCGATGTTTATTGCGATTGCGATCGGCATGCTGGTTATCCGCACAGTCGCTATGCCGCTTATTGCGATGCGCAATCTGATGAACGAAGGCGAACGCGGCAATTTGACCGTTCGCTCGAAAATAACGAATCGTCAGGATGAGATCGGTCAGCTTGGCGACAGCTTTAATAAAATGATGATACAGATTACGGCGCTTGCCAAGCAAACGACCCAATCCGCCGATGATGTATTGTCTACGGCCGGCGAGCTGACCGATGTGTCGAAGAAGACGGCGATCTCCGCAAGAGAGATTTCCGTGGCGACGGAAGAGATCGCAAGCGGCGCGTCCAGCCTTGCGGTAGAGGCTGAAAGAGGCAGCGATCTGACAGGCAATATCAATCATCAAATGAAGTCGGTCATGGAAGCAACCGGTCATATGGTTGAATCTGCCGGCGAAGTGGAGAAGGCCAGCCAGCAAGGTACGGCTTATATGGGTCTTCTTATCCAGAAGACGGGCATGACGGAAGAAATGACCCGTTCCATGGTAGAGAAGGTGGACAGCCTCAAGCTTAGCACGGGGTCGATCGTTAAAATTCTGGATGTACTGAACAATCTGACGAAGCAGACGAATATCCTCTCGCTGAACGCAACCATTGAAGCGGCACGGGCCGGAGCGGCAGGAAAAGGTTTTATGGTCGTCGCCGACGAGATCCGTAAGCTGGCGGATCAATCCCGTCAATCGATCGATGTCGTAGGCCAGATTACGGAGACGATTATGACGCAGATCGAAGAGACGGTGACGGTATTGTCGGATGCGTACCCGCTGTTCCAGGAGCAGATCGGTTCGGTTAAAGAAGCAAACCAGTTGTTCCTGACGGTGCAGAACCAAATGGGGCAATTCGTGCAGAAGCTCGATTCGGTAACGAATTCGATCACCATGCTGGATCAATCGCAAGTGGTGTTAACGGAGGCAATGGTGAATGTGAGCGCGGTAGCTCAGCAGTCCTCGGCTACTTCCGAAGAGGTCGCGTCGCTCAGCACCGAGCAGCTTAGCATCAGCAACGGGCTGGTTAACCTGTCCGAGAAGCTGGACGCCGTATCCCGCGGTCTGAAGGAGTCGTTGTCCCGTTTCAAAATCGATTAATCATGCAGCCGTCCAAATGGATGAAAGATCCGTTTGGACGGTTTTTTTGTGCTTCGGAAGGGCGATAATGTCTAATGACTGGAGGCGCCTTACATGAAAAGACGTATTGCCGTAATCGGGTTATTATTTGTATTTATTTTGTCCGGGTTTATCGCTAGGCTTGCTTGGCTGCAACTGACCCCGGGCTACGGGCATAAGAACGCCGCTGCCGCCATGGGCCGAACCAGCTGGAAGCGGATGTCGGTTATGCAGCGTGAACGGAATCTCGTGCTGGATTCAGGCCGGGGAGATTTCGTAGACCGGAATAATAAATCCATTACGGGGGAGACGTATTATACGCTTGCCTTATTTCCCGTTCCCGTGAATACGCAGTTTGAAGATCCTGAAGCGGAACAGAACTGGCATCGGAATGCCCGGCAGCTAGCCGCGATTCTGAATGTAACGGAAAGTGAGCTGGTGAGCCGGTGGCAGGAGCTGCGGGAGCCATCCTTCTGGCATAAAGGGAAGGAGAAGCTGCCTTACCGTTTATCGGACAAGCAGCTTCAGAAGCTGACTCAGCTTCACTTGAACGGAGTAAGGGCATTGCCTTACCGGAACCGGTACTTAACGGCATTTGCCGCCAAACAGGCGATTGGCTATATCAGCCAGCATCCTGAGCATCTTGAATTGGCGTATTCGAAGGAGCTAGTGTCGGGTAAACGGAAAATCAATGAGCTGATAGGCGGTTCGGGTCTTGAAAAGTCGCTGGATGATCTGCTTCATGGCGCCGGCGCTACATCCGTCTCTTATTTTACGGACGGCAACAAGGGGCCGCTGCTAGGGCTGAATTATCGGGTTACGGGACCGGGAAATCCGTATTATCCGCTTCAAGTACAGACAACGCTTGACCTTGAGCTGCAGAACAGGATTGAAGCTTATATCGATGCCATACCGCTGAAGGAAGGGGCGGTTGTTGTTCTGGACGCGAACAATGGAGACATTGTGGCAATGATCTCCCGGCCGCAGATGGAGCCGCTGCAGCTGGACAATGAGAAGGAATGGGCCAATCATGCGATTCAAGCGGCTGTTCCGGGCTCCATCTTTAAGCTGGTTACGGAGGCCGCTGCCCTGGAAGCGGGAGTGACAAACGAGAAGGAGCGTTTTACTTGCAATGGGGAATACGGCAAATACGGCTTGTCCTGCTGGAAAGAAGGCGGGCATGGCACGCTCACGCTGCAGGAGGGACTCGCGCAGTCCTGCAATATTGTATTCGCGACGATCGCCGAGCGGTTAAGCGCGGAGCAGCTGCAGCGAACGGCAGCTGCTCTTGGGATCGGGAAGCCAGCCGGCTGGCATTCGGAACGGGCCTTTGGTCCGTTCCGTCATCCGCTCCGGCTGCTTGGGGAAGAGGAAGCCGGGCGGTTATTCCCGGCTTTGGCCAGTGTAAAGACGGATGGCGGCGTCATGGCGCAATCCGCCATTGGGCAGCGTGATGTATTGATGACGCCGCTGCAGGCGGCGAATCTGGTCGTTACGCTGCTAAACCACGGGCGCGTAATGGAGCCGCGCCTCGTCCGGGAAATCCGCTATGCCAACGGACAGCGGATGGTTACTATGCCCGCAAAGAGCGCTCCGGCAGAGGACGGCCGAATTCGCCCGGCCACCGCGCGCAAGCTGCTTCGCGGCATGGAGATGGTTGTCGACCATGGGACAGGGCGGTCGATCCGGGAGGGTGCGTGGGCGGTAGCCGGCAAATCCGGTACCGCGGAAATAACAAAGGCCGGAGCGCCCCGCGTGAACCAATGGTTCACGGGATACGGTCCGGCCCGGAAGCCCCGTTATGCGGTTGCGGTGCTGGCGGAGAATCGTCCGCCGGGCAGCAGCAACCAGGCGACGGCGCTTTTTCGCGGCGTAATGGATATTCTCGCTTTATACTCCCGTTGAACGTTGATTGCTATCGATTTCCTCCTCGGCAGCTGCCGGGAACGGATTGACGTCATATTCGCCCTGCGGCGTGCGGATCCAGCGGTGGAAGAAGCCTTGCTCGTACAGCGCCTTGATCAGAATAATAATGATTGGCGACAGGATAACGCCTGCAACGCCGAACAAATGCAGCGATACGATCATGCACGACAGCATCGTGAAGGCGGATACGCCAAGCGTATCGCCCGTGATTTTAGGCTCCACGATATGGCGAGTCAGCACAACGGCAACTAACAATACCGACAGCCATACGGCAAGCGAGGTTTGACCAACCAGGAACAAATAAATGATCCAAGGGATAAACAGCGTACTGACGCCAAGAAGCGGCAATACGTCGAAGATCCCGGCCGTAAAGGATATGGCGAAAGCATTCTCCACTCTAAGAACAAGCAGCGCCGCGAAAATAACGAGGAACGTAATACTCATCATTTTTGCCTGAGCCTTCACATAAGCTCCAATACCTTTAAATACATTTTCTCTAAGGAAGAAGAAAGCTTTCTTGAACGTATTGGGCGTCTTGTTGTTGGCGGTTATCTTCCATACTTTAATCTCGATGCTCAGGAAGTAGGCCAGAATAATCCCGATAACGAAGTTGAATATAAAGGTGGAGAACGAGGAAATATATCCGATCAATCCGGTGAAAATAATATTGGCCAGCTTCGGCAAATATTCCGTTGCCCCGTTTATGTATTCGGTAATTTTTTCCACCCATTCGGGAGGCAGAGCTTTCAGCTTTTGTTGGAAGACGCTTGAATCGTCCTGCACCTGTTCTTTGAACAGCTGTTGGTATTGCGGCAGTTTCACCTTGATGAAGTCGGTGCCTTGGCTCGTAATAATATAGGCTAGTCCGGAAAAAATGCCGATAATAATTAGGGAGAACACGAGCACCGATATGCCGGAAGCAATCGATTTTTTGATCCCGATCTTGTTGAGCCACCTAGCCAGCGGCTCGATGAACAGGTAAATCACAAAGGCAAAGAAAATAGGCGTTGCGATCTTGTAAAGGTAGCTGAAGGCGAACATAACCAGATAGACCGTAAGGGCAATAAGCGCTATGTCGAATGCGGTACGCCAGTATTTCTTGTAAAACGGAAGCATACAATAATCTCCTCTCGTACAGGAATCAAATCCCTGTTGTGATTGTACTATAATTTTTAAAACGATGCCTATAATTAATGCTCATATGGTACAATTAAAGGTATCGTGTTTATAACTTTCATAAACGGTGGGGAATACAAAATGTTACAATTGCTGCTTTGGGCATTTTACTTCTTGTCCTTGTATGCCTTTATCCCTGCGCTTATCAGCCGTGTTTTCGGATTTCGTGTATTCAAGAAAGGCCGTGTCACAAGCGAGATCGCTTTAACGTTCGATGATGGTCCGGATCCTGAATATACGCCCCAGCTGCTTGATCTGCTTGCCCGTTATAAGGCGAAAGCCACGTTTTTCGTAGTAGGCTCACATGCAGAGAAGCATCCGGAAATTCTGCGGAGAATGCAAGAGGAAGGTCATGTCGTCGGTATTCATAATTATGTTCATAAAACCAACTGGTTTATGAGGCCAAAGACCGTTCGCGCCCAGATCGATCGTACCTCAGACGTAATACGGGAGGCCATAGGAATCCGTTCCGCTTTTTATCGGCCGCCTTGGGGGATCGTTAACGTATTCGATTTCATGAACCGCCATAAAATGCAAATCATTTTGTGGTCGGCCATTTTTGGCGATTGGAACGTTAAGCTTGGCGCAGAGCGACTTAAGCAAAAAATGATGAAAAAGATGCATCCCGGAGAAGTATTGCTGCTGCACGACTGCGGACGCACGCCGGGAGCGGATCCAACAGCACCGGTCAATATGCTGATTGCTCTTGAAGCTTACATGGAAGAAGCGACGAAGCGTGGCTTTCGGTTTGTCGGCATAGCGGAGATGATGAAATTGACAGAGAGAACGCCGAAACGGTCTGTGTTGAAGAACGCGCTGGTTGGAGCATGGCTGCTCTACGAGAAGCTGTACCACGTTGTTTTCCGGCTGAAAAACGTCGGGGGAGCAGACTCGGCCTTTCATTACCGAGTTATCAAATATCATGGTGAGCCCATTAAGCTGGCGGATAACGGCTTCTTGAAGAACGGCGACAAGATTGTCGAGCTGCATTTCGACAACAAAATGCTTTCTTCGATTGCTTTGCAGTCGGGTTCTCCGTTAGCGACGGGAATTCGGCTGCTCCGGGAAATGGAACAGGCATTGCCGGTTTTGGCGAGAACGCTCGCTAAGGACCCTGAGGTCGAAGGCGTGCGAGCGGTCTATGGCGTGACCATGATCCATCGCGGCGCGGACCGGTTAGGCTTCCAGGTGGAGCCGCTTCCGGAAGGCATGTTCGCGCGGTCAACCCGGATATACTTGAAAATTCTTACAAGCGTTCTTACCAATAAGCAGCGCAATGCAAGAGGCAAAGCAAAGCGGGATTCCATCAAGCCCCATATGCTGTTGATGCCGCTGGAGCAGCTTCTTATGTTCGCCGTAAACGGTGCGCATGCCTCCTCGACCAAACCAGTAAAGCTTCATCAAGAAGTGGCCGCCGCAAAATCGGCTCCTTCCCCAGAAAATTCGGATGCTTCCGAACTGGACAGCAACCCATCAGTTATTTAACAGAAGCCGGGCAGTCAATGACTGCCTGGCTTTTTTGTCCCTTTTTCTTCTACCCTAACCTAGCCCAAACGCAGCTATTGTAGAGCTATAGCATGAACTAGAAGATCTGATGCAAATGTTACTGGAACGACTACCGTTAGGAGGCGTTGAGTGTTTAGGGTGGTTGGATTGGGTTGGTTCTCCGACAGGGAGGCGCAACAGCCTGATATTCACCTGTGCCCGGGTCATCAGGCACATTACACTCTCCCCCAGGGAGCAGAATGTGGAGTCAGCGACGTCGCCTCTGCTGCTGCCGTTTGCTCCAACGGAGCAGACGTATATCTCTGGAGAAGCGGAGCGTTCGCCTTTGGTTACCGGATTCCAACTTTGCTAAAAGTTGAATCAGAGGAATCCGGAACCAACAGCGATCGGAAGAGATATACGTCTGCGGAGTGCTGTGGCGCTACAAAACAAACCAAAAAATAAGAAAAGCAGCCCCCAAAGGAGCTGCTCCACAATTTCTGCGAACTACATCTTCATTACGCCGCCCGTACTAGCATTCGTAACAAGGTGCGAGTAGCGAGCCAGGTAGCCGCGTTTGATTTTCGGTTCGAAGCCAGGCCATGCGGCACGGCGTTTTTCCATCTCTTCGTCGCTGATGAGAAGGTTAATTCCACGGTTGTTCATATCAAGTTCAATGATGTCGCCGTCTTGAACGAAGGCGATCGGACCGCCTTCTGCCGCTTCCGGAGATACGTGGCCGATGCTGATGCCGCGGGATGCGCCGGAGAAACGACCGTCGGTGATCAGGCCGACTTTAGTGCCAAGACCCATGCCGACGATTTGCGAAGTTGGAGCAAGCATCTCTGGCATGCCAGGACCGCCTTTAGGACCTTCGTAGCGGATAACGACTACATGACCTTCTTTCACTTTGCCGCCGGCGATGCCGGCAAGTGCATCGTCTTGGGAGTCGAAGCAGATCGCTGGACCTTTATGGTAGCCGCCAACCGATTTGTCAATAGCGCCGACTTTAACGATCGAGCCGCCTGGAGCCAGGTTGCCGAACAATACAGCCAAGCCGCCGCGTTCGCTATGCGGGTTATCGATCGTGCGGAGAACATCTGTATCTAGGATTTCACAGCCTTCAACATTCTCCCGAAGGGTTTTACCAGTAACAGTTATACGTGAACCATCCAATGCGCCATCTTTTTTGAGCAGCTCATTAAGAACGGCGCTTACGCCGCCTGCAACATGAACATCTTCGATGTGGTAATCGGATGCTGGAGCAATTTTAGCAAGATGCGGAACGCGTTCTGCAATTTCGTTAATGCGTTCGATTGGATACTCGATACCGGCTTCATGCGCAATAGCAAGCGTATGAAGAACGGTATTTGTAGAACCGCCCAAAGCCATATCAAGAGCAAATGCGTTGTCGATTGTTTCTTTTGTCACGATATCACGTGGTTTGATGCCAAGTTCGATCAGTTTCATCAGCTGGCGAGCCGATTCTTTAACGAACTCTTTACGCTCGGGCGATACAGCAAGGATCGTACCGTTACCTGGCATTGCAAGGCCAAGACCTTCTGCCAGACAGTTCATCGAGTTTGCAGTAAACATGCCGGAGCAAGATCCGCAAGTCGGACAACCGAATTGTTCCAATTCAGTAAGACCTACTTCATCAATTGTGCCAGCGATATATTGGCCTACGCCTTCAAATACGCTAGTCAGGGAGATTGCACGGCCGTCGGATGTTCTGCCGGCTTTCATTGGTCCGCCGCTTACGAGCATGGTTGGGATGTTAACACGAAGGGCACCCATCATCATGCCAGGCGTAATTTTGTCGCAGTTAGGAATGCAGACCATACCGTCGAACCAGTGCGCGTTAACTACTGTTTCTATGGAGTCCGCAATAATCTCGCGGCTAGCAAGGGAATAACGCATCCCGATGTGACCCATCGCGATTCCGTCGTCTACGCCGATTGTATTGAATTCGAACGGCACGCCGCCCGCTTCGCGAATTGCTTCTTTAACCAGTTTGCCGAACTCCTGCAAATGGACATGACCCGGAATGATATCGATATAGGAGTTACAAACCGCGATAAACGGTTTGCCGAAATCTTCTTCTTTTACGCCTGCTGCCCGCAGAAGACTGCGGTGAGGTGCGCGGTCAAATCCTTTTTTGATCATGTCTGATCTCATTTTCTTAGGCGCCATGCTAGTCCCTCCCATGTAATGTCATACCTTTGAGTTTATCATATCGGACAAACATTGGCTACAAGAGCAGAAGCCGTGAATGGTCGTAAATGCTTGTAAAACAGAGCAAATTAGGCTTATTATGGTCATTACGCTTTTACTGCCTACAATTTTCGATAAATTTAATGTTATCGTCTTTTTATTTGTGGCAAAATGAGTACTGGTTTGATGAAGGAGGAAACAGACGTCATGTATAAACTTCTGCTTGTTGATGACGAACCGGAAGTAACGGAAGGCCTCATGATGGAGATTGACTGGGAGAGCTGCGGCTTCTCTGAGGTGAAGACCGCCGGGAACGGGAAAGAAGCGACGGAGCTTGTTGAAAAAATGGAGCCGGATGTGCTCATTACCGATATTAGCATGCCCTATATGAACGGCCTCGAGCTTGCCGATTGGGTAAAAAAAATGTATCCCATTACCCGTGTCGTCATTCTGACCGGGCATGACGAATTTGAATATGCCAAGCAGGCCATTAATCTGCAGGTGGAGGCTTACGTGCTTAAGCCGTTCTCGGGGAGCCAGTTGACGGAAACGGTGCTTCAAGTGAAGCGCCGGATGGATGAAGAGAGGGAGATGCGCAACAACGTCGAGCTCTTGCAGGAGCATTACCGCATGACGCTGCCGATCGTCCGCGAAAAGTTCCTGTCTTCCTTAATAACGAGGCATCAGTCGCTGGCAAGCATCCGGGAAAAAGCGGATAAATACGGCATGGAGCTGGAGGGCGAAGGTTATGTGGTCTCGGTAATCTCCGTACTCCATTCGGACAAGCCGGAAGAGGAGCTTGACCCTCTTCATGCGGTCTCCTCGATCAAGGATCTTGATCTGAAGCTGTTTTCCATTACGAACATCGCAAGCGAGATCTGGTCCAGACACAAACTGGGCAGAGTGTTTATTCACCAGGACCAGGTTGTCCTGTTTACGGTTAGCACAGGGGGCCAGGACGAAGAAGTAATGGAGGCTACCCAGGACGCGTTGAAAGAAATTTTGCAGAGCATTGAAAGATTCCTGAAGCTTCCCGTCATGATTGGAGTCGGGAGGTTTACCCGGGATATCCGCGGCTTGAAGTATTCGTATGAAGCGGCGGAGGTGGCGCTCGATTACCGCAGAATTCTCGGAATCAACCAAATTATTTGCATCGACGATATGGAAGAACGCGTGCAGGAGAGGCTGATCTTTGACGAGTGGAAGGAGCAGAATCTCGTCCGGTCCATCAAGGTGGGGACTGAGCAGGAGCTGACCGATGTCATCGATGAGCTCTTTGACGATCTCGCGCGCGTGCAAGCGCCGGTGCCGGTGCATAACTTCGAGCATTATCTGCTGGAAATGGTAACGGCTATTATCAAGCTTTCCAAAATGATCGACGACGGTACGGACAAGGACCCTATCTTTGCGGTTGGCATATTGGATCAATACCAGAAGCTGAATACGCTGAACGAGACAAAAGCCTGGTTCACGGAGCTGTGCGGCAAGGTGCGCAGCCGGATTGCAAGCCGCAGGCAGCATTCGTATAAGCATATCGTAGAGGAAGCGATTCAATTTACGAAAAGCCATTTCAACGACCGCGAGCTCTCGATAAACGTCGTCTGCACTCATCTTCATATTAGCACGGGCTATTTCAGCAGCTTGTTCAAGAAGGAAGTGAAGATGACCTACGGCGCTTACCTCCTGCAGCTTCGCATGGAAGCGGCGAAGGAATACCTGAGAACGACCGATCTGAAGACCTTCGAGATTGCGGAGAAGGTTGGCTTCGCCGACCCGAACTATTTCAGTCTTTGCTTCAAGAAATACGCTGGAGTATCCGCCAAGGAATACCGAAGCGGCTTAACGGAGTCTTCCAGATGAAGAGCGGGAGCAGCAAAAGCATCCAATACATTTTGTCCGTCTCCCTCATCTTATTCTCGGTCTTTATTATTATCGTCGTCAGCACGGTGCTGTACAGCCGGTTTGCCGCTACGGCGGAGGAGAACGCCTTCCGCAATTCGCAGCAGATTGTCGATCAGGTCAGCTACAGTCTGGAAAATAACGTGCAGGCAACGTCCGACCTGTTCAACATGATGTACCATACCATCACGCAGAGCGGCGACGTGGACTCGGAGAGTCTGCACCGGCAGCTGGCGACAATGATGTCTACCCGCGCGGATACGGTCTCGCTAGCCCTGTTTGATGATAAGGGACAGCTTGTTATGGATCTTCCGGCCGTCGAGATGAAGAAGGCGCTTGATGTAACAAGCGAAAGCTGGTTCCAAAGCGCGCTGGATACGCCGGGCCATCTATCCATCTCGCTGCCGCATGTGCAGAACCTGTACAAGGAGCAGTTCAGATGGGTCGTTTCGCTCAGCAAGAGTATTACGATTATCCATAACGGCAAGCCCATCCAAGGCGTTCTGCTGCTGGACGTTAACTTCAACACGATTGACGAGCTTTCCGACAGGGTTAGTCTAGGCGAGAAGGGCTATGTTTACATTCTGGACGAGTCGGCCGGCAACATTGTTTACCACCCCCAGCTGCAGCTTATTTACGCGGGGCTAAAAAACGAGAACGTTGAGCTTGCACTCAAACATACGTATGGCAGCTATATCGACAAAACGTCCAGCGCTCCCAAAATCATCAGCGTTCAGACGATCGGCAACGTAGGCTGGAAGGTTGTAGGCGTATCCTACAGGAATGAAGCCATGACCTCCATTTCGGAGCTGAACAGATCCATGTTTCAGCTTCTTCTTGCTTTAATTTTTATTGTTGTGCTGCTGTCGAGCATCGTCTCGCGGCGGATATCAAAGCCCATCAAGCAGCTGGAGCTGTCCATGAAAAATGTGGAGCATGGCCATTTCGAGCAGACGGCCATAGGAGAAGGACCGCTCGAGGTCCGGCAGCTGGCTGACCGGTTTAACATTATGATCGGCACGATCAAGAAGCTGATGAAGCAGATCGTCACCGAGCAGGAGAGCAAACGTACCTATGAGCTTGAGGCTTTGCAGGCCCAGATTAACCCGCATTTTCTATACAATACCCTGAATTCGGTTGTGCGCATGGTCGGGATGAACAAGAACGAGGAAGTGACCACGATGATTACCTCCTTATCGAGGCTCTTCAGAATTAGTCTTGGCAAAGGGAAAAGCGTCATTACGATAGCCGATGAGCTTGAGCATGCCCGGAACTACCTCGTTATTCAGCAGATGAGGTTTAAGAACAAGTTCGATTTTTCGATTGAGGCGGATGAGGAAGTCTTGACTTACGCCACTCTGAAGCTAATCGTTCAGCCCCTCATTGAGAACGCTCTTGTCCACGGTATCGAGCCTTCGGTTGATAAAGGTCATATTCGGATTAACGCTAAGCTGGACGGCCGGGATATCGTGATTGAAGTAAGGGACAACGGTCTTGGCATGAGCGAGGAGCGGCTGAAGCAGGTGAACGACGGTCAAGTGACCAGCTCCAAGGGCTCGGGAGTGGGCGTGATGAACGTGCAGGAGCGGATCCGTTTGTTTTACGGACCGACGTATGGCCTGCGGTTCGAAAGCGAGCTTGAGGAAGGGACGACCGTTACGATTCGTTTCCCGGCGATGGAATTGAAGCAGGCGGAAGGGAGGGAGCAGGGGGAATGAGCCGGAGACAAAGAATGATTGTTGGCATACTGCTAGCGGTTTCTGCCCTGGCTCTCCTGATTTCGGCGTTTAACCCCGGATTTCTGGAGAGGAAGAAGAAGCCTTCCGATATCGCCATTCAAGTTATTTTGCGGTCAAGCGAGGGCGATTACTGGGAAAATGTCATGCTTGGCGCACAAGCTGCGGTCAAGGAATTCGGCATTACGATGTATACGACCGCTTCGTACGATGAGACGGATGCTGACGGGCAGATGCAGGCCGCAAGGCAGGCGCTTGCAGCAAAGCCGGATGCGATTGTGCTTGCCGCCAGCGATGACGAGCTGTTTGCCCCATTCCTGAAAGAAGCGGCCGAACGGCATATTCCGGTTATTGCCATCGACAGCGTGCTCACTTCGGGGAAGACGAGATCGTATATCGGCATGGACAACTACGAGGCGGGCGGGGAAGCACTCCGCGAATTGGCCGAACAGCTCGGAAGGCAAGGCGAAATCGCCATAGTCTCCCATGCGGCAGGAGGGATTAACGGCAGGCTTAGAGCCCAGGGGATTATTGATGCTGCCGCCAGATATCCGAATATCCGCATTGTCGACCAGGTGCCATGCAGCGGCGATCATGACGTTTGCAGCAACGCCGTAGCAGTGGAGCTGCATAAGCGTCAGCTGGACGGCATCATTGCGCTAAATACGGAAGCCTCGATTGGCGCGGCGAAGGAGCTGAGGAACGAGCAGGCAGCCGACCGGATCAAGCTTATCGGCTTTGACAGCTCGCCGGAGCTGCTGGAGCTGCTGCAGGAGAATCAGCTTCAGAAGCTTATCGTACAAAATCCTTTCAGTATGGGGTATCTCGGCATGAAATATGCAATGGAAGCCGCCCTTGGTCATAAAGTCCCATCCCGTGTCGAGATTCGAAACAAGCTGATCGACAAGAAAAACATGTTCTGGAAGGACAACCAGAAGCTGTTGTTCCCTGTCGTGCAATGATTAGAAACTGATGAGAATATTAATAAAAAAGATGAGAATATTAGATTCGAATCCATTTCAAATTTCGACATAATAAGGATGCAGCAAGCAAACAATACGGCAAGCTCGCATTACTTAATTCACTCGGGGGGTATTACAGAGATGAAAAAATGGACAGTGGCTCTCGTTGCGGGAGCAATGGCACTTACGGCAGCAGGTTGCTCGAACTCGAATAACGGCGGTTCCGGCGGCGGAAGCCTTCCTAAAACGGGTGTGGCGATTTACAAATTTGACGACACATTTATGAGCGGCGTGCGCAACGCGATCAGCAAAGCGGCTGAAGGCAACGTGAAGGTCGATATCGTTGACAGCCAGAATTCCCAGCCGACTCAGAACGATAAAGTTGACTTGTTCATCACGAAAAAAGTAAAAGCAATGGCGATTAACCCGGTTGACCGTACGGCAGCTGGCGTTATCATCGACAAAGCGCAAAAAGCCGACATTCCGGTCGTATTCATCAACCGCGAGCCGCTGGCAGACGATCTGGCGAAATGGGACAAAGCGTTCTTCGTAGGCGCGAAAGCGGAAGAGTCCGGCACAATGGAAGGCGAAATCATTGCCGACTACTGGAAATCGCATCCTGAAGCCGACAAAAACGGCGACGGCGTTCTGCAGTACGTTATGCTGAAAGGCGAGCCGGGCCACCAAGATGCCGAGCTTCGCACGAAGTTCTCCGTACAAGCTATCGAAGACGCTGGCATCAAGGTTCAAAAGCTGGCGGAAGATACAGCAATGTGGGACCGCGTTAAAGGCCAAGAGAAAATGGCAGCCTTCCTTGGTTCCCATGGCGACAAGATCGAAGCGGTTATCGCAAACAACGATGACATGGCTCTTGGCGCAATCGAGGCTCTGAAAGCGGCTGGCTACTTCAAAGGCGACAAGAAAATGCCGGTTGTAGGCGTTGACGCAACGGACCCTGCCATGCAAGCTCTGAAAGACGGCACGATGCTTGGTACGGTTCTGAACGATGCCGAAAACCAAGGCAAAGCAACCGTTATGCTGATGAAGGTTCTGGCAGCAGGCGAAACGCCTACGAAAGAAAACACGGGCTACGACATCACGGACGGCAAGTACGTTTGGATCCCTTACCAAAAGGTAACGCAAGAGTCCGCGAAGTAATCGCATAGACACGAACACCGCATCAGAAAAATAAAAATAACGAAACAAAACAGGGAGCGACAACCGCACTTCCGTCGCCCCCTGTTTTTTTTGTACCTTGCTTCTTGGATGGGAGCCGGATTAAAGGAGGCTATATTAATGGCAGAGCAGCATCCTTATTTGCTTGAGATGAACAATATTACGAAGACGTTCCCTGGCGTTAAAGCGCTTGACAACGTAACGCTGAAGGTTCGGCCGGGTACGGTTCACGCCTTGATGGGCGAGAACGGCGCGGGCAAATCAACACTAATGAAATGCTTGTTCGGGATTTATCATCCGGACGCGGGCGAGATTTTCCTCGATGGACAAAAGGCAGACATTAAAAGCTCGAAGGACGCCCTGAACAGCGGCGTATCCATGATTCACCAGGAGCTTCATCCGGTGCCTCAGCGCAGCGTGATGGAGAACATTTGGCTTGGCAGATTTCCGATGACGGGCGTTCGTCCGCTGCGGTTTATTGACCATAAAAAGATGTACAAAGACACAGTCGCCTTGTTTGAAGATTTGAACATGGACATTGATCCGAACCAGCTTGTCGGCGAATTGTCGGTGTCCAAAATTCAATCGCTCGAAATTGCGAAAGCCGTGTCGTTCAACTCGAGAGTCATCGTCATGGACGAGCCTACTTCTTCCTTGACGGGCAACGAGGTTGAGCAATTGTTCGCGATAATTAACAAGCTGCGTGCACGCGGCGTAGCCATTATTTATATTTCCCACAAAATGGAAGAGATCTTGCGGATCTCGGATGACGTAACGATTATGCGCGACGGCAAATATATCGGCACTTGGGAATCCAAGGAGCTGACGATCGACATGATCATTCAGCGGATGGTCGGCCGCGATTTGTCCGAACGTTTCCCTGAGCGTACAAACGTACCTGGGGAAGTGATGATGAAGGTCGAAGGCCTGACGTCCATTAATCCAAAATCCTTCAAAGACGTAAGCTTCGAGCTTCGCAAAGGCGAAATTCTTGGTGTTGGCGGCCTTGTCGGCGCTCAGCGTACGGAATTGATCGAAGCTTTGTTCGGACTTCGTTCCGTGAAATCCGGCGCGATCTACAAAGACGGCAAGCAAATTACGATCAAATCACCGATCGATGCGAAAAAGCATAAGATTGCGCTATTGACGGAGGAACGACGCGTAACCGGTATTTTCCCGGTGCTCAACATTACCGAGAATACGGCGATCGCCAACCTTGGTTTGTACAAAGGGCCGTTTGGCCTCTTGAACGAATCGAAAATGCGCGTTGAAGCGAAAAAAGGCGTCGAGAAGTTCAGAACCAAAACGCCTTCGGTCAACCAGCTGATCCGCAACCTGTCGGGCGGTAACCAGCAGAAGGTGCTTCTCGCCCGCTGGCTGTTGACGGATCCGGACATTCTGCTGCTGGACGAGCCGACACGCGGCATCGATATCGGCGCCAAATACGAGATTTACCAGATCATTATCGATCTTGCGAAGCAAGGGAAGAGCATCATTATGATTTCGTCTGAAATGCCGGAGCTTATTGGTATGTCGGACCGGATTATGGTTATGTCGGAGGGCCGCGCAACGGGTATCCTCGACGGCAAAGACGCGACAGAACAAAGCATTATGAGGCTGGCCGCTCAGACGGGCTAATGATGAGGATTTGAAGGAGGATTAACACTCATGGAAGCTACAAAAGGTTCAAGAGCTAGAAGTATGTTTTCACAAAACGCGATCTGGATCGTTCTGATTCTTCTTATCGCTGCGATAACCATCATGGACACGAATTTCTTGTCCGTTACGACATTCCGGGATATGCTCGTTCAATCGTCGACGCGTCTAATCATCGCGCTAGGCGCTGCGTTTATCCTGATTACGGCCGGAACGGACTTGTCGGCCGGCCGCGTGGTAGGCTTGACGGCGGTTGTATCCGCATCGATGCTGCAAAGCGCGGATTACGCGAACAAGTTTTTCCCGAACCTGCCGCATCTGCCATTGATTCTTCCGATCCTAATCGCGGTCGTTGTAGGTCTCATTGTCGGCTTGATCAACGGCATTATCGTTTCGAAGTTTAATGTTCCGCCGTTTATCGCAACGCTGGGTACCATGGTTGCCGTATACGGCGCGAACTCCCTGTACTTCGATATGCCTCCTAACCAATCGCAGCCAATCGGCGGTCTTCGCAAAGATTTCTCCGATCTTGGCACGGGTTCCATCGGCAGCGGTGACTGGTCTCTGCCTTACATCGTATTGATCGCGATCTTTGTCGCGTTTATCGTATGGGTTGTCTTCAACAAAACAACGCTTGGCAAAAACATGTACGCGATCGGCGGCAACATTCAAGCCGCTCACGTATCCGGTATTAATGTAGCCAAATGCCTCATGTGGATTTACGGTATCGCAGGCGCTCTGTACGGCCTTGCCGGCGTTCTTGAGGCAGCGCGTACGGGCGGCGCGACAAACAACTACGGTAACATGTACGAGCTTGACGCGATCGCAGCCTGCGTAGTCGGCGGCGTGTCCACGACAGGCGGCGTTGGCCGGGTGAAAGGCGTTATCGCGGGCGTATTGATCTTTACGGTAATCAACTACGGTCTGACTTACATCGGCGTGAGCCCTTACTGGCAGCTGATCATCAAGGGTGCAATCATCGTGGTTGCCGTAGCATTCGATATCCGTAAATATGTAGCGAAGAAATAGTTCAAATATTTGCGACGAGAACCCGCAGGGACGTGCTTACATAAAGCGCGTAACCTGCGGGTTCTTTTTATTTTTGACAAAAAAACCATGGATACGACGTGGATATGTCATGTAAAGGTGAGATATGTCGAATTAAAAGGAGTTTATTCATTGGTGACGATCATTAATATGTCATATTACCTAACATAATTCCATTTACTTCAAACAGGCGGCTGTCTATAATGAAACTAATACATTTGGGAGAGGTGGTAAGCATGCAACTGACGGAACGCGAGAAGGAGAAGCTTCTTATTACCATAGCAGCAGATTTGGCCAGAAGACGGTTGAACCGGGGAGTTAAGCTGAATTATCCGGAAAGCGTAGCGCTCATTACCTCCGAGATTATGGAGGGCGCCCGTGACGGCAAGACCGTAGCGGAGCTAATGGAATACGGAACCAAGGTGTTGAGGCGTGAAGATGTCATGAGCGGGATTCCGGAAATGATCCATGAGGTTCAGGTAGAGGCTACCTTCCCGGACGGAACAAAGCTTGTGACGGTCCACCACCCCATCTCCGGCTAGTCTGACGGTGCCAAGGAGGAATGCTTAAGTGATACCGGGAGAATACCGGGTTACGCCCGGTTCCATCGTGCTTAATGCCGGACGCCGGACAGTAAAAGCGATCGTTGCGAATACAGGCGACCGCCCCGTTCAGGTAGGCTCGCATTTTCATTTTTTTGAAGTAAACCGGGCATTATCGTTTGACCGCGAAGCGGCTTTTGGCATGCGTCTTCATATTCCCGCCGGAACGGCGATCCGGTTCGAGCCGGGGGAGGAAAAGCCGGTCACGCTGGTTGAGCTTGGCGGTTCCAAGCTGTCCTACGGGTTAAACGGACTATCCCAAGGGAAGGCGGAGGCGGGCAAGCTGCCGGAGGAAGTCCGGGCGCGTCTTAACGCATGGGAAGGAGAAGGCGGATGAGCGTCATTGACAGGCATAGATACGCGGCCATGTTCGGCCCAACGACAGGAGATGCGGTAAGGCTGGCGGATACCGAGCTATGGGCTGAGATCGAGAAGGATTATACCGTTTACGGCGACGAGTGCAAATTTGGCGGCGGTAAGGTCATCCGTGACGGCATGGGGCAATCAAGCGGCGCTCTAAGGGATGAAGGCGTGCTGGATACTCTAATAACAAACGCTGTTATTATCGATCATTGGGGGATTGTGAAGGCGGATATCGGGATTAAAGACGGCTTTATCGTCGGGATTGGCAAAGCAGGCAATCCGGACATTATGGACGGGGTTACGCCGGGCATGATCGCAGGGGCAAGCACGGAAATTATTGCGGGCGAAGGGAAGATGGTTACGGCCGGCGGCGTGGATGCGCATATTCATTTCATTTGTCCCCAGCAGATCGAGACGGCGCTTTCCTCCGGGGTTACTACGATGATTGGCGGCGGTACCGGGCCGGCAACGGGAACCAATGCGACAACCGTTACCCCGGGTGCCTGGCATATGCGCAGAATGCTGGAAGCGGCGGAGCATTTTCCGATGAACCTGGGCTTTACGGGCAAAGGAAATGCTTCGTTTACGGCTCCTTTAATTGAACAGATTGAGGCGGGAGCCATTGGGCTGAAGCTTCACGAAGACTGGGGAACCACTCCCGCGGCGATCGACGCATGCCTGAAGGCTGCCGACCGCTACGATATTCAGGTGGCCATTCATACGGATACGTTGAATGAAGCGGGATTTGTGGAGGATACGCTGAGAGCGATTGGCGGCCGCACGATTCATACCTACCACACGGAAGGCGCGGGCGGCGGCCATGCGCCGGATATTATCGTAGCGGCTGGGGAATTGAACGTACTCCCTTCCTCCACCAACCCGACAAGGCCTTTTACGATTAATACGATTGAAGAACATTTGGATATGCTGATGGTCTGCCACCATTTGGACAGTCGCATTCCGGAGGATGTGGCCTTTGCGGATTCCAGGATCAGACCGGAGACCATAGCGGCGGAAGATATCCTTCATGATATTGGCGTTTTCAGCATGATCAGCTCGGATTCCCAAGCTATGGGGAGAGTTGGAGAGGTCATTATACGGACATGGCAAACGGCGGATAAAATGAAGCGGCAGCGCGGGCCGTTGTCTCCCGATACGGAAAGCGATAATTTCCGCATAAAGCGTTACGTGGCGAAGTATACGATCAATCCGGCCATCACGCATGGCATTTCGCATTTGGTAGGCTCTGTCGAGGTGGGGAAATTCGCGGATCTGGTGCTCTGGCAGCCGATGTTTTTTGGCGTAAAGCCGGATTTGGTACTGAAGGGCGGAAGCATTGCCTACGCGCAAATGGGCGATCCGAATGCCTCCATTCCAACCCCTCAGCCGGTGTTCGGCCGGCCGATGTTTGCTTCCTTTGGCAAGGCTGTTTACGGCAGCTCCATTACGTTTGTCTCGCAGGCGGCGTTTGACAACGGCATTGATCGGCAGCTTGGACTTCAGAAACGGATCGAGCCGGTGAAGGGCTGCCGGTCGGTTACGAAGAAGGACATGATCCATAATGACGCAACGCCGACGATAAAGGTTGATCCCGAGACCTATAAGGTAACCGTGGATGGCGAGCTTGTGACCTGCGAGCCGGCGGATTCGCTGCCGATGGCTCAGCGTTACTTTTTATTCTAGGAAGGGCGGTGGCTGATGGGGTACTCTGCAGCTTGGCTCGCCATGCAGCAGCTATTGGACTCTGCCCTGCCGATCGGAGGATTTTCCCACTCGTTTGGTCTCGAGACGATGGTTCAGGAAGGGCGGGTCGTTCATAGCGCGCAGCTATATGAGTATGCTTCGGTTATGATGCGGCAAAGCTGGGCGACTTCCGATGCGATGATCATCCGGGCCGTATACAGGGATGCTCCGCATGGGGATTGGAGCAGGCTGTTTGCAGTCGAGCGGCTTGTGCATGTGCAGCGGATTGCGGTAGAGACGAGAGTTGGCATGGAGAAGATGGGGCGGCGTCTGCTGCAGCTTGCGGCTGCCATTCATCCTCAGCTGGATTGGTCTTTATTAAATGAGGCATTACGGCGAAAAGAATGTCAGGCTACCCATCCGCTGGTGCACGGTTATCTATGCTGGCGTCTTGGCGTAGAGGAAGAACGGGCTATTCAAGGCTATTTATACACCTGCGTCGTTACTTGCGTGAATAGCGCTCTAAGGCTGATGTCCATCGGGCAGACCGAAGGCCAATCGCTGATCGCAAGGCTGTCTTTAGGGATAGACGGAGCGACGGAGCTGGCCATGTCGATGCTGCCCGAGGAGGCCTATTCCAATATGCCGATGGCGGAGCTGGCCATGATCCGGCATGAAGGTTTGTATTCGCGTTTATTTATGTCATAACCATAATAGGAAAGCGGGGAATTGCAATGTGCCAAGGTCAAGGTCATACGCATAAGGAATGGGTGAAGCCGGTTATCGACTCTTCGCGTCCGGTCCGGATTGGAATCGGAGGTCCGGTTGGCTCGGGCAAAACGGCGCTGGTGGAGCAGCTGTCACGCGAGCTTTGCGATAAATACAGCTTAGCCGTTATTACGAACGATATTTACACCAAGGAAGACGCAAGAATTCTCGTCAATACGGGAGTGCTTCCCGAGGAACGAATTCTTGGAGTAGAGACGGGCGGCTGCCCGCATACGGCTATCCGGGAGGATGCGTCGATGAACTTCGAAGCCATTGAAGAGCTGCAGAGCAGATTCGAGAAGCTGGACCTGATCTTTATCGAGAGCGGCGGTGATAATCTGGCCGCTGCCTTTAGTCCGGAGCTGGTGGATCTCTTCATCTATATTATCGACGTTGCGCAAGGCGAGAAGATTCCTCGCAAAGGCGGCCCGGGCATTATGCGTTCGGATCTGCTCGTGATTAACAAGATCGATCTTGCCCCGTACGTAGGTGCAAGCCTGGAAGTGATGGATGCGGATTCGAAGCGGATGCGGGGCGATCGTCCGTTTGTCTTCTCCAATATGTTCGGCGGCGATGGGGTAGCCGAAATCGTTGGCTGGCTGGAGCATGAGCTTGCGCATGCGCGTGGCGAGGCGCATACCCATATCGCGCAGCTTGGCTCCATGCCTCATAAGCATTAGGAATGGCGGCGGATTTACGGGAAGAGCGCGCGGTACGAAGCTCTGTGCTGCGCGCCTGCTTTCATTGTGCGGAAGGCGTAACCCGTCTTTCGGATAAGTATCACACCGCGCCTATCAAGATCGCCAAGAGCTTTCCGCTTCAAGAACAACTGGCCGTCATGATAATGGATGCATCTCCCGGTCTGCTGGAGGGGGACCGTTACGAAATGGAATGGCAGGCGCACGGTTCCTCGCAGGCTTATATCACGACACAGTCTTATTTGAAGGTTCATCCCAGTCCGCTTGGGGGCGGGGCGGTGGGATCCTCGATTTGTCAGACCTTCCGGCTTGGTCATTACGCGGTTATTGAACATATGCCGGAGCCGGTTATGCTGTATAAGGATGCGAGACTGCGCAGCGAGACAAATGTCTATCTGGAAACGGGAGCCGTGTGGATGCAGGCGGATATTCTTTGTCCGGGACGCACGCTGCGCGAAGAGCAGTTCCAATACGCAGAGTTTCGGAACAGCTTGTCCGTTTACTATGAGGATGAGCTGATCTTCGCCCAGCGGCAGCGGATTGTGCCTAGCGCCCATATGCTTGCGGCTCCCGGCTGTTGGGAGGAGATGACGCATATGGCGACCTTTTGTCTGTTTACCGATCAATTAACGGCTTCACAGATTGAGTCCATGAAAGAGCTTGTTCAGGAGATGCCTGAATACGGCTCTCATCCGGTTGCGATAGGACTGTCCGACACGCACCGTCACGGTCTTGTCGCTGCAGCTGCTTCTACCGCGGCATGGCCGCTGCAAGAGGCTATGCGCTTTCTCTGGCAAGGAGCAAGGAAAATTGTATTGGGCAAAGAATCGGTTGATTTGCTTAATTCTTAGGGCTGGACTTGGCTATGCGTTCAAAACACGATATATTTATAGATATGAATGTATTAGCGAGGGTGGATGGATGAACCTGGATCAGGAGAAACTACTTAAACTAAGAGAGATGGATGACGTATTCCGCAAGCTCCGCAGGCTGATTAACGCGGAATATAACCGGTTTAATGTTCACGGCCTTGGGATGACGGAAGGCAAGATGGTTATTATTCTTGCGCAGCATGGACCCCAGAAGGCATCTGCCATGGCAGAATGGCTGCGTATTACAAGCGGCGCCGTAACGGGGATTTCGGATCGCTTGATCGACCTTGGCTATGTGGAGCGCTCGCGGAGCGAGTACGATCGTCGTATCGTTATGCTTAGCGTAACCGACGAAGGCCGCAAGCTGGTGGATCATGTGATGGAAATGCGCGAGCGCATTATGTTTAAACTGTATGACGGCTTCGAGCTTGACGATATCGAGAAAGCAACGGACATCTTCATGCGGATGGCAGCGAATCTGGATCCGAAGAGCGATGCGACGGAAGAATAGACAAAAGGTCTGCCCCTAGTTACGTGGCTGGGGGCAGACCTTTTTTTGCATTACTCTTTATAGGGATTCGCCATTCAGATAATTAAAGAATGGTTTATCGACCCAGATCGAATAGGATTGGATGTCGAGTCCTGTGCCAAGTTTTTTGAATCCTTCTACAATAGCGGCCGAAGGCTCGTTTAACGAGAAGGATTGCGCGTAGTAGTGGCCGGCGCCCGTAATTTTGTTGTTCGTGATCTGGATATAATCATCGAGCTTGGTCGAGGAGTAATAAAGCGGCTGCCACCAGGAGCTGGCGATAAGGCCGGTCTGGTCCTCGCTGTTTTTCTTTGCGTATTGCAGAATAACCGGCTGGAAGCGGGCTTTGTCCGCGGCATTCGCGAATTCGAATTTCAGATCGTATTCTTTGGCGTAAGCGATATAATTGCCGTTCTCGATTTGGACGACCTTATAGTTCTCCGTTTGAACAGGCTCGCCCCACTCCTTCAAATAAATAAACGCGGAAGTTTTAGGCTCGAACTGTACTTTGGCGCGGATTCCTTCGCTGCGGAGCAAGCCGATCAGCTGAACCGCATGCTTCAAGTTGTCGTGGCCGTATGTAAGAGTGAGCGAATCGACGAAGTTGGCGTCGAAACGGTTATCCTTCAGATTGTAGCCGGTAACGAGATTTTGCTTCAATGCCGTGTCCACTACCGTTTGAAGCTCAGGCGACTGAATGATGTCGGAGGTGTTGTAGGCATCCGCGAGCTTGCCGTAGATATCGGCATCGGAGGTATAACCGATATAATGCTTATACTCTCCTTTAATGGAAAGAATCTGTACGAGAAGGGCTTCCGCCAGATCGGAAGATGCGGCTTTTCCTTTCACTTCTTTATAGAAGGAAGAAGGGAGCAGTCCGCTATGAACGGCAGCCGCAAGCTCTTGCGACGCGGACAGGCTTAGTCCTGCGTGGGAGTAGCCAATTTGCTTCAGCGCATCGGTTGTTTTGCTTAGCGGGTAAGAATGGGCAAGCTCGGCCAGACCGGCTGCTTTAACGGCGATATAAAGCGCGCTGGTCGCTTGGAGCGGCTTATCGGCCTCGATTTTTAGAGAAGTGATGATACCCTGCTCATATAATGCCGCTGCGGATGAATAATAAGGACTGTCGGCTCCGAGATCGCTAAAGACCGGTTTGGACTCGGCAGGCCCGAGATGAAGAACCTTGGCTACCTCCTGAAGGAATTGTCCCCTAGTAACCGTCCCTTGCTGGAAAGTAATGCCGTATTTCTCTTGCAAGAACTGCTCATATTCTGTTATTAATGTAGAGGAGGACTGCACGACCGCGGAAGTTGTCACTGCTGCGGCTTCGGCTGCGGACAGGGGTAAAGCTGCTGTGAAAAGAAGGGATAAAGCGAGCGACCCGGAAAGGAGCCATTTGTTGCGCAAATTCATCATTCAAAACCTCCATTGATATAAAAGATTGATTATTTCAATTAATCCACTCGGAATTGTATGGAAATATTATCATTGTTACAAATTGGTGTCAATAGCCGAAAGGCGCAGGTCTTGTTTTGCTTGCTATAGTAGAATGGAAATACATAAGCTTAGGCTTAGGCAGCAAGAATCATCGCGAACAGTCTAACGATGGCTGTTCGTGTGATCATTCTTTTCAGGAGGCTTGGAACAACATGAATACAAGCAAGAAGGCTGAGCGTTTGAAGAAAGCTCCTGCGCTCAAGGCGAATGTCGCGCCCGAGCTGGCGCATCGCGTACCGCCCGGACAGACAACGACGGACCGCTTCCCGATCCTGCATGAAGGAGAAGTGCCGGAGTACGATATGTCCGAATGGACCTTGCGCATATTTGGGGAAGTTGAAGAGGAAAAGGTGCTTGCCTACGAGCAGATCATGGCTCTTCCCCAAATCAAACAGACAAACGATATTCATTGCGTTACCCGCTGGTCGAAGCTGGATACCGAATGGGAAGGCGTACGCTTCACGGATCTGTTGAAGCTGGTTAACGTGAGCCCGGATGCCAAATATGTCATGATTCATGCCGATCAGGATTACGAGACGAATCTTCCGCTCGAGGATCTTATGCATGACAACATCCTGCTGGCTCACAGCTTCGACGGCGAACAGCTGACTGCCAAGCATGGCTGGCCGTTGCGGCTGCTTGTGCCGCATCTGTATTTCTGGAAGAGCGCCAAGTGGATCAGAGGGATTGAATTTATGAAGGAAGACCGCCCTGGCTTCTGGGAAAGAAACGGCTTTCACAATTATGCCGACCCGTTCCGCGAGCAGCGCTTCTCGGGCGAGGATCTTGGCTTGCCGGAAGACGAATGGCATCACAAGGATTTCGATTAATTGGCATATAGCCGGATAACCAGAGATATGGTATAGTACGTAGGTACATTCGAATAAATGCTGAAGCTTCAAGCTTCAGGAGAGGTTCGCGAACTCCCTCTATAAAAAACTAAGAACTGGAATCTATTCTGATTCCATTTTTTTCGTTTTGAGACATGTGTACAGGGTTTTGTTCGAAGGGTCTCTCCTTCATTAAGGGAGGAGAAGAAAGATGAAAAAAGGAAAAGCGGTAGTCGTATTCAGCGGCGGGCAAGACAGCACAACCTGTCTGTTCTGGGCTCTGGAACGCTTCGAACAGGTGGAAGCAGTCACCTTCAACTACGGGCAGCGTCATGCGCTCGAGCTGGAATGCGCCGCGCAGATTGCCGAAGAGCTTGGGGTCAAGCATCATGTGCTTGATATGTCCCTGCTTAACCAGCTGGCCCCTAACGCGCTGACCCGCTCGGATATCGAGATCGAGCAGCAGGAAGGCGGCCTGCCGTCTACGTTTGTAGACGGTCGAAATTTATTGTTCCTTTCCTTTGCGGGGGTGCTCGCGAAGCAGATTGGAGCAAGAGCAATCGTTACCGGCGTATGCGAGACGGATTTCAGCGGTTATCCGGATTGCCGGGATATTTTTATCAAATCGCTTAACGTAACGCTTAATCTGTCGATGGATTATCCGTTTGTGATCGAGACGCCTCTCATGTGGCTGGATAAAGCCCAGACATGGGAACTGGCTGACCAGCTTGGCGCCTTTGACTACGTGCGGACCAAGACCTTAACCTGCTATAACGGCGTCATTGCGGACGGCTGCGGGGAATGTCCGGCCTGCAAGCTGCGGAGCCAGGGGCTGAACCGTTACTTGGCCTCCAAAGAGGAGGGAAGAGCGGAATGATTCAGCAAATTTATCCAAGCGTCCCGCATTCCTTTCAATATGAATTAAATAAAGATATGCAATTTGCGGCCGCGCATTCCATTCCTTCCGAGGAAGCGGGGCATTGCGCCCGCGTGCACGGCCATACGTATTTCGCTAACGTGACGATTGCCGGCGATGAGCTGGATTCATCCGGATTTCTGGTGAATTTCGCAGCGGTGAAGAAGCTGATTCATAACCGCTTTGACCATACGTATTTGAATGATCATACAGACGTATTCGACAATAACGACCCGAACCGTTTTCCAACCACAGAGGTTGTCGCCCGAACGATTTACGAGATTGTCCAAGCTTTTCTCGACGAAACGCCGAATAAGGCGACCTGCGTACAGGTTTTCCTGCGGGAGACGCCAACCAGCTATTGCATTTACCGTCCGAAGAAGGTTGTAACACATGGCTGAGAAACGAATTCCGGTGATGGAAATATTCGGGCCAACCGTTCAGGGCGAAGGTATGGTGATCGGGCAAAAGACGATGTTCGTCCGTACGGCGGGCTGCGATTATTCCTGCTCGTGGTGCGACTCCGCATTTACGTGGGACGGAACGGGGAAAGACGATATCCGCATGCTGACGGCAGGCGAGATTGTAAGCGAGCTCCGGGAGCTCGGAGGGAATGCCTTTTCTCATGTCACCTTGTCGGGGGGGAATCCCGCTCTGCTGAAAAATGCGGATGAACTGGTGGATGCCCTTCATCGAGACGGCGTTCGAGTGGCGGTGGAAACGCAAGGCAGCCGCTGGCAGGACTGGCTTCTTGCTATTGATGAGCTGACCCTGTCGCCTAAGCCGCCAAGCTCCGGCATGACGACGAATTGGGAAGTGCTTGATGAGATCGTTGCGAAGGTATCGGACGGAAGCAACCCGTTCAGCTTGAAGGTTGTTGTGTTTGACGAAGAAGATTTGGCTTATGCCGCCAAGGTGCATAACCGTTATCCGAACGTGTCGTTTTTTGTGCAGACGGGCAATGACGATCTGGTTGAGGGAGATAACGGGAGGCTCGCGGCCAAGCTGATTGAACGTTACGAATGGCTAATCGATCAAGTGATGAAGCGCGAGGATATGACGAACGTAAGAGTGCTGCCGCAGCTTCATGCCCTGGTATGGGGCAACAAACGCGGCGTGTAAGCAGAGGGAGGACTAACTGATGTCTGGAAGAAACGAAGAGGAATTGCAAGGAATCAGCCTGCTTGGCAATCAGGGAACGCGTTACCCGATGGAATATTCGCCTGCGGTGCTGGAGGCTTTCGACAATAAACATCCTTACCGGGACTATTTCGTAAAGTTTAACTGTCCGGAGTTTACCAGCTTATGTCCAATGACGGGCCAGCCGGATTTCGCGACCATTTATATTTCCTACATCCCCGACGTAAAAATGGTGGAGAGCAAGTCGCTCAAGCTGTACCTGTTCAGCTTCCGCAACCATGGCGATTTCCATGAGGACTGCATGAACATCATAATGAACGACTTGATCGAGCTGATGCAGCCCCGCTATATCGAAGTATGGGGCAAATTTACGCCGCGCGGCGGCATCTCGATCGATCCGTATTGCAATTACGGCAAGCCGGGTACCAAATATGAGCAAATGGCCGAGCAGCGGCTGTTTAATCATGATATGTATCCGGAGAAGGTGGATAATCGATAATCGGAGGGGCAAATCTCAAGAGGGGTAGGCCAAAGAAGGACCACGATTTGTATTCGTGGTCCTTCTTTTTGTTTATGGGGGACTCCCGGTCCTTCTATTTGATCCCTACGCGATTAACTTTTCCTTATTCCTCTTCCTCGTCAATAAGCACAATGTCCAGAATGGTCGTCTGCCCGTCAAAAATCGTTGGCATACGCACCGCGGTTTGCTTGCCCGGGAAGGAGAATTCGGCTGTTGGCATGCCGGCTGCAATATTTGTGAAAGCGTATTGGCCGCTGTTATTGCTAATGATTTGGCGAATCAATTCGCGGTTGGTCGTAACAATCTCGGCGAGCGCCATGTCAAGCGGGTTGCCCGAAGTATCCCTTATGGTTCCGCGAAGCGTTCCGAAAGCTGCGCTTAACGTGAGGTCGGCTCTTGCAGCGGCTGCTGCGTTTGTTGTTAAGGAGTGGGCCGCAGAACCGTACGAAGGCGCGGAGCCCGTTACGGTATAAGTGCCGGGCGCTACGGGATCCGTTATATACGCTCCGTTAAGATCCGTTATTGCCGTTTGCAGGGACAATTTTGTAGAGGCATCCAGCACATGAATAACGGAGCCCGGAATCGGTGATGCGTCCACATTGCTCGTGACGGTGCCCGTAATCGGGAAGGATTGACCTATCGCCGGGATTGTCACGTTTGCTGTTTGGGTTTGACCAAGCTGTTCCGGAATGACGGTTGTAGAAGTGCCTGCAGAAGGTGGGCTCACGATAATCGTCTGTTCACCCGCCGGGATGCTAGGTACGACATATTCGCCGTTGCTGTCGGTAATCCCGTTTCCGCCAATGACTCCGTTGTTGTCAATGATGGTAACCGAAGTGTTTGGCAGCGGTTGGCGCCCAGGCTCAGTCGTAACCGTTCCGCCTACGGATGTTTTAATTTGAAGGAGTGCAAAGGCAACTACCGTTGTCTCGCCCCGGTTGACCAGGGTGGAGGATTGCTGGGTAATGAAGCCTTGCAGCGAGGCCGTCAAGGCATAGTTGGTCGGGGCGACTTCGCCGAGATCAAACAAGCCGTTGGTATCGGTTAGCAAGGTGGAAAGTGCCGGCCCAAAATTGTTATACTGCAGCAATTGGACGGTAACGCCTGGGAGAGGTGCTCCTGTTGCCTTATTAGACACGCTTCCTATTAACCGTCCGGGCAGCGGCTGCAGCGCAAAGCTGAAGCGGGTAGTCTCGCCCGATGCGATAGTGAAGCCGCCAAACTCTGCGGCATAGCCGGACGCGGTGACGATCGCATTATAGCTGCCGGGAGCTAATGCCGGGAATGAATATTGTCCGCCGTTATCGCTAAGGACAGTACCAACGACCGCGCCGGTAGTTGCGTCGGTAATTCGAATTTCCGCTCCTGCAATGTTTGCTCCGTTAGTCAGGTCGCTGACGAATCCTACGACTCCCCCCGGCAGCGGAGTCAGCAGCAATACCGCAACGGAAGTTTGACCGCTTCGCGTAACGACAGCGGCAATTCCCGTCCCAAAGCCCGGCGCCACGGCAGAAATCGCGAAGTTGCCGGCGGGTATGCCCGATATAATGAAACTGCCTGTATCATCGGTGAATGCCGTATCGATAGGCAAACCGTCAACATCCGTAAGGATGATGAGACCGCCGCTCACCGGCGCTGACGTGAAGCTGTTTTTGACCGTTCCGATAACCGTCGCCGTCTGCGGGATTAATTGAATCTGTACAGAGGTAGTGATGCCAGCTCGAATCGTAATACCGACGGTTTCCGTTTCGAAGAATGGAGAGGAAACCGAAATAATATATTCACCGGGAGAGACGCCGTTTATGAAGAAGCTTCCGTCTACTTCGACAAACGCGGTCTCGATCAGAGTTCCGTCCTTGGTGTAGAGCTTAATTCTAGTATCATTTGCTCCAATTGGATTGCCGGCTGTATCCGTTACGCTGCCGCTGATTACCCCAAAAAGAGGATTTAATGCCAGGTTCGCGATAGAGAAGCCGTTGCTTTCCACGGAGGTTCCGATTGTGCCGGTCGCAAACTGATTGGTTTTGGCAATGACGGTGTACGAACCGGGCTGCAAGCCGCTAATTTGAAAGTTGCCGAACGGAGTTGTTGTTGCGGAAGCGACGGACAGACCTGTAGCCTCGCCCATCCGAATTTCTATGCTTGCGCCGGGTATAACCAATCCGGTCGATTGGTCGGTAATTTGTCCGCTGATCGTACCCGGATCCGGACTAAGCACGAAGTCGACACCGGTTACGATTTCGCCCGGATCGATGAAAGTGCCCTTCACCTGCGTGCTGAAGTTAGGAGCTGATGCAATGACGGTTTTGGCGCCGGCCGGAATGGCGTCTATGACATAACTCCCGTTTCCTTGCGCAGGGCCTATCCCGCGGATTGACTCATTGCTGTTCAATATTTTAACTACAGCCGTTGGTATCGGATTGCCCGCAGGATCAACGACGATTCCGGTTATTTGACCGGGGTTTGGCGACAGGTTTATCGACACTTGGGTCGTTTGTCCGCTAAGGATGGTCGCTCCGGCGACTTGCGAGGAATACCCCATGGCGACGGCCGTTACATAATAAGAGCCGGTTTTTTCTGCAAAGAAAGTAAATGTCCCGTCGGATCTCGTAAAGACTGAGGATATGAGGATATTGTTGTTATTGAATAACTGAACGACCGCTCCGCCGATTGCCGGAGAAACCTCGCCGACAAGCGTGCCCGGATTTGGCTGAAGAGCGAAATTAACGGGAGTAATCGAGTTGGAATGGACGATACCGCCAAGCACTTCTCCTTCATAATTCAGCGCGTGAACAGCCACGGTGTAGCTGCCCGGAGGCAGGCCGTTGAACTGGTAACCGCTTTTCGTATCGGCAAATAATGAAGCAATGAGGAAGTTGTTGCTGTCGGTGAGGGTTACGGCCACTCCTAATACGATACCGCCAGTAAAGGCATCCGTAATTTGCCCTGCAATGCTTCCCGGATCCGGCAGGAGGACGAGCATAACGTTTGCCGTTTGGTCTGAAGCAACGCTAACGGTAGCAGATGCCGTTTGGAAATCCGTCGCCGATGCAAGAATGGTATAAATGCTTGGAGTCAGGCTGCTGACTTGGAAATGCCCGTCGTTGTCGGTGAAAATGGTCGCAATGACAACGCCTGTTCCCGACAGCATCTTGACTGCGACAGCAGCACCGGCTACCGGTACCCCGTTCGAGTCTACGACGGTTCCGCTTAAAATCCCGGGGTTTGGCTGGAGCACGAAATTAAGCGTCGAGCGTGTGTCTGCCGCAACGGCAACGCTTTGGAAGCTGCTTTGATAAGGATTGGCAGCGGCGGTTACGAGGTATTGCAAAGGCAGCAAATTTTCGATGACATAACGGCCATCCGTTTGGGTGACAAAGCGGGTAAGCAGCAAGCCGCCTCCTGCAACGTTAACATTCAGGGAGATGATTGCACCAACAATGGGAGTGCCCGACGGATCCGTTACAATCCCCGTAAGAGAGCCTTGAGTGGGGAAAAGAACGAAGTTCTCGGACGTCGTCTGACCTGGATTAATCGTAACGCTAAACGATTGTCCGCCGTATCCGTCTGCCCGGATGGTCACGAAATAAACCCCGGGCGACAGATTGCCGATATCGTATGTTCCGTCTTCGAGTGTGGCGACTCTGACAACGATAATGTTATTTAAAAAAACGCGGATAATCGCATCTTCCACAGGGGCTCCTGTAACCGAATCCGTCACCCGTCCGGCGACTGCTCCGGCAAGCTGCTCAAGCGCGACATTTAGTTTTGTTGTTGCAGCGGCATTAATCATGGCTCCGATCGTTTGACCCGCATATCCCTCTTCGGCAATGACAATCGAATAAGAGCCTGGCGAGAGGGAAGGAATCGTATAGCTTCCGTCTGCAGCCGTTGAAGTGGTCTGAAGCGTTATTCCTTCCGAGGTAAAAACGCGGATGCTTGCTCCCGCAAGAGGTGCTCCTGTTACGGCATCCGTAATAATGCCCGACAGCGCTCCCGCAACCGGGGATAAGGCCGCATTAATTGTTTTCGTTTGACCCGCAGCGATGGAGAAACCTATCACCTGCGCTACAAACGTGTCGGCGGATAATCGAAGCCGGTCGTTTGTAGCTGGAGACAGGGAAGATAGCGTGTAAACGCCCGCAGCATTCGTCGTTGCCGTGGCTAGGATGCTGTTGCGATTATCCAGGGCTTCAATCAGTACGCCCGCTAACGGGTCGCCTGTTTGCGCATTTGTGATAGTACCGGTAAGGGCTCCCGGATTCGGTGCCAGTGCGGCATTCAATGTGAGGGTCTCCGCGATCGACAAGGTTACCGGAAAGTCTCGTGCCTGAAATTGATCAGCGGAAAAACTGACCCGGTAATATCCGGGGGTAAGCCCGGTCACTGCGTAAGCGCCAGCCGCGTTGGTTACTGCCTGAGCAGTCAGTACACCAATGGAATCCGTGACATGCACGACGGCGCCGGCAATTGGATTCCCGCCGACTGACGCAATAATCGTACCCTGAATAACGGCAGGAACCGGTACCAGAGTTATGTTTACGGTTTGAACTGTGCCCGCGGCAACCGTTGCAGCAGCCGTTGTCGTTTGATAGCCGTTTAGGCTGAAGGTGAGATTGTAACTTCCCGCAGGAAGCTGGGGAAGTCCATACAGACCGCCGCCGTTAGAGACGGTCAGTCCAACATTTGCACCTCCGGGCACGGTTGCAGCCTGAACCGAAACTCCTGAAAGCGGCAGTCCGGTTGATTTATCAATGATCGTTCCGGTTACTCCTCCAATGGCTATAACGGATACCGTTGCGGAGGAAGCGGGCGCGGTGATGTCTCCCCCCGTAAAGCTGTCGACCGCAGTTACCGTCTTGGTGTCCACGGTCCTTGAGCCGGATGTATTGAATTGGCCGGAAGCCTGATAAGACAGGGAAGCCGTAACGCCTGCGTTAAGATTGCCGACGTTCCAGGTCAGTGTTCTTGTTGTACTGTTGAATGCGGTTGTTCCTTGCGTTTTTTGAGTAGCGGACAAGGATATAGTCTTATCAAACAAGAACGGCACCTGCAGGAAAATCGTTGATGCCTGGCTTCGTCCCGTATTCGTAACATTTATCGTTCCCGTAAAGGTAGAAGCTTGCCCGGCGATAATGGGGGTTGTAGAGGAGCTTACCGTTTGCGTGACGGACAACTTGGCTCTTACGTCGCCTCCGGCAATGGTAACCGGATCGCAAAACAGAGTGCTTAACGTTTGTCCGGTTCCAATAAAGTCCTTATTGAAAATGTTGTTATTCGTTGCCGTGAAGAACAAGAAGCGAATAGCAGACTGATCGGTGATGCCAAGGAGGGAGAACAAGGTTCCGGCAGGAACAAAGAAATCGATAAAATAGTTGGTTGCGCTGCCTAGCTGAGAGCCATCATCGGTAGGTTGCGCCCTTGCGATATCGAAGTTGCAAATGGTTTCGCTATAACTGGGTTTTCCTTTGCCGTCCGTTCCTTCCGCTTGGTCCGTCATAACATTTGGCAGCTTAACCGAGTTGACAATAAGCTGTACTTCGTTTTCCAACCCGTTTACGACCAGTTCCCATTCGTAGGTAGCCGGATTGTTATCGGTGTCGAACAATACGCCCCATGCGAAATTGCTGAAATTGTTCTTGAACCTGGGGTCGGCGTTAAGGCGCATGCGAAAATATACGTTAGTTCCGTCGTACGCGTAATAAGCGGCCGGAAACTGAGCGTCACCAACAATGTCCGTTTCATCCGGGTTAACGTCACGGATTGGATCAACAACATTAATGTTGTTTTGTTTCAAGGGAACAAACTGCGCGTTGCTAGGAAATGGCATCCTGGGGCTAAACCTCCATAACAAGGGTTTATAGTATTGCGGGAAGAGATACTATTTCCATGTATATGAATTCCGCCCTTTTTGGGAACATGTACGTAATAAGATGCAGGTGTAAAAAAGCAACGGTCTTCTGCTCGAAGGCCGTTGCCGGTTAATCGTTATTTGATCCTTTAGTGGTTGTTCCCGGAAGAATTGCCTTTCTTATCCGATGATTTGGTTTGCGTATTTTTATTTGCATGACCTTGCTGTTTAGCCATTTGTGTCACCTCCTGCATGCTTTGGGTTGAAGGCTGGGTGTATGCCAACGGCGTTATTTTACGCAATTTTTTCGTTTTTACAAATATGGCTTCGATTCATTCTTTTCCTGTGGCTAGAGCGCAAGCTGACGAGGGATTACACCGTCCGAAAAATAAAGCTTGCAATTCTATTTCGATCCATGGTATATTCTTATTCCGGCCGCGAGAGACAAGCGGTTCGGAAGAAAAGCTGATCTCATCGAACAATGTCGATGAGAAATAAAGCTTGACACTGAAAGTGATAGCGTGATAAGATACTTCGCGTTGTCATGAAAATTGTTCTTTGAAAACTGAACAACGAGCGAAACTGCCCCGTTAGAAATAACGGAAAAGCGATTTTTTAAATGAATGAGCAAGTCAAACACTTT
>NZ_JAASRQ010000003.1:656993-834358 GCF_011761545.1 Paenibacillus sp. BK720 | reverse complement strand
CCGATTCGCGTATCCGGTATTAGCATTCGTTTCCGAATGTTATCCCAGTCTTATGGGCAGGTTACCCACGTGTTACTCACCCGTCCGCCGCTAACCTTACCCGAAGGTAAGATCCGCTCGACTTGCATGTATTAGGCACGCCGCCAGCGTTCGTCCTGAGCCAGGATCAAACTCTCCATGAATGGTGTTTGACTTGCTCATTACTTGTTTTATCGCTTTTCCGTTATTTCTAACGGGGCAGTTTCGCTCGTTGTTCAGTTTTCAAAGAACAATTTTTTCAACAACGCGGTATATCATATCACGTTATCGTTTCTTGTGTCAAGCTTTACTTTTCATCCATTTGCTCGATGATTTTCAGCTTTTCGTCCGAGCATCTTATCTCTCTCGGCCGGAATTAGAATATACCATAGACCGAAATACGATTGCAAGCTTTTTTTCAAAAAAACTTTAACCCTATTCCTCTCTCCGATATATTCAAAGCTACTAATAGTTTAGAGGAGAAAGAGAGTTTTCGCTAAGAAAACATCCCTTCCCTACTCTTCATACTGATCGTTCGAGGAGCTGGCAGGCAGCATTGTTTTATCAAGCTCGCCTTCGGGCATTTCCTGTTTCCATGGCGGGTCATGCCTGCGCATCCGCCTTGAGACCTCATAGAAGCACATCGGGATAATCACGCATAGAGCCGCGCTGAACAATATACTAGCTGAAGGCAACAGCCCGATTATTCTTTTTATCCAATCCATTCTAGTCCTCCGTTAAATTAATGTTCCCGCTTCTCCTTACGCTTACCTTCACATCCATTTGCACCGGACGGGTAGAAAAAAGCTTGCCATCCTCTTCCCACTGGCTTTCATGCTTCTTGAACCATCTGTAATGATTATGGAACAAGTACTCGCGGAGCCCCATTACATCGCAGTTAAATTCATGCTGCAATTTATTTGCTGTAGACTCCATCAATTTGACGATCTCTCCCTGAATGGCGGTTTCCATTGCGGATATGGCAGGCTCCTTCAAGGTATCCGGCGCGTGAAACACTTCGTCCACAGACCCTTCAACGCGAATATGAAAAGTGAACGAAGGCAGATTGTCCGGGCCAAATGTACACGCCAGCTGCCTGCTCACGCGTTCCACGCTGAATACACCGAGCCGGTCTTCAAAGGTGAATTTTAGTTGGCCGCCTTTGACGTGCCCCTCCATAAAGTTAAGCCCGGCTGTTTCCTTAGCATTCAGGAAACCAACCAATTGATTGGATTTTCCGTTAAAGACAGCGGCTTCGGTTACTGTAGAATAGTTTCGGCTGCTGTTCATAACCCCCTGGATGGCAAAGCTTTTGTGCTTGAGCAAAAATTCATGAACATCGCCGATACGCGATTCCGGCAAAATTCTGGAGCTTTCCTTCGTATTGTCCGACAGCTCTTCAAGATACTGCGCCGGCAGCTTCTGGTCCGGCGGATGCGTGTTCAAAATATTTAGTGCCTTATCCCGGGTGACCATCACCCTGGTAGACCGCCTCATCTGACTCTCGCGCAAAAAGAAGTCAATGGTCTCCGCGAATTTCTGGGGTTTGCGCGCGATGCTTTCCGAAACGACAATGACTTTCAAATGCTCAAAAAAAGGAGCGCGGCTTAACCGCTGCGAAAGCTTGGACATGGAGGTAGCCATCGCGTTTTCTTCTACGGCCATATTGAAGTAGGCTTTGCCGCCCCCCGCGCCTCCGTCTGATTTATTCGTGCTTAGGCCGGCAGGCATAACAATCTGGTAGACTACCTTGAATGTCTGCCGCTTGGAGGGGCCGCTCTGGTTATCCTGCGCCTGCTTATCGTCATCCTGAATGTTATTTCCTTGCTTCTCATCCTCTTTCTTGTCCGGCTCGTCGATCCCCACGCCAACGACAAAACCTCGCTGGTCAATCTCAACCCGGTCCCAACAGCCTGAGAGAAGCAAAGGAAAAGCCAATAGCAAAAGCCGCGTTCGCTTAAGCCCGGTTCCCGTCATTTGCCTTTCCCTCCTTCTTCCTTCCCCCGAACATAAGTAGAGAGATCGGCAATAAAATACCCGAGAGGATCGCCAAATAGCTGATGATATTCCCAAGGGTCGCGAATTCCGACATGTCCCCGGCAGCCATGCAAATCAAATAAGCAATAGGCGCAATAATAAGAAGCCGGTAGCGTTTGGACAGGTTTTTGAACAGAAAAGACAAGCATTCATTCGCCAAATCGAAGCCCATGGCCGCGGTGTTGTAGATCGTCATGATCCATATGACAAAAAACAACGATTCAAACCGTTCGAAAAAGTTGCCTGGAAACTGGATTTCCTTGGCTAGCTCAATGGTTGGGTAGACGATATTCATGGCTCCGATATTGGAGAAAATCCCTATCACGAGTTGATAAATAACCAGATACACAAATACCGTTAGCGCGATGCCCGACATAACCGCTTTAGGGGCTTTCTCGGGACGCTCCATAAACACGATATAGTAAAGAATAATTTCAAACCCGAGCAAGGAGTAGATAACCTCCTTCATCCCTTGCGCAATGCCTAATGGCGAAGTAACCAAGAAGGGCTTCAAATTCTCGAATTCAAACCATCTGTATCCGAAGCAGACGACAATCACAATCATGATAAGAACGGAGGGAAGGAACAGGACGTTTAGCCGAAGCAGGCCCGATCTGCTGCCGGATACGCCATAGACGACAACAAGAATAAACACCAGGGATATATACTCAACCGGTGTTCTGTCGAATAAATATTGCTTCGAGATATTCGCGATCGCCCTTGTCTCAAAGGAGCAGAAGCCCAAAAAATAACTGAATTGAAGAGCAGCGATAAGATAAGTGACCGGCCGGCCGACCAGGGAAACCGAATAATCGAGAAACGGCCTATTCCCTGCCCGAACCGCAACCTTCGAAACCAGCCAACCGGCAAAAAGCGCGACACTGCCCGCGAGCAGAATGCTTATCCAGCCGTCAAACGAGCTTGTGTAGGTTGCCACCGAGCGGGGAAGCGTCAGAACTCCTACGCCAACCAGCATGGATACGATGGTCATGCCCATCTCCAATGTAGACAGAGGTTTTTCGCCATAGCTGTTTATTCTCATGGTGTCCCCCTTCTTTTGCTGCTCTTGCTCAATCTTTTCGAATCCATCGTTTCTAATATCTCGGGTCTATGAGATAAGCGGATAACGGGCAGCCGGTAAATAAGATCGCGCCAGTCCGACAATCGAAGCGGTGCCAGAGGGGCTGTATACGGAATGCCGAAGCTTCTCAAATTCACGAGATGAATGCAAGTGACAATCAGGGCAAGCACAACGCCGTAAAGCCCGAATATACTCGCCGCAATCATAATAAGAAATCTCATGAGGCGGATGGTAATGGCAAAGCCGTAGGAAGGAATGGCAAAGGAAGCAATAGCCGTAACCGCCACGACAACAACCATCACCGGACTTACGATGCCGGCCGTGACGGCCGCTTCGCCTATGACTAGACCGCCAACTACGCCAATGGTTTGACCGATGGATTTGGGCAGTCTTACCCCGGCTTCACGCAGCAGCTCTAAAGTAGCTTCCATCAGAAACGTCTCGACGACAGCCGGAAAAGGAACCCCTTCCCTCGTTCCCGCCACGGAAAAAGCGAGCTTGGATGGCAGCATTCCGTGATGAAATTCCAATATCGCGATATACATGCCCGGGAGAAATAGCGCCACAAACACCGCAAAGACGCGTAAAATTCGAAGAAGGCTGGACAGGATCCAGTTCTGGTAATAATCCTCCGGCGATTGAATAAAGGAAGCTATCGTAATCGGCAGAATGAGTTGAAAAGGCGTGCCGTCGACCAATATCGATACTCTTCCCTGCAACAAAGCCCCCGCCACCTTGTCCGGACGTTCCGTATTCAAAATTTGGGGAAAAGGCGACCAGTAATGGTCCTGAATCCACTGCTCGATAAAGCCGGAGCCTTCCGGGTCATCGATGTCGATCGTGCCGATTCTGCGCTTCACTTCATCTACGAGCATCGGATTGACGATGCCGTCAATGTAGGCGATCGTGACATCCTTGCGAGATCTGCGCCCGATGCAAAACGAATCAAACCGGAGATGCGGATCACGGATCCGTCTTCTGATTAAAGACGTATTTGTCCGGAGGTCTTCCGTGAAGCCATCCCTTGGTCCGCGGATAAGCGACTCCGTCTGAGGTTCTTCTATCGCCCGGCTTTTCCAGCCCTTGCTTCCGATCAGTACCGTCTCTTCCATGTCTTCGATGAATAGGGCGGCATCCCCCGACAGGATAGTCAGCATGATGTCATCCCAATCCGAAGAACGCCTCATATCCTGCAGCGACAGCTGCTCGGTCGTCTGCGCCTCCAGCCCTCTGCTGTATTCATCGTCCATTTGCCCGGTATTCACGGTACGGTCCGTGCGGGTAAAATGAATCCCGCTGACTTGTATCAGCTGGCTGATGACCTGATTCTGAATAACCTGCTTGTCAGCCAGCCCTTCAATGCATACAACCGCCGCTTTCTCGCCTTCGGCCATCCGAAAGGTTCGGATCAATAAATCATTGGGTGATCCAAGAGATTGCCTGATAAAAGTTAAATTATCGTTGACGGCGGCGAAAGGTTTCGATGGCTGCTCTAATGGTTGTCCGTTATGCTCCATATTGATCCTCCGCCGTTTCGTTTAACTTCATGATGCCCGCGAAAGGAAATTTTATGAAAGAAAAACAAAAAACCACCCGAAAAGGTGGTTATCAAAAAGGGAGACTCCGGCCGTTTTTTTTACTGCACCTTGCGGTATGGCTTGCGGTATTCCTGCGGCGTCACGCCGTGAACCTTCCGAAACAGCCTGGCGAAATACGAGAAGTTCCCGTAGCTGAGCCCGTCGGCAATTTCGCTGATGCTGCGGTCCGTCGTAGCCAGCAGCTCCGCAGCCCTTTCCATTCTTTCCTTCAATATATAATCGGTCAGCACCATGCCGGTTTCCTTCCGGAACAGGCGGGACAGATACGCCGGATTTACGAAAGCAATGGAAGCCAGCTGCTCGCGGGACAGCTCTTCGTGCAGATGCTCGCCAATGTACGTTTTTACCTTTTGTACAATGGGACTAACCGCCATCGTTCTCGCAAACAGACTGCCCGCCGCTTCGGCTATGCAGCTTACCCATTGCTTGAACTGTCCGACGGAACGGGTTGCGGTCTCTACGCCGGAGCAGGCATGATTCTCGTAAAGCTGCTGGGCTTGAAGGCCTTTGCGGTGCATCGCATAATAGATGACCTGCAAGAGCGCATGGTAGGAAGAGGTCAGCGTCTCAGCCGTTGCTTGATCAGGGTTAATAGAATTGGTCCATTCCTCGAGTCTAGCGGAAAGCTGCTCAATGTTGCCCTGCTCCAGCAAATCCGCCCAATCCAGCATAGTCTCGGTAAAGCTAACGGCCGGTTTCGTCATGCTGCCCGGCGGGTCCTCGCTCCAGATGACGCCGCCCGCCATGCTCACGTTGCGGTATTCCTTGTTCAGCAGCGCCAAATAGCTTTGCAGCACTTCCGTTACGACCGTTAATTGGCCAATATAACAGGAGAGCCGGCAATAGAAATACTGCCTGCAGGCATCGACATAACTCTGGCACAAGTCTTCGATCTCTTCTCTTGCCGCCTCCACTTCGCCCAGATGCAGCACCGCAAGAATGTTACCCCGGTGATCCTGAATCACATTGCCGGGAAGCTTGTCGAGCAGCAGCTCTTCGGCCGATTTGCGCAGCGCGAATTCCATAATAAGCTCATCCCGCTCGTTAAGCGGCCGTTCCCAGCTCTCCACGCTGATGAGGATGAGGCGCACCCGTTCAACCTTGCTCATCCGCATATCGTAAGCGGAGAGCGAATGGCGAATGGCATCGGGATGGCTTGAAACCCTGCGCTCGAGCAGATCCTGCCAGAACCGCTCGACAAGCATCGGCTTGCGGCTGTTCCACAGCTCCACGATCCTGTTGTACTGATCGTCGGTCTCGCTGATTCTCCGCTTCTCCTTCACCCGGGAGATGGCGGTAAGCAGCGTCTCCTCCAGCTCGGTATAAACAACGGGCTTCAGCAAATATTCAAAGCTGCCCAGATGAATCGCCCGCTTGGCATACTCGAATTCGGAATGGCAGGTCAAGACGATCGTCTCCGGCTGCATGCCGCGCGCTTTTACCCATTCCATCAGTTCAAGACCGCTGATCTCCGGCATTTCGATATCGCAAATGACAATATCGATCGGCTGTTCAAGCAGCAGCTGCTGGGCCATCGGGGCATGGTACGCTTCATAGACCTCGTCCACCCCGATCAACTCCCAGCGTACGCCGGAACGGAGTCCTTTTACCGCATAGATCTCATCATCCACAATAAGCACGCGTATCATAGTCCCGGCTCCCTTTCGCCCGTTTTGTATCTCGGCACCCGGAGCGTTACGACCGCGCCTTGCGGATCCGCGCTGCCAAATGCCATTCTGACTGTTCCCTTATAGTAAAGCCTGCACCGCCGGACAACGTTCCACAATCCTAAGCTGCCGTCGCCGGGCTCCAGCGAATGAACTTTTATTCTTAAATGCTCCATTTGCTCCTCCGTCAGACCCTTCCCGTTATCCTGCACCTTGACGACCAGCTCGGCGTCCTCTCCTTCGTCCTCTGCCGACACCTTTACGCTGATATGAAACGGCGAGCCCGTACGGATCGAAAAGCCGTGCACCATCGCGTTCTCCACCATCGGCTGAATCGTCAGCGGCGGGATACTCACCTTCTCGAGCGCCGGATCAACCTCGAAATCAAAGGCGAGCGTCTCCGGGAACCGATATTTCTGAATCGATAAATAATGGAAAATATGCTCGATTTCTTCTTTCACGCTTACCGTCGAGACCTGGGTACGGGTCGTAAACCGGAAATACCTCACGAGATGAAGGGACATGTTCTGGATGACTTCATAGTCCTTGATCTGGGCAAGCTGATAGACGATATTGAGAGAATTCATGAAGAAATGAGGGTGGATCTGGGCTTGCAGATGCTTGAGCTCCGCCTTCTGCGTCCGCAGCTGCTCCTCGTAAATATCAATCTTCAAATGCTCAATCTGCTGGGCCATGCCGTTAAACGTCTCTTTGAGCGTTATAAACTCCTGCAGCTTGTAATCCTCCATCCGGACGCTCAGGTCGCCGGAACGGATTTTTCGCATCCCTTTAATGAAATGATGGATCGGCTTCACGATCGAATTTTGCAGGAATAAGAGATAGAGTCCCAGCATGATCGCCGCCAGCATCGGAATGAGATACGTCATTTTACGGAAAATCGGAAGCCCTTCGAGCAGCTTGCGCTCCGGCAGCAGGAAGATCAAGTTCATATCGGCCATCCGGGAGCTCTTGGCGACAAGCAAATACGGATTGCCCAGCTTGACGATATTGTAAGCCGCATTCCCGTTATCCATATAAGCCGCCAAGTCAAAGGCGTTAATCTCCTGCCGGATGGATTCGCTTACCGTCGATAGAGGTTTCCCTTCCCCCGAGACCAGAAGCGCTTCGGCCTTGCCCCCTTGGCCCAGCTGGCGGATCGGCTCCATCAACCGATTAAGATCAATCCATGCTCCGATAAAAGAATCGTAATTCGTATCCACAACGCGGACAAGCGCGTATTGCCCCTTCAGCTCGGCAACCTTCCAGCCCGCCCGAAGCGCCGGATCGTTACCCGCGAGCAGCTCCTTCAGCTTGGACTGGATTTCCTGCTTGCGGGCATAGGTGACGGATTGCTGCTGGGCGACAAGAAGCTCCTTGTAGTTCCCGCCGTAAGCAAACAACACATCCGCCGCGTCGTAATAGTTGATGTTCAAATCCAGATCGTTTGCCGTCTGCGTCGTGGACAAATAATACTCCCAGCTGTCCTTGTCGTATTGGCTGAGCGAAATCAGGCTTTGATCCTGCTCCGCCGCTTTATAAAGATAGTTCTCGATCTCGCCAAGAACCTGATCCATATCGTTCATGTACATCGTGAGCATATTCCGGTTCGACTGCGCCACCTGGGAATGGACCACCTTCGTCGCGTAAAGATTGTTCCATAACAGCAAAATGACGAGAGGGATAATAACGAGACCAAAGCCAAGTATCAGTCTGGAACGCATCGTTGCTTGTCTCATGACTTTCCTCCTCCTCATTGGGGAATGGCTAGCGGTTCGCAAGCCATCGATCAAGCTGGCGCTGCTTCTCCTCAACAACCTTATCCGCTCCCGCCGCCTTCAGCTTGCTTACGTACATCGGAATGATTTTCTCCGGGTCCTGCGCCCCGGTGTTAAAGGCCGGCATAAATTCCTTCTCGACCAGAAGCGAAGCGGCAATCTCCGCCTTCACCCGCTCCGGATTAAAAACAAAGCCCAACGCCTTCGACTTATCGGCCTGCTCGTTAAAGCTGCGGTATTCTTCCCATAGCCCCGGGTTCTCGTTATCCCATAGATACGAGTTCAGCTGGTTGCCAAACATCCAGGGCTGATTCAGATTATAGCCGACCGTCTTGGCGTCAATGCCAGGCGGGTACTCAATGACGTTATCGGATTTTTTGACATAATGAATCCCTTCTACGCCCCAATCCAGCAGGTTCAGCAAATAAGGATCGGTGTAGAGCAAATTGAGCAGCATCATCGATTTCTCCGGATGCTTCGCATTGCGGGTAATCGCAAACATCGCGCTGGTTGTATCCGCCGTGGTGGTATAAGGCTTGGTGAGCTCCACGCTCACCATCGGATATCCGGTATCCCGGGAGGCTTGAATCTCGAAGCCGGGCTTCAGCGACTCCGCGTAAGCAAAGGCGTTGCCGGCTTTTACCGCATCATACTCGTTGTCCTTCGAAGTGGTCGCGTCGGCGTTTAGATAACCTTTGCGGTTCCATTCGAAAAGCAGCTTCGCGTACGCCATAAACTCGGGAGTCTCCGCCATATTCAGCACCTTCGTCGACTGCCCTTCGCGGCGCAGGACGCCTGGACCCTCTCCCAGCATGTCAAAAATGCCGTACTGCATCATAAACGTAAGCGGACTGCGGTCTGCCCTTGCCTGCAGCGGAGCCAGCTCCGGCACATTCTGCTTGAGCTTCTCGAAAATCGGCCCAAAATCGGCCAATGTCTTGACCCGGGACAGATCGATATCGTACTTGCCGACCAGATCCTGACGCAGCACCAGTCCTTTGCTGGAGGCAAACTCTTTGTTGGTCACAATCCCGTAAAGCCTGCCGTTCACTTTGCTGGCTTCCAGAATGGAAGGATCAAGAAGCTTTCGGATGCCCGATCCGTATTTGTCCAGCAATTCGTCAAGCGGCAGATAACGGCCCTTCGCAATCTCGTCTCCGAAGCGCATCCAGCCCGCGGTGAAAATAATGTCCATCTGCTCGCCCGATGCGAACATCAACCCCGTCTTATCCCACCAGGAGCCCATGTCGATCGTGCGGATATCCAGCGTTGCGTTTATTTTCTTCATGAGGTAATCATTGATTTTATCCTCAACAAGGTTAAGATCCCTCGGTACATTGCCTGCGGGGAAAACCATAACCAGCCGGTCCGTATCGCTGTCTTCTGCCGGTTTGGCTTCCGGGCCTTCTTGGGTCCGGGCTGTATTCGTATCGACCGTCCCCCGCGTTTGCCCGTACATCGTCGAAAAGGCGATTAGAATAGCAACGACGAGCAGCGATCCGATCACGATTGGAAGCGCTTTCTTGTTAGCTCTATTGAACATGTCACTCGTCTCCTTGGCACAAGGTCAGATACCTCATCATACAACGGCCTGATTCTTTCCGACTACTCTAATTGTAACTTTTAATAACAAGATTGTGACTGTGCTCCCACCGCATTAAAAACAGCGGCGAAGGTATGGTTCATCCTGCGCCGCTGTTCTGTTCTTACTTTTTCTGCTCGTATTTATCCAGCTCTTTAATAAAGTCCGCCGGCTTCTTATTGGAGTAGCCCATGTTAATCCGAAATCCGTTTGTTTCCGATGGACCATTCAGACCCGGTTTTACCGTAAAGGTCAAATCAATGCCTTGTTCTTTGACGACCTTAAGCAGCTCATCATTGTACCAGCCGTAAGGAAGCGCAAGAACGCCGTACGTATTGCCCAATTCCTCTTTCAACCGGGTTTCGGCGAGCTTTAGATCCTCCGCAACGCGTTTTTCATATTCGGCTTCCGTCTCCTGGCGTTTTTGACCCTTCAAATAGAGTCTTCCAACCGTTTCGGGCTTTTCTCCCCCGTTTGCATTAACAACTCCCATCTTATGCAGATCGTAGGTATGATTCATAAAGGCAATGCCGTTCTGCTTCATCTCGCGCATTTGGTCCCAAGTCATCTTCGGGATTTCTCCGCCGACGGGGTGGTCTATTCTTGATACAATGACGAAGCTGACTGCAGGATAGCCATACTTCTTTAAGATCGGATAGGCGAGTTTATAAAAGGATCCATAACCGTCGTCGAAGGTGATCAGAACGGCTTTGTCGGGAACAGGTTTTCCGTTGAGAATAAAATCCCGATATTGATCCATTCCAATGACACGGTAGTTCTTTTCTTTGAGCAGGCGCATCTGCTCTTCAAATTGCTTGGTCGAAATAATACTGTCCGCTGTAGGTTTGTCCATAATATGATGATACATAAGGACAGCAACGCGTTGACCGTTTTTACTTATCGTTTCGGATACGGCTGCGTTATTCGATACAGTTCCGTTACTCTTGTTGGAGAGTCCCGACGCGTATACGGTTGTAGCAATAAGCACAATGACAAACACACTCACAAAAGATAATAACATCAATCTACGGCTTTTCATGATTAATCATGCCTCCCTGCTTGTTGAGAGCAGTATAATAGGCAGATCTTAATAAACAAGCCATGAACTCCTTATGAACTTCTTAAGTTCTACTAAAGATTGACGAGGATTTTTGCAGAAAAACATAAAAAAACAAGCTGTCAGAGGCTGAATGCTTACGACAGCTTGTCAGGTCCCGTTCCCTCTCGCTTAAGGGGGCCAGAGCACGGTAAGCGGGTCTCGAAGGAGGTAAACCTCTTACTGCTCTGAACGGTAATTTTTCCTCCGTGAAGCTCGATGATGCTCTTCGTGATAGCCAGTCCAAGCCCCGTTCCGCCCGTCTCCTTGGACCGAGAACGTTCTACCCGGTAAAAGCGGTCAAAGATATAGGGCAGATCCCTCTCGGGAATCGGTTCTCCATAATTGGTAATCCGCACAATAACATCTTCCTCTTCGCACACCAGTTCAATATCTACGTAACGTCCTTCCCGGCCGTATTGTATGGCATTGGATATCAGGTTCTCATAAGCCCTTACCAACAAGCCTCCGTCTGCCATAATCTTGCGGCTTTCGTCTTGGAAATCAACTCTGCTCTCCATCCCCGCTGCTTCAAGCGCAGGAACAAACTCCTCGTTAAGCTGCCCGATCAACCCGATGATATCAAGCTGACGGAGATCAAGCGGCATCCCGTTATTGATCCGGGTGTATTCAAACAAATCATCAATAAGACGCCGCAGGCTTAACGATTTTTCATAGGCGATATTCACGTAATACCTGAGCTCCGTTTCGTCTTTGTATCGATCCTTTTCTATAACTTCGAGAAAACCTAATATCGAGGTAAGCGGAGTCCTCAGGTCGTGAGAAACACCTGTGATGAGATCGTTTTTCGTTTTCTCCGCATTACGCTCCTCCTGAATCGAACGATGGAGCCGCTCGCTCATCCGGTTGATGCTGGACACCATTTTCCCTATCTTGCTGCCGTCCATCTCCGGAATGCGATAGTCAAATTGACCCTCCGCGATGGCCTCCAGTCCGCGTATCATTTCCTCCAGGTTATGGTCCAGCTGGCTGCTTACTTGATTCACGCTATCCGCAACCCGGGCTAATTCGTCTCTTCCCCCTACCTTTACCTGTTCGCCCAAGCGTCCTTCCAGGATGTCCTGCAGCCCCGCATCCACATTGCGCAAATCTCTCACGAGTCCGCTGCTGGCCACAAAGAAGAAATAAGGAAAACAGAGGACGGCGGTAACGAGCATAACGACCTGGGAGCCGTAAGTATTAACTAACCAATCAATCGGCGGCTGGAACAGCTTCACCTTCAGAAGCGGACCCGTCAAATAATAACCGACAAAAAGCGCAAGCGCCGTCATGCCGAGACTCATAAGCATGATCAGCATTAAACGCCACCGGATCGTAAAGATCCATTTCGCTTTCATGACAAACTCCCCTCTCTGCATCAGACGGCCTCAATTTTATAGCCGATCCCCCAAACCGTTTTTATAATGCGGGGGTTGCGCGGGTCGCATTCGATTTTTTCGCGGAGCTTGCGGATATGAACCATCACGCTGTTCTTGGATTCCATAAAAGGCTCGTTCCATACCTCTTCATAAATCTGCTCCATGCTGAGCACATTGCCGCGATTAACCGCCAAAAACCGCAGAAGCGCAAACTCCCTTGGAGTCAGCTTAATCTCCTTCTGGTCGACCATAACCGTATGGGAGGCGATATTAATAATCACGTTGTCAATTTGAATTTCGCTTGCGTTTGATGGACCGGTCTTGAATTGCTTCATTCGGCGAAGCTGCGATTTGATTCGCGCGATAAGCTCAAGCGGACTAAACGGCTTGGTTACATAATCGTCCGCGCCTACGCTGAGACCCGATATTTTATCGATATCCTGACTCTTTGCAGAGAGCATAATAATGGGAATATGATTATTTTCCCGTATTTTCATGCAGGCCTCGATTCCATCCATTTTGGGCATCATCAGATCTAGGATGATCAGATCGACATGCTGCTTTTCCAAAATCTCGAGAGCCTCAAGTCCGTTTGACGCCTGCAGATACCTGTATCCTTCGTTATGGAGATAAATGCTCATCAGCTTAATGATCTCTGCTTCATCATCTACCATTAATATTGTATTCACGGTCATAATGCCTCCTGGAGCGCTTTGATATGTTATCAAGTATACGAATGATTCCTTAACAAATCCTTAGCAACTTCTCAATTTCCTATGAAAAATCTTACGTCTTGAAGCAGCAATGATTAACAAGTTGTGCTTTTATCATTATTCTATCAAAACCAGCAAGCTGTCATACGGCAAAAATAGGCAATGGCGCCACTGGAAGATCCAGTGGCGCCATTGCCGTTTTCTAGCTGCCTATTATTTGTTCATGAGGCCAGCCACCTGAAGCAATCGCTTCAGCGTGACCGCCGCTTCGGCGCGTGTCGCGTGATCGAGCGGCGCAAACTTGCCGGCCGATTTGCCCTGCATGATGCCTTTGGCAACAAGCTCGTCGATTGAGGATTGCGCCCAATCGGCGATCTGGCTGCCGTCTTGCGGGAAGGCCGCTTTGGGCGCTTCAAAGTGGATTTGTTCGTGCTTCGTAATCTGGTCCAATGCCCGCGTCAGCATAACCGCCATTTCCTGACGGGTAATTTCCTGATTCGGACGGAACGTCCCGTCACTCATGCCTTTTACAATGCCGTATTGAACGACGGTCCGCACATAAGAAGCATACCAGGCGGTTGAAGGGACATCCGCAAAGGATGGTGTTGATGCGGCACTGCCTCGTGTAAGGCCAAGCGCTTTTACGACAAGCGCCGCGAACTCGGCTCTCGTCATATTCCGGTTAGGCGCGAACAGATCAGCTGATACGCCATTCACAATCCGTTTGTTTGCCAATAGCAGAATATCGGCCTTGGCCCAGTGGACAGCGATATCCTTAAAGGAAGCATCCGTCACCGCAACGGCGTACAAGCTGTTTGTTGCGCTGAGTACCGTCACGACCGTATCTCCGCCTTGGCTTGCGAACAACGCAGGTACCGTTCTGAACAGGCCCGCTGCCGGATCGTAAACAACAACAGAGCTGTGAGCCTGATCTACCTGGCCATTAAACGTAAAGCTTCTTGCAATAAATTGTTTGCCGAATTGATGGACGGTCATGGACTGGCCGCCGGATTGCAGCGACAGCTCGAAGGAAACCGGATTGCCGGCAAGGGTAAAGCCGGCGGAAGCAGCTTTGCTCTTCATTTCGTCGACTAGCGTGCCGGAAGCCGGCGAGAGTGTTAACGTCAGCTTGGCATCGGCAGCGGCCAACGCATCCGCATAACCAGCTTCCTCCAGAATCGTCCATATCGTCGATGGAAGCGTGTAGGTTATACCGCCATATCGGATGATAATGGCTGCCTCCTGCGGGGCGGAGGCAGCCGTCTTCAGTACGGCGCCCGAGAACTCGGCCGTGCCTGCTGCGCCATTTGCCGGCAGGTCGATGACGATCTCTTTTTTGCCTGCGGTTAGTCCGTCTTTCAGCTCTGCGTCATGGTTAACCGATGGCTCAGCCGGAGTTGAACCGCCTCCGCCTGTATGGCCTGTGCCCGGATTGTCTTCGTGCGTAATCGTCCGAAGCTCAAAGCCCTTAGCTTTCGCATTAAAGACCGGACCAATCTTGGTGTTGCGTACAATGACATTATCCAGATTGATAGAGCCGCTTACGTCATTGTTGACATGAATGCCCCATGTGCCGGTACCGTCAATGACGTAATTCTCGATCGTAATGCTGCGGGTACCGTCAGCAATCGCGTTTGGTCCGTTTACGTACAAGCCTTGATACGTGCTGTCCAGAGCGGTGTTATCGCGGATTTTAATGTCCGCATCAATCGGTTTGTCGCCCGTGAACAGCCAAATCGCTCCGAAGTTTTGCCCCCAGCTTGGCTCGCGGCCGCCGGTACGGATCAGTGTATTGCGCTCGATAAGCGTGGTGCCGTCGAAAGCAACCGGATTAAACCGCGTCGATACGGCAATCCCCGCGCCAAAGCCCACCGTATCCGACAGGATGTTATCTTGCACATTGTTATCGCGCCCGCCAAAGATCGCAACGTTATCGGCTAGCCATGGCAGCTGAACCGTATTGAAGCGCACCGTATTGTTGCTTACCCGGCTGTCAGCGTCGGATACGCCTTCCGGTTTCTGCGACCAAAGCGCGATGCTGTCGTCGCCGGAATTCCGGATAAACGTCTGCTCAATCATCGAGTTTCTGGTGCCCGTTGTAAAATTGATGCCGTCCGCGTAGGTATCGCGAATACGCACGCCGCCTACGTACAAGCCATCCGTCACAACTCCCGCATCGCTTCGCATCGACCAGATGCCCGCTTTGGCATGTTCGATCCATACGTTCTGAATGACGGAGCTTTGGCCAAACGTTCCGTCAAAGCCCGCTTCGCGCAGCTCGTCATGGCGTCCCGTTACGCCAAGATCCATATACAAATCGTAGACGCGAACTTTGCTACCTTCCGCCAGGAAGCCTTCGCCATGCAGCTCCGTATGCCAAATTCCGGCTCCGCGGATGGTGACGTTGTCGATATGGAGAGGGCCTTGTGCAAGCGTAAAGCTTCCTGCCGGAATCCATACGCCGGTGCCTTGCTCCTTGGCAGCCGCGATTGCCGCTTCGAAAGCTGCCGAGTCATCGGAGCTGTCATTGGCTGTTGCGCCAAAGTCAGCAACGGATACGTAACCCTCCGGCTTCGCATATGCATCGGGCGCCTGTTCGAGATCAACCAGATCCACCACGTAATATCGCGCGGTATCGTCTGCTTCCTTCACGAGGCGAATCGCGGAGCCTGCCGGTACGTCCCCTATTAATAAGCGGGACTCGTCATAGAAACGATGGGCATCACCGTCAGCCGGATTATTCGTCCACGGATATTTGCCGTACACCCAGCTGTATTTGCTGGAAAGGTTGATCTTGCCTTGCTTCCTGCCGTTAACGTAAAGCGTTAACGTATGCTCTTCGCCATCCCCTGCCGAAGAGTCGGGAAGGATATAACGCATGGTGAGCGCATTTGCCTGCTCCGTTGTCTTGAGCTCGACGTATTGTCCCGTTGCATCCAGACGAACCGCCTCTCTTCCGGAGGCCTCGGAAGCGAAGGTTTTAAACGTACGGTCCTCTTTAATGAGGGTGCCGTTTGTTGAACCGTGTTCAGCTTCATAGGTCGTAAACGGAACAGTTGCTCCGCGGTAGTTCTTGCTTACCGTATTGCGCACAAGGAGGTAATCTGCTTCGATACCGTCCGTACTGCCGCTATCGTATTGAAACGATACGGTGTTAAAGCCGGCGCGAAGCGGCAGCTCGAGGGCAAGGTCCGACCAGTTCCCGCCTGTGCTTGGGAACTGCGCAGCTTCTGCTTGTCTCAGGCCATTGACGTAAAGAGCTAACGTTTTTACGCTGCTGTCGCTATTCCGGAAACGAATCTTAGCAGCGTAGTTATCTGCTTTGTCCGTATGGACGGCAAACAGCAGGACTGCATCCTCATGCGTGAAGCCAGCCGCATAAGTACCGTTTGCGAAAACACCGCCTGTCATGAAAGCGTCCTCCGCTTCATAGCGGACATCGCTCTTCACGGGCAGAAGCAGCCAATGCGCCGAGTCCTCGGATGGCTCTACCGTTTGAACGGATGCGGCTCCTTTCTCTTCAAGCGTCAAATACTGCCCTGCTGCCGAAGCATTGCCGAGCAACTGATAACCCGCGTGAGACGAGACATCCCATTGCGTGGACAAGCTTGCCCCATCGGCCGACACGGTTGCCTGACCGCTTGCCTTCACAGCCAGCTTATGACCGGTTGCTTGGTTCACGTATTGCTTATGGCCGTTATAATCCTGCGGCAGCCATTCGGCAGCTTTGCCGTCGGCAGCGGCAGGCGTATCCGCCACAATAACACCATTGCGTTCAATCAGCGCTTTGCCGCTGGCTGCGTCCGTAATCCGTACCGCGTTAAGCTCCTTCAGTACAGGCGTTACCGCGTTGGCCGGTCCGTCAATCGGCGGTACCGTCACCGCTTCCGCCGGTGCCGTCTCGAATCTCCACTGCACGCCGCGGCTTTCAACGGACCTCAGCTCATACTGCGCGTAACCTTGCAGGTCTTCGGTATGGATATAGTTGTCTTCATAGCCCTCTGCGGCACTGCGCATAAGATAGATGCCGGCTGTAGGACCGTTTTCGACCACCCATTGTACCTTCGTGTCTTCAGCGGAAGGCGATGCCGTTGTCTCGAGGTAGCTTTCCAGATGTTCAATCGAAATCGCGTCGCCGGTCGCCCGGTTTACGATTTGCTGCTTGCCGTCATGACTTGCAATCTTCCAATGCGAGGCCGCGTTGTTTGCTTCAGGCGTACCGTACAGCACAACGTTGTTGCCGTTCTCGTATAGGTATTGACCGTTAGCTTCATTCCTGATGCGTATAAAACCCTCCGGCAGCTCGGCCTGCGCTTGGGGTGCAGGCTCGAGCACCCACTGCGCACTGCCCCAGTCGGCAGGAATCGGGCTCGCCTGACCATAGCCGGTCCGGTCCTGGATATGGATGCGGGCAGGTTCGTTATTCCAGTTCGCATTCCATCCATTGCTTAATACCTTTGTATTCGCAGCGCCTTCCACATCCGATACTGCCCATTGCACGCTGCCCCATGATTTATCCAGAGTCAAGCTTTCCAGCGCTTTCAGATGCGGATCCGATTCATTGGTAGGATCACGGTTGATGTTCTCATTCGAAATCATATGACCGGTCGCCTTGTTCACGATGTATACGCCTTGCGGAGCAGTCTCAAGCGACCATTGGGAAGCCGGATCGTCCGCCGCCGGCTGGCCGTAAGCAACCTTGCCATTCTTGTCCTCAAAGAGATATTGGCCAAAATAGCTATTCTTCAGACGCACGTAGGATGGAGTTGTCTCGCCTACCGTAATAAACTCCCATTTCGGGCTGCCCCAATCCTTCGGCACCACGCTAAGCTGCGCATGCTTCAGCTTGTTCTCGACGTTGACGTATTTGCCGCCGGTATCGCCGGGCTTGCCGATCAGCTTATTGCCTTGATACGTCTCGATCGTCCAATCGCCAGCCTGTGAATCGTCGGCCAAGGCGGTAGATTTTAGCGCGTCCCGGTCCTCGGTTACTCCGTCATTGTTCAAATAGTGACCGGTACCGCGGTTCTTGATCCGCTTCACGCCGTCATGCTCCTCAACCAGCCACTGCGCATTCCGGTCCGAAGGCTGTATGTTGCCGTATTGAACAACGCCGTTTGCATCCTCGAACAAATACAGCTGCAGCCAGTTGTTCTTGATCCGGATATACGGAACAACGGGTTCCTTCGGCGGAGCCGGATCCTCCAGCGCCCATTGCGCGCTGCCCCAGGTTGCCTGCGCCCAGTTATTGCCCTGCGCGAAGCCGTCCTGATTCTGCACGTTGATGAAGCTGTTTGCGTTTGCGGCGCTTCCAAGCGTAATGTAGCCTTCGACTTCACCACCGCTGTCATTCTTGGCCGCCGCAACTACCCAGGCCGAATCCGCGCTTGGCGAGTCCTCTGCCGAGAGCGGCGTTGCTCCCGCGTAATCGACGCTTGTTACAAAATGACCGGTAGCGAGATTACGCAGCAATGTTCCGGTAGCCGTGTCGATCAGAATCCATTGCGAAGCCTTATCCGTGTAGGCAGGCTCTCCGTATTTGATCTGACCGCTATCTTCGTACAGATAGGTGCCCTTCCAGTTGTTCTTGATCCGCTTCGGAGCGGTATCCGCCGCGGGTTCAAGCTTCCAGACGGCGCTGCCCCAGCTCTTCTGCGCCCAGTTGTTCGCACGGACGATGCCGTCCGGTCCATTGCCGGTGCCTTGGATATTCACAATCCAGCCGTTATCGCGGGAGCTGACGATGTTGATGCCGCCATTATCGTCAGCCGCTTCGAGGGACCATAGATCGGATGTCCAGCCCTCGGCAATCGCGGAAATGCCGACCGGATTCGTAATTTGCTCCGCAGTAATGGCCTGCGAATGGAGATAATGCCCGGTGGCGCGGTTCTTGAGGCGTTTGTAGCCGTCCTTGTCTTCAACTAACCATTGCGAGGACGCGTTGTTTAACGCGACTTCCCCGTATTTCGCTTCCCCGTCTTCTTCATATAAATAGGAGCCGTTCCAGGGGTTGACGATCCGTACCGGCTCAGATGCATCGGCGGGCTCAAGCGTCCATGTCGCGCTTCCCCAATCCTTTTGCGCCCAGTTGTTCGCCTGCACCTTGCCGTCTTGAATCTGGAAGTTCACAATCCACGACGAATTGCGGGTGCTGATAAGGTTGAACTCGCCGGGCTTGCTGGCCACTTCCGCAATATCCCAAGTGTCCGAAGCCGAGCCTTCGCTTATTGCCGAGCTCTCCACCGCATTCGTAATATTCGCATCCGTTACTTGCTCGGAGTTCATGTAATGGCCGGTCGCGCGGTTCTTGAAACGCTTGTGTCCATCCTTTTCTTCGATTAACCACTGCGCATACGGATCATTTATTGCTGGAAACCCGTACCGCACCTTGCCCCCGGCATCCTCATAAAGCGAATACCCTTGCCAAGGATTATGAATCCGAATGTAAGCGTATTCATTATTAACCCCGGAAACGCCGTCCGCACTAGCGGACAGCGGGGGGATCATAATAAGGAGCGCCATGCACAGTATCATCAGCTTCTTTAATAATGATGGCATTGATCCCATTCCTCCTGATCTGAAAAGCATCGTATTTATCCCTTGGTTGCCCCATCGGCAAGGCCGGAAATGAGGAACCTTTGCAGCAGCAGGAAAACGATCGAGATCGGAATCGCAATCAGAATCGTGCCTGCGGCAAACATCGTAAAGTTGTTCGCGAACTTATCGTTAATGAAGTTGTACAACCCTAGCGCCAGCGTAAACTTCTCCGGGCTGCGGATAATGATCTGCGGCGTCAGGAAGTCGAAGAACGGCGCCATAAACGTAAACAAGGCAACGACCGCGATAATCGGGCTGGCAAGCGGTACCAGAATCCGGAAGAAAATCGTCAGGTAGCCCGCTCCGTCGATTTTGGCCGATTCGTCGAGGTCGCGCGGAATCGTATCGAGGTAACCTTTTACAAGGAAAAGGTTCATCGGCAGGCCGCCAAACACATAGATCAGAATCAAGCCCAAAAACGTATCCAGCAGATTAACCGTATTGAGCAGCAGGTAGATCGCCACCATCCCCATCAAGACCGGGAACATCTGCAGCAGAAGGAACGTATAAATGCTGTTCTTGCGTCCGACAAAACGGAATCGCGAGAACACGTACGCAACGATGGATACGATGCAGACCGAGGCAAGACCGTTCGCAAACGCGATGATTAGCGTATTTTTATACCATAGGGTGTAGTTGCTGCTCGGGTTGTTGAACAGCCATTCGTAATGCTCGAGCGACCAGTTGTCAGGGATCATCTTGAGCGAAAACAAGCTGGTGCCCGGGTTGAGGGACATGCTGAACGCCCACAGCAGCGGGTACAGAATGATGACGAACATAATTAGGACAACCAGATAAATGCCGGACACTTCCAGAGCGGATTTGAGCGAGCGTTTCATCTTAATACATATCCTCCTCTCTGAAGGAACGGGTTCTGCGGAATTGATAGAGAGCAAACGCCGCTACGACTATACCCATGATGATGGACACGGCGGCAGCCATTTTGTAGTTGTTCTCCTTAAACGTCAGGCTGTACACCCATGAGATCAGGATGTCGGTCGCGCCCGAGTTCTGGCCCGGTACCGGAGGGCCGCCTTTGTTGAACAGGTAAATAATATTGAAGTTATTGAAATTGTACGAGTATTGCATGATGAGCAGCGGAGCCGTTGCGAAGAGCACATGCGGCATCGTGATGAAGCGGAACTTCTTCCAGCGGGAGCCTCCGTCCACATCGGCTGCTTCATACCAATCCTTCGAGATCCCCTGCAGGACGCCGGTAATCAGCGTGAACACATAAGGGAAACCAAGCCACACCTGAATGCCGATAATCGCTACTCGCGCCCAGGTTGGATCCGAGAGCCAAGGAATCGACACGCCGAAGTGGGAGAAAATATCCCGGTTAATCGCGCCAAACGTATCGTTAAACATGGCCGTAAACACCAGCACGGTCATAAAAGACGGTACCGCCCAAGGGAGAATCATAACCGTACGGATCAAGCGCTTGAATCGGACGCGGCTGTCGTTGATCATCACCGCAAGGAAAAAGGCCAGCATAATTTGCAGCGTTGTCGCGACAAGCGTCCATACGACCGTCCAGGATAGAACGGTAAACAAGCTTTTGCTCCACACGGCTTCCGTGAACAGGGCTTTGAAGTTCGCAAAACCGACCCAATCCAGCAAATGGGCAGGCGGAGAATTGTACAGGTTGTAGTTGGTAAAAGCGAGAGAGATCATAAACAGCAGCGGGAAAATAACGATCAGCGCCATCATGATGAAGTTCGGCACGACGACAAAATAAGGGAAGCCATGCTCCCAGCTGTCCTGGAAGGCCTGCCGCACGGATGGCGTGCGGATCCCCGCCTGCCGTTTTTTCGCATCCTTGCTGGCATCCACCATATTCAGCGCGTAAAGGCTCAGCAGGATGAAGCCGATGATAGCCGATAACAAGCCTTGAACGAGCAGGTTGCGGGAATCATCGGTCTCCGGGTTGTCCCCGAGCGTAATCATTCCTGCGATGCTGTTTGCGATAGGCATGGATAACGCAAGGATCAAGCTTAAGCCAATGACAAGAAATACAATTCCTTTAATCCACCTTCGGTTGTACAGCTGGCCTAATCCAGGGACGATGGACAGGACCGTCGCGAGGGCAGGATTATGATGGCTCTGTCTGGCCTGCGTAGCCGGCTCCGGGGCATTGAGATTCATGTCTGGTTCACCTTCCATATTTCCGAATGCAATTTAATATGGAAAGGGGCTGCGGGAGCCCCTTTCCATTCGTTCATGGTGTGGCGTGCAAGATTTGCCTTACTTCGCGCCGGCCATTTTCATCTTGTCGTTAATGAGTTTGACGGCATCGTCCAGGGAAGCTTGCACGTCTTTGCCTTCCGTGATGAATTTCAGGGCATTCGCCATTGGATCCCATACGTGGTCAAGCTCGGGAACCGTCGGGAACGGCTGGCCGTATTGGATTTGCTGCGAGAAGCCGGCTACAAGCGGATCACCCGTCAGAACCGGATTGTTCAGTACGTTGATAACCGGAGGAACCTCGCCCGTTTTCTTGAAGTATTCAAGCGCGTTCTCTTCGTTCGTCAGGAAGGCCGCAAAATCTGCCGCCCATTCCGGGCTCTTCGAGAACTTGGAGAGCATCCAGCCTTTTACGCCGATGAAGGAGGTTGGATGTGCGCCGCCTTCAAGGTTAGGGATTGGAGCAACCGCCAGATCGTCGCCGAGCGCTTTTTTGTAATCGTTGATAGCCCACGGTCCGTTGATAACCGCGCCAACTTTGCCTTGCGTGAACAGACCGCCAACGATGTCGCCGTTTACGCCTTTAGGCAGGTAGCCGTTGTTGAACCAGCTTTGGATCAGGGAAGCGCCTTTTACCGTGCCTTCCTTGTTCAGACCGATATCGTTGATATCGTATTTGCCGCCGTTGTCTTTGAAAATATAGCCGCCTTCGCCGCCGAGGAAGCCCCAAGCGAAGTAGAAGTTCGCCGCCTCAAAGAGGAAGCCGTAGTTTTGCTTCTTCGCGTCTGTCTGGTCCTTCATAATTTGCTCCAGGTCTGCAATCGTTGCAGGCGCCGTAGGAACAAGCTTCTTATTATAGAAGAGAGCGTACGTTTCGGTTACAAGCGGCAGTCCGTACAGCACGCCGTTTTGGCTAAGAGCCGCAAGCGCTTCCGGCGTGTAGGTGCCCTTTACTTCATCCGACGCTTTCACCTCTTGCACGAGACCCTTCACAACCAAGCTGCCGATGCCCGGCTGGTAGAACAGGTCCGGACCTTTGCCTGCAGGACCGTCGAGGGCAAGCACATCCGGCTGATCGTTCATCGCTACCGGCTTGATATTGATCTTGATGCCTGTTGCGGCCGTGTATTTATCTGCTGCCGCTTGGATGACCGCGAGTTTGTCTTCCGCCGTATCCGGCCAAATCGTGAGCTCGGCAGGCTTCGCTTCAGTCGGACCGTTCGCTTCCGTTGTTGCCGCCGCATCCGTGCTTGGCGATTCCGAAGCCGGCGCGTTAGCGTTCGTATTGGCGCTTGCGGAGGCGTTGGCATTGCCGCCAGTTGTGCTATTGCCGTTATTGTTGCCGCCGCATGCGGCGAGCGACATCGATACAGCCAGCAGGCTAAGCGTGATAAGCATCTTTTTGCTCTTTAACATCGTTGAGAGCTCCCTTCCCTTTATCAACTCTTGTAGGTTTGTTGACCCCGGTATACCGTGGTTCATGAGTTCATTGTAGGATTTTGGGCGGCAGTCTCACTACCACTCCGGTGACCTGAAAGGATAAGATTGTGACTTGTAAGTTGGACGGGACAGAAGGAAGCGGCTTAATGAAAAGTTCCGGGGGAAACCGTGCTTTCGGCGATTTGGCGCGCCTTAACGATGTGCGACATCGTTAAGGCAGCCCAGCGAGCTGTTTCGGGGAGCTTAACGATGCGCGGCATCGTTAAGCTTGGAGAAAACGGCCCTTTGGAGCCGGGGGTGACGAGCCACCGCGATTGAGGGCACTAAAAAAGCCGTCTACCAAGCTAATTGCAGCTTGGTAGACGGCTTTTCCATTATTGCTGCGGTGCGGACAGCACCGTGCGGAACCCGCAATTGCCGGTGGAGCTGTCGGGGGTATTCTTGCTGCGCGCCGCTACCCGGTAACGGTTGCAGTAGGAGCTGTGGCAAAGATACGAGCCGCCCCGCATGACGCGCCCTTCACCGGTGCGAGGGCCAAGCGGGTTATCGCTTTCGCCGCTTTGGTAGTAGGTCGGACTAAACCAGTCCGAGCACCATTCCCATACGTTGCCCGCCATATTATAGAGGCCGTAGCCGTTTGGCCGGAAGCTCTTGGCCGGGGCAGTGCCTAAGTAACCGTCGCTGGCGTGATTTTTGACCGGGAACTTGCCCTGCCAAATGTTGCAGTTATGCTCGCCGCCTTGCTTCAGCTCATCGCCCCACGGGTAGCGCTTCTGCGCAAGTCCGCCTCGGCCCGCGTATTCCCATTCCGCTTCCGTCGGCAGACGCCTGCCCGCCCACTCGCAATACGCCATCGCATCATTCCAGCTGACATGAATAACCGGATGATCCTCGCGGCCTTCAATTGTGGAATCCGGTCCTTCCGGATGGTTCCAGTCTGCGCCTTCTACCGGGTACCACCAAGGGGCCGTTTGCGGCACCGTCTTCACCTTTGCCGCTTCCGCCTCCGAAACGAACAGATGGAATACGTAAGACCAGCCAAACCTCTGGGCTTCGGTGATGTACCCCGTTGCCGCGATAAAACGTCCGAACTGCTCATTCGTAACCGCCGTTTCGTCCATATAATAGCTGTTTACGGTAACGCTATGAACCGGGCCTTCCCCGTCAGCCGCAAAGCCTTCCTTATCATTGGTGCCCATCAGGAAGGTCCCTCCCGGAATGAACACCATTCCCGTTGTATCGGAATTCGTATCGGCTGCCGGCTTAGAGTCCGCCGGTTTAACCGCAGCTTTCAGCTTCAGGTTCTTTGGTGCAAGGACAACCGATGAACGATCGGTTGAACAGCAGGATTTTACCGTGTTATGATCCGATTCCTGTGCCATCTTCAACTTCCTCTCCGTATAAGAAGTGTCTATGATCAATCTAACCACTCTAAGAATCTCTTATTTCAACACTACCATAATAAGAAATGGCAGTACAACGCTTTCCGCTTGTTATTTCACGGAAGAGTTAATACTGCCATCTGCTCTATTATTGTTGCAAGAGTCCAAGCCGGACATACTGCTCTTCCGGCGCCCCCGCCTGCTTCATGCCCGCAACGAGAAGCTCCATCATCCGTGCCTCGGCCGCCTCATCCTGAAGCGGATGCTCCTGATGCTCGTCCTCCGCCAGATCATATAACTTCGTCTCCATGACGAATTGATTCCGGGCATACGTTACCCCTTGCGTGCTTTCCGGAATTTTGAACACCGGATAGGCCGTATAAGGCAGGAACCGGCCCGCTTCAATCCGCTCCGGCGCTACGCGTCCGAGATAAGAACGGAAGGTGGTCGGCATAGCTGTGTATGCATAACACGGGTAGTTATCTTTGGAGACCGGTGCGCGCATATACGTATAACGGCCATCCGTTACATTGACGCACATCCCGTGGTAGCCGTACAAAGCCGCTTCCCTAACCTTCTCCTCGGTTCCTTCAAGCAATCCGCGAAGCGAGGCGCCTTGCACCGTTTCCGGAATCTCAGCTCCCATATAATCCAGGATCGTTGGCATAAGATCGATATTTTGCGTAAGCGCCTGGATACGGGTACCCGCCCCTCGCCCTTCGGGAAGACGAATCATCAGCGGGATATGGGCCAGCTCGTTATAGACATGCATGACGTTTTTGCCGGTCTGTTCGTGCTCGCCTAGCAATAAACCGTGGTCGGTCGTAAAAATAACAAGCGTATCGTCCAGAATATCCAGCCGTTCCATGGTATCGAGCAGCTTGCCAAGCCAATGGTCGATCATCGTAAGAGTAGCCGCGTAACGCTTCTGAATATGGGCAAGCGCCTCCGGCGGTACGTCAACCGTGCCGTATTTCGGCCAGCTGTAGGTTGGACCTTCATAGCTGTCCTGGTACATCCGCAAATAATGGTCGGGCGTATCAAACGGCTCATGCGGGTCAAAAGCTTCCACGGTCAGGAAATACCGGTCCTCGCGCCCGTTTTTCTCCAGCCAATCGCATGCCGCCCGAATGGCCCTTGGCCCCGGATAATCCTCTTCGCGAAGAAATTGCGTACGGTTCTTCTCGCATTGCGCGCGCACCTGGCCGTAATAACGTTCCGGCTCCGGGAGATTCTTAATAGAAGAAACCCAAGGATCATCCTCCTGCCCCCGGTGGAAATCCCAAGTGGAGAAGGACTGGCAATAATTCTCTCCGCCCGTAGCAAAATAATGATAATGGTCGGTAACGATATGACTGAACACGCCGGCCTCCCTCAGCGACGACGGCAAAGTGCGGTCAAACGGTTCAATGCCGCCCCAGCCTTTTTCCAGAAAGGCGGCCCGTCCCGTCAGCATATCGCGCCGAGCCGGCATGCAAGGCAGCGACCCGGACCAATGCTGGTCGAAGACGACGGACTGCTCTGCCAGCCGGTCGATATTAGGCGTCCGAACGCCGTCCCCGCCGTAAGCGGATAAAGCTCTTCGGTTCAACGTATCGAGCATAATCATAATCGTTCTCATGAGATCCCCCTTATTTCAGACCTGTTGTTACAATCCCCTGCACGAAGTATTTCTGCGCTGCCAAGAATAATAATACAAGAGGCAATACGACTAAGGTAGTTGCCGCCATCAGCAAATTCCATTCCACGTTCGTCTCGCTGCGGAAAATGGTGAGGCCAAGCTGCACGGTCCGCATATGCTCCGTATTGGTCATAATAAGCGGCCACATGTAATCGTTCCATGTTGCCGTGGTCTTGAAGATTGCCAGCGTTGCCAGAATCGGCTTGCTGAGCGGCAGATAAATCCGGAAGAAGACGCGGAAGACATTCGCTCCGTCAATCTGCGCCGCCTCGTCAAGCGCCCGCGGAAAATTCAAGAAATATTGCCGGCACAGGAAAATCCCGAAGGACCCTGCGATAAACGGCAGCACCAGACCCGTATAGCTGTTGATGAAGCCAAAACCGCCTTGCCCCATCCAGTCGTTCCCCCCAAAGAACGGGAACATCTTCATCATCAGGAAGGTTGGAATCATCGTCGCCTGCGGCGGCACCATAATGCCGATCAGCACGGAGAAGAAGAGCACGTCCCGGCCCGGGAACCGCAGCCTTGCAAAAGCAAAGCCCGCCATGGAGTTAAACACCAGGCTGAATACAACGGTAACGCCGGTTACGATAAACGAGTTATAGAAATATCGGAGCCAATCGCCTCGTCCCATGGCGACCGAGTAATTGTCGAATAACCAATGTTTCGGAATAAACGTAAACGTCGGGGACTGGATCTCTCCCATCGTTTTCAGCGAAGTAACAACCATTAACAAGAACGGGAACAGCATAAGCAATGCAATGATAAACATAACGATTGAAAAAAGTACAGTAGGCCATTTTCTAGTCATTTCAGGTCCGCCTCCTAATCCACATCCGTGTCATTCCCTTTATTTCCGAGACGGAAATTCAGCAAAGTAATAAGCAGCGTAATCACGAACAGGACCATCGCCATCGCCGATGCGTAGCCCATCTGGAAATCCTGGAAGCCGCGCAGGTAAATCTGATGCACGATGGTTGTCGTTTTGTTCAGCGGTCCGCCGTTGGTCAGAATGTTAACCTGCTCAAACACCATAAACGAGTTGATGCAGGACATAACCAGAATAAAAAACGTTGTTGGCTTAAGCATCGGGATCGTGATGGCGAAAAACTGCCGGACCTTTGTTGCGCCATCCATATGAGCGGCTTCGTACAGGCTTGTAGGGATGGACTGCAGACCTGACAAATACACGATCATCGTGTAGCCGATGGATTTCCAGATTCCCATCATAATGATAGCGGCCATCGCCGTGCTTGGATCGTACAGCCATTGCACCGGGGCGAGGCCAACCGTCTTCAGCACGCGATTCAATATCCCAAGGGAAGGATCGTAAATCCACAGCCAGATCATCGAGACCGCAACCATGGAGGTGACGTTCGGAATATAAACGCTGACGCGTGCGAACAAGCGGCCTCTCAGCTTACCGTTCAGCAGTACCGCGAGCAAGAGGCCTAATGCCATCTGCGGGAAAATCGAAAACAAGGAATAAATAAACGTATTGTACACCGCCGTGCCAAACAGCTTGTCATGGAACAGCCTTACGTAGTTGTCGAAACCGACAAACGCCGGCGTCGAATAGAAGTTGTAGTTCGTAAAGCTGTAATACAGCCCCACCAGCAGCGGGATAAAAATAAACGCGAAATAAACGAGATAACCCGGGGCAATAAACAAGTATCCGGCTTTATCGATTGGGGCGCGCCGCCGGCTTTTGCGGGTTGACACCTTGCTTGCTGCCGTTGCCGAATTCGCGGAATTCATAACGCCTCACCTCTCTTCCTTCAATAAGAAAAATCCTTTGAAAAAGGCGCCTGTCTTTCTTGCAGCAACAGGCGCCTACCACTTGCTAGATGAATGCCGGTTAGTTGGTAATCAGGTTCGGAAGCTCTTTTTTCAGCTCCGCGGCCGCATCCTTCATGGCTTGCTCCGCTGTTTTCGTGTTGTAGAAGGCTGCTTCAAGATGCTGGCTGATGATCTCGTACATTTTGCTGGAGTAAGTGACCTTTGCAGCACCTTCCCCGTAGGATACCGCGTCGAATACCGCCTGGTTCATTTCCGGTTTGTCTTTGATGTAATCATCCTTCAGCGAGTTCAGGACAACCGGCGTGCCAAGCTCCTTGTAACGGTTCCAGGTCTCTTCCTTGGACATGACCGTCTGCATGAATTCAAACGCCAGATCCTTCTGCTTGCTTTGCGAGCTCATGAAGAGCAGGCGCATACCGGCGAAGGTTGCTTTTGTCTTGCGTTCGATTGGACCGGATACGCCTATCTTGCCGGCCAGCTCCGGATGATCCTTTTGCGTGTTGACGTAAGCCGCCGGACTGTCGTAAGCGATTGCGGCTTTGCCGTTCGGGAACAGGTTCTCGTTGGATTTCGCCGAGTCGTTCGGAATCGTTACGCCTTTTTTCACCAGATCCACGATATACTGCGTTGCCTCAATCGATTCCGGAGAATCGAAGAGCGGCTCGTTCTTGTCGGCATCAATGATTTTGCCGCCGTTCTGCAGGACAAACGACTGCCAGAAGGTCCAAGCGTTAGCCGTTGGAATCGCGAGACCCGCCATCACCGTTGTATTGCCGTCTTTCTTCGTCAACAGCTCCGCGTCCTTCGCCAGCTCTTCCCAGCTTGCCGGCGGCTTCTCGGGATCAAGTCCCGCCGCTTCGAACAGGTCCTTGCGCCATAACAGAACGCGCGGGTCGGGAATAAACCCGAGGCCATAGAGCTTGTCTTTGTACATGCCGGTGTTCAGCACGCTTTCCATCATGTCGCCTTTGCCTTCCCACTTGTCCGTATAAGCGTCAAGCGGTTCATATTGGCCAAGATTCGCCCGCTGGGCAACCGATGCCAGTGTATAGGACAGCACATCCGGCGCGGTACCGCTTGCGTAAGCGGCATTCAGCTTGGTCTCCATGTCGTTGCCGAACGGAACCTCGCTGTAGTTCACCTTCACGCCCGGATGGCTGGCTTCGAATTCCTGAATGACGCGCGTCCAATACGCTTTCTCCGGCGCGTCCGTGCCCGCCCGCCAGAATGTCAGCGTCTTGCTGCCGCCGGAAGAACCGTTGTCCTTAGGGTTCAGCTGCTCGGTGGAATTGCCGCCGCATGCGGTTAGCGCAACGCTGGCCAGCACGGTCACGCATAGCGCCGTCATGATGCTTTTTCTTCTTTTCATATCTCCTGTGACCTCCCTTTGTTGAATCTACTGTGAAGTATATAGAAATACAGAGCCCGCCAGTGACGCCATATTCCGGTCTTTCAGCTCAAAAGTACAGGAATAAAGCACAGTCATGCCCTTCATCGAGAGTGACTAACAAAATATTCGGATTCCATGCTCCGATATTCGGTTATTCTTGGATTTCGCAAAAAAACACCGCTATCGCGATGTTTAGGGGATGGATCTGTTATTTAAATTTTCCGCTGCTGCTCCATATATTCCGACGGAGAGAAGCCCGTATAGCTCTTGAACAGCTTGATGAAATAGCTCGTATTCGAATAACCGACAAGCGCCGCGGCATCGGCAACCTTCAAGGTCTGCCGCTTCAAAAGCTCCTTGGCCTTTTCCATTCGCACCTGCATCAGGTACTCGTTATAATTCATGCCCGTTTCTTTCTTGAACAATTCACTGATGTACGTCCGGCTCAGATGAACATGATCCGCGATGTCCTGCAGCATCAGGTCTTCCGCGTAATGCAGCGCAATATATTCGCATGCCCGCTCCACCGCTTCGCCATATTGCGGACGCCGCGCGTTGATCAGGTCCATAATCCGGTGAAAGATGGTTCTCGCCCAACCGGACAATTCGCGGAACGTTGCATACCGCTGAACCTCCACATGGGCATCGATATAGAGGGTTTCCAGCTGCTCCATCGGAACCCCTACCGTCCGGCCGCGGTTGACCGCAATATAGATCAGCTCCAGCATCAGCGACCTCGCCTGCTTGGCGGACAGGAATCTGCCCGTCTCCATCTCGTCCATGATTATCTCGAGGAACGAGCCGGCCCTAGCCGTCAGTCCGTTATCCAGATAGCCCTGAAACGTTGACGTCCAGCCGGAGCCGGTACCGTTGTAGGCCGCGCCGCCTGCGCTGCCGTTTCCTTCATACCAGGCAATGCCGGGATCGCCGTAAAATAAATGACGGTCGGCTGCCGCAAGCGCTTCGGACAGCTGCTCCGGCAAATACGACAGCCTGCTGTACATATGGCTGATTCCGATCACGGCATTAGCCCCGACAAACCGCTGGAGATGCTCGCTTGCCCGGCTTGCCAGCACAAGCAGCGACTCCCGCTGCGACTTCAGTCCCGTATGAACCGAATTGCACAGCATGATATAGAGACCCGGCTTATAGAGGAAAGAGCAGCCGTTACCCAGCTCATGCTGCAGCGTCTCGTCCAAAATGTTGATGACCGCGTTTTGCAGCAGCCCTTCGTCCTGAATCCGAAGCGGCTCCTCGCCTTGCGCGATCCCAACCAAAAGCAGGGCAAGATGCTTCTCGGACAACCCAATATGCAGGCGCTCCATTTTCTCCGCGAAACCGCTCGCCGCCTCGCGGCCGCCCTCCAAGAGCTCGCGGAAATAGGCGTTGCGCAGCGTAATCTGGCTTTCATTCAGGCTGTATCTCAGCGCATTCATCTCGCTGGCCGCCCTTTGATCCAGGTCAATATCCTTTTTGATTTTCTGCAAAATCTCTTCCAGTCCGGACAGCGTGATTTCCGCCTTCAGAATATATTCGCTTGCCCCAAATTTCAGCGCTTCGGCCGCGAATTGAAATTCGCTGTAAGAGCTGAAGACGACCGACCGGATATGCGGCATTTCCTCCTTCAGCGCTTTGATGAGATCGATACCGTTCATCCCCGGCATCTTAATGTCCGTTACGACAAGATCAACGGGGTTAGCCCGGCAAAAGGTTAAAGCATCCTCGCCGTTTGAAGCTTCGCCAGCGATCCGGTAATCGCCGCCCGTCCGCTCCACCGTCATCTGGAACCATTCCCGGATCATCGGTTCATCATCCACAATGAGAATATTCATCTTGTCCTCACCTCCTCCCATTTGTGTATAGCCGGAATCCGGATCAGAACCGTGGTTCCTTCCCCTGCCTGCGACTGCACGCTGATTCCGTAGTTTCCGCCAAAATTCAGCTGAAGCCGTTCGTGAACATTCCGGTAGCCGCCCCGGTGAACCAGCTTTCCGTCTTGCTCTCCCGCCGCTTCGGATTCCATGGCCCCTAGATCCATCCCGATTCCATTATCCTCGATCTCAAAACAAATATCGGTTCGTTCCATATACCCTCTCACGACCAGCTGCCGTTGTCCTTCTCCCTTGCGTTCCAGGCCATGGAATATCGCATTCTCGATGAGCGGCTGCAAAATAAGCTTGATGGTCTTGTATTCGTAGAGTTCTTCTTCAAGCTCATACCGGACCTCCATCCGGTCTCCTTGCCTGACTTGCTGAATGTACAAATAATTTCGGACCATCTCGAGCTCCTCCCCGATCGGAATAAGCTCGTCCTGCTTCGAAATCGATTGCTTCAGCAGCTTCACCAGCGCTACGATCACCGAATCGATCGTCTCCGGCTTGTGCTTCACGAGCATGAAGCGGATCGAGGCCAGCGTATTGTACAGGAAATGCGGGTTGATCTGCGATTGCAGCGCCTGCAGCTCCGCATGTCTTTTGCGCTCCTGCTCCAGCCGGATATTTTCCAGCAGCTCTTGAATCCGTTCGATCATCCGGTTGAACTTTCTCGTCAAATGCCCGATCTCATCCTCCGAGTTAACGGGAAGACGAACGGATAAGTCGCCAAGCTCCACCCGCCCAAAATGGTTATACAATCTTTTGATCGGGACGGCAAGACGCCTTGCCATGAAATAGGACGCCGCGTAAGCGAGCAGAACAACGCCCGCGAACACCAGAATGACGATCTTTTGAAGCTGGTTGATGCTGGACAATACCGTCGCGGTTGGCGTGTAGGAAATGAGCTTCCAATTCGTCTTGCCGATCGTCTGGAAAGAGATCAACTGCTCCTTCCCGCCTTCTTCCGCCCGGAAATAACCGGAATCGTAATCCCGGATTTTATAATAATACGGCCGGTCGGCCAGCGACTGCCGAATCTGGTCCTTATGCCCGGAAGAGATGATCCTGCCGTTTGCGTCCACGATCTCGATCTCCTGCGCTTTATCGAGCGCGCTGCCGTATAGGTCGCTAAGCGAGCTTTCGTCAACGCTGACCGCTACAATGCCGGTAGGTGAACCGCTCTCAAACCGTTTGCTGATCCGTACGCCGTAGAACGCGGCCCCCCGGTCCACTCCCGTCAGCTCCGGCATGGGCTCGGTTACCCAAATAATCTGGCCCTGACCGTAGACAGCCGCTCTGTACCACTCTTTGTCCGAATACGAGCTGACCGGCTGAGACAACGTCTCCTCCATGCCGTTCCCCGGAAATTCAAACCCGTTTAATCCTCTCAGCAGCACTTGAAAGCTGATCCGATTAAACGAATAGATGGAATTGGACAGCATTTGATCGAAGGAAGCCCGCTGCATGGCATATTCGTAGCTGCTTGGATCAAAGGCTTGCGTAAACGCGTGGTTCACCTCGGTACTGAGGAAGAACTGGTTCGACACCGCGATAATGTCATCCAGCATCCGGTCGGTCTTATCGGCAATCTGTCCCAGCATCTTCAGGTTCGACTGGCTGACCTGCGAGGTGATGGAGTCCTTGGAGATCTGCAGCGAGATCGTCCCGAACAGTCCCAGCGGTATAATAATCAGCACCAGCGAAGCGATCAGAAACTTATTTTGCACGCTGCTTTTCCGAATGAACCAGTTCCATACCATGTGAAGCTCCCCCGTCATTTTGCGTAAGTCGTTTTAAATAACCAATACTATAACATAAAAAGAGTTGGTTGTTGCGGGTAACTGGTTTTGGCGCTGGGGGTATGGGACTACGCTAATGGCCGGCACTACGCAAGTGAATGCCCTTTCGACCGCTGTTGTTTCCGGATTGAACAATTGGACCAGTGGTCCGAATCCGGAAACAAAGGCGGACTACAAGCTTTCTGCAAGAAAGCTACTCCGGAAGCATAAACCCCGCTTCTCAAAAGCATTCACTTGCTCCGTGCCTGCCCGCTCCGTCCGGTTTCCTGCGCCCTTACGGGCGTTACGCCGCAAAGAACCCTGCTCTTTTTTACGAGCGGGGGGGCGAAAAAAAACCGCCTCTAATATAGAGAGGCGGTTCGAAAACTTATTATTATTTTGTTCCGCCGCTGACGGATTGGTACCACTCGTTTACTTCCTGGGTGATTTTATCGCCGCCGGAGGATTTCCACTTCTCTACGAACTTGTCGAATGAATCAACCGGAGCTTTGCCGTAGATGATTTGAGAGAAGGTATCCTTCTCCATTTTGCCCAGAATATCGTTGCTTGTCTGCATCGTCTTGGTCGGAGCGCCCGTAAACATTTGAGGCAGAACCGAATCCTTCTGCTCCTGTACGATTTTAGCCGCTTCCAGCACTGGTTGCGGCGTGCTCATCTTAAGCTTCTTCTCGAATGGAGTAGTCGCTTCTTCGCCGTTCGCCAGCTTTGAGAGCACTTGCATGTTCAGGCTTGGAATACGCGCACCGTCGAACGTAATCGTATATTTCTCCGGTGCGTAACCGCCTGTGCTTGCCGCATCGGTTTTCACCTGACCGTCTACCGTAACCCAGTCATAGCCTTCGGCAAGGCCGTTCTCGAACTCTCCGCCAACCGGCGGATTCGCGTATTGCTCGAATAGGTAGTTCTGGTAAGCGAAGAACGCTTCCGGATGCTCCATCTCGGCATTAATCAGGACAACGCCGTTGGAGTTCGATGTGCCGTGACGTCCCACTTGACCGTCTGGTCCCGCTGGCAGCGGATATGCTTTGTACTGTGCGTCTTTATTGTTCTTCTTCACGTCTTCCAGCGGCCATGCCGGCATCCAGTGAGGACCAACGACAATACCCGCTTTGCCTGCCGTGAAGTCTTCCGCCGCTTTGGTCTCGTCGTACAAGCCCGCTTCGGTTGGCAGGTAGCCTTTGCTCATCCAGCTTTGAAGCGTGGCAAGCGCCTTCTTGGAGCCCTCGGTTACGGAGCCGTATTCCAGCTTGCCGTCCGCGGTTTTGTTCCATTGGTTAGGCATCGTGCCGTAAGCGCCAAAGATCCAGCCCGCGTCCGACATCCATGTATTAATCCAGTTTTTGAAGCCAATCGCCAGACCGTATGTATCCTTCTTGCCGTTGCCGTCGGGATCCTGGTTGGTGAAGGCATCCATTACCTTTTCGAGATCATCCAGTGTTTTTGGAGCCGAAAGTCCCAGCTTCTGCATCCAGTCTTCGCGGATCCACATAACAGGGTCGCCGTTGTAAGCGTAATCGAGAATCGGAATGCCAATCCGCTTGCCGTCCTCCATGTACGGATACCATACGGTCGGATCCTCGTTCATCGCATCCTTCCATACCTGGCTGGCGTATTTGTCGAACAGCTCCCCCGCATCAACGAAACGGCCGGAATCAATCAGCTCTCTCACAAGCGTGAAGTCGCCCCGGTACGAAATAATGTCCGGCATTTTTTCGTTTGTTGCCAAAGACAGGCGAAGCTTCGTTTCAAAGGCATTGTTCGTGGAAGGAGCAATCCATTGGTTCTTGAGCTGAATGCCGAATTTATCCAGCGCCCATTTCGTATGAACGTTGTTGTCCTGGTCTTCGCCCGATTTGAATTTGACATCCGGGCCCCAAGGGCGCAAATACGTAATCGTAATCGGAGGATCGAATTTAACGTCTTTCGCTTCTGTGCCTGTATTCGTATTCTCCGCAGAAGCCGTGTTGCTTGGCTCTTTGCTCGCACTCGCATTGGCATTGTCCGGTGCATTGTTATTGTTGCCGCATGCGCTTGTAATCGCCGTAAGGGAGATCACTCCCGCGAGTACCATGGTAGGCAGCAACTTTCTCTTCTGTTCTTTCAACTGCGTTTCCCCCAGTGCAATGTATTGGCTTACAGGACTTATATTAAGGAGTCGGACTACCCCGTTCTATACTAAGATTGCAACATCGATTGCACTTCTTTAGGATGTTGGAAATTGAATATGTATCCTTAAAATTTTACTGTAACGGGCTGCTCTCCACCAGATGAAAGTTGTTTCATGAAATAACGGTACAGGTTCCCCCTGTACCGTTATCGCTAGTTTAGTTGCTCGTATATTTCATCCAATCGTATTCGGCATAAAGCGGATTGGCGCCGTTATAGGCACCTAACCAGCTGTCAACGCCTTTGCCGTTCCAGATGTTCATCATGATTTTGCCCGGGTTGCTCGGGATGTTGGAGGTTGCCGTATGCTTCAGTACGCCATCCACATACCATTTGATTGATCCGGCTTGCCAGTTAAACGCGTAAGTATGGAAGCCTTGCGACGCATCAAAGCCAAGATCAACGATTTTTTCATGCCCGCCTACTCCGTTCGTGAAATAGTTGAACTGCACCTTCGTCGTGTCTTTGCCGAGGAATTCAATGTCGATCTCATCCCAAGGCGTACCGTCAGACGGACCGGTATAAGTGAAGAAGGAAGATACGATGCCCGTATTTTTCGCCGGCTTCATGCTGACCTCGTACAGACCGTAACCGTATTTGTTGACGGAACGGTACTCGGCGCAGTCAAACACGTTGTAGGCAGAGCTGGTCAAGCCCAGCTTCAAATGCCCGTCGCTCGTAAAGCTTACGTTGTTCGCCCGCCAGGTACAGTTGAACATGCCGCCATTCGAGTAGCCGTCCGCCTTCTGCCAGGTCGCGGGATTATAATACGTCAGAGGCTCCCAAAATTCCGTAGCCCCGTAAGAGCTTGAGACAAACAACATCGATACAATCGCCGAACCGGCCATGAGAAGGGATGCTTTCTTTTTCATCGAACACCTCCGGATTTTATCGTGCCTTGGAATTGCCTGCCGCCTTCTCGTATCCCCTCCTTAGGCACCAAGCTTTCGATCTATAAAATGGCGTTAAATCGGCCCCAGATTGACCAAGCTAACGTCCGAGATCGTAATCGTCGCGTTGCCGGCGTTACCGCCCGCGATATTGCCCATATCGAAGGAGATGCGGGACGTATTATAACCCTGATCGGTCACGTCAAAAGTGAACGTAAAGGTCTGCTCCTCTTCCATCAAATCCACCTGCTGGCCGTAATAGCCATGCCAGGCATAGCCTGCCGGCACATCTACCCATCCGATGCCAAGCCCCATCTTCCTTGCGGTGCTTGCTTTCGCTTTGAAGCTAAACGCATACTTGCTTCCCTGCTGAACGGCGAAGCCCTCCTGAATAACCTGGCGGTCCCAAGGGTTATCGCCTACCGTGCCAATCGAAGCCTCCAGCTTTCCGTTGTTAGCCCCGACCGTAAGCTCGCCCGGTGCCGCCGTATAAGAGAACCACCCCGCGAGGCCGTTCGCGAAATTGCCGTTTTGCAGCAGATTGACGTTCGTCGGCTGGCCGCCGCTCTCCGCGGAAGCATTAACCTCGTACAGCAGCACGTTATCGATCGTTACCGAATGCCCGCCTGCGGTGCCCGCCGGATTCCCCAAACCGAACACCAACACGGACGAAGGATCGGAATCGCCGACCATTGCAAAAGAGTACGCGTAATGCTTGCGGTCTGCGGAAAGCTGGGCGGTGTATTCCAAATATTTGGCGAAATCGCCGCTGCTCTGCGAGACAACAACCTGCACGGCTTTCTCGCTAGTAGCGGAAGCATCAAATTCCAGCCGGTAAGTCTTGCCCTTCTCGATCGTTAATTGGCCTTGCTGAAGCGTATCGTCCCACCAGTTCGCGCTTGTGCCCGGGAGCGTCGCAACCAGGCTTCCCCCATCCGAGCGGCTCATCGTCGCCGAACCTCCCGCAATCAGATTCCAGCCGTTAAGATCCGTATCGAATCCGCCGTTCTGTACCAAGTTAGGCGACAGGTCTACCCAAAGCGTGTTATAGTCGTAGCCTTGGAATTCCGCATAATAGTCATGTCCGGCTGTCAGCGCGGCAGGATTCATATAGATGGTTTGATACGTCTGCCAGCCGCCGGTATTGCCGAGTTCATAGTCTGACTGCGAGACAACGGCACCGTTCTCGTCCTTGATTCGCAGACGGACTTGCGACTGCTCCTTACCGCTTGCCACTCTGGCCGAGAATTGATATTCACCGGAACGAGTTACGCCGAGTTTATACTTGAGCGTATCTCCTTCATCCATGTACGCGACGTTTTTGCCGCCCTCGCTTGCATTTTCGAGCTGCAGCCCCTGCAGCTCCCATGCGTTTGCCGCCGGAATATGAGTATAGCCCGCTACCGTAATCGGCTCTCCACGCTTCACCATCCGGACGTTGTCGACATAGACCGTACCGCTCTCACCGCCGAACAGCAGCTTTAGCTCAGCTTCCGCCGTATCCGAGCCGTCCCCCAATACCGCTTCCAGCGAGTAGGTTTGCAGCGTGGTGCCAAGCGATATGGTATTGCCGCCTGGGTAGGAGGCGGAATGATCGCCTGCCAGTTCAACCTTCATACTCCGCGGCGCATCGGCTTTAGCCTCAAAAGTAATGCCGTATTCGCTATTCCCTGCAAGCGCCAGCTTCGGCTGGGAGACCGTTACGGCTTCCGCGTCCGCTCCTCCGTCTACAACATTAACGACTAACTGCCGCTCATAAATCGGGAACGCAAGAAAATTATTTACGCCGACCGCAGCTTCCGCATCCGGAGCAACGAACTTGGTCCAAAAGGCCAGCCGGTCTTTTCCTTGGTCAAAAGTCCCGTTGTAAATCAGATTCCCGTCCGCCAGCGCGGCTCGTTCGCCCGGGATCTCCGGCTGGGGGGACGCATCGCCGATCTCAACCAGCTTCACGTTTGCGATATAGACGGCAGCCGCGTTTTTCCCAAGATTAAACTCGAATCTCGCATTGTTGTCCGTGCTCTCCAGCATGTCGAACGTATATTCATAGGCCTGCCATTCGGTCGTCAGATTGCCGTATTGCTCGCCGGAGTAATTCTTCCAGTTCTTCTCGAACTGATTCACCTTCGACATCATCGTGCGGGCCTCATCGGCCTTCGCTTCATACGTGACCTTATACTTCTTGCCCTTCTGCAAAAACACCGGCATTTGCGTCAACTGAACAGAGTAAATCTCCGTACCGGCGTTATCGATCGTGATTTTTGCCGCTTTTCCTTTGGAAGTATCGTCAACAACGGCAACTTGGCCTGAGCCGCCGGCATTAAGAAGGAACTGCCAATCCTGCGGCACGCCATTTGCATCCGTTGACTGCGTAAACTTTTCGTTATACAACAGATTGCCGTCGGCCTGCGGTTCGCGCTTAGGGAACGGCTCCGGCGGATTGCCCGTTACATCCCCCCAACTGTCCAGGTTCTTGTATTCATACACCCTTACGAAGTCGACATTCATCTGATCGGCCGTAAAATCGCCGTTTGGCGAACCCGGCCAATCACCGCCCACCGCCAGGTTCAGAATCAGATAGAAAGGGCGGTCAAACGGCGCGGGATAAGTATAATATTCCGGCTGCCCCGGCCCTTTTGTTTTCCAGTCGCTCACTTCTTGGTAGAGCTGGCCATCCACATAGAAACGAATGACGCCAGGGAGCCATTCCAGCTGAAAATCGTGGTAATCGTCGGCAAAGCTCTTGCCCTCCGGCAGAACATAGCTGCCTTGTTCGGAGCCATGCGAGCCGTCCGGCTGAATGCTGTCGTAATGAAGGGTGCCAAAGACGCGGTTCTTGTTCGCCCCGCCAATCAGCTCCATCAGATCGATCTCGCCGGAAGCCGGCCAGCCCCCGTAATGGGCTTCGTCGGTTGGCATCATCCAAATCGCCGGCCACATGCCCTGCTGAACGGGAAGCTTGGCGCGGACAACAACCTTGCCGTAGGTCCAGTCGCCTTTTTCTTTGGTGATAAGCTTCGCCGAGGTGTAATGGCTGCCTTTATGCTCTTCCTTCTTGGCTTTAAGGCTCAGGACGCTGCGGCCGCCATCCCGTTCAATGACCGCATTATCCGGCTTGTAGTACTCAAGCTCGTTATTGTAAACGATGCCGGTATCTTGAACCGTCCACTTGCTTGCGTCAATCGTTGATTGATTGAATTCGTCATTCCATACGAGCTTCCACTCGTTATCCGCTATCGTCGTAGGCGGCACGGGCTTCTCCCCAGAGGCTGCCGGCGGGTTGGTTGCCGGAGGATTGGTCATTCCCGCGGAACCCGAACCAAGGTTGGTTGTCGTGCCTGCCGGCACGGCTTTGTCATTCACCGTCACGCCGCCGGACTGGACCTGAAGGCTTCCTACGCGGCTGTCCGCCGACCATTCGAAATCCGTTGGATGCTGGATAAGGACCTGGTCCGCCGTCGTTCCGTTTGAGAAAACAACGCGGACCGGACCGCCTGGCTTGTTAATAAGCACATCCTTCAGCTTGGCGCCGTTAAAAACAACCGAATGGCTTCCGCCGCCTTTAATAACGGTCTTGCCAGTAACGGTTACGCCCTTGAGCGTTACATCGCCATCTTTAATCCCTTCGGCAAGCAGCAGGCTTCCGTGCACCGCCGTACGATCGACGGTAACATCCGTGGAGCGAATGACGAGGTTGCCTTCCACTTGCGCAGCGTCGTACTTGCCCGGCTTCGCAACCAAATCCCCGATCATGCCGGACAAAAGCACGGCCGATTCGGCGCGCGTAATCGGCGACTTCGGCTCAAGCTTGCCGTTGTAGCCCTTCATGTATTTTTCGCCCGTCATATAAGTAAGCGCTTTCCTTGCATAGCCGGAAACATCACCCAAATCCTTAAACTGCTTTACTTCCGCATCGGATTCCAAGCCCGTCGAGAGCTCGAACGCCCGGTCGATCATAACCGCCGCATCTTCTCGCGTAATGCCGGCGTTTGGAGCGAAATGCTTCGCGTCCACGCCCCGAACAATGCCGGAACCGCTCGCTCTCGTCACCGCGTCGGAATACCAGGCATCCGGCGCTACATCCTGAAATCCGGATTCATCCTGTCCGGCGAATCCAAAGATACGGTCCAGCATGACAATAAATTCGGCACGGCTGATAGGCGAGCCAGGCTTAAACGCCCCATCTCCGTAACCGCTTACAACTCCAAACGAAGCCATGCGATTGACGGCGGATTCCGCCCAATGTCCTTTCAAATCCTGAAACGAGGATACAGCCGCCGTTTCCGAGGCTTGGATGGCTGTCCCGCCAACAAGCGGGCTAAGAGTGGCTGCCAGCAGACTGCAGGCCGTTAATTGCGATAATCTCTTCTTTAACATAGTTACCTCCCCAATGGTTTACATTGTCGAGGCCGCATCAAGCGGCCCCTCCTTTGCCTGTCGCTACTCTTTTACCGCGCCAATTACCATCCCTTTAACAAAGAACCGCTGCAGGAACGGATAAACGAGCAGAATCGGAAGCGCGCCGATGAAGATCTGCGCGGCCCGTACCGTACGCTGCGAAATGTTCTCCAGCTGCTTCGGATCGACGTTGATCTTGCTGAAATCCTGCTGGACGATAATCGTCTGGAGAAGCGATGCCAGCGGATAATCCTTGATATCCCGCATATAGATCATCCCGTCGAACCAGGAGTTCCATTGATAGACCATCGTGAACAGCGACAAAGTCGCAATCGACGGCATCGACAGCGGTATAAACACCAGCACCAGCGTCTTCAGCTGTCCCGCCCCGTCCAGATAAGCCGCTTCCTCCAGCTCCTTCGGCAGGCCCCGGAAAAAGTTCAGCATCAAAATGACGTTCCATACCGACACCGCGCCGGGCAGCACTAACGCCCAGATGGAATCCATCAGGCCTAGCTTCTGAACCAGAATGTAGCTTGGAATCAACCCTCCGCTGAACAGAATCGTAAAGACAAAAATCCAGATATACATCGTGCGGCCCCGGAAATGAAGATCCTCCTTCGACAGCGGATAAGCGGTCATTAGGCAAAGAGCCATGCCGATTACCGTGGATAATACGGTTCTCATAACCGAAACGCCAAGCGAGTTCAAGAAATTGGAATTGCCGAACGTTTTCTCGTAGGCATCCGTCGTAAAGCCGATCGGCCAGAAGCCTACGAGATTCGAAGAAGCCGGCGCCATGCTGCTGAACGATACGGCCAGAATATGAATGATCGGCAAGATGCATAGAAGCGACAGAAGGCCAAGAAACACATAGTTGCCGATGTTGAAAATTTTGTAGCCTAACGTTTTGTGGTACAAAAGTAGAACCTCCTTAGAAGACGCGATAATTCGCAAATTTATAGGCAAGCCGGTAAGATGTAGCGATGAGAATCGTCGCTACGACGGATTTGAACAGTCCGACCGTTGTGGCGAAGCTCATTTTCCCGTTTAATATCCCCAGCCTATAAACGAAGGTGTCGATAATATCTCCCTTCTCCATCACGAGAGGGTTGTACAGGTTAAACACCTGGTCGAAACCGGCATTCAAAATATTGCCGATCGAAAGCGTTCCAAGCACGATGGTTATGGGCATTAGCGCAGGCATCGTAATATGGATGGTCTGCTTCAGCCTTGACGCCCCGTCTACCTCCGCCGCTTCGTAAAGCGCCGGATTGATTCCCGCCAGCGCCGCCAGGAAGACAATCGTTCCGAAGCCGAACTCCTTCCAGACGTCGCTGACAATAAGCGTGAACCGGAACCAGTTGTTATCCCCTAGGAAGAAGACCGGTTCAAACCCCAGCGCCATTACGGCTTTGTTCACGAGTCCCCCGTCCGGAGCGAGAATATCGAGCAAAATTCCCCCGAGAATAACCCAGGAAAGAAAATGCGGCAGATAGACAAGCGTCTGGGTAACCCGTTTGAAGGCCATCAGCCTGACCTCGTTGAGCAGAATGGCGAACAGGAAAGGAACGATAAGTCCGGCTGCCATTTTGAAAAAAGCGATGACAAGCGTATTCCATATCACCTGACCGATATCCGGATACTTGAACAGAAACCGGAAGTTGTCGAGGCCGACCCATTCGGACCCGGTTAACCCTTTCCAAGGCTTGAAATCCTGGAACGCGATTACGATTCCGGCCATCGGAACGTACTGGAAAATAAGGACGAGAACAAGCGCCGGCAGGAGCATCACGTGCAGGGGCCAGTTCCGTTTCATGTTCCAGCTTTTCCTTGAAACACGGCGTTTCTCTTGTTGTGCAGGTAGCTGTAAAGCAGTTTCTTTCACCGCGGTATCCTCCATGTTCAGACAAATTTGTGCTTTTCTAGGTCGTCCTGACCTTGTAATATAACGATTATAGCAACGGGGATTTGCGATCTATATCCTAATATTGCAACAACGATATTGATATTTTAACTATCTGAAGGGGGCCTCATCTTGCTGCTGCGGTTCAATGTTTTTACGAAAATCTCCCTTCTCGTCCTGCTCCTGCTTATCCCGGTCCTATCCCTGTACACCTATTCCAACCGGGAAAGCGTGCGCGTCATCGAGAATGAAATCCAAAGCGGCACAACGAATCGCTTGTCTTCCTTCGCTGCCCAGGTCGAGTCGAATATTTATCAGTTATCCCTCTACGGCGTATCAATTGGGCAGGACTCCAGCATTCAGGAGTACCAGCGTCCGGACTTCCGGGAGCAGCCTTATGAACGGGTAAAGCTGAGCGTCGCCATACTGGAGAAAATGAATCTGTACAATGCCGCCAGCAAGTGGCATTCCACCATTACGTTGTTTTTCCCGCGCACGGGAGACGCCTTGTCCACGGACTATTACAATACGATCACGTATCGGGAGGATGCATTTACGAGGCCGTTCCTCAAATCCTGGGAGTATACGGGCGACAGCTTTGTCTGGTATGCCACCGAACCAACGACGGCGATGTCCAATCCGCGCAGCGCGAGGCTCATTACGAAGATCAGCTTCCCGATCAATCATGTGACGGCCATGCTGGACGAAAACAAAGCGAACAACAGCGGCGATCCGTTCCTGTTCAATCCGGAGCAGGGATCGATCCGCAATCATTCCGCCAACGCCGCGAAGATCGATCTTCTCACGGAGAAGCTGAAATCATCCAAGCTCGGGGACCGGGGAGGCTTCCGCACGAAGCTGGACAATACCGAGTATTACGTCTCTTACATCAAGTCGGATAGCCTGAAGTGGTATTATGTCGATTATGTTCCGATGCAGCAGATTTTGAGTCCGATTACGAACAGCCGGAACTTGTTCTATACGTCGATTGCCGTCCTGCTCGTCATGAGTATCGCCGTTATCTTCGTTATTTACCGAAGTGTGCAGGTCCCTCTGCTCCAGCTTGTCCGGGGCACCAAGCGGCTGTCTTCCGGCGATTTCTCGGTGCGGCTGAGCCATTCGGGCCATAACGAATTCAGCCTTTTGCTCGGACGGTTCAACATTATGGCCCAGCGGATCCGGGAGCTGATCGAGAACGTATACGAGGAGAAGCTGCGGAGGCGCGAAGCAACGCTGAAGCATTTGCAGTCCCAGATCAATCCGCATTTTCTGTACAACTGCCTGTTCTATATCAAAAACATGGCGCGGATGAAAAACGAAAAAGCCGTTGTGGCGATGGCTTTGAATCTTGGAGAGTATTTCCGCTATATTACAAGGTCGGAAAACGACGAGGCGACGATCCGCGAGGAGCTTAGCATGGTCACGAATTACCTGGAAATCCAGTCTCTCCGGCTTGAACGGATGCGGTTTACGATTGAGGTGCCGGAGGAGCTGATGAACAAAACGATCTCGCGGTTAACCTTGCAGCCGATTGTCGAAAATGCCATTGTCCACGGATTGGAGCCGCAGGCGGAGAACGGCGAGATCCGGATCCGCGGATATGCGGAGGACGGTGTGTATCGGTTAGTCGTGGAGGATAGCGGGATTGGCATGACAGACGAGGAAATTCAGAAGCTGCAGCTCAGCTTAACCAAGCCGCTTGACGACAATATGGGCTGCGGGACTTGGAATGTGCATCAAAGATTGATCTATCTGTTTGGAGAAGGAGCCGGCTTGTCTTATTCCCGCTCAGGCTTGGGGGGAATCAAGACGACTATTACCTGGAGTGACAAAACAATAGAGTAGGTGAAGCAGCATGTTACAGCTCTTGCTTGTAGACGATGAACGGTCCGTTGTCGAGACCCTTGCCGAGACGATTCCTTGGGAAGAATGCGGCATTAGCGTTGTTCACGAAGCTTTATCCGGGCCGATAGCCCTGCAAATCATGGAAGACCATGCGATCGATATCGTGATTACCGATATTAAAATGCCGGGGATGTCCGGCATAGAGCTCATTACGGCGATTAATAGCAAATGGCCGCATGTCCGGACGATTTTGCTCACCGGATATGCCGATTTCGATTATGCCAAGCAAGCGATCGTTCAGAATACCTTTGACTATCTGCTGAAGCCTGTCAGCGACGAGGATCTGATCGATTCGGTTGAGCGGGTTGTAAAGCAGATCAAGGAGAAATGGGAAGAGGTTGCCTCCTATCGGAAAACCCTGTACACCTTGAACGAGAATCTTCCTTTGCTCCGGGCAAATACGCTTCACGAGCTGCTGAGAGGCAGCAGCCATTCTGCGTTGGCGGACAAGCTGGCGCTTCTGGAGCTTCCTTTTGCGGAGGGCGACCAGGTGTGCATGATGCTGATCCGGATGGAGGAGCGTTTTGCCGAAATGCCGGGGCAGGATTCCGCGCTAATGGAGTATGCCATCTGCAATATAACGAGTGAAATCATGCAAAATGATTATCATATCTGGCATGCCCGGGATGCTCATGATTACATTGTGATTCTTGTGAAACCAAAGAATCCGGCGGTTGCCGGCGCTGAAGCCAGGTCCTTGCTCGAGCGTTATGCCGCGCAAATTCAGACCAATGTGCAGAACTATCTCAAGGGGGCTATTTCGGTACTCGTAGGAGGCCAAGGAACGTTTCCGGGAAAAGTGAAGGAAATCTATGAGCATGCCGTTACCTCCATGCGCCGGAAGATGGGCCATGGCAAAGGGTTGTTTGTGACCACGCAGGAAGCCTTGGATTCCAGCCCGATGAATACGGTCTGGTCCTTATACGAGCCGCCTACCCTGATCAGCCTTCTGGATGCCGGCCGGTTCGACGACGTCGAGGCGAAGATCCGGCATATTTTCCGCGATATGTTGGAGACGGGCGGCGAACAGGATATGTCGGAACAGCTGATTGAAGCTTATCATGTGCTGGCCGGCGCTTTCTCGTATATCATTCACAAGAACGGCAAGCTGTTGTCCTCCGTTCTTTCGGCTGAGGCCCTCAAGTTCTTCCATGCTCCGGCCTACACCACGGCGGCCCAGCTGATGGAATGGTCGATCCGGATCCTGCAGGGTATCCGCGAGGATGCCGACCAGGAGCTAAAGGATAATCACAGCACGATTGTCCGCACGGTCCGGTCGTTTATCGACGCCAATCTGGCGAAGGACGTATCGCTGCCGGCTATTGCGGACCATGTCCATCTGCATCCCGTGTATCTCTCGAAAATCTATAAAGCGGAAACCGGCGAGCCGCTGACGGAATACGTGTACCGGCTTCGGATGGAAAAGGCCGCGTTCCTGCTTCGCACTACGCCGTCCAAGGTATTCGAGATCGCCGAGATCGTCGGCTATAACAACACCGCGTATTTCATCCGGGTGTTTAAAAAGTTTTTTGATGTGACTCCTCAGGAGTATAGGGACCGGGACGATGAGGGGAGGTAGTTGCGGGTAACTGTTGGGCTGGCGCGTGGTACTGCGCTGTGGCTGGCACTGCGCAAGGGCTGGCACTGCGCAAGGGCTGGCACTGCGCAAGTGAATGTTCTTCCGATTGCTGTTGTTTCCGGATTCGTTGAACAATCGGACAGGTGGTCCGAATCCGGAAACAAAGGCAAACGCTCCGCTTCTCCAGAACATTCACTTGCTCCGTGCCCGCCTGCTCCGTGAGTCGTTACACCACAAAAACCTCGCTTCATCGTTTGGGGATGAAGCAGAAAGATGACCCTCGCAAGGGTCTTTTTTTCTGCTCGGGTTTTGTATTAGCTACCTGCTCGTTCTCGTGGCTTGGAACTCGCCACCCTCCTCGGCACGCCATGTTGCTGGAACGGCTATAGCAGGCTTTTTGCCTAATGCAGCCGTTCGAGCAACTAAGGCGTCGACCTAACGCAAAAAAGACCCACTTGGGGTCTTTTTGCGTCGCGTTCGTCCGGGAGCTACGTCCCGCTTTCGTCTTCGGCTTTTGGCTTGAACCGTCCGATAATGTCCAGCACGTACTTGATTATCAAGGATAAGCCGCCTATGAAGAAAAGGGTAAACAGCGTCCATTCCGTCGGGTCCAGGTTAACTATCGATAAAAGGAAATATAGAGGATATACGTAGAATAGGATGTCCTTCAGATAAGGCAGAAATGATGTCTTGAAGCTTCCCTGCCAGAACGACTTGGAAAAGGCAATCACGAAGTCGATAATCATAAATCCGAATACGCCCCAGAACGTATACTTGATCCAGTCGATAAGCGTAAATGTCACTCCATCATCACCACCTTGCTACACCATATGCGATGAAAGGTGACATGTTGATAAAATGCGCCCAAAACTTTTCGACTGGTTTGTGTGAAATTTGACAATTTTAGAACAAAACGCTTACAAAGGGCGATTATCGTCCATTAGCGGCCAATCGCTTGAGCAGACTGATGGAATTGAAGTGAATTCCTTCATGATACAAGGTATAGCTGAGAAATTCGCCCACCGTATGGAGAGGAACTCCCGTACCTGTCGTGAAGGGCATGGCCGTTTGCTCTTCTAGTCTATCGTGCAATTTTTCCGCAATGCGAATCGGCTGCGCGGCAAGAAGCTCCAGCAGGGTATCCAGCTTCGGCAATTGCTCCTCCTGCCAATCGCCCGGCTTGGTGCCTTTCGCAAACCACCGCTCAAAGCTGTCCGGAAGGAGCACGGGCTCCCCGGCAAAATGAAAAGCAAACCTTTCCTGCACCACGTAAATATGTCCCAGGTTCCATCTCATATTGTTGTTAAAGCCTTCCGGCACAACGTCCAGCATAGCTTCCGGCAATCCCCGGACCGCGTTTAAAGTGACCTGCCGGACAAAGCCGAGTTGGTGAAGCAATCCTTTACTCATCCAAGATTCCTCTTTTCCTCCATAATCAAGAAAGTCTAACCCTCTATCCAGAACCGGCGGATCACGTTCCCGTTCTCTTCCGTGAAGCTCTTATCTTCGATTCCGCCGTTGTTCAGAATAGTCCTTGCCGATGCAGCATTATTCTCGTCGCAGCAGACCAGAACCCGCTGAATGCCAAGCTCCCTCGTCTTCCCTAACGATAGGGCGAGCAGCTTGGTCGCATAACCCTGCCTTCTGGCGGAAGGGCGGATTCCGTATCCGATATGCCCTCCCCTTTCCATCAGCCAAGGCGACAAGGCATGCCGGATGTTCACCGCGCCAACGATTCTGCGGTCTTCCGTTGCCAGCCAATAGGTGGAGCTTGCCACCCAGCCCTCTTGAAGGCCAATCCCGTTCGACATGTCCTCCAGCCACCCAATCATCGCCTGGAAGTCCGACGGATCCTGTTCCACCACCCAAGGGACGATGTCCTCGCCGCTGCCGATCCATTCCCGATAGAAATCCAGGTAAGGCTCCTTCCACTCCAGAGCCGGCAGAACCAAATAGACATCCGCCATCTTACTTCTTCCCCTTCTGCCGGTTCTCCGCCGCCCGGTATTCGGTGATCCGCTTGATGATATCATACGGAATCGGCTTGTTCAAAGGGAATTGTACGGAGCCTTTGGCTCCTTTATAGCCGGACAACTCCTCTTGAAAAGCACTGATGCCCGCCGCTGTGGGGTAAAATCCGATATGCTTTTTGAACGCGGCATAATAGACTAGATTTCCGTTCAGCTCAAAGGCCGGCATCTGGTAGCTGATCTTTTCCTTCGCATCGGGCGCGGCTTCCCGGATCACTGCCCGGATCTTCGCAAGTATGGCCTGCAGCTCGACAGGAAAGTTGGCTATGTATTCGTCAATCGTTTTGTACTCCGTTTTGCTTGTTTCCATTCGCCCTCCTGGTCCTTACACATCATAATTAACGACGTAAGGATGCATGTCCGTATTATAATAACCCACGCTGTACTCAATCAAATCGTCGCCCGGCCCGTAAGCAAACCGGGAACGCTTCAGGCAGACAGCCTGTCCCGCTGTTATTCCCAACGCTTCCCGAACCGCGCCGGGGGCCGGCGATACGGCAAATTCATCCCGGTAACGCTCCGGCACAAAGCCCTGCTCCTCCAGCCAGTCGTATAGGGATTGAATCTTTAGGACATCGGCGGTGCCGTGCAGCTTCGCCGGCAAATAATGGGTGTAATGAATATAAGGCTTTCCGTTCAACAGGTATAACCGGTCGATCTTCAAAGCCTGCGGTCCGAACAAACGGTACGGCTCCGTTCCTTCCTCGTTATCCGAAAGCTCCGTCCGCAGCGGCTGCTTGCCAATCCGATGTCCCTCTTCTACCAGAACCTCCGTAAAACGCTTCAGCCTGGACAGCTTGGAGGAGGAGGTATTGCGGATCACTCTCGTGCCTTTGCCGCTGCTCGTCTCCAGGTATCCTTCCTGGACCAGCGCCTTGATGGCATTGCGCACCGTTATTTTGCTGACCTGGAACTCCTGCTCGAGCAGCGGCTCGGACGGAATATTCGCATCCACCGGGTACATCCCGTGCAAAATCCGATCTTTAATAATGTTCATCACTTGTATATATAAAGGGCTGTTATTTCGCACCAGCTTCATCGCGTTCTACCTACCTTTCCACATCGGCCGCCTTCTCCGCCATGGCCCGAAGAATATCCCGTTCCGACGACATTGGCGTATCTCCGGCCGTTGTATGCGCCAATACGGCTGCGGCCGCCGCGAAGCCCACCGTCTTCCCGGGCGCAAATCCCTGCAGCTTCCCGTGAATGATCCCGCTCGTATAAGCATCGCCGGCTCCAATCCGATCATACACCAAAAACGACCGCTCCGGCGAAAAAGAAAAGACTCGCTCTTTGTAAAGAAAGCCTCGCAGCGAATGCGTATTGTCGGCATTCACGGTACGGTGCGTGCCTGCTATAACGGAAATACCGTAACGGTCCGCCACGGCGGGAATCAGCTCGACTAGCTGCCCTTCGCGCTCCGCCGCCTCAGCCTGCATCCCCAAAATATAAATCGCATCCCGTTCGTTCATCATGACCACATCCGCCAGCTGCAGCATCCGCTCAAAATGAGGCTTTGCCGCTTCGTAGCCGCCATCGCCCCACAATGCCGGGCGGTAGTTGCAATCAAATACGACCATTCCGCCCTGCTGCCTTACCGCCTCGGCCAGCTTCCGCATATGGAGCCGGACGCCGTCGTTCATGGCCAGCCCAATGCCGCATAAATGCAGAACGTCCAGTTCGGCGGCAATCCGGTTGTAATCGTAAGCATCCGCGGGAGCCGTGTTAAAGCTGCTTTCCTGCCGGTTCGTGTAGGTGACGCGGCTTGGTCGCGATCCGAAGCCATTTTCGAGAAAATACATGCCGATATACCGTCCGCCGCGCTCCAGAAGCTCCGTTGCCACTCCAAGCCTGCGCAGGCTTCCTATTGCCGCTTCGCCCAGAGGATTATCCGGCAGCCGCGTGATCAAGAATGCCGAGTAACCAAACCGCGAGAGCGCCGACATCACGTTAACTCCCGTCCCCGAGAACGAATAAGACAAGCTGTCGGCCTGCGTCAGCAGCTGGAAGCCGGGCGTCTGCAGCCGCATCATCACTTCGCCAAAAGCCGCAACCCGCCGCTTATCCGCCATAAAGGTCAACCAGCTTTTTCATCGTGATCAGCAGCTCCTGCACGTCCTCCACTCTGGTTGCACCCGTTGCCTTGTCCATAATCGAGGAATACACATGCGGAATAACCTGCGGTACGCCCGCTTCCAGCGTTATGCGCAGAATCGCCTCAAAGTGTTCTTTGTCAATGCCCCCTGTCGGCTCAAGCGCAAAGCCTTCCTCGGCGCATGCCTTCGCAACCGCCCGAAGCTCCTCTTCGCAGGCCAGCCCGTTCATCGGAAAATATTTCAGCGCGTTGCCGCCCATATCGCGGACAAGCGCAATGGCCGCCTTCACCGGCACAATCGCCTGCTCCCGGGCTGCCGCGCTGGCCGGTCCCGTAGACAGATTGACGTAACCTACCTGACCGGTGGGAGATACCAAGCTGTTAATCCAGCTCTTCTTGTCTCCAAGGTTAGCCCGCGTCGCCCCAACAGCCGGGAATACCTGATTAATATGCGTACCTCCGTATTGCCTCGCAATCTCCGCAACTATGGCCGCCTGCCGGTTATCTCCCGCGCCAAGGCCAATGGATACGGCATCGTCGATCGCAAGACCGTACTCCCTCATCGCCTCAACGGCCGCCTCTGCTGATGGATAGTTTTTGGACAAAACGCCAACAAGCATATAGCCTTCCGCCGCCTCGAATACATCCTTTGCGTTACCGATGCTGCCCGCGAGCACATTAAGCGCGGCGCGTCCTTTGTATAATCGTTTCGCCATATTAGACATGGGTGCGGCCTCCTGCCAATTCTCGTATACGTGCTTCAATGACATCGATATCGTCGCCCATTAACGGACGGGGATCGATATCGAAATAGCCTTGCTTCACGCCGTAATCCCGGGTATAAATCGCGATTTCTCCTTCGCGCAGCCCGTCATTAACGGCCTTCGCCGTTGTACCCGACAAAGCCGGATCGATTTGAATTCGGGCACGGAAAATCGCTCTTCCCGCTTCATCCCGCACGATCGTTGCCTTCACGCCGGGCAGCCCGGAGAGCGGAAGCAGCTTGTTCAGCGCTGCCTTCTCCCGCTCGCTGTCATCCGGCTTGTCACGGTATTCGTCCAGCGCCTGAAGCAGGCCAAAGGATGTTTCCTTGCCCACCTTCATGCTGCGTCCGATGCCTTGAAGCTGCATTTTCACCCACTCGATATATTGCCGCTTGCCGCCTACGATACCGGAGGTTGGCCCTTCAATCGCCTTCGAGCCGCTGTAGATGGCTAGATCGGAATATCGGACGTATTTCCATAGATCCTCTTCCGCCGCCGCATCCACGATCATCGGCACACCCCGGCGCTGCGCGACTTCCCAGGCCTCCTCGACGCTGATCATATTCTTCTGCACGGCATGATGAGACTTTACGTACAGGATAGCAGCCGTGCGTTCATTAATAGCTTCTTCGATATGCTCGGCTTTTCCTTCGTTCGCGTAACCAACCTCGACCAGCCTACCGCCGCCCAAGTAGACCATCGTTTCAACCGGCGCCCCGTATTGCACGTTGTGGCCTTTGAGAATAATGATTTCATTCTGCTGGATCGGCTCTTGATGAAGCTTTTCCGTCAGCCGCCGGCTGCCCTTCGTCACGATTCCCGCAACCGACAGCGCAATGCCGCTTGAAGCGGAGTTGACGATGACGGCTGCTTCGGAGCCGATGATCCCTGCCATATAATCGCCTGCCTTGTCGACCAGATCCGCAATCTCCACATAGCTTTGTCCGCCCCGCTTCATGGCCTCCATTACCGAGTCGGTTGGCGCGGAGACGCCCAGAATGCTCATCCGGCCGCTGGCGTTTATGACTCTTTTCAAACCGTATCTAGCATGCAAAGTACTGTCCATTTATATAAGCTCCCCTCGCCTTGATCGTTTGCCCTGCCGTTCTTTTCTCTCCTTCGGAATCCAGCAGCTCCGACGGACGGTCCGACACCTCGAATAAAGTGAGGTTCGCGGGTTCTCCAACCCGAATGCGTCCAAGCTCCGGTCTGCCCAGCCAACCGGCAGGGCGCGAAGTCACCGCCGCGATAATCTCCTCCAGCGGATAGCCGAGCAGCAGAAACTTCGTCAGCACCCGGGACAAGCTATGTACCGGGCCGTTCAGCCGGTTGCCCCGGTAGATGTCCGTGCTGATCGTGTCAAACCGAATTCCCCAACGCTTCGCCATCTCCGCTACCTCGAACGAAAAGCTTGCCGTCCCGTGCCCGACATCCAACCGGACGCCTCTGTCCAACGCTTCCATAAGAACCGGCAAAGGCTCGCCGTTATGATCAAACAGCCGGTTATCCCGCTTGCCGTTCAAATAATGCGTCACCACATCCCGTTCCCGAAGCAAAGGCAGGATCTCCTCTACCCCCGGCGGTCTTGACCCGATATGGACCATCAGCGGCAGTCCGCTTTCCTCGGACAGAACCCTCGCCAGCCGCAAGGGCTCAAGCCCGCTGTTACCAATTACGCTTCCGCTCATCCTGGCCTTTAACCCAACGATAAAGGCCGGGTGACGTGCTATGGCTTGCAGCGCCTCTTCCCGGTCAATCCATTGAAGCTCGGAGAGCTCATCAACCCGTTGCAAGCCAAGCCGGGATACGTTCAACAACGCCAATACCCTCGTCTTTGCCTCCGCCCGGCTGGCAGCCAGCTCGTCGATCCGGTCCGCTCCGCAGCTCCCCGCATCAACGATCGTGGTTACGCCATGCCTCACGCCAATCTCATCGATCTCGTCGCCGTACGGCGCAAGCCCCGGAACCGCATGCACATGCAGGTCTATCCATCCGCTTGAGGCGTACATTCCGGTACAGTCAATCATCCTGCCGCCGGTTGCCGTGCAGGCATCCGCCAGCTCGGCAATCCGGCCATTCGCATCCATCACGATATCGACCGTCTCCGAACGGTCCAACAGCTTTACGTTCCGCCATATGAATTCCATTCCGCCACCTTTTTCTGCAACAGACATGTAGTATAACGTTATAAGGTTAGATTACATCGAATAGAAAGAGCGGTCAACAAACATTATAATGTTTGTTCAAGTGAAAGTATTGAATATATATTCATATTATTGCATAATTATTGAAAATAGCTAAAAGGAGGCTTCCGCCTTGCCTTTCCCTTGCATCTCCCCGTCACTGACCGATTATCTCGCCGATTCCGAGATTGTGGATTATCACCATCCCGCCATTCAGGCTCTTTCGGCGGAACTGCGCCTGCAAGCGCCCGACGAAACAACGTTTATCCGTCACGCCTTCGAGTACGTCCGGGATCATATCTCCCATTCCTGGGATATTCAAAGTTCCCGCATTACTTGCGCCGCTTCCGACGTCCTCGCCCATAAAGAAGGCATTTGTTATGCCAAGTCGAACCTGTTATGCGCCATCCTGCGAAGTCAAGGAATACCGGCGGGTTATTGCTATCAGCGGCTGACGCTTGGGGATACGCCGGATACGGGTTACGTAATCCATGCCCTCAATGCCGTGTTCATGCCTGCTGCGGGGCGATGGATCAGAGTGGATGCGAGAGGCAACAAGCCGGGAATAGACGCCCAATTCTCGTTGGACCAGGAACGGCTGGCCTTTCCAATCCGGAAGGAATACGACGAGACCGATTATCCGTTCATTTATGCCGAGCCTCATCCGAGCACCATTCGGGTTCTGCGGCAGCATTACGATTGCAAAATGATGTATCTGCACGGACTCCCGGCTGAGCTGTAATTCCTGCGATAAAAAAGAACCCCTCAACCGCAGCGTGAGGGGCTCTTAGCTTTGTGCACTTATTTCCAGCTTTCAAACTTATAGGTCCAGAACCTTTCCGTACCCAATCGTTCTTGAACTTCTTTGTCGGTATGCTGCTTATTCCCGAAGATCTCGGAACTGTTGAATTGCGAGCGGTGTGCCCGGATGGAAGCCATCTTGTTCTTCGTGTAATCCCGCACGTCAAACGAGATATCCGGCTTGCCGATATACTGCTCGTGATTTCGGGAAAACGCCACGCAATAGACAGGAGGACGCTCCTCCTCGGGTAGTCTTCCCACTGTCCGCACAACGGCTTCCCCGGTTGCGTCATGGTCCGGATGAACGCTGTAGCCCGGATAAAACGTGAAGATCACGTCAGGCTTCACTTCTTCGATAAGAGCATGAATATGTTCATCGAGGAACACTTTGTCCTCGAACTCGATCGTTTTGTCATGGAAGCCAAGCATTCTGAGATCCTGGATTCCAATCGCCGCGCAGGATTCCTCAAGCTCGCCCCGGCGGATCTGCGGCAGCGTTATCCGGCTTGCGAACGGCGGAAAGCCCATGTTCCGGGCCATCTCCCCAAGGGTCAAGCAGGCGTAGGTAACCTGCGCGCCCTGATCGATCAGCTGCGCAAGCGTGCCCGACATCGTAAATGCTTCATCATCCGGATGTGGCAGAACAACTAATATACGTTCCATTTGTTTCTCTCCTTTCTAAAAGAAAGCTCTTACTTAAAAAGGCTCCCGGCTGAGCTGCAAAGCGACAACCAGCTTGCCCTGCTGGTCATGGCCGGCGAGGATAAGCCGTTCGGCTTCGTTTTCTTCATAGTGGGTTAAGCCTTCGGAATAGACCCAGCCCTGCCGCATTTTCAGCCCGACACGGAAAGGACCGTTCCCGGAAATTAAACCATGCGAATACTGAATAACGGCATTCGATATAAAAGTAGCGGCGGGATGCTTGGAAGCGTCGTTGTGAGCCGCGTATGCTCCTGTCGTCATCTCAAGATGAATATACACATCTTGATCTTTCAAGCTTTCCAGGCGTCGTTGAACCTCGGCCGGATGGATCGGTTGCATCATCTTGGATTCTCCTTTGATCGTAAAATGAATAATGAATTGAGAAGATTGTATAGTAAGTTTATCGGAATAGCAAGAATAAGATTACTCTTCCGATACCCTTTTCTCATACAGGTTAAAATCGCCGATCGGATTGGATGCGCTGCCTTTGAATTCATAACCGCAAGCTCTCTGATAGAAGTCGTTCAGCTTGGGATTATTGGCAATGCAGTCCAGCCTGATCCGGTCTTTACCCGGGAAATGAATACCCGAGCTTGACCACTGAACGATGGCCTCGCCGAGATTGGTCCCCGCGGCCGCGCGGTTAATGTTGAGCCTGTGCAAATAGACCGAGCTCTCGTGGCCTTCCTCGCCCCACAGCTCGCGATCCCAAGGGCTGGCCTGCTGCATCAGCATAACCATTCCCATAAGCGTGTCTTCCTGTACGAAAATATACACTTCGCCGCGCTTAATCGCTTCCGGCGTACGGTGGGAGTCTTCGCCCTGCAGTAATCCGCTCCACTGCGCAGAGCCTCTGCTCTTCAGCCATTCCGCGGTCCGTACCAGCAGCCCCAGCACGGCGGGCGTATCCTCTTCCTTGGCCTGGAATACTTTTATATGATTCTGAATGATCCCGATTGGTTCTGATTGCGTAAACATGGATGACGGTCCTCCTGCTAATAGCTCAAGATACCTCCAGTATACTCTCTTTGGCCAAACTTCTACAAATCTCAACCGCAGGTTGAGTCCGGCGAAAGTTCAATCTCCGCGTTATTGTTCGGAAGAGGCAACTTCACTAGAATGAGGAGTATCAAAAGGAGCGTGAGCGAACGTGAAGGAGAAACTGGCGCGGAACATCGCCATCTACCGGAAAGAAAGAGGATTCACGCAGGAGGAGCTGGCGACCAGGCTGGGCATTTCGTTCCAGGCGGTATCCAAATGGGAGAACGCTGTGACTATGCCGGACCTCTCGCTATTGCCGGAGTTGTGCCGCACGCTTGAAGTCAGCATCGACAAGCTGCTTGGTTATGTCTCGCAGGATAAGCCGATTACGATTTATGAAGAAGAGTATAAGACGGAAAATTATTATTGGGGAACGGAGCCAAACAGCGGCGTATACGAGGTGCTGAAGGCTATGCCGCCGAGCAGACGGCTGAAGCTTCTGGATATTGGCTGCGGAGAAGGCAGAGACGCCGTGTTTTTCGCCCGGAACGGGTATGAGGTAACGGGCATTGACGTTTCGGATGCCGGCATAGAGAAAACAAAGCGGCTGGCCGAGCGCGCGGGCGTCCAAGTCAACGCAGTTAAAGCGGACATATTGGACTTTCGCCTCGATACGCCGTACGACATTATTTATTCCAGCGGCGTGCTTCATTACATCAAGCCGGAGTTCCGCCAGGAGATCTTTGCGAACTATAAACAATTCACTAACCCTGGCGGAATCCATGTCCTGAACGTGTTCGTCCATAAGCCGTTTATCGCGCCGCCGCCGGAAAAAGAACCTCATGCCTACAAATGGCATTCGGGCGAGCTGCTCTCCCATTATCGGGACTGGCTCATCACGGACAGCGCCGAGATCGTGTTCGACTGCAGCTCCAGCGGCATTCCTCATCAGCATGCGATGAGTACGGTGATGGCGCGGAAGATGTGACGAATCCTATTAGGCATCGTTCTTTTCTAATAGATATAACGCTTCATCAAGCGGAACCACGTACTCTTCCCTGGCCTTCATGTCTTTCAGCCGCACTTTGCCGGTTTGAGCCTCTTCCTCGCCAATCAGCAGCGCATAACGGACTGACCTGCTTTCAAGCGAGGCAAGCGCCTTTCTCAGCTTTCTGCCCGCCGGCTCCATCCCGGTCTGAATCCCATTGGAACGCAGGAAAGCTGCCGCCATCAAGGCCTCGCCTATCATGGAATCGCCGATGGATAGGACAACGACTCTGGGAGCCGGCGCCGGGCCTACCCGATCCCGGATCATTTCCATGATGGACTCCATGCCAAACGACAAGCCTACCGCAGGATAAGGCATCTCCTCGCTCCCGATCAGCCTGCCTATTATCGCGTCATACCTTCCTCCGCTTCCGATACTGGATGCATAAGCTCCGCTGGCATCGAAAATCTCGTAAACGGTTCCCGTATAGAAAGACAATCCCCGCGATAAAAAAGGATCAAAGCGGCATATGTCCGACAGCTTCAGCTTGTCGATCAGCGCCTGAAGAGCATATACCTCTGCGGCTCCTTTCGATTCTTTGAGGTCATAACGTTCTGCCACAAGCGTGATAGAAGGTTCACTCATGGCCATAAGCTCTGCTATCTCGTCAACCGTTGACCAGGTGATTCCTTTATTTCTCAATTCCTCCAAAACACCGTCGCTGCCTGCCTTCTCGAGCTTGTCGAGCGTAAGCATCACCGACAGGCTTTCTTCTTCGGGTACGCCAACCGCCTTCAATATTTCACCTAGAAACCGCCGGTTATTCCAGCGAAGCGTAACCGGGATATCAAGCCTTTTAAACACTTCAACCGCAATCAGCATCAGCTCCCCTTCCGCTTCCGGCCCCGCAACGCCTACCATATCCGCGTCGCATTGCAGAAATTCCCGCAGACGGCCCCGCTTCACCGGACCATCGCGGAAGACCTTTCCGATCTCGTACCGTCTGTACGGAAGCTTGATTCCGGGATTCAGAGCCATTACCTTCGCAAAAGGGATCGTCAAATCGTAACGCAGTCCCAGCTTTCTTCCTCGTTGATCCGTGAACCGGTACATCTCCTTCAAATTCTCGTCGCCGCCCGCATACTTGGAGGTCAATAAATCCAGCTCGTGAAGCACGGTAGAGTCCATGCCCTCAAAGGCGTACAACTCGAAAACCTCCTGCACTACGGCTCTTACCTTTTGGCGGACGGCTTGTTCTTTTCCGAAAAAATCGTAGGTTCCTTTCACGTTTTGCATAACCGGCACTCTCCTTTTATTTTGGTTAAAAATAAAAAACGCGCAGGACCTCTTGGTCCTGCGCGTTACGTATGCCGCAGGGAGGCCAACGCGAATGGCGCTAGCCCTCCCTGAATTTTTGTATCAGGGGTGCTAACGCTGTTTGTGATGATAATGAAGTTGATTAATCGCGAATGTCCGCATGCGCGTAACTCCTTCATTCAAACTCGAATAATTATCGTTGATTATAGCAGGGCCGTTTGGAAGATGCAATCACCGGTTATCCGTCATGCGAAGAAACCATGCATTCCGTCCGAAACGCTATCTTATCACCGTTTCCAAGATTGGGAAAGAAGTACCAAAACCGTCGGTTACGGGATAAGCAGCGGGACCTTTGCGGAAACTAACGGCCTGAAGTCTGATTGACATAAAATATTATTTTAGTTCATAATAATTCGCATGCAAACTATTTATGGAGGAAGCTGCAGTGGAAGAACAGCGAATCGTGGGCATTTTTCAAACTTATCGCGAAATTAATCAAGTCTTTTTCCAAATCTTGTCCAAGGCTGCGAGCAAGCATAACTTGACCGCCCTTCAGCTTTTGGTGCTGCGCATACTGCACGAAACCCCCGAAATCCGCATGTCCGAGCTTGCCGAGAAGCTGAATGTGGGCAACAGCACGATGAGCGGCATCGTGGACCGGATGGTGAAGGCAGGCATCCTGGAGCGCGAACGAACGGAAGCGGATCGCAGGGCGATGACGATGAAGCTGACGGAGAAAGGCAAGGAGCTCTGGCGCGAGACGGATGCGACGCGCATGAATATGCTGCGTCCTCTGCTGTCGATGACCGAACAGGATCACCGCGAGCTGGGCCGGCTCCAGAACGAAGTATTGCGTTTATTAAAACAATCCAAGGAGGAAGCTTAAGCCATGACAACAATTGTGTCCAATCAATTGCGCAAAGGGCCGATAATGGCCTCCTTGCTCATCGCTGCGTTCGTGGCTCTGCTGAGCCAGACCGTGCTTAACGTCGCGCTGCCGAAAATGATGGCAGATCTTGACGTAGGCGAAAGCACGATCCAATGGCTGTCCAACGGCTACATGCTGGTGAACGGCGTGCTCGTGCCAATCAGCGCTTATCTTATCAATCGGTTTACGACCCGGAAGTTGTTTCTGGTCGCCTCGTCCTTATTCGCGATCGGTACGATCGTATGCGCCCTGTCGGGCGACTTCAGCTCTTTGTTAACCGGCCGTCTCGTACAGGCATGCGGCGCCGGCATTCTAATGCCGCTGATGACTATCGTCACCTTGACGATCTTCCCTGTCGAAGAGCGCGGCAAAGCGATGGGACTAATGGGCGTTGCGATGATTTTCGCACCGGCCGTCGGACCGACGCTTTCCGGCTGGGTCGTCGAGCACTACGACTGGCATGTGCTGTTCTATATCGTTTTACCGCTCGCGATTCTCGCCGTTGTATTCGGCGCCTTCTCGATGAAGGATGTCATCAAGACGTCCCGGCCGAATCTCGACATTCTGAGCGTCGTGCTCTCGACGCTCGGCTTCGGGGGCCTGTTGTACGGTTTCAGCGAAGCGGGTACGGAAGGCTGGGATTCCACCGAAGTCATCGTTTGCCTGGCCGTCGGCGCCATTGCGCTTATTCTGTTCATCGTCCGCTCGATTCTCATGAAGGCTCCGCTGCTTGAGATGCGCGTCTTCAAGTATCCGATGTTCTCGCTTACCACGTTGATCAACGCCATTATTACAATGGCCATGTTCTCCGGCATGATTCTATTGCCGATCTTCCTGCAGAATATCCGCGGCTTTACGCCTCTCGAATCAGGATTGCTGCTGCTCCCTGGCGCCATCCTGATGGGGATCATGTCGCCGATCACCGGCATGGTGTTCGACAAAATCGGCGCACGCTGGCTGGCCGTCCTTGGTCTTGCCATTACAGCCGTTACGACGTATGAATTCAGTCATTTGGCAATCGATTCGTCATACAATCACATGATGCTCTTCTATACGCTGCGGATGTTTGGCATGTCGATGCTGATGATGCCTATCCAGACAGCAGGCCTCAACCAGCTGCCTCGCCGCCTGAATGCGCACGGCTCGGCCATGTCCCAGACGCTCCGGAACGTCTCCGGCGCGCTTGGCACCGCGATCCTCGTCACCATCATGACGAACAAAGCAGCGTCGCATGCGAAGGAGCTGATCATCGCCGGCCACATCGAGCCGTCCGACAAAGCCAAAATGGGCGAAGTCACCATACAATCGACGATTTACGGCATTAATCAATCGTTCGTCGTCGCGACATGGTTGACGATCGCCGCGCTCGTGCTCGCCTTCTTCATCCGCAAGGTGAAGCCTGCCGAGGACGCGGTGCAGATGCCGGAGAAGGCGGCGGTAGCGGCGATGGAGACGGTGCAGATGCCGGACAAGGCGGCGGTGGAGGCGGCGCCTGCTGCGGAATTGGCCAATAATGAGCATCGCTCGAATCGGCAAAGCGCAGACAGCGATTTCCGCAACGCCATCCGCGGGTTCCTTACGCCTGAACCGGCGAAAGACAACGAACAATTTAGCGATCAGGAGTACCGGAAGGCGATTCTTCGGTTAAAAGGCAATCCCGCACAGGATCAGGATGACCGTCAGGAAGAAATGAACGATAAGGCATACCGGGAATCGCTCAAGAAGCTCAACAGACCGCAAAAAGAAAACGAGTGAGGAATCGCGCTTGATTTCAGAGCCAAGAGAGGAGATTAATCGATGAAAATTTACATTGTTTATGATAGCGAAGCAGGCCACACGGAACAACTTGCCCGCTCCATTGCCAAGGGTGCCGAAAGCGTGGAAGGGGCAGAGGTGTTCATCAATCACGTCAAAAAGGCGAGCGTCAAAGACCTCGATCAGATGGATGCCATCATCTGGGGCTGTCCCGGGCACTTCGGCACGATCAGTTCCGGCATGAAAGAATGGATCGACAAACTCGGCTATTTATGGGCCAACGGGACGCTGGTCGATAAAATCGGCGCCGTTTTCTGTACGACCGCAACCATACACGGAGGGATAGAAGCCACCCTGCTGAACTTGATTACGCCGATGCTGCATCAAGGGATGATTATTGTCGGCTTGCCGGCCAATATTCCCGCAAATGCGCTGTACGGCAGTTATTACGGGGTAGGCGTCACATCTCCCGTTGAGGATACCCATGACCCGCTGAGCCAATCGCTCTTCTCGAAAGGGCTGGCGCTAGGCGAAGCTCTCGGAGCGCGCGTAGCTCATGCGGCGGGCACTTTTGCGGCCGGCAAGAAAACGCCGGGGACGACCGTTTAAGGTAAGCGCCCATAACAAGCTTGCGAGGCATTAGAACTGGTCTTATGACAAGCGCGGCCCTTCAAGGGGCCGCGCTTTTATTGAATCGACTTGATTTTCCGCCAGGACATTTTTTTAACCTGCTCAGCGCCATCGGACATACTGCATGGGCATTTGGGCAAATCTAAGTTAGCAGCGAACCGCTGGTCGTTCAGTATCGGAGGGCATAGGCTCCATGCCGTTTCGTGAAATCAGATCGGATAGTTTGATACGAAACCCTTCGTTTGAATCACTGCCCTTCCTTTCATTCCAATCTTGGACCAATCTTCGAGAAATCGATATCCAGCCAGCCCAGCCTGTAAGCCGGGGATGTCGGAAGCAAGCGGTAATCGCCCGCCGCTTCGTCTACAAATTCCGCAGGTGCGTTAATCGTCTGCGCGTCAAACTTCCCGTCCGCAAGCGAGCGCCAGGCTTCCCAGGCATACAGCTTGCCCCAGACCTTGCTTACGCCAACCGCGGGATACGGCAGCTCCTCGCTTGTCACAAACGGAGGCTCGCCGCCTCTCCAGTATAAATTGCAGTCTGCCGAGTACAGCCGCTCATCGCTCCAATTCACGTGCGCATACATGTAACCGGAGTTCGATACAATATTTGACCGGATAACAATATCCCTATTTTTCTCGCCTGCCATTTCCTGCGTGCCAAATGCGCATTCCGATTCGTTATTTGCGATTAAGTTGTTCGTAATCCGGTTGCCGACCCCTTTCGAGAAAATCGCCATCCACAGCTTGCCTTCTCCCGTCCGGTACAAATGATCAATGAGATTATGGGTCACTTCCACATCGTTTGAAGCATCGTCCAGATAGATTCCGAATCCGAAGGAGAAATGGATGCCGCTATGATGAAGCCGGTTGCCATGGATCTTGTTCCCCCGGCCGATTCCCCAAGATTCGATAAGGCCGCCGTCCTGACTGTCGGTCATGACATTGGACAGGTCATTATAACGAATGACATTATTGCGGGTGAACAGAAACGAAGCATGATTTTCCCAAGTTACGTGCATTCCCCATAGCTCCTGCGGCATCCGCTGGAAGCGAAGCCCCTTCATCGATATCCCGTACCGAGGCATGTTAGTTATCCGGTTATGGGCAATCTCGTTATCCCCGCTCTGATAAAGCACAATTCCGCTGCCGTGCCCGACAAGCTCGCCGCCATCCGCGATGATATTGTCAGCTATAAGATGTCCTCTGTTCCGGTAAGCGGCCAAGCAATTCCGAAAAGCCCCTTCTCCCGGCGCATAGCCGGAAGCATAAATGCCGGTATGTCCTACCCGCTCGATTCGGTTGCGAAGCAGCCGTACGCCTTCAACGCTGCGGTCGAGATAGACGCCGCATGTACCCGAGTTCCGGATAACGCAGTCCGAAATCTCGATTCCGTGGGCATTACGCATGTAGATAATGCCGTTCCGATTCTCATCCGGCTCCGCATTGTCCATGCCCGGCTCTTCCCGCATCATTCGGAAATCCTCCGCAAAGTCCGTGCAGGCAAACGTCAGTCCCGAGAACGTGAGCCCGGATACCCGCTCCGCATCGCGATCTCCTTGAATATGCAGAATCCGGCCGATAGCCGGGGCAACCACCCGCTCATGCAGCGGCGATCCGTTTCGCGGCCGGTAATACAGCACGCCTGCCGCCTCATCCAGATGGAACTGGCCCGGCTCTCGCAGAAAGGCGAGCGAGCCCTGCAAGTAATAGCGGGAGCCTTCCCCGATCTCCCAGCAGCTAGGCCGCTTAAACAAAATCTTGCCCTCTTTCTTACCGGCCACCGGAATGGTCTCCGCGAACCAGTTCGCTTCGCCGCCGCCCGGCCATACATAAATCTGCAAGCCCTCCGCACCGCTGCTATGATACGGGAATTCCGGAAAGTCCGCTTCCTTATAGCCAATGCCGGCTCGTCCGTCTTCCTCCAGCGGAAGCGAGCGGTAATAACCGGATGCCGGCATTCTTGCTTTCGGTATGCGGGCCCCATCGGCATACAGCGTATGAAACCGCATCCCCTTCGGCACCTCCGTGGTCCATACTCCGTTCCCTGCATCCTTCCATTCGGACAGGACCCTTCCGCCGATAAGCTCCGCTGTTTGCCCCTCCGCATTCCGGTATGTAACGGGGCAGCGTTCCCCGCCCGCATCACCGATTCCGAAAACGAGAGGCTCATCAAGCATGTAGGTTCCTTCACCCACAATAACGGTTATTCCGCCGGCTGCCCCTTTTTTCAGCCTAGAACGAACGGCCGTCTGTGCCTCCCGAATACACCGGAACGGCTTCTCCTTGGTCCCGTCCCCATGCTCCTTGCCCAGTGCGCTGACATATATTCGAAGCATCCTCCCACCGCCTTTTGCCTGTTCTTTGACTTCACACTGCCATAGCTGCCGCTATACTGTAAACTGCACAAAATGCTAAAAAGCGTACCATATGCGGTTCTCTGCTTTCTAAGGTGATTCCGGCCAAAATAACCCTTGCGCTACGGTTTGGCAGCGTTTACAACTATACATATAGAGACTACATGCCGGATAAAGGGCGGGATACTCATGAAAGCGTACGGCTACTTTACCTCGAAGAAATACTTCAAGCGCGTGTTGTTTTCCATCATGCTGACTATGGCCCTAATTCTTACCGGCCTGTCCGCGGCCAATACGTACCTGCTGGAGCGGTCCGTCAAGCAGGTCCAGGAGGACGCGAACCTCAAGGTACTGACCCAGACCCAATACAACCTCTCTTATATGAACGAAATAATCGTTCACCTGTCTACCTTCGCGTTCCGCGATAACGCCTTGATTCCGCTCATGTTCAGCAACAACCTGCCCAAAATGGACTATATCCGCGGCTATCAGCAAATGTACAACATGCTGGAAAGCTCCTCGTTCCTGCATTCGATGGCTGTCTATAACGCTTCAACCCGGGAGCTGTACGGCTCCTCCAGCGATTTTCTGGTGGATGGCGGCACGACAAAAAGCAGCATCCTCGACTGGCTGCTTCATTCCTCGGAAGGCGCTTTGCCAGCATCCCGGCTAATCCCGTTCAGCTTCCAGCATTCCAACAAGATTGATGCCTTTGCGTTTATCGTCACGGATACGTATGGGCCGTTTACCCCAAGTCAGTCGGCCATTATATTGTTCATTAAACCGGATTGGGTATTCGACAGCCTAAGCAAGCTGAACGGCGTAAGCAGCGGGGGCAGCGGCGAGATTCTGATCCGGACCTCCGACGGTCAAATGTTCGACAGCGGGCGCTCCGGGCAGACTTTGCTTCTTGACCAGACAAGTATCGGCAAGCTGATAGAGGCTCCCGAAGCGGGGACCGGGACGGCGAAGGACTCCGGCTTCGTTATCGGCAATTCCGGCGGGCAAAAGGTGATGATCACGTACCTGCACGGCATCGGCGACTGGACGATCCTGTACATTCAGCCTTACAAGGAGATCATGAAGGCCGTCTCGGATATGCGGACCCGGAATTTCGCGCTGACCGGCGCTTTTATTCTGCTTTCCATCGCAATCTCCGTCTGGCTGAGCTACAAGCTGTACGGTCCGATCGAAGCGATGCTGAAGCGGATTCTTCCGCATATGAGACATATGGCCCCGGATTCAAGCAAACGCAACGAATTGGATGCCATGGGCGATCTGTATGAACAGCTCTCCGGACAGCTGCAGGAGATCAGCTCGGAGCAGATCGTGCGCAAATATTATATCCGCAAGTTTTTGACCGATAACCGAAGCCTCTCGGAGCTGGATATGAGGCAGCTGATCAGGAAGCATGAGCTGCAGGTTGCGCCAAGCGGTCCGTATATGGCCTGCACGCTCCGGTTCGACCGGTACGACGAGTACGACCGGAGGACATCGTCGGCCATGAAGAAGCTGCACAGCTTTGCGGTTGTGAACATCGCGAAGGAAGCGCTGTCGCGGACTTTCCGCTGCGAGATGATCGATATGCAGGAGGATCATTTCGCCATCCTGCTGTCCGGCAGGGAAGAGCCGCTGGATCCGGTATCCGTCAAATCCGCGATCGCCGATGTCCAGCAGATTCTGGAGCGCTATTACAACCTTTCCCTCACCTGCGGAATCGGCGAAGCCGTTACCCAGCTCTCCCAGCTGTCCGCATGCTATTACCAATCCTATCAGCTTAGCCAGTACAGTATTCTGATGGGCTACAAAGCGATTATAGAATGGCAGGATATACGTACGAATCTCGAAAACAAGCAGAAATCCCTGCCTGACGACGTGGAGAAAAAGCTGTCCGAGGCCATCAAGAAGGGGAAGCTGACCGAAGCCGGCAGCGAGCTGGAACGGGCTTTCGCCTTGCTGGCCGCGCTGCAGCTGGAGGATATGAGAAGGGCGATCGCCGATATGGCCTGGATGATCAAAAACGCGGCAGCCGAGATTACGAGCAACCGCATTACCCAGCTGTCCGTCGACATCGAGCGTATCCCGCTCCTGCCGCAGGATTACTACACGCTGGATGAGCTTCATCTTGCCTTCCTGTCCCTCTGCACCGCGATATGCGAGGAAGCGAAGCCTTCCAGCATGGAACGCAATGAGATGATTATCGAAACCGTGAAGGAATTGATCTGGCAAAAATACAGCGACTACAACTTGAGCCAGCAGTCCATCGCCTCAACGGTCAAATTAAGCTCCGCTTATGTCGGCAAGCTGTTCAAGGACAGCTGCGGAATTACGATTACGGAGTATCTCAACGATGTCCGCCTGCGCCGGGCGCAGGAGCTTCTGCTCAAGGAGGACAGCACCATTACCGAGATTATGGAGAAGGTCGGTTACGGCAACCAGAGCTATTTTTTCCGCTTATTCAAAAGCAAGTTCGGCACGACGCCGAAGGAATTCCGCATTAAAAAATCGATCTCTTGAAAGCTAAGCCGCCTGCTTCCCTCCAAGGAAGCAGGCGGCTTTCTCATGCCGCAAGCGGTATAAAACAGTAATTCGCAATAAGTACAGCCCGCTTTTACAGTTATTCAAACAATGAACTCTATCCTCCCCTGTTCGGGTCATGGCATGCTGGATTCATCAAAGATTGGAGGAGATGCACTTGCCTAACATCCCGCCTGCCGGTCTGCCAAGCACGGAGGAGCAGCCGGCAGCCCCCGCGCCCGTTAAACGCAAAAGCTGGCTTGCCAAAGAGCTCTGGCATATCCGGCGTAACCGCGAGCTGATCCTGCTTGCCCTCCCAGGCGTCTTATTCAAGTTGGTCATTGCCTATTTGCCTATGGTCGGGCTGATCCTGGCCTTCAAATACTTCCGGTATGACCAAGGCATATTCGGCAGCAAATGGGTCGGCTTCGACAATTTCGAGTTTTTGTTCAAAGCGCAGGATGCCTTCCGCATTATCCGCAATACGCTGCTGTACAACTTTACGTACATCCTTCTCACGATGGCGGTCTCGCTCTTGATGGCCCTTCTTCTGAACGAGCTGACCAGCAAGCTGATCAAGGTGTACCAGACGACCTTGTTCCTTCCTTATTTCATTTCCATGGTGCTGGTCGGCTATATCGGCAACGCCTTTCTCGACTTCCAGAACGGGTATCTGAACACGATCCTTGAATTCTTCGGCATGAAGGGCCATAACTGGTACCTCGAGACAACGCCTTGGATCTTTATCCTTCCGCTTGTCGCCCTTTGGAAGGGAGTCGGCTTCTCGACGCTCGTCTACTTCGCCGGCATTACGGGAATCAGCACCGATTATTATGAAGCCGCCCGGCTGGACGGAGCTTCCCGCGTGCAGATGATGACCCGGATTACGCTGCCGCTTCTGAAGCCGCTCGTTATCATTTTGTTTATTTTAGGTCTCGGCAATATTTTCAGAGGAGATTTCGGACTGCATTACTTTGTTCCGAATAACGTCGGGCCTAATTTCCCTACCACGGACATTATCGATACCTACGTCTACCGCGCCTTGACGAAGCTTGGGGATATCAACTCCGCGGCTGCAGTCGGCTTCCTGCAATCCGTCGTTGGGCTTGTGACCGTCGTAACCGCTAACCTGATCGTCCGCCGCATTGACAAAGACAATGCGCTTTTCTGACCGAGGAGGCCTGTCTGCCCATGAAAATCAAATTCGCCGATATCGTCATTAACCTGTATTTCCTGATTGTTTGTCTGCTTATCGCCATGCCTTTCGTGCTCGTTATCGCGATCTCGTTCAGCTCGGAGAACAGCCTGCACCAGTTCGGCTATCAATTCCTGCCCAAGGAATGGAGCCTTGAGGCTTACCGGATTGTGTTCGAGAAGCCGGAGCCTCTGATCCGAGGCTATGGCGTTACGATTGCGATTACCGTCATCGGCACCGTGCTGTCGCTCTTCATGACCGCCTTAATGGCGTATCCGATCTCGCGCAGCGACTTCCGCTATCAGCGTCCGCTTACGTTCTACGTCTTCTTCACGATGCTGTTCAACGGCGGTTTGATTCCGTTCTACATCCTGATGACGCAATATTTGCATCTGAAAAACACGCTGGCCGCCCTGATCATTCCCGCCGTAATGAGCCCGTTCAACATCATGATTATGAAGGGCTTCCTCGATAAAATCTCGAGGGAAATCATCGAATCCGCCAAGGTGGACGGGGCAAAAGAATACCGGATCTTCTTCACCATCATCCTGCCGCTCTCCACGCCGGCGCTCGCAACTCTAGGCTTGTTCATCGCTTTCGGATACTGGAATGAATGGTTCAACGCCTTGCTCTTCATTGACAACGACAAATACGTCCCGCTCCAGCTGCTGCTCGTCCGGATCTTGTCGCAAGCGGAGTTCCTGGCGAACTCGCCGATGGCCGAGGTGGCGGATAAGCTGAAATTCGCGCAGTTCCCGACATTAACCGTACGGATGGCAATGGCGATCGTGGCCAGCGGACCGATGCTGGTGATCTTCCCCTTTTTCCAGAAGTATTTCGTCAAAGGGCTAACGGTTGGTTCTTTGAAGGGTTAAGCGCGGAGATTGTTAAGCTATAGCCTGCTTATTCTTTTTGGGAGGTGATCCGCACTCTTTTGCGCGGCTTAGCAGGTCTGCTTCACGAAGTGTAGTAATACTAAAACAGGAACGATAATTGGAGGGTTTTCGGTGAACAACAACAAAAAAAGATTGTTCGCAACGCTGCTGTCCGTCATCTTATTGTTTGGCATTCTCGCAGCCTGTTCCAGCAACAATAACGGCAATAATAACGCAACTTCAACGCCTTCGGCGGAGCCTTCAACCGCGGCCAGCGATACGCCATCCGAGTCGACGGAGCCGGCTCTGGACCCGGTTAAGCTTACCTTCCTTTACCCGGTTGCTGCCGACCCCGGCCCGGACCAAAAGCTTGTAAACGACGAGATCAACAAATACCTGAAGGAAAAGATCAACGCCACCGTCGACCTGAAGCCGCTCACCTTCGACGAATACGAGCCTAAGCTGAACGCGATGCTCGCGGCGAACGAGAATTTCGACATTGCCTGGAGCTCCAAGGGCTGGCTCGGCAACTATCAGCCTTATATCGACCGCGGCGCTTATCATGAGATTACGGACGAGATGATTGCCAAATATGCTCCCGAAGCCCGCGCGAATATCCCGGATAAATTCTGGCCCGATATGCTTGCCGCCGACGGCAAGGTTTACGGCTTCCCGATCTATCAAGTGGCGGCGAAGCAGAAGAGCTTGATTATCCAGAAACGTTTTATCGACAAATACAACCTTGACGTCTCCAGCATCCATACCTACAGCGATATCGAGCCGTTCCTGCAAACCTTGAAAGAAAACGAGCCTGACGTCGTGCCGCTTGGTCTGGCGCAGAACTCCAGAGGCATGTATATCGACCCAACGGTTGCGGGCACGGATGGTTCCCCTGTTTACTATAAAAAAGATGATCCTGCTTACACGCTGTCGACATTCCTGAATACGGCCAATGACCGTCTTCCTTACTTCCAAAAGCTGCATGAATGGTACGAGAAGGGCTATATCAACCAGGATGCCCCCGTCCTCCAGAACATTAACGATCTGAAGGCGAAAGGGCACGTTGCGGTATCGATCGAGTTCACTTCGAAGCCGGGCGGCGAGATTGGCGAGAAAGCGATCAACGGCGGCAACGATGTCGTTTATGTACCGATCTCCGACAGCTATTTCACGGGGATCGCAAGCGCGATGCACGTCATCAACAAAAACTCGAAAAACCCGGAACGCGCCCTTATGCTCATCAACTTGCTGAATACGGATAAATACCTGTATAACCTCATTTGCAACGGAATTGAAGGCAAGCATTACAAAAAGGTCGACGACCAGTATATCGAGCCAATCGAAGGCTCCGGTTATGCACCTAACGGCGACTGGGTATTCGGCAACCAGTTTAATGCTTACCTGAAGCCGGGCATGGCGGCCGATACATGGCAGAAGACGATCGAGCTGAACGACAACGCCGTCGTTCTGGCGAGCAGCGGCTTCACGGTGAATGAGGAGAATTTCAAAGCGGAGGTTGCCAACATCAACGCGGTGAAGAACGAATACGAAACCGCGCTGGAGACCGGCGCCGTTGATCCAAACAAAGTGCTGCCGGAATATATCTCGAAGCTGAAGGCTTCCGGCGCAGAGAAGGTAGACGCGGAAGTGCAGAAGCAGTGGGATGCCTTCCTTGCGCAAAAAGGCTTGAAATAAGCGAAAAGCAGTCCCTCGGCGAATGCCGGGGGGCTGCTTTTTAAGGTCAGGCGGGCTGCCCGGTGCTGCATTGCAAGGTAGAACTCATTTAGCTGCGAAAGTGCACTTAACAGCTACGCTGAAGCGCCATGCTTCCGAAGAAGGCTCGCCACGTTCTCGTGCCCCTGCTGAACCGCAAGCGACAATGGCGTATCCCCGCCATCCGCTGAAGCATTCGCATCCGCACCATGCTCCATTAACAGGCGGATCATCTCCAGATTGTCGTCATGGAAAGCCGCGGAGTGCAGGCAGGTATGGCCGTTGCTGTCCAGGATCGTGGTGTCTGCGCCTTTTGCGAGGAGCAGCTTAATGACTTCCAGGCTCCGTTCCCCGGCAATCGCCGCATGCAGGGCCGTATTGGAAGGGATAAACGAAATGCGGGAATGGGAGACGGCATTTACGTCCGCGCCTAGCTCCAGCAATACCCGCACAACCTCCGCGCTGCCAAAATGCGCGGCATAACCAAGCGGCGTAAGGCCGTCCTCATTCTCGGCATTGGCCAGCTGCGGATGCGCTTCGACGAGTTCTTTCGCTTTGGTTGCGTCGCCGCTTTGAGCCGCTTGGAACAAATCCTTTATGTAAGATTGCAACTCCATTCGTATAACCTCCAATCGGAAGATAGCAAGCTTGTTTGATCTTCTCGTTAGGACCTTCCATTTCCTGCCTTGCAATTAAAAAAGCCGGCCACCTAAGTGACCGGCTTTTTTCAAGCCTTAGGCATACCGGGCAATTGCCTGCTGGTAGACGTCCTTCGGACGGAGCCCGATATATTTATCGACCGGCTCGCCGTTATGGAAAACGATGACGGTTGGCATCGACATCACGCCAAACTCGGAAGCAATTTCCGGCGATTCGTCACAGTCCACTTGAAGGATGGAGACGCGCTCCCCTTCCTCCTGCTGAAGCTCATCCAGGATCGGCAGCAGCACCTTGCACGGCGGGCACCATGCTGCCCCGAACTCCACCAACGTCGCTCCGCTTGCGCGAACAGCCTCATGAAACGACTGCCCGTCTATTTTTCTAACGCTCATCTTCATTCCTCCGTTTCCTTCTGATCTTCCAGAATCGACGCTATGCGGTCTTCCAGATTGCGTTTAATGCTGCTCAGGAGCTGAATCTGCGTCTCGATCTCCTCCAGCTTCTCGCGGTAGATCGGGAGCACCTCCTTGCAGAACGCCTCCTTGTTCTTCAAGACGCAGTGCAGGAAACCGGCGATTTGCTCCGTCGATAAGCCAAGCTGAAGATACAGCTGAATCGTCCGCACCTGCTCCTCGGCAAGCGGCGAATATTCCCGGTATCCGTTCTCCAGCCGAATGGGAGTAAGCAGTCCCTGCTCCTCATAATAACGAAGCGACCGCAGACTAACTCCCGTACGGGTCGCAAGCTCTCCGATTTTCATCCCTAACGCCTCCTGCATCGTCGATTCGAACCCATTATATACCCTCACATTAATGTGAAGGTCAAGGTAAAACGGCTAAAACCCTTCCTTGACCGGAAGGGTTAAATTTCTATTATTGCTGGCGGTACACCTGCGGGGTAACGCCGGTCATTTTCAGGAAAGCGCGGTGAAATTGGCTCGTGCTCGAGAAGCCGAGATCCGCGCTGATCCGTCCGATCGTGGCGCCCGAACGGCGCAGTCTGTTCATGGCCTCCGTAATGCGCAGCCTTAGCAAATATTGATAAGGCGTTGTACCGGTTGCTTCACGGAAGGATCGGATGAAATGATACCGGCTTTGAAGCGCGATTCCGGCAAGCTCCTCGATATTAATCGTATGGTCGTAGCAGTCATGGAGATAGGTCAAGGCCCGCCTAATATGCGGATCGTTAATGCCCGGCGGCAGCAGCTCCTTCTGGCCAAGCTTCAGCATGCCGCCCAGATAGGCGACCACATCCTGCTCCACCTCCTGCACCCCAATCGGATCGGCCAAGGCCTGCCCTTCAATCAGCGCCATCATCCATTGACGGAACCGGCCTATCATGTCTCCGGTATGAAATTCCTGCCGGATGTCCTGTCCCGCTCCCGCCATAAAATGCGGCTGAAGGGACTCCATCCCGCCGTTTCCGCGTTCGCGAACTTTTATAATAATGACGGAAGATTGCTCGCCCAGATAAAAATGATGCTCGGTCCCCGGCGGCTGGAGCAGCCCGTTGCCTTGCTTCAGGCCATAGCTCCGCTCTTCCTGCGTAAAATGAACCGTGCCTTTGATCGGAAGCGTGACCTGCATCCAGTCCTCATGCTTATGGGGAACATTCTTGAAGTTATGGCTTCCTTGCCACAGCTCAATCCAGTTGGTCTCTACTTTCGTCTCCATGTCTCTTCACCTGCCACCATTATAGCAAAAGTTGCTCCATTTGCAGCACTTTTCGCAACGACCGTTTTCCGCCTTCCCCGCTATACTGAAAAAAATGAAAAGGGGGAACCGTTCCATGAATACGACCGCTGCTTTACAGGCGCAGCGCAACCCGGCGATCTGGATGCTGTTTGGCGTCAGCTTCGCCCATTTGCTGAATGATGCAATGCAGACCGCCGTGCCTTCAGCCTTTCCGCTGTTTCAATCCGAGATGCATCTGAGCTTCACCAAAATCGGCTGGGTAGCCTTTATGCTCAACATTACCGCATCCCTGCTCCAGCCGTTTATCGGCTATGTGTCCGACCGCAGGCCCATGCCGTTCCTGCTGCCGCTTGGCATGCTCTTCTCGCTCGCCGGCGTAATTGGCTTCGCTTATGCGGACAGCTTCTGGATGCTGCTTGTCTCTTCCGCCCTCATCGGGGTGGGCTCGTCCGTCCTGCACCCGGAATCTTCCCGGGTAGCCCGGATGGCTGCCTCCGGCGGGAAAGGGATGGCGCAATCGGTATTCCAGGTAGGCGGCAATACCGGCCAGGCGCTGGCGCCGCTGCTTGTTGCCTTTTTGTTAATGCCGCATGGCCAAAAAGGCTTCTTGTGGTTTACGATTTTTGCCGCTATAGGCATCGTTATTCAACAGATTATCAGCCGCTGGTATGCCGGTCAGCTAACCGCTGCCGCATCGATCAAAAAGGCGGCTAGCCGGATGCTGGATCGGCAATCGCCGCATTCCACCATGTTCGTGGCTGGCACGATGGCGCTCCTCATTATCCTGCTGTTCTCCAAGTTTGTTTATATAGCGGGCATGACCGGCTATTATTCGTTCTATTTCATCGATCATTACGGGTTGTCGTTCTCTCGCGCGCAAATCTGCTTGTTCGCTCTGCAATTCGCGGGTATGGTAGGCACGCTGCTAGGCGGACCGCTTGCCGACAAGTTCGGCCGCAAGACGATGATCTGGATCTCCATCGCCGGAACGGCGCCGTTCTCGCTGCTGCTCCCTTATGCAAGCCCGGCTGTCGCTCTCGTCCTGTGCTGCGCGATTGGCCTGATTCTGATGTCCGGCTTCTCCGTCATTATCGTCTATGCGCAGGAGCTGATGCCTCGGCATATCGGCACCGTATCCGGCTTGTTCTTCGGGCTCGCGTTTGGCATGGGCGGACTGGGCTCCGTTCTGCTCGGCTGGCTGACCGATGTGAAGGACGTCGCTTTTACCATCGAGCTGTGCTCCTTCCTCCCGCTGCTTGGACTTTGCGCGTTCCTGCTGCCGAAGGACTCGAAGCTGATGGGCAAGGCGTAGGCGGGGGGTTACGCCAAGTTGATAGTTCCTTGACGAATAAGACCCTGGCGGGTCTTATTTGGTCTATTACCACTCAACTTAGATGCTTTAAGACCCCTACAGGGTCTTAAAGCATGCTTTTGCACACCACTGACGCCACTTTTCGTGCACTGTACAATAAAATAAGACCCTGTCGGGGTCTTATTCGCTGCATATTCACTCTACTTAAGCCCGATAAGACCCCAGCAGGGTCTTATCGCACTGCTCTATGTTCAGTCCTCCAGGGTTCCACCGCGTTAAGGTCCCTTAGGGACCTTAACCACACAAATTGGCGCACCACTCACCACTTTAAGGTCCCTCAAGGACCTTAAAAACTGGAAATAGCCCTTAGTTTGCCGCCTTTCGCCATGCTTTTGCAGCTTTAAGGTCCCTTAGGGACCTTAACCCGACAAATCGCAGCTGCGTTCTGAATGTTAAGGCCCCTGAGGGGCCTTAATCTCCTTTATCCAACTCCAAAATCACTTATGTATCGTAACCTTTGTCCCCGTAGGCACCTCATTATATAACCACTCTACATCGTCGTTCAGCATGCGGATGCAGCCCGCGCTGGCGTTAGTGCCGATTGACGAAGGAGCATTGGTCCCGTGTATGCCGTACTTCGTTCCTTGCGTATTCGGGACGCTTAATCCCAGCCATCGGCTGCCCAGCGGGTTCTTCGGATCGCCGCCGGGAATTCCTTTGGCGGAGTACCAAGGGTTCTCGATTTTCGTTAGAATCTCGAAGGTTCCCGTCGGCGTCAAACCCGCTTTTTTCCCGCTGGCGATATCGAAGGTCTTCTTGACCGTCCCGCCTGACTTGACGTACAGCTTGTTCTTAGTAATATCGATATCTATGGACAGCTTGGCCGAAGCGGCCGCAGCAGCCGTGCTGCCGGACTTTGCCGCCGCCATATAATACGGATTTGGGATCGCAGCTCTTGGCCCGCTTGAATCAGACTTGCGGACGTGTCTACTCCGTTCGTCTGGGCAACCGCCTTTTGATAGTCCTGCGATTCGAAATATTTCACAGACAGGCTGTACAGGGTATCGCCTTTTACAACATGATGCCTGCCTTCTCCCGACGGCAGCGGAATGCGAAGCGTCATCCCGATTTGCAGCTCGGTGTTGGGATCGGTGATCCCGTTGTACGTCATTAACGTATCCATATAATAGCCGCGGTTAAAATAGCTTTTGGCAATGGCGAATAAAGTATCTCCCGGCTGTACCTCGTAGTAGTCGAGGACAAGAGGGCTTTTCAGCTTGATCACTGTACCGGCTTTCAGCGAGGCTTTTGAATTCAAACCGTTTACTTTCGCTACTTGCTCGTAATCGCCTGTAAGATAATATTTTTTCGAGATGCCAAACCACGTATCCCCCGGCTTAACGGTGTAAGGCACGGTAATTCCTGAAGCCTTTTCCGCTTCCGCCCCCATATTACCGGGATAGCTGACCAATGCCATCATAACCATAATCATACAAAGGACCCACTTCAACAACCTGCTCAACGATGATCACACCTTCTGAAGAAATAATTGCGGCTCATCTGATTCGCTGTCATTCGGCGGGATTCCTTTTTATTCGGCACCCTTCGGCAAGAATTGGTTCGCACGTAGCAAACAAACGCAAGAAAAAACCGCTCCAGCGGGTTCTTCCAGAACTATCTTTTCCCTATGTACCTAATACACGAAAGGATTCAAGCACTAGTCTTTATTTCATCCCCCAGCCAACTATGCCCAGCATGACGGTTCGAATCGGCTCCATTCCCATGTTGATAAGCGCTACCGTTGTCCCGACGGCTACACTCCGCCAATTGAGCACATAGCCCACCGCGATAACGGTGCTCCAGGTCAGCAGAACCAGGTATACGGCAAAATCCTTGTACCATTTCTTGCGGATAAGCGGCTTTCCACCTGCAACCAACGACACGATGTACGCCAGTACGATCACAATTGCGACGTATAACATAACTTACTTCTCCTTCTTATTCGTCAAGTAATCAAAAGATTTGTTGCTTAATCCCATCCGAGCCATGCGGAACTTGACCTTCGGCTCCAGCGGAGCCTGCTTAAACACCTCGTCCCAATTCTTGCTCCATGCCTTCCACTGCTTCGGATATTTGCGGTGGGTTTTCTCCGCCGCTCCGAATATGTCCGTATTTAACTGCTGGCCCTTCTTCCACGCCTCTTGCAGCAGAGAGCTAACCTGCGCTTGCCCTCCCTGTTCCAGCGACTGGATGATGCCGGGTTTGTATAAGTCTTGTGCGCAAGTGGATTCCATTAGCGATCCGGTAACGTCGACCTCCGCCGTAAACGTGAGCTGATTGTTCTTCAGCTTCGGAATAACCTTCGTGGAAGACTTCAAAATTTGAATGGTGTCATAGCCTTTCTTCCCCTTATCGTCTTCGCAAGGAACAACCACATAGGATTGCTTCACGCTGTCCCGCAAATAGGATGCGCCTAGCGATTCCTTCCGGCTCATCCAGCCGATCATTTTGTCATCCTTCATCACGGCGAGACGCCCAAGCTTAAGCTTGGAAGGAATAGAGGTGCTTCCGAACGACTCCAAGGAAGACGTATCCTTCGTTCCGGATACGAAAATCTCGGGAACAACGGCGCTCTTCGCATCCCCGGTCACTTCCATGGCCAGCTGATAGACCGGAATATTCGGCAATATGGAGGTGTTTTTCATCTCGGATAAAATAATCTCCTTCATACCCGCCCCCGAGATCGCCTGCAGCTGCATGAACTGCTCCAGAATCCGGCGCGCCGTGCCCGGGGTTGCAAGCACGCTTACGGTCTCCCTCGTGCCCGAATTGCGGAAATACACGTCGATCAGCTCGTTTATGCCGTGCTGCAGCGCTTTTTCCCCAATTACGACAACGCGGTTATGCGCGAAAAACAGCTTGCGCGGGCTTTCCGAATAGCTGTGCATAATCGCATCCCGGATGGTTTTGCCTTTCGTCGAATAGACAATGATTGGCGACTTTGGACCGCTGCCTCCCGATCCCCCCATAACCGACGAGATTGCGGCAGGAATAACGACCTGGTAAGAAACAATCCAGCTGCTTCCGTCCCAATCGATGCCCGTTGCCGATGTGATGGCCACTTCGTTCAGCTCGATCCGGTTCCAGCAGCCGGTTGTCATAGTCGCAAACAGAAGAAGCAACACAGCACAGCAGATAGACTTAATCCGTAGTCTCATGGCTTCTGCATACCTCCTTGCCGCTTTCGTCTCCCACTCGTTACGAGAAGTCCCAACGCAATGAGAATAGGCAATACAATATTCATAATGAGCAGCACCGGCATATTGACCATGGTTGCCATAAAGCTGCTTTCCATATTTTGCGGCCACTCGCCTGCCGACGTTACTATGGCAAGAACGCTGAGCCCGATCACCGCATGGCGCTCGCTGCGCAAACGAAGAGAATGAAAGATGCAATGAACGGAGGCAAACAGGAACATCGCTAGTTTGACATACATAGTGAGGAACCAGACCGACACGGTAAAAACCTCGATACGCTCCAGAAATTCACCAACCTCGACGATGGCCATTACGTTAACGAAAGCGTAGGACATCAGCGGGACAAGCTGCTGCCCGAAAATGGTCAAGGCCAGCAATATGATAATCACAAGCTGCGCGGAACCAAGGAGAGTACCGATTACGCTTGCCTTCATGCCGGATGCCGGATTTTTCATATACGGGCTTATGAGGAGCAGAATGGCAACCTCGGACATAAGACCAACGGGCGGAAAAGAAGCGATTGCCATTCTTATCATGCTTGTATCAAACACCGGAATTAACCTTTCGAAGCCAATATCGGTATAAAGAACGAAGACAGAGACAGGAATGACAATCAGAATCATAATAAGCACTATAAAAGCCGAACGCGCAATTGCCTCGATTCCCTGCAGGACAATAAAAGCCGTAACGATCACCATCATGATCGTCAGCATAAACAGCGGGGTGGAATCAAGCACGATATCGGATACAAAATCGGCAAACGCCCGGACAATGACGCAAAAGGTGTTGAAATAATAAATACCGATCAGCAAGCCGACAGCCATGCCAATCGGTCTTCCGAAGCTGCTCTCCATCCATTCCACAAACAGCTGTCCTTTATTGGCTTTGCAGATCATCGCGATTCCCAGAGCCATGATCATGCCGGCTATAGCCGCTATGATGCCTGAAATCCAAGCATCATGGTGAGCAATCGAGACCATTACGCTCGGTATGGCCAATACCAGCGTAGGCGTAATGGCACTTTGAATTAAGGCAACGGTCTGCAGGGTCGATATAGCCGGTTTCATGATTCTAGGCTCCTTCCTGATCAGGGCGGGGCTTCTGCCCCGCGCCTTCCCTTATTGTGTTGCTATCATCAGCGATATTAACAGGGCGTTTGCGCATCGCCCACCATGGCACGCGAATCAGAACATCCTTCAAATTAGACGGAACAAAAGGCGAAAAAGGCATCATATACGGCTTGCCGAATGAGCGCAGCCCGCATAAATGAGCAAGCAGAATCATAAGCCCCGACATAATGCCGAACAACCCGAAGGTCCCCGCCAGAATCATGAGAACAAAACGAATCAGCCTGGCGGCAATGCCCATGTTGACGGCCGGAATAACAAAGCTCGCAATAGCCGTAAAGGATACGACGATAACCATGGCAGCCGATATAATCCCCGCCTGCACGGCTGCCTGACCAAGCACGAGTGCTCCAACAATCGAGATGGCGGGTCCGATAACCCGGGGCATCCGGACGCCCGCTTCCCTTAAAATCTCGAAGGTAATCTCCATCAGGAACGCTTCGAGCAAGGCCGGGAACGGTATTCCTTCACGCTGGGCCGCCAGACTGATCAGCAGCGAGGTCGGCAGCATTTCCTGGTGGAAGGTCGTGATGGCAATGTAGAGCGACGGCAGCAGCATCGAGATAAAGAAGGAGCCCATCCGTATGATACGCAGAAAGGTCGCAATATCGTAACGCTGGTAGTAATCCTCGCTCGATTGAAAGAACTTGGCAAAGGTGACCGGCGCAATCAGGACAAACGGCGTTCCGGACACCATAATTAATACCTGGCCCTCCAGCAAAGCGGCGCTTGCGGCATCCGGACGCTCGGTATTCTGAAGCATCGGGAAAGGCGTAAACGCCCGATCCTGAATGAATTCCTCGACATAGCCGCTTTCCAGCACGCCGTCGATATCGATCTTATCTAACCGGCGGTGAACCTCCTTAACGATTTCCTCCTCCGCGAGTCCCTCCATATAGACAACCGCGACATTGGTTCTCGTCTGACGCCCGATCATTTTGTATTCAAACCGGATGTCGGGGGACTTGATAATTCTTCGGATCAGCGAAGTGTTGGTCCGAAGGTTTTCGGTAAAGCCTTCCTTCGGCCCCCGAATAACCGTCTGGGTGCTTGGCTCCTCTACCGCGCGGGTTTTGCCTCCGGTTGTATCCATGACAATCGCCCGCAGGCTGCCGTCCACCACAAGAATCGTACTTCCCTCAAGTATGCTGTAGCCTGCTTGTTCAATCGTGCTGACTTCGCTAAGCTTGCCAATTGCGATGGACCGCTCGGTCAAATGATGATAAAGGCTGGACTCCTTGCCTCCCTCCTGGTCCGTATGCGGATTATTGGCATCATCCAGTAGACTTAGCAGCAGCGTATTAATCGTTGTCCCTTCCACAATGCCGTCAATATAGAGAATCGCATACCGTGTATTGTCGAAAGATCGATGCTGAAACGTACGGCATACGACATCCTCTCCCCCGCCCAGGAAACGGTGCAGACGCTCAATATTGATATCCATATCCGGAAGCAGCACTTGCTCCAGCTGCTTGTCTTGCCCGGACGAAGAGGTCTGCTTGCCTGACTTAGATGAAGTCTTATCAATTAGCATGGTTGCTGTCCTCGCTAGATGGCTGGTTTTGACGCTTGCTGCGCGAGCGGACTCCGGATCGGAGAAGCATCACGATCAGCAGCAGGAGCGGAATGTACATTTGAAAGATGGGAAAATGATATTTGATATTTTGCTCGAAGCCGACGTTAACCTGGTGCATGTAGCTCTTAAACCAGAACGAGCCGAAAAATATGCCAATCCCGACCGGAATGGCCGCAATTCGAAGCGAAATGCGAAGCAAGTAGGCTAGGGCAAGCGATGCGCCAAGATAATAAGCCGTCAGCTTCACATATACCGCGGTGAAGAACAAAAGCGCGACAAACGGATCAAACCGCTCAAATACATCCCCGATCGTAACAAAGGTTGTGGCTTGCAGAAGCGGTACCGTACTCCATCCGGCTAACGAGCCTAGGCTCGCGATAATGATTACATTCATGACCGTAATAAACGCTCCGGCGAACAAATAACTCTTCATGGTTACCCGCATTACCTGGCCGAAGCTGCTTTTGTCGATATAGCGCCAGAACATGAGAAATAGCACCATTTCGCCAAAAGGAAAGGAGATAATCTCCGGAATAGCGGCGTCCCAGACCGGTTTGAAGCCCTTTTCCAGCATCGGAAGAAGTCTAGCCAGATCAATAGTTCCTGTCATGATCAGCAGAAGATAGATTAAGATGTAAATCAAAATCAAAATCGGGAGCAGCACTTCTGCCATCCGAAAGAAAACTCCGGGCCCGCCCATGACGGCATAACCGCCGATGATGCAAATGATGAGCATGATGACGGACAGCGGCGTATCCGAAAGCAAAAACATAATCGACAGATCCGCGAATTCGCGGACGTTGCGGGTGCATTTGTAACAGAAGTAAACGACATAGATGAGTCCAAAAACAAAGCCGATCACTTTGCCGAAATACAGCTTGAATATTTCGATCAGGTTTCGGTCAGGCTCAAGCCTTTGAATCTGCAGCGTCACAAGGCTGATAACGACGAAGCCTGCCAGCACGCCAACGGCAACCGACATCCACGCATCCCGCTCCGCCGTGCCGCCAAGCAGAAATAAAGAGGAGCTTCCGATTAAAAACAGAATGACCATTGTAGCCAGCTGTCTTAACGTCACCATGACGAATCCCCTCCCTTTAGCGATGTGCCCAAATTTGCATTTCTTATCATGCCCGGCGGAATGGAAAATAATTCAGAATGAGGTAGTTGAGACCGATGTGAGAAATAGAAAAAGCTGTCCGGGGTGGACAGCTTTTTTGAATGTACGGCATGTCAAAAAATGAGCTACAGCTTTGCAATGGCACGCGCGAGTATCTTTTCTTTTTTCCTTCTTGTCAGCTCCAGGGGGTTGAATCGCAAGGCGAAGGGGTTAACCTTTGCCTCCTTACCCGTACCGGCAATTGCATGAACTACGTTCTGGAGACTAGCAAACGCGCTCCCTGATTCCCGCAGCAGCAATGTTTGAAGATCGCTCAACAGCTCCTGTTGGTTCACATCCTTAAACTGCAGCCGCCCATTCGTTCTCAGAATCTGCGATTCGTAATAATCATAATGGTCAATGATTTCCCATCCTAACCAAATTTTCCGCAGTCTTTCAAGCAAGTTAGGAACATCATCAGCATGCCAAAGCTCCAGCCTTTTCCCTGGAATATCAATATGGTAGCCAGCGGAGGGAAAATGGTCGGACCATTCGCTAAATTGCAGATGTTCATATCCAACGTCTTTATTAATGGAATTGATAAGATCCGGTCCAATGAATAGAGGCTCCGTCTGTCCGTAAACCGGAAATATAAGCATCTCGTCTTGAGAGAAGGTTACGCTCACTAAAGTATCCGCCCAGCTTTTCTCTTCAAGAGGTTCAGAAAGCCTGCTATCCGTTTTGCCATCCATTCCGTTAACCGGTGTGCTGCTGACTATCTTTTCCTTCGGATACCCTACATAAGCAGCAAGATCCATGATGCCGTTAAAAGCCCATTGGATCTCCCAGCCGTCCCAAACCTTCTCCATCAGTTTTAAAAAAAGACGCCGAAGAGGTATGCCGTAACGCAAATCCTCTCCGCCGTAAAAAACAAGCTTTTTCTGCTTCTTATCGAAAACTACCCCACCCTCGGCCCATACCTCGTCGAGCCACTCGGAATTATCCACTGCGACCTGCTTTTTTATAAATTTGCGTGCATGACGCGCTCCCCAGAACAAGTCCTCAGGCATTGTTATTGCATTCCAGTGGCTGTAATACAATTCATAAGAATCGCCTTTAACAATAAGGAGATTGGCCCTATGTCCCAACGATACCCACTCCGATCTAGCGAATTTCTACTTCCGCTCGACAACCTCCGCAAGCGGATCCTTCGGCGGTATGCGGTTATGCTTGCGGAAAGCGTAGACCCGGATCGCGATAATCTTGATTATCGCGTAGACGGGAACGACGATAATCATGCCGAAAGCGCCGATAATGGAGCTTGCGCCAATTACGAGCAGCATAACGGTGAACGGATGAACGTTCATTTGCTTGCCGATGATCCGCGGTCCGATCAGGTTCGCTTCGATCTGGTTGGAAACGATAAGCACAACGCCAACCAGAAGCACCGTCATCGGAGATACGGTAAGCGCTACAACAGCCGTCGGAATAAAAGCGATCAACGGTCCGATATAAGGAATGAAATTCGTAATGGCGGCGATTAAGCCAAGCAATAACGGATAAGGCATATCGATCAGCAGGTAACCGACAAAGGTCAATACGCCGATAAGGAGCGACGTAAGCACCTTGCTCAGGATAAACGAACCGATCGACGCATCGATCTCCTTAAGCGCCCCGCTTGCTTCCTTGTGAAAACGTTCCGGCAGCATCCGCAGGATATGGCCGGGCAGCTTGTCTCCCTCGCTGAGCAAGTAATAGATCATAAACGGAACGAGACCAAGCAGGAAGAAGAAGTTCATAATCACGTTAAAAATGCCGCGTACGCTGCCGATGACGGAATTAAGCAATTCATCCAGCGATCCGGTCAGCTTGTTCGTCAGATTTTCCGTGGAAAGAGCATCCTTTTGTCCGATTTCCTTCAGCCATTCATGCTGCTGCATGGACTCCAGCCATGTCTGAACGGAAGCGACGATCTGCGGAAAGTTGTTCACCAAATTAATGGACTGGTCCCGGATTGGAGGCCAGATCATCCAGAAGAACAAATAGCAGATGCCGATTGCGCCTATGTAAACGATCAGAATAGAGAGCACCTTCGGAAGCTTCATAGAGAGCAGCCTTACAAACGGCCGGAACAAATAATAGAACATGCCTGAGATCAAGAGCGGTACGAACAGCGCGGCCAGCACCTTCCCGATCGGATCAAAAACGAAATCGACTTTGGACGCCAGAAAGGCGATCAACAACACGACGATAATGCCATACCCTATGCGAAACCACTTGCCTTGCGGCATACGGACAAAACTCCTTTTAACGATATTTTTTGCCTATTCCTAGAATTAACGCAAAACTAGCGAAAATAAACATAGGGACATCATTATTTCTCCCAAATTCGCCGAATGCTAGGTTTATCCCACGACGGGAAGGTTAGCAGAAAAACATCCGGATTGGACATAACCTCCCATTCGTCGAATCCGATCCTGCTGTCAAAATGCTTGAGCAGCAGGGAAATTAAATTGCCATGCGAGACGATAACGATGTTTTTCTTGCCGCTGCCCAGAGCTTCCGTAACGACGCTTACCGCTCGGCTCATTGCCGCGTTGCTGGACTCCCCGCCCTCGTAAAGTAAATCCATATCCTCGTAGGCTAATCGCAGCATCTCCCGCCAATCCGCATGATTGGTGCCGGACAGGACTCTTTCCGTTAACCGAACATCCGTAACGATATCTGCGGCGAGTCTATCAGCCAATGGGGTAATGCTGCGATAAGCCCTTTCAAACGGACTTGATAGAATGACATCCACTTCCTTACCGGCGAAAAAATCCGCCAGCTCCTCGGCCTGCTGCAAGCCTATCTCCGTTAAAGGAGCATCCGGCTCCTGCCCGGCAGCTTTGCAATGACGCACGATATAGATCCTTGTCACTCGTTTACCTCCCATACGCCGTGCCGTTAAACATTCGCTAGGATGTGTTGCTAAAATTATACAATAAAGATCCAATATGAATATAGTAGGCTAACCCGAAGCTATTATTTCAGCCAGCATATACTGGGCGAACTCAATAAGCTGTTCACCATCCCGTTCCGGCGAATTTCCCTGCTGCCCGATGTATTCATCCAGGCAGGCTCTTAGCAAGGGACGGTATTTGCTCGGCAATACCCGCAGTCCCCATTCCCCGCCCTCTAGCTTGGAGGACACCTTGCCTTCCCGCAAATAGAACAAAACCCGGCATAAATTTAAGGAATAATACACCGGTAAATCGGTAATCTCTTTGGAAGCTTCGCTTATATCGCCAAGAATAGTCTGAATGTAATAAATGCTCTCAACCGGCTTGAACAGCTCCGGGATCGGTACGCCCCATAAGGTCTTGCCCCTGTAATAAATAACGGTAAAATGCGCCGCTATATCCGGGTCTTCGAATCCTCCGCATAGATAACCGGGCTCTGACCGATACCGCTCCCGATGATACTGCGAGTAATGGTATTCAAATGGCGTGGGGTACGCAAACTCCCTTGCATAAGACTCCAATATTATGCTCAGCTCTATCCCATTGCCGCCGGGCAAGCCCTGATCCAGAAGCAAAACGTGCCTCGTTATCTGCTTCAGCTCTTCCTTGGACAACTTATCCTTCACGACAACGATGAGATCGATATCGCTTTTCTCCGGGTTATAACAGCCCATGGCTAACGAACCGTGCAAATAGATACCTGCTAAATTGTCCGATAATACCGACCTGAAGGTGCTCACCGCTTGTTGCAAAAAAGCACCGGTATTCGTCATGTCCCCCTTCAAATTTACGCCCTCCCCCGTTTTCCATTTTCTCTCCCCATTATTAGCCAAAATAAAATTCTATGTCTACGGCCGAATGAGCAAACTACAATATTCGGACATACTTCCTTCAAGATTAAGACAGTCCATCAGCCTTTTATTTTTATTCAGCTAAACTTATAAAAACCCGTTGGATAATGGATTATTTGTGATATAATCTCCATAGTTTTTTACCAATAAAGCTTTTACACTAACACAGAAATCGGTGATCACATGTTTCAATTCAAGTGGCTTTGGCACAATCTGAAGGGTGATCGGGCAAGGTACATTATCGCCCTATGCCTGTCAGTCATTGGCTCATCGCTCACGATCATTAACCCGTACATTGGTCAACGCATTGTCGACACCTTCATCGCAAGCGACAATGCCGTAAAAAATCTGACCGATGAACGATCCCTGCTGATCGGCTTATGCTTTGGGATGATCGGCTTCTCCCTGCTGCGCACGGGGCTTGCTTACTTCACTACCCTGCTCTACGAACGCGCATCGCAGAACATGCTGTTCCGCGTAAGGATTTACTTGTACAACAAAATTCAAGGTCAAGACATGCAATACTATGACCGCAACCGTACCGGGGATTTGATGACCAAGATGACGGGCGATCTCGAGATGGTGCGCCACTCGCTCGCATGGATTATCAAGACGATTATCGAGTCTCTTACGATCTTTTTGGCAGCGGTCGCCTACTTCTTCTTTATCGACGTCTCGCTTACGTTATGGCTGCTTATCCTGTCGCCGCCAATTCTAATCGTCGCTTTTATCTTCGCCAGACGCGTACGCCCGATGTATGTGGATCTCCGGGAGCGCCTGTCGCAGCTGAATACAACAACCCAGGAAAATATCGCGGGCAACCGGGTCGTCAAGGCCTTCGCGCGCGAGGAGTTCGAGATTCGGAAGTTTACCGAGAAGAACGTCAATTACTCGACGGCCAACAAGAAGGCCGCGTTGGTCTGGCTTGATTATTTCCCTTATCTGGAGACCTTGTCCCAGGCCTTTAACGTCATTCTTATGATTGCGGGCGGTCTGCTCGTGATGGACGGACGGATTACCTTTGGCGAGTTTTCCGCGTTCTCCGCGCTTATCTGGGGTCTATCCAACCCGATGCGCAACATCGGCATTATTATTAACGATATCCAGCGGTTTTTCGCCAGCCTTAGCAAAATCATCGATGTGTACTATGCACAGCCTCAAATCGTCAATGAGCACAAGCCGGTTGTGAAGCACCGCTATAAGGGCAGCATCGAATTCGACAACGTCAGCTTCAAATACGACAGTGCTACGGTACTCGAAAATATCAGCTTTAAAATTGAGCCGGGTGAAACCGTTGCCATCATGGGCGCCACGGGCTCCGGCAAAACAACGCTGATCAACATGATTCCGCGTTTCTATGATGTCACGAAGGGCCGCGTTCTCGTGGACGGCAAGGATGTCCGCAAGCTGGAGCTTGACGAGCTCCGCGGCAATATCGGGGTAGCGACGCAGGACGTCCTGCTCTTCTCCGACACGATTGACGGCAATATCGCTTACGGCAATCCGGATATGCCGGAGGAGGACGTGGCGAAGTTCGCCAAGCTTGCCGCTGCCCATGACTTTATCCGCAAAATGCCGGAAGGCTACGATACGGTCGTAGGCGAACGCGGGGTGGGTCTGTCGGGCGGTCAAAAGCAGCGGATCGCTTTGGCCCGCGCGATGGCCGTGCAGCCTCCGATTCTGATTCTGGACGATACGACCTCGGCCGTCGACAACGAGACGGAGGAGCATATTCAGCGGAGTCTGAAGGAGCTTGAATTCTCCTGCACCAAAATCATTATCGCGCAGCGCGTATCGACAACGGCGCAAGCCGACCGGATCCTCATTCTGGAGAACGGCCGGGTTATCGAAGAAGGCACTCACGCCGAGCTTCTCGCAAGGCGCGGGTATTATTACGGAGTATTTATGCTGCAGAACGAAGGCATCGAGAGAGAGGTGACGGCTCATGGCAAGGAATAAATTCGACATCGACGAGAATCTGGAGTCGCCCTTTAATATCAAGCACTTCAAGCGTGCTCTCGTCTACATCAAGCGCCAGAAGAAACCGATGATTATCGCTTTCGTGCTGAGCGCCCTGTCGGCGGGTATCGCACTCTCCGCGCCTCTGATCATGCAGCACGTGGTTGACGTGACCATTCCCGCCAAGGATAAAGGCGGGCTTGTCTGGCTGTCGTTGTTAATGCTCGGGACCATTGTGGTCAGCGTTATTCTGGCAACGATCCGCTCCCGCATTATGACACGCGTCGGGCAGGATATTATCTTCGATATCCGCTCCGATCTGTTCAAGCACCTGCAGGAGCTGCCGTTCCAATATTACGACGACCGCCCGCAAGGCAAAATTCTGATCCGCGTTGTCAACTACGTCAACTCGGTATCCGATGTTTTATCCAACGGTATCATCAACTTGATTCTGGAGATTCTCAACCTGATCTTTATCGCGGCGTTCATGTTCGCGGTTGACGCCAGATTGTCTCTTCTTATTATAGGCGGTCTGCCGATCTTCATCGGCATCATGCTGCTGATCAAGACGAAGCAGCGCCGGGCATGGCAAGCGGTATCCAATAAGAGCTCCAATATGAACGCTTATCTTCAGGAGAGCATTAGCGGCATTCGCGTTACGCAAATCTTCACCCGGGAAAAACATAACGAGGGCACGTTCACCCGCTTATCGGAAAACTATCGCAGCGTGTGGATGAGAGCGATGTACTTCAACTTCCTTGTGCCGTTCTCAGTCGATAACCTGACGACGCTCGTAACGACGTCCATTTATTTCGTGGGTCTCTTGGCGCTAAGCCCGGCCGAAGTCACCTTTGGCGTTATTCTGGCGATGAGCAGCTACGCGGCGCGTTTCTGGCAGCCGATACTTAATATTTCCAACCTGTACAACAGCTTTATCAACGCCGTTGCTTATCTGGAACGGATCTTCGAGACGCTTGACGAACCGGTAACGGTCAGCGATGTGCCTAACGCGCGCGAGCTGCCGGCTATCAAAGGCCGGGTCACCTTCGACGATGTGACCTTCGCTTACGACCCGGGCGTCAACGTGCTTCAGAACCTGAAGTTTGATGTGAAGGCCGGCGAGAGCATCGCGCTTGTAGGCCCTACAGGCGCCGGTAAAACAACCGTCGTTAACCTGATCTCTCGTTTCTACAATGTTACCGAGGGCCGGATTCTAATCGACGGTCACGACATTGCGGAAGTGACGCTGAAGTCGCTGCGCAGCCAGATGGGCATTATGCTTCAGGACAGCTTTATCTTCTCCGGCACGATTATGGACAATATCCGCTACGGCAAGCTGGACGCGACGGAAGAAGAGATTATTGCCGCAGCCAAGACCGTATGCGCCGACGATTTCATCCGCGAGTTCGAGCATGGCTATATGACCGAGGTAAACGAACGAGGCTCGAAGCTATCCCAAGGCCAACGCCAGCTGATCTCGTTCGCCCGCACGCTGCTCGCGAATCCGCGCATCCTGATTCTCGACGAAGCTACTTCGTCGATTGATGCCCAGACCGAGCGCCTGCTGCAGAAGGGTCTGAACGAATTGCTGAAGGGACGGACCTCGTTTATTATCGCGCACCGTCTGTCCACGGTGAAGAACTGCGACCGGATTATGTACGTAGCCGACAAAGGCATCGCCGAAGCCGGCTCGCATGGCGAGCTGATGGCCCAGCGCGGCCGTTACTACAAGCTGTACACGGCTCAGAAGATGGAAGCCATGTAACCAAACGCAAGCAAGGCCCCCGATCGATGGATCGGGGGCCTTTTCTATTAAGCTTATCGCGAAAGCTTGACGACAAGCTTTTTCGCCGATTCGGTTTCGACCGTAATTTTGTAACGTTCCTTGATTGCCTTATATTCAATGCTGCCGTTCTCCGGGGAGGTTACGGTTTTCTCCCATACGGTCTCGTTATCATGGCTGACCTTGAGGATAAACGTCCCCTCCTCCGAAGACGCCTCATACGGGATATTTACCGGACCCGCATCCGCAACGGAGAAATCGTCCACCGTGTAAGTGCCCTTCAGCGAGCCGATCTTCAAGCTCAGCTTGCCGTTGATCTCGGTTTTTACGGTTGAGACGGCAAAGCTGGTTTGATCGGCATATTTGGACACGACATTAATGACAACAACCGTGACAATGAACAAGGCTAAAAAGATCAGAAATCTGAATCTGAGTTTGGACTTACCGATTCTCAAAAACATAACCCCCCGGAATTATTGTCCATCGGACAATAATTCGCCAGGGGGCTTTCAATCCCTCTTCTTGCCGTTATTTTGCCGATACCGTCCCATCCTTGTTGACCTTCACGTTGAATGAAATCTTACTCAGCTTCGAATACGTCGTTTCGTTATAAGCCTGATCCCGCAGAATCGGTCTTGTATTTTCGATTTTTACCGGCGTAATTTTACTGCTCACCTTGTCCCCGTCGAACGTCAGAGTAGCAATCATGGAGTCGTACGCTTTGTTTGAACGCTGCGTTGGGGTAAAGACAAAGTTGCCGAGGGAATAGTAGATCGGCTTGCCCTTGTACGTTTCAATCCCCTGCAGGCAATGACTATGGCTGCCGATTACGGCATCTACCCCCGCGTCGATAAAGGCTTTCGCATACGTTCTCGCATAATCCTCTGGGTAATCCTGGTATTCATTATTCCAGTGAATATAGATAACCGTTATGTCCGAATATTTAACCGCGTTCTTAACGTAACGCATCATCGTGTCAAAATCGTAACCCGAGGCGATCCCCGCCTTGTTATCCCCTGCGTACCAGCTTGGACCCGAGAGCACCCGGCTTATGCCAACGATCGCTACCTTCTTCCCGTTGACCTTCTTGGAGTAGGCGGTAAACGCCTCGTCGATATTGCTTCCAGCCCCGGTGTGGCCAAGCTTGTATTCGTCCAGGTAGTCCAGCGTATCGCTCAGAGCTTCCACCCCGTAGTCGAGCGTATGGTTATTCGCAACGGAAACTCCGTCTATTCCGGAGTTAACGATCGCTTGCAGCGTTTTGGGCGCGGAACGGAAGGTGTACGTTTTGATCGCCTTTTGCCCGCGCGTCGAGATCGGAGTCTCCAGATTGGCGAAGCTGATGTCGGAGCCGGATAACAGGCTGCGTACCTTCTCAAACGGATAATTCACGCCATACTTATCCATGTTCGCCGCAACCTTCCCGTCCAGTAGAATATCCCCCGCAAAGCTGATCTCAATCGGCTTGTCCTCTTTGGCAGCAGGCTTTGCCGGAGCTGAAGCAGCAGAAGAGGCTATTGCCGTCACACGGCCCGCCGCCTCCAGATTAAAGCCCAGAAAAAGAAGCAAAGCCATTACGTATTTAAGCACCGTCATTCGCATCGTACCTCCATGGAATCTATGTATCTTCCAGCCAAGACTACTAATGTGTATGCCGTAAGGAAGAAATAGATTACTAGATGAGAAGGCTTTTCTTTCTTTCAATCTTTTGATACAGTAAGAAAAATAACGTTGTATGCGACTGGCGAAAACAGTGGAATGGACCACGAGGGAGCATACAGCTTGAACGTTCCGTTCGCCTGGGAAAAGTATCTGAGGATAGAGACTCGCGTTTTTTCGCGAGCCTTCCGCGGGTGCTTTTTTTCGTTCACGAACAAAAAGGCATGGAGGGATTGGAATGACGAAGCTTTTGAAAGCGAAGGAAGCGGCAGATCAGGTATACGAAGAAATCCGAACGAAGGTCAAGGAGTGGGAGCAGCTTGGGGTCCAGCCTCATATGGCAACCATTTTGGTTGAAGGAGACCCCGCATCGGCCTATTATGCCGGGGCTAAGCAAAGAATTGCCGAGAAGCTTGGCGTCGCTTTTACGCTGCACTCCTTCACGGCAGAGGTTGCGGAAGAAGAGATCCTTCAGCTTGTTAATCGGCTGAACCATGATCCATCCGTACATGGCATTATGCTGGAGCTCCCCCTGCCCCGGCATCTGTCGGCAAGCGCGATCGAGAAGGCGATCTCCCCGTTGAAAGACGTGGATGGGGTTACGCCCGACAATAAGCTTGCAACGGTAACGGGGCATACCGGTCTCTATCCGGCGACTCCGCAATCCTGCATTCGGCTTCTGAAACATCACGGTTATACGCTTGAAGGCAAGAATGTAACGCTCGTGGGACGCGGTCAGACCGTTGGACTCCCGCTGTTCCATATGCTTCAACGCGAGAACGCCACCGTCACCGTCTGCCATTCGCGTACACCGGACGTCGCTTCTCATCTGGGCCATGCCGAGATCGCCTTTGTTGCCGTTGGCCGTCCAAATGTCGTTACGCAAGATATGGTTCATCCCGATCTGGTTATTATCGATGCGGGAATTAATGAAACGCCGGAGGGTAAAATAGTCGGCGATGCAGCAGCCGGCGTCCAAGCAAGCGCAGCGGCGGTATCCCCTGTACCGGGCGGAGTCGGAACATTAACAACGGCTATCCTGTACGAGAATCTGATGAAGGCGATTGACCTTCAGCTTGGGGAGGTAAAGTAGATGACAACAACGATTACATGGGATGATTCCATCCGTTCTTTTCTGCGACAAGCCGGCAGCTCCAATCCTACCCCGGGCGGAGGAAGCGTAGCCGCACTAATTGCCGCGCTTGGAGCTTCAATGACTTCCATGGTCGGAAACCTGACTCAAGGCGAGAAATTCGCCGATATTCAATCCACCATTAGTGAAGTCATAGAGAAGATGCGCCGTTTAACGGCAGAATGCGAAGAGCTGCTGCAGGCGGATATCGCTTCTTTTAATGGATACATGGATGCGCTAAAGCTCCCTAAGAGCTCCGACGAAGAGAAACGGATACGTACAAATGCGCTTCACGAAGCTGCCATTCAGGCGATTGATGTTCCTCTTCGTCTCATGCAGGTGTGCCGGGAAGGTCTTGTGTTCACCCATCGCATTGCGGAGTCTTCTAACAAAAACGTCATCTCTGATCTGGGGATCGGCGCGATCCTGTTCGAAGCCGCCGCGCAATCCGCATTACTGACAATCGAGATCAATCTAGCCTCCTTAAAGGACGCGGAACGGAAACAGCATTATTCGGACACGCTGACGTCGCTAATGAGCGAGATCCAGGATCTTAAAAACAAGTCCCTGCAAGTAACCCGCAACCGCATCCTAAATTAATTTGCAGTACGTTGGATTCTCTCCAATACAATCTGGCTAAAATAGAGGCTCCGGGTGCCACGAATCGTTCTACTTCGCTGTGCACAAAGAACAACAGTGTAGCCAACAATAGCGAGGTTAAAAGCGGATCCCCTTTCAGCGACACCTTGTTAGGCTCCGCAAATTGCGAATAACGAATGTAAGTTGTCCCGGATGCCGATTGCCGGCTGGGATCGGGTTTATCTGCGGGCCGTCATCGAAGGGGAGGCGTTGCGCTTTTATGACTCCCCCGGACGGCGAGGAATGGACGTAGGCCGGTCCTGTATTAGATGCCAGCAAATGCTCGGACGAACATTCCAAATTCGGCCACTTCAACGGTGCCTTCGTTGGCGTCTGCTGCCAGGATTCCTGCCGAAAACGGAAATACGCGGATTTTGATTATTTCGAGTAAAGAAAACCGGATACGGAGTAGAGAGTTTAGAGATAAAGAAGAAGACGCGCAGGAGGTCCTGGCGTCTTCTTCTATTTTTTAATTAGACGGCTTGCCCTTTTTCCCGCTAGACTTTAAGACTACGTCGTAATCGTAAGGCACGCTGCTCACGCTGCCTTCGGGCGCGGCATACGTCGTCATCATAATGATACGGTCGTATTTGGAGCTATGAAGCATATCGGCAAGCTCGACGCGGCTCGACTCCGACATGTTGATCAGATCCGGCACCCGGATGACTTTCACCTGGTTGCCTCGTTCTTTATCCTTCTGCTTGTCGTAGTTCTTCATGAGGCCGATAAACTCTACCTGATAATTCACGTATTGGCCGATCGTCTGCTCCAAGCTCTTGAAGCCGGAGGTGTCGGACATCGGATCGATCACCGCTCCGTTCAAACGAAGATTGGATAAGTACCAGCCCGCTTCATTAAAGCCCCAGTCCGTCAGGTACCGGAACCCAAGCAGCACCTTCTTCCCGGCATAAGCGGACAAATCAAAGGTCTCCGTCTTCCAGCCTTCCGAGCTGCCCGTGAAGCCGGGCAGATTCGCTGCCGTCTTCGGATAACCTCCTTCGACCAGATCGCTGCGCGTATCCTCGTTCGAGAGCGACGTCCAGCTCTTTCCTCCATCCTCGGATACTTGCACAACGCCGAAATCCCATTGCTCTTCGATATTATAGCTCGTATCAAAGCTGAGTTCAGGCTTGGACTGGCCTGTCAAATCCAGCTCCTTGATCAGGAAGTTGTCTGCCTGATCGCCTTGATTGCTCCAAAGGACCGTTCCTTTGTCTGGATCCTGAACAGGCGTCCAGTTCGTGCGCAGGAAGTCAAGTCCCTGGAAGTACAGGTGATCAATTTTCGAATCGGGCTTGAGGACCTTAAAGTCTGTTCCCCATGCAGGCGTAATATTATCCGTCTTAACCGAGGTTGCAAAATCGGGAGCCAGATCAATGGAATTAAACTTGTAGGTGGAAGAGTCCCCTTTATAACCGCTGTCTAGCACAACGGCCGTCATGTAGTCGGCATATAAGTCTGCGAACGACTTATTAATCCCCGCCTCGGCCAGCGCGGCTTCAACACCGCTAATGCCGGCGTTAGGGTTATGGAACAGGGTTCGAATAAAGGACTCCCCGTAATGATCGTAGAGATACAGCTGGAACAGATAAGCGTTACCGTAATCTGCAAGAATCTGGAGATCGGTCTGGTCGCCCCATAAGGTAAGGGAGTTGCGGAGATTGGACAAAAACTCGCTCACATGGTCCGTGGAATGACCGTAGCCCACCATGTATTGGGCAAAGTCGGACAAGCCTTCATTAATGAAGCTTTCTTCCGCCGGATCGGTATCCCGGTGCAGCAAATGCTGAAACTCATGAGCGAACACGCCTTCATACAGATAAGGCTTAGCCGCGGTAGGCCCTGTCCTGTTCAGCCAATCCAGGCTGTCAATCGTCATTACGTTGCGATCGGCAAAATCGCTGATCGTAGGAGAAAAGTAACCCGCGATATAGCTCGGATAATTCGGATCATAGTAGCTTTGATCCTTGATATTATCGATTAGAATAACAACGCGGCCGCTGTCATCCTTGTACAAGCCGTTATACCCGTCTTCCCCTTTGCGTTCAGCCGGCGGTGCAAAGTATTCGATTTCTTTCGGATAAATACGCGTTTCGAATTCGTTCAGCAAGTATTGTACCTGCTCGTCCGTAATTTGAACGGAGCCGTTTCGCGGATCGCCATCCGGGAATCGGAGGTTGTTCGCTACCCACACCTCGCCGCTTTTCCCGACGGCCCGAAGAGTAAAGTTCGTTAAATAATATTGACCGTTCACATCGTTGTTCGTCAGCCATGGTTTGACGGTACCCACATCCGCTTCCGTCAAGCCGGCCGCCTCTGACGACAAGCCCGCATCCTCCGAAGCCGCACTTCCCGTCAAATCCAGCCGTCCCTCGGCTTCGACGCTTTCCAGCGTGTCTGCCCTAAGCTTGGCGCCTACGTCCAGCACGCTGGGATTTGCGTTGTAGCTTGTCTGCTTCGTTGGCGCCGCCGTTGCCGCTGACGGCGTCAGAAGGCCTCCGACCAAAATTAATGACGATATCAGACCAAAAAAATTGCGTTTCGCCACATCCATTCCTCCTTAAAAGAATGATCACACAAATAGCCCGGATTAGCCTGATTGTGAGGATTCTTTAGTCGTAAGCATGAGCTTACCGATAGTGCCAGCCGCATGAAGGCTATGTCAACTATCATAACAAGGAGGAAAATAAACGAAAGTGCCGCTGCTACCATACGTGTCCATGTCAGGAAGACTTGTGCCGCATAACTATCGCCCTAGCTCTTGTCAAATTCGGTCGGTTCCTATCCCATTAATGTTTCATAGAGCCAGCTATAAGATATTCTTCCGCTAATCTCATGCTTTCCGGGGTGGATATCCCAGCCCAGCCGCTCTGCCGCTTCCCATTCGTTATAGATCTCCCGCAATGCCTCGATGGCGTTCCTCGTATATTTTACCGGAAAGATCGGATCATGCTCTCCCGATTCCACGAACAAGGCTCTTGGCGCAAGCAGCCCGGCCAGCTCCGGCTGCTCTGCCTCAAGCAATAGGCCCGGCATGTAATTGTCTATGCAATGGTGCATGGACAGAATGCTGCCCTGAAACGTATTAACCCAGCCGCATAATACCGTCGCTCTCACCCGCTCGTCCAATGCCGAGGTATACGCGCCGATCAAGCTGCCACCCGAAAATCCGAACACGCCAAGCCTTTCATTGTCTACATCCTCGCGTGTCTGCAAATAATCAAGCGCCCGGATCGCTTCGTATACTCTCATGCCGGCCAGCGTTCTTCCATACATAAGCAGCTGTGAGGACAAATCGACGCAGGAGCTGCCTGAAGGGTTGGCTTGCGAATCCCGTGCCAGCCGCCGGGCGCCAAAGCCCATGATTTCGGGAATCGCTACGATCATTCCCCGGAGTGCCAGTTGAACCGCAAAGCGGTTATAAATACCCGGATCGTCCAGCGCGCGGCCTTGCTCATCCAGCCCAACCGCATCCCTCATGCCATTGCCATGGCCATGACAGGCAAGCACGGCGGGCATTGGGCCTGCCGTGTCCTTCGGAATAAGCACCCAGACCGGCACCTGGACCGATTGCATCGTAGAGTAAGCAACCCTCTCCAGGAAATAATCGCCATAGTCGGTTCGGTCTATCAATCTGGCGTTAAGAGGATAGTTGCGATCCGGGAATTCGCCCAGCGCCTGCTTCAGCTTGCTCAGCAGGTTATGGCGTCTCTCCGCCAACGGAGCTTCGATTTCCTTCATGCGTCTTTCCCTTTCCGCTTGCTCGTACAGCTGCTGCAGCATGGCATCCACTGTCCAATCCATTACCTCAACCGCTCCTCCCATTATAAAGAAAACCTCTGGGTTTATTATAAAGGAACAACATTAGTCGAGAAACTCCAATCCCGTATTTCTCAAATCGATGCGGAACGTATAGCTGATCTCCGCATGCTTGAACATTTCCGGCCATTTCTCGTACTCCGACGGCTGAAGGCGGCTGCGGAAACGATTGCCAAAGCCAAAAATATCGGCTCCTAACCGCTGCGTTTTTTCAAACATCGATTTGGCAAGAGTGTTCAGATCCGTTTCCAGCTCGGCAACAACTTCGGTTGAATTCTGCTTCCGGGAACGGGAGCTGTCGATGAGCGTTGTGACAAGCGAGCAGTCAATTCGAATAATCGGCTTCCCATCCTTCAGGTCTGTCCTTACGCGGGTATGGTTATGTACAATTCGGACATCCGATTTGCTCATCAGTTCAACCTCGGAATCGTGAAACCGATGTGTGAAAATTTCATACAAAAGCGATTCATCCTTGTTTAATTCCCCAACGATCTTGTCTTTGACAAAAATCGCATTGCCTGCAAGGACGAACGAATTCTGCTTCCCTTCGGTTAATAAAGGGATCAGATTAGCATGAAAGGGATTGTATAATTTAGAGTAAACATCCCACAGCATCACTTTGTTTTTTCTCGGAATGCCTCCCGCGTAAGTCTCGAAAAACAGCTTGGTGTAGATGCCTGAGAGCTCTCCCGTCGGATTGGTGTTCGTAAAGATACGCTCCATATCGCCTCTTATAATAGCGACTACGGCATCCAGGGGAACGGACCGCTCTCTTATCGCAAACTCCAAGTAAGGCACAAGTCCCGTTTGGGCTAACGATTCGTGCACCAAAATCGCGCGTGTTGAGGAAGGATCAAGCGCCTTGGGCAGCTTGTATTTAACTCTGTTCATCGCATCCGATACGGTCTCCCCGTGCTGGCTTAGCGTAAAAAAATCCTTTTTGTTCGTTTCCTGCATTCCTTTGGGCAGCGGAAAACGAAACCATACCTTTAAGGAGGCATCCGTAGATTTCTGCAGACCTATTACGCCGACCATTAGCCGGTTATCCACGTCTTTGGAGTCCCAGCACCCGCAAGTTACGAGCATAAGCAGACAGAGCGTAATAACAAGCGGCCATCGATGCCTTCTTCTCATACTCCTTCTTCCTTTCCAACTCTCCGGCCGTAGGCTACGGCCAGCATCCCAAGCAAAGGAAAAACAAACATAACGTAGAGTCTGATTCCGATTGTCAGTACGGTAATGCTCTCGATCTCCCTCCAAGAGGTTACAAGCGTTGCAGTCGCATAAACGGCCAATAACGCCACTGCGTATATGACAGGTCTATTTGCCCGGGGCCATAGCGTGCTAAACATTTCTCCAATGGCATGCATCTTTAGGGCCATGATAACCAAGATGTAGAGCATCGTGATGGAGACATAAAAAGCGGTTAAATTTTCGAACACAATCCAATAATGCGATACGGAATCCATCTTGGAGATGAAGGGCATTGTCAGACGTTCACTTAATTCTCTTCCGAATGTTAGTACCGGCAAATAAATATAGCTGGAGATCAAAGGAAGAGTACACAAAATTGCAACGAAATAACTGCTCCACGCCTTTCTTGCCGACTGCCTCGTATAGGGCCCAATAAACGATGTGATGACAAACCCCATCCACATAAACGATCCGGCATAGAAGCGTTTATCCATGAAGAAATCGCCGTTTGTTCGGATCCACGGGGCGCCAAGCGTCCAATGCACATCGCTTAGACCAATAATTATCAATATTAAAGTAAACAGCAAAGTCAGCAGAAAAAACACTCTGGCTGTCCGTAAAATCGGCATCATCCCCGCCAGCGCAAGTGCGGCAGGGGCAAGAAGCATACCGTTCAAAAACGATATTGGAGTGGTGGGAAGCATGGTCATCGTAACGATCTCTGAATAAGCCCTCAGCATAATAACAATCGCAGTAAAAAAGAACAGAAGAATGGGCAGGCAAATGATGCATGTCCAGACTACGCCTATGGAACCGCGAATGCGGCGCAACAGCTTTTCTCCGTTTAATTGAGTGAGCAGCCGGCTGTAAATCCATGAGCTGACGATGGCACCCGCTGCCCAGATCGTTATGGGGACCCAATAGGCTCCGTCTGTGCTGCGGATGATAAAGCTCGGATAAATAAATCCAGCCGCGGCACCGGAGTATAACATTTGAATAGCAAACAGTTCATACCCGCCAATACTCGATAGACGCTTCATAGAACACTCCTTTGATGCAATTGGACGATGGATTGGGCTAGGTTGTCTTTTTCCTTTTAGACCATAAGGAAGTAAGATAAGGGGATCCAAATGTTTCCAGGCAGCTGAGATAAAATACAAGACAAGCAAAGCAGAAGACGATACCCAGAATTCCGGCGATCGATGCCCCCACTACAATGAAATACTTCAAAATCCGCTGAACCAATCCCATTTGGTAATCTATAACAATAAAATTCGTAATAGCCGTAGCCGCCACAACGATAATGAGCAGGTTGCTGACGATATTCGCCTGGATAATCGCTTGTCCAAGCACGACGCCCCCTACCATCGTAACGGTCGAGCTTATCGTCTTGGGCAGCCGCAAGCCGGCTTCGGCAATAAAATCAATCATGACCAGCATAAGAAGCGTTTCTACAAATACGGGATAGGGTACGCCTTCCCGGCTTGCAGCAGCTGCCAGACTAATCTCTAGACGGTTGACGTCCACGTTTATCGAGGTCAACGCCACATACAAAGCCGGGAGAAACAAATTGATGAACATCGCCAGAAAACGCAGGATAAGCAGAAATTGGGTTACAAATGGATTTACATATTTATCTTCAGGCGAGTGCCAAAAGTCGGTATAAACGGAAGGCACGCTTAACGCGAACGGGGATCCGTCAACCATAATAACAGCCTTGCCTTGTAGCAGGTCCATCGAGACTCGATCGGGTCTTTCGGTGGAAACTGCCAAAGGAAATAAATGCATTCGCTTGCGGGACATAAGCAGACGCAGAAATTGAACGCAGTCATGAATAGCATCCGTCTTAATGCTGGAAATCCTCTCTTTAAGCTGCGATAACAGATCAACGTCAATGGCATCCGCATAATAAAACAGCCCGACACGGGTATAGCTCTCGGTTCCGACCACAGTCTCCCACATTTTCAGCTTGGAAGAATGAATTTGTTGCCGAATCAAAGCCGTATTCACGTCGAGACTTTCGATAAAAGCATTCATTGGACCTTGAAGAACATTCTCGGTTATTGGAGAACCGATGCCCCTTTGTTGATTCTCTGATAATTGCAGAATCAGGCCCTTCGAAGATTTCCGCTTGCATAGAATGGCATATCCGTTGCAGATCGCCGCTTCACAGCGCTCGAATTCCCCTTCGGTCATTCCGGTACCGCTATAACGGGCTAGACGCGCGGTTAAATGCCCATTGTCCTCTCCTAGCAGAAAATCCAGCTTTTGCGAAGAGCATAACGATTGGAGGTAACATAAAATCATTTCGTCTTTATCCAAGGAGCCAATTAACACCACTCGGAAATCCATGGAATCCGCAAACGCCTTTTCTAGCAGCTCGAGCAAAGGCTCCGAACAAGGCTGCTCGTTCAAACCGTATACGGTAGCAAGAATATCGGGCATGACGAAGGCCTCCTTGTTTGCCACGAATTAGGAATCGTTATTTTATTCTTTCCAAAAAAGTTCAAGGCATGTAAAGAAGCATCCGCAGTTCAACGCCTTCTTCAAGGGCTCTTCTGCCGGTGCTTTATTTTCTCCGAAAAAGGAAAAGCGGGCTTCTTATCTGGAACCCGATTCCAGATAAGAAGCCCGCTTCAATTGTTCGTCACTTACATGCCGATGAACATGTTCATGCTGTAAGGTCCCCAATTCTCGCCGTTGAATCCGGCTGCCCCCTCCGTATTTACGAAGCAAGGAAGAACAATATACAGCGTGCGGGGAGGAATGTTGCTTCTAAACGTGATGAGAAAATGCATGCCTGAATTATCGGCCGGCGTAATCATCGCCATATCCGGCCGGAGGGCGTTCGAAGCCGAAAGGGCATTCCCCATGTTTACGCTTGCCGCACTATTTGTGCCGGCATTGCTGCGAATCCAATAATTAGATAAACGAACAGCCGAGTTGAGGTCTGCCCGCCGGTCATACGTTAACAGAATTTGGTTTGCGGCCGTCTGCCTGGCACTGGTCAACACGGGGTGATCGTCCTGACGTTCGAATGGAAAGATGTACATGCCGCAGCCTCCTTTCAGAGAGTCATTCGCCTACGCCAGTATATGTGCCGGCTTCTTAAGCGTGAAGGAATTTTCTGTCCGCCAATCATCCTCTCTATTAAAAAAGCTTCCTTCCGCATTTCGGAAGGAAGCTTCTGTTACATGCTTCGTTTCATCCAAACAACCGATTCCACGTGGCTCGTCCATGGAAACATATTTACGATAGATTTAATCTGTTAGTATACGCAGTAGCCTTGATTTGACGGACTTTTCGAAAATGTTATTTGCTATAAATGACTTCATTCAGCAATGCACTCTCTCGGGTAGAGTTGTTTCACTATCCAAACGCAAAGTCTCCAGTATTCGAATACGAGTTTCATGAACAGCAGCATTCTCAAGAACCATTCATCATAACCGGAAACTAAAATTGTATTAACATTTGGGCATACTTGCTGTTTATATCTGGCGTCTGCAAGTTAGCTCATTGTGCTTCGCACTCTCCTGCGCGCTACGCCGGAGGTATAAGCGGCTTGAATGACTGCCTCTTTCACCCGTTCTGCAACATGCGGATTGAAAACGCCCGGAATGATGTAATGCTCGCTTAATTCCTCTTCGCTCACGACGTCTGCGATTGCCTGGGCCGCAGCCAGCTTCATCGCTTCCGTAACGTGGGAAGCCCGGCAATCCAGCACGCCCCGGAATAAACCCGGGAAGCACAGCACGTTGTTAATCTGGTTCGGATAATCCGAACGCCCGGTTGCCATAACGCGGACAAGACCCTCGGCTTCTTCCGGCAAAATCTCCGGAGTCGGATTGGCCATCGCGAACACGATTGGATCGGCAGCCATCCGCTCAATATCCGCGCGCTTCAGTGCGCCCGGGCCCGAAACACCGATAAAAATATCCGCGCCTTCGATAACATCGGACAACGCCCCGCTCTCCATCTCCGGATTCGTGTGCTCCGCATACCAGCGCCATGCTTCGTGCGGGTAGCTGTTACCGCGAACGAGCGCGCCTTCCCGGTCAACGCCTACAATCCGCGTCACTCCCGCTGCCTGCAATATTTTCGTGCATGCAATACCTGCCGCGCCGATACCGCACAGAACGATCTTGCAATCCGAGAGCTGCTTACCGACCAGCTTCACGGCATTATACAGACCAGCCAGAAGCACAACGGCCGTTCCGTGCTGATCGTCATGAAATACCGGAATATCCAGCTCCTCAATGAGTCGTTGTTCGATCTCGAAGCAGCGCGGGGACGAGATATCCTCGAGATTGATGCCTCCAAATGCCGGGGCGATCCGTTTGATCGTAGCAATGATTTCTTCCGTATCCTGCGTATCCAAACAGATCGGGAAAGCATCAACGCCAGCCAGCTGCTTGAACAGCATCGCCTTTCCTTCCATGACCGGCATGGCAGCGAGCGGGCCGATGTTGCCAAGGCCTAGAACGGCACTTCCGTCCGAAACGACCGCAACCGTATTGCGTTTAATGGTCAGCTTGTGGGCACTGTTCGGATTGTCGTGAATGGCCATGCAGATGTTCGCGACGCCGGGGGTATAGACACGGGAAAGATCATCCCTTGTTTTGATGGTCATTTTGGGCGTCACCTCGATCTTACCGCCCAGATGCATCAGGAAGGTCTGATCGGACACTTGCAGCACCGTAACGCCTGGCAGATGGTTCAGCATACGGACGATGACATCCTTGCTTGCCGCATCCACGATATTAATCGTCAAATCCCGAACGGTCGTCGTTCGGCCGTTGCCGCTTACGTCGATGGCGACAACATCGCCGCCCGCTTTGCCTATTGCCGTAGCAATCAAGCCAAAGGTTGCCGCCTCCTTGTCCATCTCCAGCCGGATGACGATGTTACTGCTCCCTGTTTTCGGCATAGTCATTCTTCTCAGCTTCCCTTCCAGTTCAACTTTGGTATCCATTAGCGGGTCAGCTTAACCTGGAGGCCGTGCTTTTCAAATAACTCGACCATGACCGCCTTCGCCTCCGCCTCGTCAGGACCGTGAATTTCCAGCTCATATTGCGAATCGTGCAGCAGGGAGAGACTGAGTCCGAGAATGCTCTTCACATCGATCACGCGGTTGTCTACCTTCATCACAACGCTCGATTGAAACGTGTTAGCCGTTTGATTGATTTCGACAATCGTTCTAGTCCCTAAGCCATCCATAAGAGCGCCTCCATTTCTTTTCTAGGATTGCACATCCTGCCTTACCACCGCGTGCTGTTTGCGCCGCAGCAGCTTGCCGGCTGTCACGACGGCAACGGCAAGCAGCACGGGGAGCAAGCTGTGAACGAAAGGAGGCATGGTATCCATGACATGCGCGACCCTCTCGTCACCGATGATCATTTCACCAGCCGTGTATCCAAGCAAGGCGACGCCCAGCAAGACAATGATCGGAAAATTGTGCATTAATCGCATTAATAATGTACTTCCCCAAATAATCAATGGAATGCTTATCGCGAGGGCCAGTCCGATAAGCGCGTAGTTGCCACCCGCCGCGCCGGCAACGGCTAGCACATTATCCAGACTCATAACCAGGTCGGCAATTAGAATCGTTTTAATAGCAGCGCCAAGTTCGCTGCTGGATGCGAGCTCCCCCTCTTCGTCCTCTCCCTTCATCAGCTTCAAAGCAATCCATACGAGCAGCAACCCTCCGGCTAGCTGGACGAAAGGGATATGCAGCAGCCACACAGCGGCAAACGTTAGCACGATTCGCAGAACAATAGCGCCAAAGCTTCCGAAGAAGATCGCTTTCTTCTGCTGCTCCTCGGGTAAATTGCGGCAGGCCAGGGCAATAACGACCGCATTATCGCCGCTGAGCACGATATTGATCAGTATAATTTTGAGCAGGCCAAGCACAAGCCACTGCAGATCCACCTAAAAAACCTCCAATCCGTTTAGCCTTCTTCGTTAATAATCACCTTCTTGCCGCGCAGCTTCAGTAGAAGCGGAATACTAATCCACAACACGCCGATAATGAGGAATGCGAGAGATACCGGCTTTTGCAGGAAGATCATGAAATCGCCGTTCGAAATGGTCAAGGCCCGCCGCATATTGTTCTCCATCATCGGACCAAGAATAAGGCCAAGAACAAGCGGAGCGAGCGGAAAATCATTCTTGGACAATACATAGCCGATGACCCCGCATGCCATAATGAGCAGCAAATCGAAGGTTGAATACTGCACCGCGTATACCCCGAATACAGAAAAAACTATAATTAGCGGAATTAAATATTTAGCCGGCGTCTCAATGACCTTGGCGAACAGCTTGACAAGCGGCATATTGAGAATAAGGAGCATCAGGTTGCCGACGAACATGCTGGCGATAACGCCCCACGCGAGCTGCGGGTGATCCTGGAATAGCAATGGACCCGGCTGAACGTTGTACATAATAAACGCGCCCATAAGAATGGCCGTCGTACCCGACGAAGGAATACCCATTGTAAGCAGCGGAATCATTGCGCCGCCGGAAGCCGCGTTGTTCGCCGATTCCGGTGCGGCTACGCCTGCGATAGCGCCCTTGCCGAACTTCTCCGGATTTTTGCTTAGCTTCTTCTCCATCACATAGGAGAAGAAGGAGGCTAGAATCGCGCCGGCGCCGGGAAGCAGGCCGATGAAGAAGCCAAGCACGGAGCCGCGGGCGATTGGCCCTGCGCTTTCTTTCATATCCTGCTTGGTCGGGAGGATACGATTGATCTTGGCAATCTCGGCATCGCTACTCTCACGCTCCAGAATCGTTTTGAACACTTCGCCGACCGCGAACATGCCAACTGCGATGGTCAAAAACTCAAGACCTTGATAAAGCTCCGGCATGCCGAAAGTAAAACGCTCGACGCCCGATACGCTGTCGATGCCTATCGTCGCCAGCAGCAGGCCAAACGCCGTCATCATCAGCGCCTTCACCATCGATTTGCCCGCCAGGCCGCTGATGGCCAACAAGCCGAGCACCATCAGGGAGAAATATTCGGCAGGGCCGAATTTGATTGCGACAGCCGACAGCGGCTGCGCAAGAAAAATTAAGCCGATGAGCGAAATAATGCCTGCAGCGAACGAGCCGATCGCCGAAATCGCCAGTGCCGCGCCCGCCCTGCCTTGCTTCGCCATTTGATAACCGTCGAGCGTAGTGACGACCGATGAGGACTCGCCTGGCGTATTTAGCAGAATTGAGGTGGTAGAGCCGCCGTACATTGCCCCGTAATAAACCCCCGCAAGCAAAATGATCGAACTTGTGGCTGCCTCCTCGGGTCCGAGTCCTCCGGTCAAGGTTGCTGTAATGGGAATAAGGAGCGCAACACCGCTCATCGGGCCGATACCCGGCAGCACGCCGACGACCGTGCCGATCAACACGCCCAGGAAGACGAATACAACGTTATGCCACTGCATGGCCGTAGCCAGCCCATGCGCCAAATAATCAATTGTGCTCATCGAGTAAACCCCCTAGGAGATGCCAAGCCAAGCTGGGAAACCAGGCAAAGAGCCGTCCAGCACGTTGACAAAAAGAAAATAAACGCCATACGAGAAGCAAGCGGCAATGATAACCGAACTCCATACTTTTCCTCTTTCCATCGTCTGAAAGCCGATCATGAGGAACAGAAACGTCGAGATAACAAAGCCAATGTCCTCCAGGAAGAAGGCATATAAGACGGCTGCGGTAAAAATAATGCCGAACCGTTTGTAGTCAAGGTTGGATTTGCGTTTTTGCTGCTGCTGTTTGCGGAATGTCTCGTAGATCAGCCTTGCGCTCATCAAGGACAGAAAGCCGCCCAGAAACATAGGGAAAATGTTCGCCCCAACATTGCTGCCGTAGGAGCTTGCCGTAATCGATTTGCTGCCGATCATAAAGGCGATTCCGATCGCACAGAAAACGATGCCAGCATAGCGGTCGAAAGAAAGGTTCACCTCGGTCACTCTCCTCTGAGAGCATTAGGGGAGAAGATTCTTCTCCCCTAATGCTGCATGGTTTCTCTATTTTTGCATGCCAAGCGCCGTCAGCATTTCGTTAAGCTGCGCTTCCTGCTGTCCCAGGAATGCTTTGAAATCGTCCGCGTTTTTGTAATCGCTCTGCCAGTTGTTGGCCGTCATTTCGGATTTCCATTGCTCGGACTCAACCATCGCCTTCAGCTTTGCATCCCAGAAGGACTTCGCATCCGCACTCATCTCCTTTGGACCGAAAATACCGCGCCAGATGAGAAACTCTGCGTCAATACCCTGCTCCTTCAGCGTTGGCACATTCGCCAGACTGCCGCCGGTCAAGCGCTCCGGAGACTCAACCGCGAGAACCTTAATCTTGCCGGCCTTTACGTACTGGTCGAGCGAGGACGCATCCGTGCCCAGCACATCGGCGTTGCCGCCAAGCAGGGCGGTAATCGCTTCGCCGCCGCCGTCGTAGGAGACATACTTGACGCTCTTCGGATCAATCCCGTATTTGAATGCAGGCAGGATCGAGACCAGATGATCCATCGAGCCTGGCGCGGACCCGCCGGCTACCGTAAACTTCGACGGTTCTGCCTTCATGTCGTCCAAGAGCGATTTCAGATCGTTGTATTTCGAATCCGCAGCAACGGCGATAGCGCCGTAATCCTTCGTCAATTGCGCCAGAGGCGTCGTATCGTTGTAGCCGTAAGGCGAGTTTCCTTCCTTCTTCAAATGGTTGATCAGAATCGGAGGAGAGCTGACGAACAGCTTATGGTTGTCCTTGACGTCTTTCGTAGCATACTCGGCCATAAATACAGCGCCGCCGCCGCCCGGCTTGTTCTCGACGGTGATGGCTTTGTCGGTCGCTTTCGTTTCCGTCAGCACCTTCGTAATGGTGCGCGCTGTCATGTCCCAGCCGCCGCCTGCGCCCGATGGCGCTACGATCGTGAGCGATTTGCTCGGATAATCCGAAGAGCCGGAACCCGATTTGTTCGCTGCGCTGCCGCATGCAGCAAGGCTGATGGCGAGTACGGCGATTGGAGCGGCTTTCCAGGATTTTATAAGCCATTTTTTCATGTATGAAGACCTCCCGCATGAATTTGTTTTTGTATGCGCTTTCTTTGAAGCGCTTTCAGAATAACATCCGACTTATCAAATGAAAATGTTAAGGACATAAACGATAATAAAGCGATTGTGGTCATTTTGTTCATTTTGTTCACGGCCCGTTATTTAAGATAGCGGTTACAAGTTATGCTACAATAGGAGGAAAAATCGGAGGCGACCTGCATGCGGCTGCAAACAAAGCTTATCCTTATCATTTGTTCCCTGCTCGCTTTCGTCATTATTAGCTTGGGCGGTATTTTCTACGTTGTTATCACTACCCTGCTGGAAAAGCAAATCGGAGAGCAGGCTCTCAAGGTTGCGGAGACCCTTGCCGTCATGCCCGAAATCCGGGGCGCCTTCGACGACCAGAATCCTGCGCTCGTCATCCAGCCTCTGGCCGAATCGGTTCGGCTCGAAACCGGCGCGCAATACATCGTCGTCGGGAATCGAGAAGGCGTACGGTACTCCCATCCGCTTCCGGAACGAATTGGCGGGCAAATGGTCGGCGGCGACAATGGTCCCGTGCTTGAAGGAAAACCCATTATTTCTAAGGCTACCGGCTCAATGGGCCCTTCCCTGCGCGGCAAAGCTCCGATCTTTGACAAAAGCGGCCGCGTAATCGGCATCGTTTCCGTCGGATTTTTGACCGTCGATGTCAATTCCATCACTAATGCATATCAAATTGAAGTGATGCTCGTTTCCTTCGTTGTCCTTGTGGTAGGCACGATTGGCTCCATCCTCATTGCCCGCAGCGTAAGGCGGTCCATCCACGGCCTAGAGCCGAAGGAGATAGGCGAGCTTTATATGGAGAAACAGGCTATTCTGGAATCGATCCGCGAAGGCCTCATCGCGATTAACCGGTCCGGACGCATAACACTGGCCAACCGCTATGCGCACCAGCTTCTCGCCATACCCGAGCATGAGAGCATTATCGGCAAGCAGGTGGAGGAGATTATTCCGAATACGGGTCTGATGGATGTTGTTCGCTCCGGACTTGCCCAATCGGATCGGGAGATGCTGATCGGCGAGGAAGAGGTCGTTGTGAATCGCGTGCCGATCAAAGATTTTCAGAATCGGGTAAGCGGCGCCGTATCCAGCTTCCGCAGCAAATCCGAGCTGTACCGGCTTGCCGAGGAGCTGTCGCAGGTCAAGCGGTTCGCCGATTCGCTTCGCGCCCAGACCCATGAGTTTTCCAACAAGCTGTATGTTATCTCGGGACTTATCCAGCTTGAGTCTTATCAGGAAGCGATCGACCTTATTTCAAGAGAAGCGAGCGTTCATCAAAATCTCGTCCAATTCATCATGCGCGAAGTTCCCGACCCGGTAATCGCCGGGCTGCTCATTGGCAAATACAATCACGCGAAGGAGCTGAAGATCACCTTCCGTCTTGACGAGGAAAGCTCCTTCCGCGACATACCGCCTCATATGGACCGAAGTCTGCTCGTCACCATTATCGGCAATCTGGTAGATAATGCGATGGAAGCGGTGCTTGCCCGCAGTGAGCTGGACGAGGACAACAAGCTTACCTCCTTGTTTCTGACCGATCTAGGCGATGATTTAATTATCGAATGCGAGGATAACGGAGTTGGCATACCTGAGGAATTCAGCAAGGCCATATTCAAGCAGGGCTTCTCCACCAAGCAAGGCGAACATCGCGGCATTGGGCTATCGCTAGTAGAGCATGCCATTCATAAACTGAACGGCTACTTGACCTTCAGTCGTAGCCCGCAGGGAGGTACGATTTTTACGGTAGCTATACCAAAGCATGCTGATTTAAGCCAGAAGGAGCAATCGAAATGATGACGGAGACGCCAACTATAGAAGTGCTGATTGTGGAGGACGATGTCAAAATCGCTGAAATTAACAGACGCTTTGTGGAACAAATCGAAGGTTTTCATGTCGTCGGCATTGCTACTGACGAAACACAAGCCCGGACACAACTGGAAGTGTTAAATCCCCATCTCGTGCTGCTCGACATCTACTTTCCCGATACGAACGGATTAAGCATGCTGCACTACATCCGTCAGCATTATCGGGATACGGACGTCATTATGATTACCGCCGCAAGAGAAAGCGAGGCGGTGCGTGAAGCGATCCGTGGCGGCGCATTCGATTATATTATGAAACCGCTCGTCTTTAACCGACTTCGCGAAACGCTCCTTCGCTATATTGCATTTCAGGCAGAGCTGCACCGTTTAGCGCATTCGCAAACCGTGAACCAGAACGATATCGACCGCGTGCTTGCCGGTTCAAGCAAGTCCGAAGTTGCGGCCGAATCCACGCTGCTGCCTAAGGGAATCGATAGGCTCACGTTGGAGAAGGTCGTGCAAGCGCTCGCCTCCGAGAGCAAGGGCCTGTCGGCTGAGCAGGTTGCGAACCTGATCGGCACGAGTCGCTCGACGAGCAGACGGTATTTGGAGCACCTTGTCGGACTAGGCAGCGTCTATGCCGATCTTTCCTACGGGGTCGTCGGCCGGCCGGAGCGTGTCTACCGAACGAAGAAATAGAATCGCATCCGGTACTGCACAATAAAATAAAGAAGACGCACAGGTTTTTCCTGGCGTCTTCCGTTTATATAGGCATTTGTATGATTAATTTTTACATCAAATTCACATCAAGAGCTTTCCAGTACTAATATCCTAGACAAGCTCACAATGCAATAAAATAAAGGGTTTCACCGTATTTCTCAATCTCTTACCATCCACACAACGCACTCCACATGGCTCGTCCACGGGAACATATCAACCGGCGTAACCTCAACCGTCTTGTAACCGCCGTCTTCCAGCGTGCGCAGGTCGCGCGCGAGCGTGGAAGGGTTGCAGCTGACGTACACGACCCGCTCCGGCTGCATCTTCAGAATCGTGTCCAGCAGCTCCGGGTCGCAGCCCTTGCGCGGGGGGTCAACGACGATGACGTCGGGGATGATTCCCTCTTCGCGCCAGCGCGGGATGACAACTTCCGCCGGGCCTGCCTCAAACGAGGCGTTGCCAATGCCGTTCAGCTCCGCGTTACGCTTCGCATCCTCGATCGCCTCCGGCACAATCTCTACGCCGTAGACGCGGCCAGCCTTCCGTGCGAGGAACAGAGAGATCGTCCCGATGCCGCAATAAGCGTCGATCACGGACTCCTTGCCTGTCAGCTGCGCATAATCGACGGCAGTCCGGTAGAGCTCCACCGTCTGCGCCGGGTTCACCTGATAGAACGAACGGGCCGAGATCGCAAACCGGATACCGTCAAGCTCGTCATAGATAACCTCGCTGCCCCACAGCACCTTCGTCTCATCGCCAAAGATGACGTTCGTATCGCGCGTGTTTACGTTCTGCACGATGCTTTTTACCTCTGGCAGTGCCGCGCGGATCCGTTCCACCCATTGCTGGGCTTGCGGAAGCTTGCGTCCGTTCGTCACGAGCACAACCATAATCTCGCCGCTCACAAAGCCTGTCCGCGTCATCACGTGGCGGAGCAGCCCTTGTCCGGTTTCTTCGTTATAGGCCGTAACCCCAAGCTCGCGGCCGATCGCCTTCACGACGCGGACCACCTCATCGTTGCGGTCATGCTGAATGTGGCATTCGTCCGTATCGATAATGCGATGGCTGCCCTTGGCGTAAAAGCCTGCAACCAGCTCGCCATCGCCTGCGGATGCCCCAACCGGCACCTGCGCCTTATTGCGGTATCGCCACGGATCGTTCATGCCTACCGTCGGATGAACGATAATCCCGGACGCCGCTTCTCCTTCGCCCGCAATCCGCAGCTTCCCGATCCGCTCCAGCGCATCCACGACATGCTGCCGCTTCCAGCTGAGCTGCGCGGCATAGTCCATATGCTGCAGCTGGCAGCCGCCGCATTTATCGTAAATGCCGCAGACCGGTACAACGCGGTCGGCGCTTGATTCCAGCAGCTCTTGAAGACGCGCGTAGCCGTATGCTTTCTTCACCTTCATTACTTTCGCCCGTACGCGCTCGCCCGGCAATGCCCCCTGAATAAACAAGGTATAGCCATCCGCCCGGCCAACCCCTTCCCCGTCATGGGTCAGACCGATGATGTCGACAACAACCTCTTCGTTTTTTTGCACCGGCGCGTCCACGGCAGCCTGCGAGGAAGCTCTTCCCGCTCCCCCGCCCTTCCGGCCGCCTGCCGAATGGCCTTTTCTATTTGAACCCGCATTACGCGTATGATTTCTATTCATCATTGCTCTCCGCTTCCTCATGCTATTATCCCTATAGTGTAATGCATCTGCATAAAGAAATAAACCTCCGGCGCAAGCGTAACGCTCACTGCCGGAGGTTTATTCCAAGTGCCATTAACGATGGCGATAAGAGGCTTCGCCAAGCTCGTCGGCAAAAATCTGCAGATGCGACGGCAGTACCGAGAACGTAAACGGCAGCGTACCGCCGTATTCGCCATCCAGGTTAATCTGCACGTAACTTGGCGAAGTGACCTTCATCTTATTCGTACGGAAATGAATCACATGCGAATCGTTCAGATGCTCGCCCCGGAGCGCCAGCGTAGCGATCCGGATAAATTCGGCCAGGTTGCATCTTCGGAGCAGCACGACGTCGAACAGCCCGTCATCGGGCTTTGCTTCCGGCGCCAGCTTCTCGAATCCGCCAACCGAATTGCTGTTGCAGATCAGGAAGAGCATAAATTCCTCATGGAATTTGCCTACTCCTTCCGCTTCAATAATAAGCTCCGTTGGGCTTAAGCGGGTCATCTTCTCTAAGCCCTTCAAATAATATGCCAGCTGCCCGATCATCGTCTTCAGCTTTATCGGCACATCGTAGGTCAGCTCGGTCAGCGAGCCGCCTCCCGCAATATTAATGAAATAACGCTCGTTGGCTTGACCGACGTCAATCGGCCGCGTGTAATTCTGGATAATCAGATCGCACGCATATTCCCAATGCTTCGGGATACCCATCGCGCGGGCAAAATCATTCGTCGTCCCCAGCGGTAAAATGCCAAGAGGAGGCCGGTTCGGCTTATTCGCCATCCCGTTAATAACCTCGTAAATGGTGCCGTCGCCGCCTGCCGCGATAATCAGATCGTAATCCCGCTGCGCCGCATCCGCTGCGGCTAGCGTTGCATCTCCCGCTCCAATCGTCGCGTGGCAGCTGGTCTCGATACCCGCCTGATCCAGCTTCTGCAGAATATCCGGGAGACGACGCTTCATCTCTTCCCTTCCCGATGTCGGGTTGTAAATCAATCTTGCACGCTTCATCGATTAACCCACCATTTCTTTCAAAAAACGGTCACTTACCTCTCCTGAAGCCAAGCCGTCATACGCCGCTCCAGCCACCGCTCAATAGCCGGATGGGGCAGCATAGCCTGCCCGTTGTACCGGTAAGCCAGACCCTGCAACCGCGATGGAATGACCGTATTCGTAAAATAACCCTTGCTCAAAAATAAAGGAACGACGATTACCGCTTCATTAGGTCTCTCTTCCTGCAAAGCTCTCAAATGATCCGCCGCCTGATCGGGCAGCAGCATCGCAGTCCTAGAGCTGGCGAAACCGCCCAGCTTCCGCAGCCGTTCCGCGAGCAGGTTCAGACCGTGCTGCCAGCGTTCATGGAAAACCTTTTCCCGGCTTCCATGCGCAACGAGCATAACCGTCTCAACTTCAGGGTGGACAGACAGCGGCTTAATGTTCGACAGCAGCAGCTCCGCGATGTCGGGATCGTCGTCGATCGGCATGCCGTAGTGAACCCTGGCGTTAACCCGGAAGGTGCCAAGATTGCCTTCAAGCTCGGCCACCGGCGGCAGGCCAAATGCCTGCCCGATCTCATCGACATGCGTGCTGCCGGACGAAATAAACAAAGGAAGCACGAATAAGTCCGTCACTCCCTGCTCTTCTAACGCATCTATGCCATCCTGAATTAAACGGCCTTCAACAATTTCGAGAAAAGAAGAATAGACCGGCACGCCTTGCACGTGCGGAGAGGCTGCCGCGGCGGCGACCGCCTCGTCAACCAGCCGAACCCATTCTGCTTCCCTCGAACCATGACTGATCACGAGAATGCCCGGCTTCATGGCACTATCTGCCTAAACGCTCTAAAGTCATTTTATACCCATCGTTGCCATAATTCAAACAGCGCTTAACCCGGGAAATCGTTGCCGTGCTTGCCCCTGTCTCCGCCTCGATTTGGTTGTACGTGCTGCCCTTGCCCAGCATGCGAGCGACCTCAAGACGCTGCGACAACGACTGAATTTCATTGACCGTGCACAGGTCGTCAAAAAAGATATAACATTCCTCAACGGATTTAAGGGTAAGAATCGCTTCGAATAATTGATCAATTGCTTTATCGTTGAGCTTCTTAAGCTGCATTATCATCCACTCCTCAGGGGCGTGATTACACGCGCATTTCAGGCATTGTCATTAATGTCTAATGCTCACATTGTAGCTTTTTTAGGGGGTTTTTTCAAGCATTACCGTATTCACGCTTTACAGGACGGAAGAGTGTCCCGTAGGTAAATATCCGTATTATTTATATAAAAAAAGGGCATTCGTCCAATCGTCATGTTTGCCTATGCCATAGACTAATACCAAGAATACTTCCCTATACGGCATACGGGACCGGACCTGTGCGCAGGCTAATCCCCCATGCGGAAGCGGACGGAGTAGGGAAGCCATTGTTCCATAAACTTTGAAAAAAGGTTGTGATCCGCGTGAATTACCGGAACTACCCTGGCGGGGGCGGGCATTCGAACCCTCACCAGTATCCGCCGCACTCGCCGCACAGCGGCCATCACCGGCGCGGCTATGTCCGTAACCAGACCAGTCAGGGATTAAACAGCTTCCAGAATCCTCTTGGCTTCAGTACGGATGGTGCTCCGATTCCACCTGCGCCTCCTGTCTTTTCGACGGAAGAGACTATCATACAACACGAGGATAACCTGCCTGTCGTCGTGCCGACTACGGCGGCAGAATTGGTGGAGACGACGGCACCGGCCAAAGCCGGCGGCTTCAGCATGCCGAGCTTGACCGAGATTAAAGGCTTTGTCGACCGGATTGGCGGCTTGGATGGCATTCTGACCACCGTTGGCAAGGTTCAAAAGGTCGTATCCAGTGTGTCGCAAATGGCTCCTCTCGTCAAGGTTATTCTGGGCTCCTTCAAAAAGGACTCCGGCAGCGACGCGGTGGACGATAGTATCGAGTATGTACCGAAGAAACGCAAACGGCGCAAGAAACCCACTAACTCCGCCGGCAGACGCCGCAAGCGGAAGCGGCAGCGTTAACCGGCAACGCCTGATCAACCACCCCGATTGCAGCTTCAAGCTGCAGACGGGGTGTTTTTTTGTTTGCCCTTTTGTCGGTTTATGCCAGAGACGGCCCATGCTCCTCCGTGACCTTGGAACTAGCCGCAATGTCGAAAAAGCCGCTTCTGACATTGCCTGTCAAATTTATTGCCCGATTATGCGCGGACAGAGCTACATTTTGAATATAAATTTCATAATTTTGGAATTTTACCCCAAAAGACTCATGAGGAATTTCTCAGCTTCAACTACAATCATTATAACCTTATAACTTTTAATACAACTTATCCGACCCAATCGCTGCAGCCATCGTACCTGACCCTTGTTTGCCCGATATAAGCTCCCCCGAGTTTATATAAACAAATTATTAGGAGGTATGAATAATGACTGTATTACGACTGTCGCGGCCAACTCCATTCAAGATCATGACGATTTGCGCTCTCCTCGTGCTTGCCGCCGTCTCCATGCTGTTCACGACGGCAAAAGCGTACTCGCATGGTTACGTGGAAGGACCGGCCAGCCGGGCAGCGCTGTGCAAAAGCGGAGCCAACACCGATTGCGGAGCAATCGTATACGAGCCGCAAAGCCTGGAAGCTCCTAAAGGCTTCCCGGCAGCAGGACCTGCCGACGGCAAAATCGCAAGCGCAAACGGTGCTTTTCCCAAGCTCGATGAGCAATCCGCAACCCGCTGGGCCAAAGTGAATATCTCTTCCGGCACGAATACCTTCACCTGGAAGCTGACTGCCAACCATTCCACGGCTAGCTGGAAATATTACATGACCAAGCCAACCTGGAATCCCAATGCCCCTCTTACCCGCGACTCATTCGATCTGACACCGTTCTGCTCCGTTGCTTATAACGGGGCCCAGCCGCCATTCTCCTACTCGAATACCTGCAACGTTCCCGAGCGAAGCGGCTATCATGTCATCCTTGCGGTGTGGGAGGTTGCCGATACGGCCAATGCTTTCTATAACGTCATCGACGTTAACTTTACCGGTTCGAATCCCGTCGACACAACGGCTCCTTCGGCCCCTGCTTCTCTTGCGGCAACCGCTACGGCGGCAACCAGCGTTTCCTTGTCCTGGAACGCTTCGACCGATAACGTTGGCGTAACCGGCTACAAGATTTATAGAGGCGCTACGCTGGCCGGAACAGCCTCGGGCACCAGCTATACCGTTACCGGCCTCACGGCAAGCACGGCCTACACGTTTACCGTTAAGGCGGTTGATGCCGCCGGCAACGAATCCGCTGCCAGCAACAGCCTGAACATTACGACAGCGGCACCTCCGTCCGTTGATACATCGGCACCTACCGCACCGGGAGGACTTCATATCATGGGTACTCCAACCTCCTCCAGCATGATGCTGATGTGGAGCCCGTCTACCGATAACGTAGGAGTTACCGGCTACAAAATCTATAACGGCTCCACGCTAGTCACAACGGCCTCCGGCACCGCGACATCCTATACCGTTACCGGCCTTGCGGCAAGCACTGCCTACAGCTTCTCCGTTTATGCGATCGATGCGGCCGGTAACCAATCGTCCGCAAGCACGGTCAGCGGCACAACGGCAGCTTCGACGGGCGCGCCTGCCTGGGCGCCAAATACGGCTTATGCCGTAGGAACCCTCGTTACGTATAACGGAGCTGCTTATAAATGCCTCCAGGCTCATACCTCCCTCACCGGATGGGAGCCTTCCAACGTGCCTGCTCTATGGCAGCTGCAGTGAGTTTTGGGAACAAAATACAAAAAAAGTGCCGGGAACCATTCCCGGCACTTTTTGCTGTCTTCTTACATAAACACCGTATCAATGACCCAATACACGCCTGCTGCAAAAAGCGCCGTGATCGGAATTGTAATAAACCATGCGATAACGATCTTCCCGGCAAGCGACCAGCGTACGCTGGAGAAGCGTTTGGCGGAGCCTACGCCGAGAATCGAGGAGGTGATAACATGCGTTGTGCTGACAGGCAGCTCGAGCATCGTTGCCGACAAGATAACGCCCGCCGAGCCAACGTCTGCGGCAAAGCCGTTGATCGGCTCGATCTTGAAGATCTTCGTACCCATCGTCTTAATGATCTTCCATCCGCCAATGGATGTACCAAGAGCCATTGCAAGCGCGGCGGACATCTTCACCCACAGCGGAACCTCGAAGTGATCCTGGATACCGCCCGCTACGAGCGCAAACGTAATGATACCCATCGCTTTCTGGGCGTCATTTGTACCGTGGGAGAACGACTGGAATGCCGCAGTCAGAATCTGCCCGAACCGGAAGCCCTTGTTCACTTGATGCGGGCTTGTCCTCGCAAAGATTAGCTTCAAGATCCACATGATAATGAAACCGGCCGAAAAAGCAATCAACGGCGAGAAAATAAGCGCCTTAACGATATCGACAAAACCATGCGCGTTAATGGCGTCAAATCCCGCTCCCGATGCTACCGCGCCGGCAAGCGAACCGATCAAAGCATGCGAGGAAGACGATGGAATGCCGAACCACCAGGTAAGCAGGTTCCAGGCAATCGCCGAGATAAGGGCCGCAATAACGATCTCTACCCCATTGGACAGATCCGCAGGATTGGCAACGCCGCTGCCGATCTTTTTAGCAACGCCCGTAAACGTGATCGCGCCGATGAAGTTCATGCAGGCCGCCATAATAATGGCAACCCTTGGTTTAAGGGCACGGGTCGATACCGTCGTAGCGATCGCGTTTGCCGTATCGTGGAAACCGTTAATAAAGTCGAAACCGAGCGCAAGTATGACAACCATCCATAATGTGATTGAATCCATTTGAATTGACTCCTACTCTCCGTGTAAGCTTAGCTGTTGCGCATAATGATCGATTCCAGCGTGTTCGCTACGTCTTCGCAGTAGTCGGTCGTTTGCTCCAACATTTCGTAAATTTCTTTCCGCTTCATCAGTTCAATCGGATCAGTCACATTCGTGAACAGGCTCTTGATACAAACGCGCAGCAGGTCATCCGCCTGGTTCTCCAGCTCGTTGAGCGCAATATTAGGCTCGCGGATCGCCAGCAGTTTTTTATCGGTAAGGAGATAGATCGCTTTCTTGATTTGGTTCGCGGAACGAAGCAGGATATCGCCAAACAGCGTTATGTACTCGTCTTTTTCCTGGATATTGTACATTTCAAAGCGCGATGCGCAAGCTTCGATCCCGTCAAGCACATCGTCGAGCGAACTTGTTAAAGCCATTATATCTTCCCGCTCAATGGGGGTAATGAACGTTTTGTTCAGTTCTTTCAGAATGGTATGAACGTACTGGTCGCCTCTGCTCTCATGCTCTTTCATGATTTTGGCGAACTGGGCGACATCCGACAGGTCTGAAACACCGTTTGCGAAATATTCGATTGCGTCAACCAGCGTATCCGCCATTTCCTCAAACGTCTTAAAGAAAATATCCTTTTTCTTAAACATCGTAATCCCCTTTACCCGACTGGATGGTTAGGCATCATTTTCGAAATGAGCCCACAATATCTTAACACAGTTTACTTTATATTTGTTAAGGGAATGTAAAGGATTTATGAAAAGTTTTCGTTTTTGCAAAAAAAATATAAAAAGATGCGCTCCGCGAAGGAACGCACCGCTTTATCTCTTTTTGCGGGCACCCTCTACACCTAGTTAGAGTGTGTCCGACTTGTCTTTTTTTTACCCATAAATCACATGCTCGGCGAAAGTTGGCGCATTCGGCACGACTTGGAAGAACGTTTTCCCCGGTACAAAAGGAAGCTCGGCTCCATCCTTCATCAGCCTGACCATATTGTCGCTTGCGCGAACCCATTCGCATTCGACGGCCTTTCCCTTCTGGAACAATAACGCCGAGCCGCCCGCATGCAGATCAACCGACAGCCGCCCGACATCGTCCAGCGTCTTGTGATTGGCGCCAAGCACAACCACGTTGGCAGCAGTCAGCTGTTCGCCGTTATTCAGATCGGTATGCGGCTCATCATTGACGAGTCGTTTATATAACCCGCTTGCCGCATCGTACTCATAGGAGACCTTATAGTCCTTGAGCAGAAACTTGATCTGAATCGAGGACGCTGCCGCACCCGCAGCGGTTGCTCCTTCTTCAGTAAAGGTATAGGACGGAACCGTTACATCGCTGCGGTATCCCTTCTTCTCGACACCTGCCCGAAGCTTATCCAGCTCGGAGTACAGATTATGGGGCGCCTTGCGGTCCTTGCTCCGCCAGAAGTACGGGCCCGCGTTCGAGATTTCGTCCAGATAAGGCTTGTCCTGGTGCTGCAAAATATCATAAGCGTCATTGCTGGCCCCAGAATGAGCCAGAATAGCACCGTAGCTTTCCCCGATATCGATCAGATACGGACGAATGCTGCGGATCGGTCCGACCGCATCGGTCCCCTTGTCCGTGCTTTGGAAGATCGCCACCAGCCGCGTTATGCCGCCCTCCGCGAGCACCTCCCATACCACATCGGCATTGGTCAGCCCGGATTGCGGACGCGCCGGTTTCAAGTTGTTAACCATAACCGCAACGGGCCGCGCTATTGCTTCCGTCTCGCGCTTCAGCCCCGTGAGAGGAGCCGTGAAGGCCAGCTCCGGCGTTGGCTCAGCCGATGGCGTAGCCTCCGGCTCTTCGGATCCCGCTGGAGAAGGTGTTGCTCCTTCCGTATTCTTGCCTGAGCCGCTGCTGCAAGCGGATACGAGAACAATAAGAATAGCCAAGCTGATCAACCATGCCATGCGAAAACGACTGCCCATAAGCTCCCCGCCTTTTAGTAGAAAATGATAGCGTTCGAAAAACGATTACTACCATTTAAACATAAAAAGCGGGACATGTCTTCCTAAATACTCCAGTTATGCCATTCCTGCTGCTTCTTATCCAGCCCTTCCAGCCAATCGGAGGTGACGCGAATCGCTTCCTCCTGGTGATGGCGGCTGGAGTAAGTATGGTTGGCCTGGAAAATTATCTCCTTGTCGCATAGCCCGTCGCTGCGCGTCCAGAATACCTTCTGGTACAGGAAGCTGTAATCGACCGGAATCAGATCGTCGCTTGTGCCGTGAACAAGCAGCACTTCTCCGCCAAAGCGCGTCGCAGCCTGGAACGGCTGATGCTGAAGCAGCGATTCGAAGAATACCGGCTGAAGCGTAAAGCCGGCGTAGTCCGTACTTCCCTTTTGCACCGCTTCGTCATAACCTGCGCGCCCGACGATCCGCACAATGTCATTAAACGGATAGGCTACGGGGGACCACATCACCAGACGCTTCACTCGCTTGTCCCTTACCGCCGTCATAAGCGCCACCGCACCGCCAAGGCTGTGTCCAAGCAGAACGATTCGTCTTGGATCCACGCAATCCATGCCTGCAATATAATCGATAACCGTACGGGTCTGATCAATCATGCTTTCAAAGCCGAGGGCCCCATAATCCCCGTTGCTCTCGCCGCAGCCGCCGTAATCAAACCGGATCACGTAAGAGCCTTGCGCCGCAAGCGCCCTTGCCGTCTTCACGAATAACCGGTCAACTCCAACGCGGCTTCCGATAAAGCCGTGGCATATAATAATAGCCTGCTTTTTGGCATTGTCCTTCTGGTGATCGCTCGGATAATGAAGCGTCGCGGTCAGCTCGAGCTCTTCATGACGAAGCAATAATTGTTTCTCCATAACGATTAGTCCTCCTGCGGTTCGATACTTATTATCTATAATTCCTACCTGATTACTATGAATTGTATTGGGTTCATATTATCATCCTTCTAAGCACGGTGTCAATACCGTTATTCTGCCCCAATGACGAGGGTTCACCAATAAAATATACGCTGCGGAGGAATAGTTGCGCCGCTCCTTGCCCAATCTATAATAATCCGCACACTAATGTCCAACCAAGGAGATGATTCCTATGCCGATGTGGATATCCTGGCTGACCGACCATTGGCTGACGGTTTTATTGCTCGCCGGCATCGTGGTTGCCGTAGTCTATATCATCCTTGAACGCAGTCTGTTGTTTCACAAGGAGTAGTCTCTATTTATTCGCTCCCAAACGAAAAAAAGCGGTCATTCAGGCAAATGCCTGATGACCGCTTTCTTTTGTTTGTCCGGCCAAGGCGAAACGGCTATCGCCGTCCTTAGGCGGTGGCGTGCGTTTCACTCCGGAAACTCCAAGCCAGGTTTATAAGAAAAAAATTATAGACGTTCGAATTGAATTGAGCTTAGCCCTTCAGCGCCTTTGCTGCAATATCGGTACGGCTGTGCATGCCGTCGAAATGAATAACGCTAACCGCTTCGTAAGCGCGGGCGCGCGCTTCCGCAATGTCGCGGCCGCGGCCTACGACGCCCAGGACGCGTCCGCCGCTCGTTACGATCTTGCCGTCTTTCTCCGCCGTTCCCGCATGGAATACGAGAGCGCCTTGCGCTTCAGCCGCATCAAGGCCGGTAATCTCGCGGCCTTTCGGATACGAAGCCGGATAACCTTCCGATGCCACGATAACGCATACCGCTGCTTCGTCGCTCCATTCCAGCTCCAGCTGGTCAAGGCGCCCGTTCAAGGAAGCGAGAACAACGTCAACCAGCTCGGTCTTCAAGCGCGGCAGAACGACTTGGGTTTCCGGGTCGCCCATGCGCGCGTTGAATTCGATTGTTTTGGGACCGTCCTTCGTAATCATCAGACCTGCGAACAATACGCCGCGGAACGGACGTCCTTCGCTCACCATCGCTTTTGCGGTTGGCTTAATGATGTTCTCGATCGATTCTTCGATAATAGCCTGGTCGATATGCGGCAGCGGCGTGTAAGTTCCCATGCCGCCCGTGTTCGGGCCTTTGTCGTTGTCGAATACCGGCTTATGATCTTGCGCCGGCACCATCGCTTTTACCGTCTCTCCGTCAACGAAAGCAAGGATCGACATCTCTTGGCCTTCCAGGAATTCCTCGATAACGATTTGGTTGCCGGCTTCGCCAAACACCTTGTCGACCATCGCTTCCTTCAGCGCTTTCTCCGCTTCCTCCATGGAGTAAGCAACGGTTACGCCTTTACCTGCCGCAAGCCCGTCCGCCTTGATGACGATCGGAACGGATTGCTCGCGCAAGTAAGTCAGGGCCGACTCATAGTCCGTGAAGGTCTCATACTTCGCTGTAGGAATATTGTACTTGCGGAGCAAATCCTTCATGAAGATCTTGCTGCCTTCGATTTCGGCCGCCGCTTTGTTCGGGCCGTACACCGGAATGTTGTGCGCTTCGAACGCATCCACGATGCCTGCCGCAAGCGGATCGTCCGGACCGATAAAGACGAGGTCAATCGCCGCGTCCTTCGCAAATTTCACAAGCTCGTCGAATTGGTCAACCGCGATCGCAACGCAATCGGCGATTTGCGCGATGCCTGCGTTACCAGGCGCACAAAATACCTCTTTGACCTTCTCGCTTTTCTTCAGCGCCCAGACAATCGCATGCTCGCGTCCGCCGCCGCCAACAACTAAAATTCTCATCGCTCTTATTTACCCCCTGGTTAATGGATCAAATGATGGCCAAAAGCGAAGCGATCCTGCCGCCCCGGAAGAGACGCGGCAAGATGCTCCGCTGTTATTAATCTTAGTGTTTGAAGTGGCGAACGCCTGTCATGACCATCGCAATGTTATGCGCATTTGCCGCAGCGATCGACTCTTCGTCCTTGATTGAACCGCCTGTTTGGATAATCGCGGTGATGCCGTGTTTTGCGGCCAGCTCAACCGTGTCGCCCATCGGGAAGAATGCATCGGAAGCAAGCACCGCTCCTGCGGCTTGCTCGCCCGCTTGCTCGATGGCAATGCGAGCTGCGCCAACGCGGTTCATTTGGCCGGCGCCTACGCCGATGGTCATGTTGTTTTTCGCCAGCAAAATCGCGTTCGATTTCACATGCTTCACAACTTTCCATCCGAAGAGCAGCTGCTTCAGTTCTTCTTCCGTTGGCTTGCGGTTCGTTACGAACTGCAGGTCGCTTTCAGTCAAGCTGCGAACGTCGCTTTCTTGAACAAGCAAGCCGCCGTCAACCGTTGTCGACAGCCAGTCGGATTTGCGTTCAGCCGCGGAACCCGCCAGCTCGCCCAGCTTCAGAAGACGGATATTTTTCTTCTTCGTCAGCACTTCCAGCGCTTCGGGCGTGAAGTCAGGAGCAATAATGATTTCGAGGAAGATTTGGCTCAACAGTTCAGCTGTCTCTACGCCGATTGTACGGTTCGCCGCAACGATGCCGCCAAAGATCGAAGTAGGATCGGCCGCGTATGCCTTTTGATAGGCTTCGTGAATGTCAGCGCCGATGCCAACGCCGCATGGATTCATATGCTTCACGGCTACGCAGGCCGGCTCGTCGAATTCCTTAACGATCGCAAGCGCCGCGTTCGCGTCGTTAATGTTGTTGTAGGACAATTCTTTGCCGTGCAGCTGCTCAGCCGTTGTGATGTTGCCGACAGGAGCAAGCGGTTTGCTGTAGAACGCCGCTTTCTGATGCGGATTCTCGCCGTAACGCAGATCCTGCACTTTCTCGTAAGTAACCGTGTAAGACTCAGGCAGCTCTTCGCCAACTTGCTTGGTCAGGTAGTCCGCGATCAGCGCATCGTAGGCAGCCGTGTGGCGGAATACTTTTGCCGTCAGGCGTTTGCGCGTTTCAAGCGTGGTGTCGCCGCCGGTTTTGATCTCTTCGATAACGCCCGCATAGTCGTTAGCATCTACTACAACGGTAACGAACGCATGGTTTTTCGCAGCCGAACGGAGCATGGTAGGACCGCCGATATCGATGTTCTCGATCGCGTCCTCATATTCCACGTTAGGGTTGGCGATCGTTTGCTTGAACGGATACAGGTTTACAACCACGAGGTCGATGTAATCCAGGCCAAGCTCCTGCATAACCTTTTGATGCTCTTCATTGTCGCGAATCGCCAGAAGTCCGCTATGAACCGCAGGGTGAAGCGTTTTAACGCGGCCGTCGAGGATTTCAGGGAAGCCCGTTACGTCGGAAATGCCGATAACCGGAATGCCTTCCTTCTCAAGCAGGTTAAACGTACCGCCCGTCGAGATGATTTGCACGCCTTGAGCTGCCAGCTCACGAGAAAATTCCACAATGCCAGTCTTGTCCGATACACTAATTAACGCTCTACGAATTGCCACGCCAAATTGCCTCCTCAAAATAGGTCCTTATAATAAAAAGCTAAGCTTTCACCGTTACGATGCGCTCTTCAAGAGCCACGCGGCCTTCTGCTATCCACTGCACGACCTGCGGCAGCAGCTGCTGCTCGGCTTCATGAATCCGCTGGCCAAGCGTGTCCACCGTGTCGCCGTCTTGCACTTCAACCGCGCTTTGCGCAATAATCGGTCCGCTGTCCATGCCCCCGTCCACGTAATGAACGGTAACGCCCGTCACCTTCACGCCGTATTCCAGCGCTTGCCCGATCCCGTTTACGCCTGGGAATGAAGGCAGCAAAGCCGGATGGATATTAATCATACGTCCGTAATAAGGCTCGACGAGCACGGAAGTAATAATGCGCATATAACCCGCAAGCACAACCAGCCCGATGCCGCGGCGCTGAAGCTCCGCGAGAATTTCCGTCTCGTAAGCCTGGCGGGACGGATACTCCTTGGGAACGAACACAAAGGTATCAATCCCGGCCTTGCGAGCCCGCTCCACAACTGGAGCAGCAGGCTTATCACAAACAAGAAGCTCGATGGTTGCATCGAGCCTTCCTTGCCGCACCGCATCGGCCAGAGCTTGGAAGTTCGTTCCTTGCCCTGACGCGAAGACGGCTATTCGGAGTGTTCCCATTAAACGTCCGCTCCCGTGAACGTAACTACGCGGCTGCCTTCCGTTACGGTTCCGATTCGGTATGCTTTTTCGCCAAGCTCGGTCGCCACTTGAAGGGCCTTCTCCGCTTGATCGGCTGGAACGACTACGACTAACCCGATGCCCATATTAAAGGTTGTGAACATATCGCGGTTCGTGATTGCGCCTTTTTCCTGCATAAGCTGGAAGACAGGCAGAATCGGCCAAGAACCGTATTCGATATTCACGTTTACGCCTTCCGGCAGAACGCGCGGGATATTCTCGATAAAGCCGCCGCCCGTAATGTGCGCCATGCCTTTTACGTTTACTTGCTCGATAAGTTTGAGTGCCGATTTCACGTAGATGCGGGTTGGCTCGATCAATACGTCGCCAAGAACCTCATCGTTCAGCTCAGGCAGGCGCTGGTCCAGCGCGTAACCGCACTCTTCAAGAAGAAGACGGCGTACCAGTGAGTAGCCGTTGCTGTGGATGCCGCTCGAAGCGAATCCGAGAACAACGTCGCCGGGAGCGATAGTCGTGCCGTCGATAATTTTCTTTTTATCCACTACGCCAACCGTAAAGCCGGCAATATCGTACTCGTCGCCTTGGTACATGCCGGGCATTTCGGCTGTTTCGCCGCCGATTAAGGCGCAGCCTGCTTGCACGCAGCCGTCGGAGATGCCTTTAACGACCGCTTCGATTTTTTCCGGAACGACTTTACCGCATGCCAGATAATCGAGGAAGAAGAGAGGCTCGGCGCCTTGCACGATAATATCGTTTACGCACATGGCAACCGCGTCAACGCCAATCGTATCATGCTTATCCATCATGAACGCCAGCTTCAGCTTCGTGCCAACGCCGTCCGTTCCCGATACGAGCACGGGCTCCTCGTATTTGTCCTTGTTAAGGCCGAACAGGCCGCCAAAGCCGCCGAGATCCGTCAGCACCTCCGGGCGGAACGTTTTCTTCACATGCTTCTTCATCCGTTCGACTGCTTCATTGCCGGCCGCAATATCGACACCGGCTTTTTTGTACGCTTCTGACACACCAGTCAACCCCTTTTTATACTTTTAACAGCTGCAGCTCTTATCCGACTCTTCGTTTACCGGCGTTGGATAATCGTTATCGAAGCAAGCGAGGCACATGCCGCGGTTGTACGCGCCGTCATTGCCGCCTACCGAATCGATAAAGCCTTCTTGACTAAGGAAAGATAAAGAGTCCGCATTGATCATTTCGCACATTTCCTGCACCGTTCTCGAAGAAGCGACCAGCTCCTTGCGGTCCGGCGTATCGATGCCGTAGTAGCAAGGGTTCTTGAATGGCGGCGATGTAATCCGCACATGCACTTCCGTTGCGCCCGCTTCGCGAAGCATGTTCACGATCCGGCGGGATGTCGTTCCGCGTACGATCGAGTCGTCAATCATCACGACGCGTTTGCCTTCCACGACCTTGCGCACGGCGGACAGCTTCATCTTAACGCCTTGCTCGCGGAGCTCCTGAGAAGGCTGAATGAAGGTACGGCCCGTGTATTTGTTCTTGATCAGTCCAAGCTCGTATGGAATACCCGTTTGCTCGGCATAACCGATTGCGGCGGAAATACTCGAATCCGGCACGCCGGTTACGATATCGGCATCCACGAAGGACTCCATCGCAAGCTGTTTACCCATCCGCTTGCGCGCGGAATGGATGTTGATCGTATTAATATCGCTGTCCGGACGGGCAAAATAGATGTACTCCATTGCGCATGTCGCCCGGCGTTCCACTTCCGCGTAACGGTCCTCGCGCATGCCGTCCGCATCAAGGTACAGCAGCTCGCCCGGTTGAACGTCGCGTACATATTCTGCGCCAATCGATTCGAAAGCGCAGGACTCGGAAGAGAAGACATAACCGTCGCCGATGCGGCCCATCACGAGCGGACGGAGCCCGTTCGGATCAGAAGCCACAAGCAACTTGTCGTTGGTCATGATCAGGAATGCAAAGCCGCCGATAATGCGCTGCAAGGCATCCTTCGCCGCTTCCTCGAAGCTCTTCGGCGAGCGCGCGATCAAATGCGCAATGACTTCCGTATCGCTCGACGTCTGGAAGATTGAGCCCTGGCTCTCCAGCTCCTTGCGGATCTCCGGCGCGTTTACGATGTTGCCGTTTGTTGCGACGGCCAGATCGCCGTCCCGGTAACGGAAAATAAGCGGCTGCGCATTCGCCAGCTTGCTCTCGCCCGCGGTCGAATAACGAACGTGGCCGATGGCGCGGTTGCCGGGAAGCGACTCAATCCGCTCTTTATCGAATACTTCCTTCACAAGCCCCATGCCGCGGTGGTAGGCGAAACGGCTGCCGTTCTCCGTATCCACAGCGCAGATCCCCGCGCTCTCTTCGCCGCGGTGCTGCAGGGCGTGAAGGCCGTAATAGCTGAGGGAGGACGCGTTCGGGACGTTAAAGACCCCGAACACGCCGCACTCCTCGCGCAATTTATCAAACATATCGTCACGGCCAATGCCTTCGTTGTAATGATTTCCCGTCCACAGCTTCAGCTGTTTTATTTCATCAGACATGGAATCGCATCCTTCCAGACCTTCTCCAGTTGTTGTACCGGTGCGTTTACGCCGGATTTGCCGTTTACGTTGATGGTCAGGCTGCTGCCTTTGACAGTGCCGATTGCCGCATTTGCTACGCCTTGCTCGTTCAGATGCGCTTGCAATGCCGCTGCTTTCTCAGGCGTTGCCGAGAGCAGGATACGCGATTGCGATTCGCTGAAGAGCAGGTGATCCGGACGAAGATCCGTTGCCACGTTAACTTCCGCGCCAACGCCGCCGCTGATTGCGGATTCCGCCAAAGCTACGGCGAGTCCACCCTCGGACAAGTCATGCGCGGAAGCAACAAGGCCGCCTTGAATCGCCGTCAGAATAGCGTTCAGCGTCTTCTTCTCCGTTGCCAGATCGATTTGCGGCGGACGTCCCGCTGCCGAGCCGTTCAGAGCGTAAAGCAGCTCGCTGCCGCCAAGCTCCGCTTTCGTCTCGCCCACGAGGATAATCACGTCGCCTTCTTTCTTGAAGCCTTGCGTTGTGATGTGGTCCACATCATGCACGAGACCAACCATGCCGATGACCGGCGTCGGGTAGATCGCGCCTTTTGCGTTCTCGTTGTACAAGCTGACGTTACCGCCGATGACCGGCGTATCAAGCACGCGGCAAGCCTCGGACATGCCGTCTGCCGCTTTCTCGATTTGCCAGAATACTTCCGGCTTCTCCGGGCTGCCGAAGTTCAGGTTATCCGTAATCGCAAGCGGTTCTGCGCCGGAGCACACGATGTTGCGGGCAGCTTCCGCTACCGCGATTTGGCCGCCAACTTCAGGATCGAGATATACGTAACGTCCGTTGCAGTCCGTCGTCATCGCAAGACCCTTGCGTGTGCCGCGAATCGTAACAACTGCCGCGTCGGAGCCCGGTTGAACGGCTGTCGACGTACGAACCATGTAGTCATATTGGTTATATACCCACTCTTTGCTTGCCACAGTCGGCGAAGCGAGTACTTTTTCAAGAGCACCTGTAAGGTCCGTAATTTCTTCGAAAGCAGCTGCATCAACGCTCGCGTTTTCACGGTAGTAAGCAGGCTCGGAAGATGGCTTGTTGTATACCGGGCACTCGTCAACGAGCGCTTTAACCGGCATGTCGGCCACTTGCTCGCCTTTGTGGAACAGGCGGAGACGGCCGTCGTCCGTTACTTTACCAACCTTTTTACAGATAACGCCCCAACGGTCGAAAATTTCCTGCGCTTGCGCTTCATGCTGAGGCTCAACTACGAAGAGCATACGCTCCTGCGATTCGGACAGCATCATTTCGTAAGGCGTCATGCCAGTTTCGCGCTGCGGAACTTCATCCAGGTACAGCTCCAGGCCGTTGCCGGCTTTGGAGGCCATCTCCGCGCTCGAGCAAGTGAGGCCCGCTGCGCCCATATCTTGAATACCGAGTACGATGCCGGAGTTAATCAGCTCAAGCGTCGACTCCATCACGAGCTTCTCCATGAACGGATCGCCGACTTGCACCGCGGTGCGTTTTTCTTCGGATTCCTCGGACAGCTCAACGGAAGCGAAAGTCGCGCCGTGGATACCGTCGCGGCCCGTTGCCGGACCCACGTAGAATACCGGGTTGCCAACGCCTTTTGCCACGCCGCGCTGGATTTTGTCATGATCGATAAGGCCTACGCACATCGCGTTAACGAGCGGGTTACCCTCGTAGCTCTCGTCGAACATGACTTCGCCCGCAACGGTAGGAATACCGATACAGTTGCCGTAGCCGGCGATGCCGCTTACGACGTTCTCGAACAGGTATTTCACGCGGTCATTTTCCAGCTTGCCGAAACGAAGCGAGTTCAGCAGAGCTACCGGACGAGCGCCCATGGAGAAAATGTCGCGGATAATGCCGCCTACGCCCGTTGCAGCGCCTTGGTAAGGCTCAACCGCGGACGGATGGTTATGCGATTCGATTTTGAATACAACCGCTTGGTTGTCGCCGATATCCACGATGCCGGCGCCTTCGCCCGGTCCCATCAGGACGCGAGGGCCGGTGATCGGGAATTTCTTCAGGATTGGCTTGGAGTTCTTGTACGCGCAATGCTCGGACCACATAACGCTGAATACGCCGATTTCCGTATAGTTGGGTGTACGGCCGAGAAAACCGCAGATAAGCTCAAATTCGTAATCCGATACACCGAATTGTTGATAGATCTTTTGCTCGACGATTTGTTCAGGCGTCGGTTCCTTAGCCGTTAATTGCTGCGCCATGTTGTTCCCTCCATGCATTCAAAATCGATGTAAACATCCGTTTGCCGTCTTCCGAGCCGAGGATTTGGTCAACCGCGCGCTCCGGGTGAGGCATCATGCCCACGACATTGCCCTTCTTGTTGCTGATGCCCGCAATGTTCTCTACCGAACCGTTCGGATTCGTGTCGCCCGCGTAACGGAATACGATCTGATTGTTCGCTTTCAGCTCAGCCAGCGTCGCGTCGTCGCAATAGTAATTGCCTTCGCCGTGCGCAATCGGAATATCGATAATCTCGCCTTGCGAGTATTGGTTCGTAAATGCCGTGCCGTTGTTCACCACTTCAAGAAGCTGCTGCTGACAACGGAATTTAAGGCCCGTGTTGCGGATTAATGCGCCTGGCAGAAGGTTCGCTTCGGTCAGGATCTGGAAGCCGTTGCAGATGCCAAGGATGAATTTGCCTTGCTCCGCGGCTTTTACGACTTCATTCATTACCGGAGCAAAGCTGGCCATTGCGCCGCAGCGCAGGTAGTCGCCGTAGGAGAAGCCGCCCGGTACAAGAATCGCGTCATAACCGGAAAGGTCAGTCGCCGTATGCCATACGTAATCAACCTCTTGGCCGATTGTATCTTCTACCGCTTTGAAGCAGTCAATGTCACAGTTGGAGCCGGGGAATACGAGAACCGCAAACTTCATCGATTATCCCTCCAATTCAAAACGGAAATCTTCGACTACCGTGTTTGCCAGCAGCTTTTCGCACATGACTTTCACGCGTGCTTCCGCTTCCGCGCGGTCGCTTGTGTCGAGCTGAAGCTCCAGGTATTTGCCGATGCGGACTTTATCAACTTCCGCGAAGCCCATCGTGTGCAGCGAGCCTTGAACGGCTTGACCTTGCGGGTCGAGTACATTTTCTTTGATCGTGACGTAGACTTTTGCTTTCATAGTAGGGCCTCCTGAAAATGGTTTTTCCGGTCTTGGTGGTGTGAAAACCTCTAGGTCGGCAGCTCGGGGTCGTTCGGTCGCAAGGGTGTCTGTCTACGTCGCTGTTGAAATCCGGAAAATTTGATCAGAACCGCTTAGCGGTTATTTTCCCGATTTCAAAGGCGAGCGCTGTCGCTCTGCGACAGACACCCTTGCTCCCTCACTCCCGGCTGCCGGTTTTTCGCAACACCCTCCCGGGTAGTCGTGTGTGCCGTAGCTGGGGCGTTAGCGCACTAACCGTGCTCAACGCCAAACCTAAAAAAGATCTAAGAACAAAAGATAAAATTAAAACCTATATAATTGCGATCTATACGAGCGAGCGGCCGGTAAGACGGCTATAAATGTCGAGGTAACGATTTGTTGTTTCGGTTACGACCGATTCGGGGAGAGGAGCCGGTTTGCTGTCCCGATCCCAGTCGGAACCAAGAAGGTAAGTACGGACCGGTTCTTTGTCCATGCTGTCGATCTCGATATCGTAAGCATAATTGCTCTCCGCCCAGAAACGCGAGGAATCCGGGGTGAAGATCTCGTCGATCAGAATGACTTTGCCGTCGATCAGTCCGAATTCGAATTTGCAATCCGCAAGGATAATGCCACGCTTCGCGCAATAGTCGTGAGCGAATTCGTACAGCTTGATGCTGCGCTCGCGAAGCTCTTCCGCAAGCTTGGCGCCAACCATCTCCTGCATCCGTTCGAACGGAATGTCCTCGTCGTGGCCAACGTCGTTTTTCGCTGCCGGCGTAAAGATCGGCTGAGGGAAGCGTTCGTTCTTGCGCATGCCTTCCGGCAGCTGGATGCCGTTGATCGCGGTCGTTTGCTGGTATTGTCTCCAGCCGCCGCCGGTGATATAGCCGCGAACGACGCATTCAATGTCGATACGCTCCGCTTTTTTCGTTACCATGATCCGGTCCTTCAAAAGCTCGGGCGCCGTAACGATATCCCCAAGCTTCAGGACGTCCGTGTGTACGACATGGTTCGTCTGAATTTCGGCGGTTTGCTCGAACCAGAAAGCCGACAGGCGATTCAGTACGTTGCCCTTTTGCGGGACAGCCGGATCCAGCACATAATCGAATGCCGAGATGCGGTCCGTCACGACGATCAGGTAATGCTCCCCAAGATCGTAAAGCTCGCGAACCTTGCCTTTATACAGCAGCGGAGCTTTGATGTAGTCCGCCGCCGTGGATAAAGCTTGCGATTGTGCAGTCATTCTTCCTCGAATCCCCTTTGCCCTTTAGTTCAAGCCAAGACGCGTAAAGATGGTATTCACATGCTTCAAGTGCCAAGCCGGATTGAAAGCATCCTCGATCTCTTCCGCCGACAGCAGGCTTGTAATTTCCGGTGTCGATTCGATAATGTCGCGGAATTGGCGCTGCTCTTCCCACGCCTGCATCGCGCGCGGCTGAACCGTGTCGTAAGCTTGCTCGCGGCTGAGGCCTTTGTCGATCAGCTTTGTCATGACGCGGCCGGAGAATGGAACGCCAAACGTGCGCTGCATGTTTTTCTTCATGTTTTCAGGGAACACGGTCAGGTTCTGAATGATGTTGCCCAAACGGTTCAGCATGTAGTTCAGAAGCATCGTTGCATCCGGCAAAATAACGCGTTCCGCCGACGAGTGGCTGATATCGCGCTCATGCCACAGCGGTACGTTCTCGTAAGCTGTCAGCATGTGGCCGCGGATGACGCGGGAAAGACCGGAGATGTTCTCGCAGCCAATCGGATTGCGTTTGTGCGGCATTGCGGACGAGCCTTTTTGGCCTTTCGCGAAGGCTTCTTCCACTTCGCGGAATTCGCTCTTCTGCAAAGCGCGGATTTCCGTAGCGAATTTATCAAGCGATGTCGCAACAAGAGCAAGCGTCGCCATGTATTCTGCGTGACGGTCACGCTGCAGCGTTTGCGTCGAGATCGGAGCCGGGCTGATGCCGAGCTTTTTGCAAACAAACTCTTCCACGAATGGATCGATGTTCGCGTAAGTACCGACGGCACCGGAGATTTTACCGAATTGAACGCCGTTAGCAGCATGCTCGAAGCGCTCCAGGTTGCGTTTCATTTCCTCATGCCACAGCGCCATTTTCAGACCAAACGTGGTTGGCTCGGCGTGAACGCCATGCGTACGGCCCATCATAGGCGTATCTTTGTATTGGATCGCTTTCTCGCGAAGGATCGAGATAAAGCGTTCGATGTCTTTTTTCAGAATGGCGTTGGCTTGAAGAAGCAGGTAGCCGTTCGCCGTATCGACTACGTCGGTCGAAGTCAAGCCGTAGTGAACCCATTTGCGCTCCGGACCAACCGTCTCGGATACCGCGCGCGTGAACGCGATTACGTCATGGCGGGTTTCCTGCTCGATTTCGTAGATACGGTCGATATTGAAAGTAGCCGCTTTGCGAAGCGCTTCTACGTCCTCTCTCGGAATAACGCCAAGCTCAACCCAAGCCTCGCAGGAGCAAAGCTCAACCTCGAGCCATGCCTGGAATTTGTTCTGCTCCGTCCAAATCGCTCTCATTTCCGGTCTGCTGTAACGCTCTAACATGTACCGTTCACACCTTCCAAATAGTTGTCTCTTCTATCCAATCAAGCGCCTGCTGCACATGGCCGGCAAGCACGTTTACATGACCCATTTTCCGTTTGAATACGGAGTCCTTCTTGCCATACAGATGAACCTTCGGAGCAACGTTTAATCTTGCTGCCGCTTCATCATGCTTCGCCATCCGCGCAAGCAGCGGCTCTACATGCTGACCGAGGACATTCACCATAACCACAGGCGTCAGGAGCTCCGTATCGCCCAGCGGCAGATTGCACACCGCGCGCACATGCTGTTCGAACTGCGAAGTCCGGCAGGCTTCCATCGTATAGTGGCCGCTGTTATGCGGGCGCGGCGCCAGCTCGTTAACGAACAGCTCGCCGTCCGCCGTCAGGAACAGCTCTACGGCAATCAAGCCAACTACGCCAAGCCCTTCCGCGATCTTGACGGCCAGCTCCTCCGCTTCCTTCTGAACGCTTTCCGCAATGCGGGCCGGAACGATCGACAGATGCAAAATATTCTCGACATGAATATTTTCCGCAGCGGGGAACGCTTTTATCTCGCCTTGAGGACTTCTTGCCGCAATAACGGATAATTCCTTGTCAAACTTGATGAATTGCTCCAGCACAAGCTCTACGCCGGCACGGCTTAATGTCTCGTAAGCTTCTTCAATCTCGTCGAAGCTCCGAATCACCCATTGCCCTTTGCCGTCATAACCGCCCATCGCCGTCTTCAGCACGCATGGAAGACCAAACTTTTCGGCCGCCGCGCGAAGCTCTTCGCTGCTCCGGACTTCGCTGTACGGGGCAACCCGTACGCCCGCCGCTTCAATCGCACGCTTCTCGCGAAGCCGGTGCTGCGTCGTATAGAGCAGCTCGCTTCCTTGCGGCACGTACGATTCGGACATTAGCATCGCCGCCACATCGGCATCGACATTCTCGAACTCGTACGTAATGACATCCGACCGGCGGGCCAGCTCGCGAGCCGCTTCGCGGTCGTTGTATGCAGCGACGATCTGATCCGCAACTTGTCCACAAGGAGCATCGGGGGTCGGGTCTAGCGCAACAAAGCGATAACCCATTGCGCTGCCTGCGAGCGCCATCATCCGGCCAAGCTGTCCGCCGCCCAGCACGCCGATGGTGCTGCCCGGCAAGAGCGTCCGGTGCTGTTTGTCTTCAATCATCATAGTGTTTCACTGCTTTCCAGCACTTCCTGCTTGATCCGTTCGCGGCGCGCATTCACGCGTGCCTGTACTTCAGGATCAAAAGCACCCAGCATTTGAGCGGCGAGGAGTCCGGCGTTTGTACCGCCGGCATTGCCGATCGCAACTGTCGCAACCGGAATGCCGCCAGGCATTTGCACGATCGACAGGAGCGAATCAAGGCCGCTCAGATTCGAGGATTTGACTGGCACGCCGATTACCGGCAGAATCGTCTTCGCAGCAACCATGCCCGGCAAATGCGCGGCACCGCCGGCACCCGCGATGATGACTTTAAGACCGCGTTCTGCAGCCGTCTCCGCGTATTCGAACATTAAATCCGGAGTCCGGTGAGCGGAAACAACTTTTTTCTCGTAAGGAATTTGCAGCTCTTCTAACACGTCGCAGGCAAGCTTCATTGTATCCCAATCCGACTTGCTGCCCATGATGACGCCTACTTTCGCAGACATGCGTTCAAACCTTCCTTCATCTATAAAATGTGTATATCCCGTTAAACGTAAAAATCCCGCGCCGCAACCATACTTTCTATGGATGCTGCCGGGACCCGAGCAGATGGCAACAATTGTCTTTGCGTTCAACTCCTTAAGAATTTCCAAGTAATGCAAAGACAACATAAGGCTGCCCTATCTCAAGGGCAACCTGTCTATTTGTTCCATCACGCTCGTAGTCCGAAAATAAAGGTTTTCGGGTAGAAACTTTCGGGCCTTTTTCCCGAGGATATACGAGATCTTTCAACCTATTTAGGGAGCATTCGACGAATGTTCCGCCTTAACCTATTTCAGTTTATCCAATCCCCCTATGTCTGTCAATGAAAAGCGTATAAAATACGAACATTAAAATAAAAGAATTCAAATAAAGTTCGTTTTTGTCTTAAATTGATAGGATTTCCCTTTCCTATTCCTGCCTTTATCAATTATTTTGACATGGTTTTAAGTTGGGGGAGCTGCCGAATAGAATAGTAGAGGATGAATCCGAATCATTAAAGGAGGCGAGAGGCGATGCTGATCTATACGGTCAAAGTGCGAGACACCGTGCAGCATGTGGCGCAGCTGTACAGCCTGTCCCCGGAAACTATCCTTGCCGCCAATGACTTGCAGGCAGCCGAGCCTCTCGCAGCCGGACAATCGCTCATTATCCCCATTGAGGCTGACAGCCATCAGGTCGTTCCGGGAGAAACCTTATGGACGATCGCGCAAAAATACGGCATTACCCTGCAGGAGCTGGCCAGAGTTAACCATGTCATTAATCCCGCCCTTATTCTTCCCGGCATGCGGCTCCGCATTCCGAATCCGCGGAAGATGACGATCGAAGCGAACGGCTACGCCGAGCCCTCCGTCTCCGCTGCCGGCATCACCGCCAGCGCGTCCGCCGCAGCCAGACATCTGACCTTCCTCAGTCCCTTCAGTTATCAGGTCAGGCCGGACGGTTCGCTAAGCGTCTTAAATGATTTGCCTGCTATTCAGGAGGCCTACCGCGGACGGGCCGCACCCATGATGGTGATTACGAATTTTGACGGCTATACGTTCAGCCCAAGCCTGGTCCATTTTATTCTAACGAACGAAGCTTCGAAAGAGCGGCTAATCCAGGGGATCCTCTACGTCATGAGGAAGAACAAGTATTGGGCTCTTAACGTGGATTTTTCGTTTGTTCCCGCTGCCGACCGCAAGCTGTATCATCTGTTCCTGGAGCGGCTTGCCGTTTCTCTTCATGCTATGGGATGCCTAGTTTCCTCCACCCTGCCGCCGATTAGCTCAGTCGATCAGGAAGGACAGCTCTTCGAAGGACAGGATTACGCTGAGCAAGGGCGGATTCTGGATTTCGTCATCCTCATGACTTACGAATGGGGATGGGCCGGCGGACCGCCCATGGCGGTTGCTCCTAGGAACGAAGTATCCAAAGTGCTGAACTACGCGGTATCGCTGATTCCGTCCAGCAAGATCATGCTCGGGATGCCGCTTTACGGCTATGACTGGACGCTCCCCTATATCCCGGGTCAGGATTGGGCGATATCCGTCAGCTCGGTCAATGCGGTGCGAAGGGCTGCCAGGTACGGCGCGTTTATCCACTACGATCCAATCGCCGAATCGCCATATTACGGGTATAGGGATGAGTATGGCCGCGACCATCAGGTCTGGTTCGAGGATGCGAGGAGCGTGCAGGCGAAGCTTGATCTGGTCAAATGCTATCATCTGCGGGGGGTGAGCACCTGGGTGCTGGATGTCCCGTTTCCGGCTTTCTGGCCGGTGCTGGCGCATAACTTTCATGTTTATAAGCCGGTGAAATAAGAGGAGGTAAGGTTAAACACGCAAACCGCGCATTAAATGTTCTTCCGATCGCCATTGCTCGAGGATTCCTTGAATCAAGAAATCAAGATGGAATCCTCGAAAAAAGCGAACACTCGGTTTCTCCAGAATCATTTAAATGCTCCGTTTGGGTTTAACCAAGGCGATTCATCAAAAAAAGCCGTGCAGATATCCCTGCACGGCTTTTACTTCTTATTTCGATTGCGTGGCGGCAAGCTGAGCTTTCGCTTGGCCTTCGGAAGAGGCGCTTACTACGGTAGCCGGTTCTTCATGCGGTTTTACTTTTCGGATGAAGAAGGCAAGCAGGAGTGCCGCAACGGCGAACCAAGTTGCTACAACGAACGAGTGGTTGATACCTGTAATCGTCGCTTCTTGAATCACATGGGCCATTGCCGCTTTATCGTTAGGATCAATGCCTTGCGTTGCGACCACATGCTTCGTTTCGGAAGCCGCTTTGTTCGTCATCAGCGTCACGAGGAACGCCGTACCCAAAGCGCCGGCTACGTTACGCAGCGTTTGCGACATGGCCGAGCCGTGAGCGTTCAGACGCTGCGGTAGCTGGTTCATGCCCGCCGTTTGGATCGGCATCATCAGCATGGACATACCGAACATACGCAAGGTGTACATCGTAATCAGGTAACCGTAAGTCGTATGATCCGTCAGCTGACTGAATTCGTAAGACGAATAGACGGTAATAACAAGACCGGTAACCGCAAGCCAGCGGGCGCCGACCTTATCGAAGATCATACCGGTGATTGGCGACATAATCCCCATCAGAATCGCGCCTGGCAACAGGAGCAAACCGGATTTAAGCGGCGTAAAGCCCATAATATTTTGCAGATAAATCGGAAGCAGGATCATACCCGAGAACATGGCCATCGTAATAATAACGTTGATGACGGTAGTCAGGGAATACATGCCGAACTTGAAAACGCGCATTTCAAGGATCGGTTTCTTAACGGCAAGCTGATACCATACAAAGCCAATCAGGGCAACAACGCCGATGATCAAGCTTGTGTAAACCGTTGCGTTGTTCCAGCCGTCCGTACCCGCATCGCTAAAGCCGTACAGCAGGCCGCCAAAGCCCAGAGTGGACAGAATAACGGCGAAAATATCCAGCTTGGATTTTGCGGTCTGCGTAACGTTCTTCATCGAAATCGCGCCGTAAATCAAGCCAAACAGCGACAGCGGCAATACAATGTAGAACAGAACGCGCCAGTCGTAATGCTCAACAACCCAACCGGACAGCGTTGGACCAACGGCCGGTGCGAAGATCATCGCGATCCCCATCATCCCCATGGCCTTGCCGCGTTGTTCAATCGGGAAAATCGTCAGGAAGATGATGGACATCAACGGCATCAGAATACCTGCGCCCGCCGCCTGAATAATACGGCCTGTAAGCAGGGTTTCGAAGTTCGGCGCCAAGGCGCTGACGATGGTGCCTGCCGTAAATAAACTTGTTGCGACTACGAATAATGACCTTGTCGAAAACCGGCTGATCAAATAAGCACTAATTGGAATAAGGACGCCATTGACTAGCAAATAACCGGTGGACAACCATTGTACCGTATTCGCGCTGACCTTCAGGTCCGTCATGATACTCGGAAGCGCAACGTTAAGGAGCGTCTGGCTCAAAAGCGCCACGAAGGCCGCGATTAGCACCGATGCGACGATCGGGCCTCTTTTTAATGCTGCTACAGCATTACTCATAGGGTACTTCTCTCCTTTTTCTATGTTTGTGGATTCAAGCTGAAATGCTACTTATTATCCATATTCGCAAGCAGCTGGGCGAAAATTCTCCTCAGGTGCTGAATATCTTCTTCCGGCAATACATTGAAAAAGGAGGAAAACGTTTCTTTCTGCGATTCGAGAATGTCGTCAACCATATCCCTGCCCTTAGCCGTTAATTCAATGTATACGACCCTGCGGTCGTCGTTTGCCCTTTCGCGGCTGATTAAGTCTTCCGCCACCAGCTTATCGGCAATTCCCGTAATGGCACCGGAGGTTAATCCGAGAATGTCGGCAAGTTCGGAAACCTTGAGGGAGCCCGATGTATGGAGGGTAAACAACAGCTTGAACTGGGTGTAGTTCATGCCCGTCATTGTTTTCCGGCTCCACTCGTTGTTTACGTTTTTCAGGAACGTCTTGAACTGTCCCATGAAGCCAATCAGCTCTTCATTGGCATTCGTCATTGCCTCTTCCCCTTTCCCGCCGATTGCCTGAACCGATAATTCATTAGCATTTAATATTTTAATACTAAATAAATTATTAACAAAGCATTTACTACTATATATCTTTTTTGTGAATCAGTCAATCTGTCGATGCAAAAATTATTTTTCCGGCGTGGCTTCATCCATATTGGCCGTTAGCTTCGAGAAAATTCTTCTCAAATGCTGAAGATCTTCTTCCGGAAGGCCATTGAAAAAGGAAGAAAATATTTCTTCGTGACATTCCATCACTTGGGTGACGAGCTTGTCGCCCTCCGAAGTTAAAGCGATGATCACCACTCTCCGGTCATCCGTTGTTCGTTCGCGGCTGATCAGACCTTCCGCCAGCAGCTTGTCGGCAATGCCCGTAATGGCGCCGGACGTCAATCCAAGCAGATCGGCAAGCTCCGATACTTTCAAGGGACCGGATGAATGAAGCGTGTATAACAGCTTGAACTGCGTTGGGTTCATGCCGGCCATCGTCTTCCTGCTCCACTCGTTTGTGACATTCTTCAGAAATAACCGGAACTGGCCGATAAGATTAATCAACTCCTCGCTGGCATTTGCCATTCCTTCACTCCTTTCCGGCCACATTTATTTTGCAAAGCTAATTTATCAACTCTAAATATTTTAACACTAAATTAATTATAAATAAAGTATTTGCAGCTGAAAAAATTGGCCCCTTATATCTGCCATTATTTTTCCCGTTGGACAACAAAAAAGCGCCCTTGCGGGCGCCTTGTTTTGTCTATAAGCCGGAAATCAGGATTCAAGCCAGGTAGTTTTTTCCGATGCCGGCGTACGCTTTGGTTCCGGCGGAGTCATATCCGGATAACCCATGTAAACGAGCGCTACGATCTGCTCGTTCTCAGCCAGACCAAACGTATCGTTCATAAGCGGATGGTACATCGGGTCGCCGGAACGCCAGATTGCACCCAGCCCGTTCGCGTGTGCGGCAAGCAGCAAATTCTGCACCGCCGTATGCGAAGCGGCAATTTCCTCCACCAGCGTTGCCCGCGGATCAGCCGACGGTGAGCATACGACCGCAATAACAACCGGCGAGCGGTATGCTTTGACGCGCTCCTTGCGGAGACGCTCTTCCAGCTCGGGGCTTTCCCCTGCCCCAAGCGTTGCAAGCGCGACGCGCGCATAACCTTCGCCAAGCTTGGCGCGGCCGTCGCCCGTCATTACGATAAATCTCCAAGGCTGCGTGTTATGGTGGCTTGGCGCCCAGGTTGCGGCGTCGAGCACCTTCTCAATTAAATTACGATCAACCGGATCTTGCTTGACGCGCCCAATGGAACGTCTCGTTCGGATCGCTTCTTCCATATTCATGGTTTCTCCCCCAATCGTTTATTCAAGTGAAAACGGCTGCGCCGTCCTTAGAAGGAGCAGCTTACGTTTCGCGGATGAAATATAAGCATAGTATAGAGTAAACTTATACTTCCTTATATTTTGAAGTAGTTGACGTATTCGCCGTACCCTTCCTTCTCCAGATCGGCTACCGGAATAAATCGGAGCGAAGCGGAGTTAATGCAGTAGCGGAGTCCGTTGGGTCCCGGACCGTCGTCAAATACATGGCCCAGATGGGAATCGCCTTCTTTGCTGCGCACCTCGGTACGAACCATGAAGTGGCTGGTATCAAGCACTTCGGTAATGGCTGCTTCCTTCACCGGCTTCGTAAAGCTAGGCCAGCCGCATCCGGAATCGTATTTCTCGCGGGAGGTAAAGAGCGGTTCGCCCGAGACGATATCGACATACAGGCCCTCTTCCTTGTGATCCCAGAATTCGCCCGTAAAAGGACGCTCCGTCGCATTATTCTGCGTGACTTCGTACTGGAGCGGAGTAAGAAGGGAACGAAGCTCGCCTTCGTCCTTCTTAACCGTCCAGTGCTTATTAATGAAAGCATCGCGGCCGGAGCCTTTGCGGTACATTTTGTAACGGAGCGGGTTCGTCCGGTGATACCCTTGATGATAGTCCTCCGCCGGGTAGAACTCCTTCGCGGGCTCGATGGCTGTAACAATCGGCTTGTCGAATCTGCCGCTTGCCGCCAAAGCCGCCTTTGAAGCCTCCGCTTTCTGGCGCTGCTCTTCATTATAATAGAAGATAGCCGTCCGGTAGGATTCCCCGCGGTCATGGAATTGGCCGCCCGCGTCGGTCGGATCAATCTGATGCCAGAACACGTCAAGCAGCTTCTCATAGGAATAAATCGACGGATCAAACGTAATATGAACAACTTCCGCATGCCCGGTTGTTTCGGAGCATACTTCTTCGTACGTTGGATTTGCTTTATGGCCTCCGGAATAACCCGATACAACGGACAAAATACCCGGTGTTTCTTCAAACGGCGATACCATGCACCAGAAGCATCCTCCGGCGAACATGGCTTGCTCTACAGCTGTGGTCATGTTTCGATTACCTCCTAAAAAGAATTGCGAAGCAATTCTTGCTTCGTAAGCATACGCTTAATGAATTTTCACCCAAACTGCAAATTTTTTAAAGCCAATTGTGATCATTCATGCTTCGAAAGCGTGAACTAAGCGTAATTGTTATTATTATACCTTATCCTTCAATTCCCACAAAATGATTGACTCTTTCCCTAGAAATCTTTGTTACAATGTAGTGACAGCCTTAACCTTGGGCATCGTTCGTGCGTCTAACATGATAGACTAGCTTAAATGCTGTTTTTTGCAGTCCGTTCACTTCCATATTAACGGAAAACGAGGTGAACGCTCATGAGCAATACCGCTTTAGAAACAAATGCTTCTTATGAAACGAAAACGCGCAAGGCTACCAAGCAGCGTGCTTTTGTCATCTTTGTATGTGTATGGGTTATTCTGATTGCCGCCGGCATTACCGGTGCGAAGCTGTACAGCGAGCATGTCCAGAAGCAGATTGCTGCCGACGTGGAGCGCCAGACAGCCGCGCAAATGGCCGAGATGCAAAAGCAATACGATGACCGGATTGCCAAGCTGGAAACCGGCTATAAAGAAGAGCTGTCGCAATTGGAATCCAAGGTAGAGGCTCTCAACGAGCTGCTCACCTTCACGAAGGATAATGCTGATGTCAAAACCGATAACAGCAATAAGCTTTACACGCAATTAAACGAAGTGAAAAAGAAGCTGAACGAACTGCAAAAAAATCTGGATGTGCTCAAATGACGTTATCCATCCGAGCGCTGAACCGAACGATGCTGCTGGCCTGCACACCGTTTGTCGCGATGTTGTTATGGCTTATGGTCACGAATATTACCATTGTCCTTCCGGACAACCTTTACCCGGAGGCTAGTACTCAGCAAGAAGCTGCCGCAGACCATGCAAAATCAGTCGCCAGCGGGCTCGATCAGGCCCGTCAGACCGCTGCTGCGACAAGCGCCTCCATCAAAAGGCAGCTAAAGCTGTATAACCAGACAAACGCCGATATGAAACAGATCGTCAATACGGCAACTGCCCAGGCTAACCGACCGTTAGCGATTTACGACAGGATCATTACCGGACGGCTTGGATCTCCTTCGGGGACGATCAGCTCGGACAAGCTGACCGCGCAATTATTCTACATAAAGGCCGACAACTTCCAAAGCTATGCCATGAAGATCAAGCTTAAGTCCGGCGACGCGATGAAAATGGTACTCGGCAACGATAAGGTAGGCGGTGCCGAAACAACGCTGGCTGCCGCGCAGCGTTACGGCGCCATAGCCGGGGTTAACGCCGGCGGCTTTGCCGATGGCGGGGGCAAGAGGTACCCGCTAAGCACAACCATTCTGAACGGCGACTATGTAGAAGGCTTTGAACCAACCAGGGCCGACCTGTTCTTTGTTGGTCTTAACGCCAGCAATAAGCTGGTTGGCGGTAAATTCACAAGCAAAGAGCAGCTTGATAAACTAAACGTCAAGTTTGGAGCGTCGTTTGTACCCGTGCTTCTAAAGAACGGAAGTCCAACGACGATACCAAGCAAGTGGCAGAGCAGTCCAACGCGGGCGCCCCGCACCGTTATTGCCAACTACAAGGACGGACAGCTGCTCATCATCGTAGCGGACGGCCGCAACGAAGGCGGCAGCTCCGGCGCAACGCTGGCCGAGATGCAGATTCTGCTGCAGCGGTTCGGCGCCGTTGACGGCTACAACCTGGACGGCGGCGGTTCCTCGTCGCTGATCTGGAACGGACGCGTTATTAACAAGCCTTCCGACGGGCAGCTACGAAAGCTTCCCACGCACTTTTTATTTTTTAAATAATTGTCTGTCTCAAAAGGCCTCTCGTTGAAGCGTTGCAGGGATTAATCCCTGCAACGCTATTTTTTGTTTTGACAGCCGACTGTTAACAAAGTCAGGCAACAAAAAAAGCAGCGCCGGTCCAGCGCTGCTTTTTGTTTCTTCTATTATAATGCTACTCCGTTCCCATGATCACATAGCGGCCAACGATAAGAATCGCCAGGATCCACATGAGCCAATGAACTTTGTATTTGCCTTTGTTCGATACGTTTGCGACTGTCGCCAGAACCACATACGATACGATACCAAACGAGATACCGTTAGCGATGCTGTAAGTGAACGGCATAAGCGCCAGCGTCAGGAACGAAGGAATCGCGTATACCATATCGGAGAAGTCGATTTCCTTCACCGATTGAAGCATCAATACGCCAACGATGATCAGTGCTGCGTTCGTTGCAGCCGCAGGAACAAGCGCCACAACCGGCGAGAGGAAGATGGCAAGCAGGAAGCAAACGCCTGTCGTGATCGAAGTCAGACCCGTACGTCCGCCTTGCGCAACGCCGGCCGAGCTCTCCACGAAAGCCGTTACCGTGCTTGTACCAAGCAGCGCGCCGCCGCTTACGGCCACGGCGTCAACGAACATCGCCTTGCCTACGCGTTTCTTGCCTTCAACCGGATCTTTCATAAAGCCTGCGCGGTTCGCTGTACCAACCAGCGTGCCGAAAGTATCAAACAATTCAACGAACGTAAACGTCAGGACGACCGTTACGATACCGACTTCAAATACGCCAGGGAAATCGAAGTGACCGATGTTCATGGTAGAGAAATCAGGTACCCAGGTTTGATTCGTAAAGGTCTTCTTGAAATCAACTTGACCAAGGATGATCGAAAGCACGGTCGTGCCGAGGATACCCCACAGGATTGCGCCAGGTACGCGCAGAACCATAAGGATCCCGATAATGAACAGGGCAACCACGGTCATGATGACCGTTTCGTTTGCGAAGCTGCCGATATGGATAACCGTTTCCGAACCGGAAACATCCGTATAAGCATTTGCTTTAATATCGCCAAAGGCTGTTACGGCAACCGTCATCAGGCCGCTGCCTTTCAAGCCTACAATTGTAATAAACAAACCGATACCAACCGTAATCGCATGCTTCAAGCTATCCGGTACGGCCGTAATGAGCATTTGACGAATTTGCGTCAGCGTCAGGATGATAAAGATAATACCCGAGATAAATACCGCTGTCAGACCCATAGCAACCGAGATCGGCTTGTCGGTAGCCTGCGAAGCGATAACGGTTGAAGCGAAGTAAGCGTTAAGGCCCATACCAGGCGCCAAAGCGACCGGGAAGTTAACGAACAAGCCCATTGCAATCGTGAAAATACCTGCCGCAATTGCCGTTGCCAGGAATACTGCCGTCCAGTCGAGACCCGTTGGCGTCAGGATAATCGGATTGACTGCCAGGATGTAAGCCATCGTCATGAAGGTAGTCAGACCAGCCATAATTTCCGTTCTGAAGTTTGTACCATGTTCCTTGAACTTAAAGAACCGTTCCATTTTCCCATTAACCCCCCAAAAATGTGTACAAGCAACAAAGCCTAGGAAAAGATGCGCTAATACGCATTTATCTCCTAGGCTTTGCAAAAAGGGGAAAAGTATACCGCGGACCGAGTCAATGTCATTCCGTTTTTAAATCATAAAGGAATGACATGCGCGGCACTTTTCCACTCTCTTCGTAGCCTGATCATTTACGGTGATCGAGTAGAGACTCTCAAGCCAATTCTTGAGATTATACGAAAAGTTATTATTAAATTCGTTGTTATCCGTAAATTAATATAATAAGGAACCTGCAGCTTGTCAATGAATTTTTACGAACGTTCGTCTCAATTTAAAAAGCTAACATTCGGCTTTTACCGAAATACTGGTAGTCCATTCGTCCCGATTCTGGCATAAAGTTACATCCATGAGCGATTGATGGGGTGCGATGGACGGCTGCGATAAACAAAAAAAGCCGCAGGAATGCGGCTTTGGGATAAGTTTAGGCTTCGAAAAAGTTCGGTAAGTACTTCTTGTTCGCTTCCAGCATTTCGCCAAGCAGGGCCTTGGCGACGGAGACGCTTGGCACCAGGGGATGATGCACCATGGCTTGAAGCGCAACCCCGCGGTCCCCCGTCACCGCGGCTGCGATTGTAAGAGATTCGTAGGTTTTTACCGCATGCAGAAGCCCCTTGATCTGCTCCGGAATCCGCCGCAGGGGCAATGGCACAGGACCTTGCGCGGTCACCACGCAGTTCACCTCAATGCTTGCATCCTCCGGCAGAAAATCGATGATTCCGCCATTGCGGACGTTCAACGTCTGGATGTCTCTGCGGTCCGTGTAGAGGGAGTGCATCAAATTTACGGCCGCTTCGGAATAATAGGCTCCGCCCCGCTTTTCCAGCTGCTTGGGCTTTTCCTTCAGGTTCACATCCTTGTACAGCTCGAACAGCTCTTCCTCCACCCGACTGACCACGTCGGCACGGGTGCCGTCTTTCTCCAGCGCCTCCTTCATCTCGGCGTACATCGTATCGGTCATGTAGAAGTACCGCAGATAATAGGTCGGAAGCGCGCCAAGCGAGCGGAGGAACTCCGGATCCCAGTCGAAGGCGGTAACGTTAGTGGCGGAGTAGTCTTTTCCTCCTCCAATCATCTCCTGCAGCTTGTCTTCGCCGTTCACGTAAGCGGACGTAATCCAGTGCAGATGGTTGATGCCCGCAAACTCCGGCAGCACTTCACGCTCCGAGACGCCGTATTGCTTGGCGAGATACTTCTGGAAATTGATCGGCGAGTTGCATAGCCCGACCGTCTTCACCTTGCTGTGCTTCAGCACCGCTTCCGTCACAATGCCGGCCGGATTCGTAAAGTTCAGCATCCAGGCATGAGGCGCAAGCTCCTCGATATCCCGGCAAATATCCAATATTACCGGAACCGTCCGAAGCGCTTTGAACATGCCTCCCGGTCCTGTCGTCTCCTGGCCAATAACGCCATGCTTGATCGGAATATGCTCATCCCGGCGTCTTGCCTCAAGCAGCCCTACCCGCATTTGCGTTGTAACAAAGTCGGCCCCGGCAATCGCTTCGCGGCGGTTCAGGGTCAGATGCACATCGATAGGCACACCTGCTTGCTCAACCATCCGCTGCGCCAGCTTTCCGACAATCTCCAGCTTATGCCGTCCCTCTTCAATATCGACAAGCCACAGCTCGCGGATCGGCATCTCCTCGTGGCGTTTAATCAATCCTTCAACCAGCTCCGGCGTATAAGAAGAGCCGCCGCCAATTACGGCGACCTTTAAACCTTGTTTTTTCATTAGAATGGCGCCTCCCAAAAAGAATTCTTAAGCATGGGCTCTAAAACGCAATCCGGCGCAATGCCGCGTCCGTCTCCGCTGAAATCGCGATGCCGCTGCTGTCCATCGCGCTCATTAACGCGCCAATGACCGGATCGATGGTGAGCTTAACGATATGGGCATGCGGTGCCGCGGCGGCAACCGATGCTTTGATCGCATCAACCATATGCTCGGTGCTGCCCTTGGCGAGTACGCTTCCCGTTAACACAACGTCGAAGCTTTCCCGCTCCATGCGAAGCCGCCGAATCAAAGCATTAACGGCATTCCCATGCTCATGTCCGGCCTCTTCGAGTATCCGGATGGCAACCTTATCCCCTAGCGAAGCCGCTTCAAACATCGTTTGCGACAGCGATTTGGCCGGACGAACTCCGTTATCAAGCGCGTCCTCGTACATCTCCCTGACGGAGGAATAACCCATCTGCCGGGGGACCAGCTCCGTCAGAATGGACGGGAGCTCCCTCCCCTCCCAGCTTCTTATCGCCGAGCGAAAAGCATGAATCGCCAGATCCGTGCCGGACCCTTGACCGTCTCCGAACAAATAACCGAAGCCGCCGTACTGCAGCTCTTCCCCTTGGGCATTGCGCGCCGCCGCGTTAAAGCCAGTGCCGCTTATAATCACCGCGCCATACGATCGACGCGTGCCCGCGCGCATGCCGATCATCGTATCGCAAGCCATGTCGTGGCGAGGGAACTTCAGCGATGCGATCATCGGACGGAGAATCGCGTAATCCGGTTCGCGGTCCGCTCCGGCAAGGCCGAAGTAGGCAAAATCGACTTCGTCTTTCGCTGCTCCAGCCTGCCGCAAAGCCTCCGAGCAGGCGCGGTCAATCTCTGTGCCTGCCGCTTCGAAGGCCGTCTGATGATTGCCGTTCCCGCCGCTCCCCCTGCCCAGCACGCGGCCGTTCTCATCCGCAAGCAAAGCATGCGTCTTGCTTCCTCCGGCGTCTACTCCAAGAAACAACATCCTAGCCACGCTCCCGACCGCTTTTTATAAAAGATATATATAGAGAATAAAAGAAAAGAACACCGCTCCTCTACTGATAAAGAACGATGTTCTGATACTATCTTACTGTTTTTTTGAATGTTGCCGGGCTCTAAGCTCGGAGGGCTGCTTTCCGATATGCTGTTTAAACAGCCTATTAAAGTTGGATAAATTGCGAAACCCGGCAGTCTCAGCGATTTCGATCATTTTCTTGTCCGTGGATTCGAGAAGGCTGACGGCAGCCGATAAACGCAGTTGGATTAAATAATCCATCGGCGACGTGCCAACCGTTTGAACGAACAAGGCGCTGAAGCGCGAAGGACTTAAATGAGCCGAAGCCGCCAGCTCCTTTAACGACCACGGACGGGCAATATCGGCTTCCATGGCGTTTACTGCCTGGCGGATCGTCTCCATTCCCCGGATTTGGGCGGCATGGAGCTCCTGCTCCTTCGCGAAATAACGGTTAACGAAAGCCAAAAATTGTACAAGCTGCGAACGCACAACCGCCTCGAAATGCGGCTCCCGGCGGGCGAATTCGCTCCGCATCTCCTCGATGGCGGCACCCAGCCGCGGAAGCATCGGATGCCCCCGGTCGAGCAGGTTATCGAACCGCATGCCTATCTCTCGGAACGGGATCAGGAGCTCCGGGTCGTAACGCTGCTCCAGCGCAAAATACGCCGGATCAAACATGATTACCGTCATGAGCAGCTGTTCGTTCTCGAAAGCGCGGTGCAGATCATTCGAGTTGATAAGGAGGATGTCTCCTTCCCGGAAATCATGGCGCGTACCGTTAATCAGATAGTAGCCGCTTCCCCGGCTGATATAGTTGATCTCCAGAGCCCTGTGCCAATGCAGCCGCTGAAACAGCGGGCTGACGCCTTCCGACTGCGAGATGACAATCGGAAAACCCGGCGGCAGCTCAATCAAATCGCGAGAGACGGTAGGGACTGGCTTCATGGCAGGCCTCCTGGGAGAGTAGTTACTAGTAGTATATTTTACATTCAACTAACATAACAACTCCATCGCCTAATACCCCCTTGATGATAAGCTTGTACACTTGATCATGCCCCTGCTTCATCTTGGGCAATTTGCAGACTGGTGGTGTAATAACGTTTTGAAATTTAATAAGCATGCTCGAATCGTATTCCCTATGGTTCTCTCGGCAAGTATCCTGTCTACCGGCCTTGCAGTCCCCGTTTCTAAAGCTGCGGCTGCTGATACAATCGCCGCGCAAGAGCAGGGTCAATGGTTAACCGGCGAGTTCCATGCCCATACGATTGAATCCGACGATGCCCAAAGCTCGCTCGAATCGGTGCTTGATCACGGCCTGACAACTTACGGCCTTGATTTTATGATGCTGGCGGATCATTTGCGCTCCTCCAAACGGGACGATACGGGCGCCGACATTCCCGGCGGTCCTATTCCGTTATCGAAAGGACTGCTCGAATACCAGGTTCCCAAAATAAAGGCATTGCAGGAAGCTGGCAAATACGCCGGCAAGACAATATTCTCCGGCTTCGAATGGGATATCCCGTCGCACGAGCATGGTTCCGTTGGCATTCTTACGGATGAACCCGGCTCCGAAGCAGCGCTGAAAGCCGCGAACCAATTCGAATACCTGTTCACCAACCGCGACGCAAGCTGGTTTAATCCGGCTGATGTTCTGCAGTGGGAAGCTGCGGACGACCGGGCGTACAGCACGCATGCGGACAGCCTGGCCGCGATTAATTGGCTCAAACGCAATTACCCGGAAACCAGCTACATGATCGTCAACCACCCTTCCCGGGGCGTAGGCAAATACAAGATTTCGGACTTCCGCGACTTTAACAATACCGCACCGGACATCGCGTTTGGCTTCGAGGGTATGCTCGGCAACCAAATGGAGCCGGACCGCGGCGGGTACAACTCCGCGTACGATCCCGCTAATCCAACGGCTAACGACAACTACAAGAACCGTTCCTACGGCGGCGTCGATTACATGGTAGCGAAGGTTGGCGGCGTCTGGGACTCCCTGCTTGGCGAAGGTCGCAAGTTCTGGAATTACGCGAATTCGGATTACCATTTCAAAACCATCGATACCAATTCGAGCGGCTACTGGCCGGGCGAATACGCTAAAAACTATATTTGGAGCGAAGGAAAGTCCACGCAGGATATTCTGAACGGCATGCGCTCGGGCAAATCGTTCTCCGTTTTTGGCGACCTGATCAACGCCTTGGACTTCCGCCTTGCGGACGGCGGCGCCGACGCCGAAATGGGCGGAACGCTGCAGGCCGCCGAAGGGGACAAGCTTACGCTTACGATCAAGTTCAAGAGCCCTGAGGCCAATAACTACGAGAATCCGATCAACAGCGGACAATCCGGCGGCATGAAGCCGGCGGTTGATCATATCGACCTGATCGCAGGCGACGTTACCGGCCCGGCGGAGAAGGGAACTCCTGCCTACGACAAGGATACGAATGATTCGACCCGCGTCGTTGCCACTTTCAACAGCGAGGACTGGACAACGGACGCAAACGGCTACAACGTCATCACTTACGACCTGCCGAAAGCAAGCAAGGATCAGTATTTCCGCCTTAGAGGCACGAATCTCGGCATGAACGTTCCGGGCGAGACGCTGGACGGCAATCCGCTTATCGATCCAAAAACAACAACCGCCGATGCCGCGGCCCGGTTCAACGAGATTAACAACCGCAATTATCAGGACCTGTGGTTCTACTCGAATCCAATCTTCTTGGATACGGCTGCATACACGGATGAGCAAGCCGTGCAAGCAACGCTCGACAAGCTGACGCTTGGTCATACGGATGCGGTTACGGAGAATATCACCCTCCCTTCCGAAGGAGAGCATGGTGCGGCAATTGACTGGGAAGAATCAACCGACCCGGCAAACGCGGTCACCATCGAGAATGGCATCGCCAAGGTGATCCGCCCTGCAGCGGGACAGCCTGACGCGCCGGTTACGCTTAAAGCAACCGCTTCGCGGGGCGATTCGTCGGGTTCCAAAACCTTTGCCGTTACGATTAAAGCAATGCCGTCAACTTCGACTCCGGGCGGCGGCGGAAACACAAGTTCACCGGGCAACCCGCCGGCAACATCCGTTTCCGTTACCATTGATCCGGCAAAAGGAGCGGAAGGCAGCTTGAAAGACGTGATCGCCTTCAAGATACCGGCAGGGGCAGTGCCGGCAAGCGGAACCATCGGCGCGCGGGTTCTCCCTTCGGGACAACAGCCTCCGCTTGGCAATCTGCAGCCGCTGAGCCCAATCGTAGAGATGACAAGCAGCGCCGGTACAACGTTCGGCAAGCCGGTTGAATTAACCTTTAACTACGCGATGAATTCGGCGGCACCAAACGGCCAGCCTGCCGTGTACTACTATAACGAAAAGCTGAAGAAATGGATTTTCCTCGGCGGCCAAGCAAATGGAACAACCATTACCGTCGACGTAAAGCATTTCACGAAATTCGGCGTGTTCGGCTACGCGCCTCAAGCCTTCCCGGATCTTAACGCATCGTGGGCCAAACCTTACGCCGACCGCTTGATCGGCATGGATGTGATTTCCGGTTACGAAGACGGAACGTTCCGTCCGGACCAGCCGGTCACTCGCGCAGAATGGGTAAAGCTGCTGGCAGACTCGCTTAGTCTGCCTGCCGCATCCGGTGCAACCCGCTTCGCCGATGACAGCCTGATTCCGTCCTGGGCCAAAGCGCAAGTGAAAGCAGCTACAGAAGCCGGCTATGTAACCGGCTTCGAGACGAAAGACGGCTCCGTCTTTAAATCAGCGCAGCGGATTACGCGCGCGGAAATCGCGGTAATCGCCGCGCGCGTTCTGAAGGCTGGCGGCAGCGCTCCGTCCGGTGCCGGCAAGACCTTCAACGATGCAGCGGTTATCCCGGCGTGGGCACTCGATGCCGTTAGTCAAACGACAGCCGCGGGTATCGTGAGCGGTTATCCGGATGGAAGCTTCCGCCCGGATGATACCCTGACGCGCGCCGAAGCGGTGAAAGTCGCTTACGCCTTGCTCGATGCCCTAAATATGTAATCAAAAAAACTCCCTTTCGGCTGCTATCTCGCAGCTTGAAGGGAGTTTTTTTACTGTTATGATCGCTGCCTGCCGTATTTCCGCGTACGGTCGTCTTCGATGACGCCTTGCCAGTTCATGCCGAAGCCGAAATCATACGCATGGCGCTCGGCATCGACGTGGCATACCATGTCATGAGGCACATCCTCGAACTGTTCTTCAACCGTTCTCATATTCGCCGGCAGCTGCAGCGGCAGCAGGCCGGATGGCTCCGCTTGACCGGACAGCAGCTCCAGCATCGCCTTGTCGCTGGAACCGAAGTGAACGAGAATCGCATCGACGGAAAATTCGAACTCTTCCATAACCGTCGGATTGACGAGAAACAGCGTGACGATAACCGGCTTTTCTCCCATCCTGCGCTTCGTATCCAGCACCAGATCCAGATCGGACTCGTTATGCGTCGTTACGGTTTTGCCTTTGTACGAACGGTTTAACACATCCCGCTCTCTGGCATCCCCTGCTAGACTTGTCTCGCGAGCATGTTCCGCCGTATAAGGCCTGTATTGCAGGCTGATCGGCACATAGCCGTTGCCTCCGCCAGCCGCATCCTCCCGGCTGTAGCCCAATCCCGCTTTCGCTCCGCGAATCGCCACGATGGCAAAATCCGCATCGCCCGGATCCTCAACGATATCGAAAAACTGTTCGGCGAGTCCAAGATCGATTGGAGATTCATCGCGCTCCGGGATCGTAAATCCGATAAAATGCTTCTCCGGCGCCGTATAGCGGCTTGGAATATACACGCGGCTGCGTGGCTTAAGCGGCAGCACCCGATTTTTATTTTTCACCATGACCACCGATTTGAGCTGCGCTTCGTGGCCTGCGCTCACGAAAGGCTCGCTTGCGACAAGCCTCTCGCTTTGCTCCGCGTCGAGGTAAGGATTCTCGAACAAGCCAACGCGGAAAATGTTCTTCAGCAAGCGGACCGCCGACTTCTCGAAACGTTCTCGCATATAGGCCTCTCCGTGTTCGCGGACGCCCATCCGATACGCTTCCAGCACGGGCAGCGAATCGTTGTTGCCGCCGAACTGGTCAACGCCGGCCATAAGCAGCTTGTAATGGCGTTCGGCGACGGAAAGTCCTTCCACGCCCCATGATTTCCCGCCAAACATGGATTCAATGGCTGTTCCCTCGTCGGCCGTAATGTTCCAGTCCGTGCAAACAACGCCGTCATAGCCGTATTTCTCGCGAAGCAGGCCGGTAATCAGATACTTATTGTACGAATTGCCTACGTTCTCGCCATATACGTCATCCCGTCCGTGCGAAATCGTATAATAAGGCATCACGGCGGATGCTTCGCCGGTCTTGCCCTCCAGCTTGAAAGCACCGCTCACGAACGGCTCGAGATGCTCCTCGAAGTTATTGCCTGGATAGACGGCGTATTTGCCGAATCCGAAATGCGCGTCCCTTCCGCCTTCTCCCGAACCGCCGCCCGGCCAATGCTTCACCATCGCGTTGACGCTGCCCGCTCCCCAACCGTCCGCCGACCCGGCATCCGAGGTCTGGAACCCATCCACGTACGCTCTAGCCATATCCGTCGACAGAAGAGGATCCTCGCCAAACGTGCCGCTGAACCGGAACCAGCGCGGATCCGTCGCGATATCGATTTGCGGCGATAAGGCCGTCGCGATGCCAAGCGCGCGATATTCGCGGGAAGCGACTTCCCCGAACTGCCGGACGATGCCAGGGTCGAAGGTTGCGGCAAGTCCAAGCGTCTCCGGCCACTTCGAGATGCGGCTCCCGGCTCCGCCGGTAAATTCCGCGCCGATATCGATGCCATGGCGGGGATCCGAGCTGATGTTTACCGGGATGCCCAAACTTTCGGCTTCCGCAAAAGCTTGCATCTGGTTGCTCCAAAGCGCGCCGTCCCTATTGCCGCTAATCGCCATGACGAGAACATGCCGTACGTAATCCCGCGCGAGAAAGGCTGCCTGCTGGTCGCTAAGCGTCCATGCCTTTACTCCGGCTTCCTCGAATGGCTTGCCGCCATAGGTTCCCGTAAAAAATCCGACGCTTGGGGAGGGCACGTTCTGATGGCTGCTGTACAGCATAAGTCCGGCAATCTGCTCAATCGTCATCCGGGAGGCGAGATCCCGCGCCCGTTCGTCCGCCGTCAGCCTCCAATCCTCGTAGGGATGCAATTGTCCGTCCTTGCTTAAATCCTTAAATTTAAGACCGTCCTGTTCGAGAATGCGAACGCCGGAAGCCGGGCAATACCCCAGCGTTGGACCGCCTTCGTTGGACACATATTGAATAGTTGCCGGTTCAAGCGTTGCAGCGATCGGATTCTTCATTCAAGGGACCTCCTAAAAAGAATTGTCACACAAGCGGCCCAATTATTGCCACTCATGATAATTCTTGCTTCGAAAGCATTAACTAATTACCGTTTGATGCAGCCCATGCATCCAGCTGCTTTTGCTTTTCCGCGATGATTTTATCGATACCCGCCGCTTTCAACTGGTCAATAAACTTCGGCAGCTGGGTCTCCGGGTCAACCGTACCCGTTTCAAGAGCGACCTTATATTGATTCGTAACGTTCGTTACGGCCGCAATTTCCGATTTCACGGCATCGGCATTAAAGATAAAGCCCATCGCTTTCGATTTCGTGGCGTTCTTGTTGAACTCCATCAGATCGTTCCACAGATTCGGACTATCTCCATTCCAGATGTAGGAGAGCGACTGATTGCCAAACATCCAGCCCAGTTGAAGGTTATAGCCGGAGTTGGTAGCATCGACGCCTTGAGGGAAATCGATCACGTTGTCCGATACTTTCGTGTAGTGCTTGCCTTCAATACCGTAGTCAAAAAGATTAATGAGGTCCTTGTCCGTATACAGCAGATTAAGCAGCATCATAGCCCGCGAAGGATCCGCGGAGTTTCTTGCTACGCTCCACATAATGGAGGTGATATCGCTCGTCGTTGAAATAGCCGGTTTGAAGTGAACCGATACCATCTCTCTAGCCGTATTTCTCGACTCCTGCGTTTCAATTCCCGGCTTCATATGGGAAATCCACGAGAACGCTTTGCCCGCTTTCACCATGTTGTATTGCGTTTCCGTGCTTGTCGCCGCATCCTTCGCAATGTAGCCGGCTAAATACCATCTTCTTACCGTATTCAGCATTTCTTTATATTCCGGCGCCTCATACATGTCAACGAGCTTCAAGTTATTATCATTGCCGGGAAGGACGCCGAACCCGTCGCTTAAAGTATCAAACGCGCTTCGCACGTAAATGTCGATAATCGATTGGCCATACTTCACGGTCGGAACGATGTCCGGCTCATTCTCCTTAATCGTTTTGAAGATCGCATCCAAATCGTCAAGCGATTTGATCGAGGTTATGTCGATGTTATATTTGTCTACCAGATCCTTGCGCATCGTAATGCCGAAGTCCGCCGCCAAATCCCTGATGCTCGGAACGGCGTAAATTTTGCCGTCGATCTTCGTTGCGTTCAGGAAGCCGGGGTCCAGGTTGTCCAGCGCTTGCTTAATGCCGTTGCCTTCCTTCTCCAAATAATCGTTAAGCTCCAGAAACTGGCCTTTCGCTACATCCTGGCTGTACGTTCCGAGGCCGCTCAGAATCAAGTCCACCTGCTCTTTGCCCGACATCATTAGCGTCCTTTGCTGCGTCCAGGCTCCCCACCCGATCGGAACAAGCTTAACCGTGGCGTTGATTTTCTCTTTCGTAATCTTGTTGATCTCGTCGGAGACAAGCTGCATATCCTTGGGCTCTCCCGCAGCCGGAAAGACCATAACCAGCTTCACCGGCTTCAACGTTTGGCTTCCGCCCCCATTCGAGCTGCTTGCTTCCGTGCCTGAACCGTTGCTTGCCGTGCCGCCATTTCCGCCACCCGAACCGTTGTTTCCTCCGCCGCTGCACGCGCCGAGTGCCGTAACGGACAAGGACAGCGCTAAAGCCAAACTTACGGAACGCATCTTTTTCATCCCAATGACCTCCCAAAAATATTGATCTGTAAGCGATTGCATAGATTAGGATAACGGAAAGCGGTAAACCGGGCTTTCACAATTCCGTCCGGCTGCTTTTCATTTTCCGACAGGCCGTTATCCCTTTACGGCTCCGACCGTCAGGCCTTTCGCAAAATATTTCTGGAAGAACGGATACGCAAGGAGCAGCGGAATAACTCCGATCACCGCCATCGCCATCCGCATCGAAGCGAGCGGTATTCTGGCTGCGAGGTCGCTCGTCTGGCTGCCTGCTTGGGTGGAAGATTGAAGGTATTGAATATCCAGCAAGATCCGGTTAAGCAGATTTTGCAAGCTGTAATACTTACTGTCCGTTAAATAAATGAGGCCGTTAAACCAGTCATTCCAGTACAGAATGACATAGAAGAGGCCTACCGTAGCCAGCACCGGAGTCGAGAGCGGCAGCACGATCCGGTAGAAGATTTTCCATTCCTTCGCCCCGTCGATATAGGCGGATTCAATAATCGCCGTCGGGATGGAGGTCGCAAAGAAGGTGCGCATCAGAATAATGAAAAATCCGTTCATCAGCAAACCCGGGATTATGAGGGCGAGAAGCGTATTTTTGAAATCGAAGTAATTCGTGTACAGCAGATACGAAGGCACAAGCCCCCCGTTAAACAGCATCGTGAAAAAGACGTAGAAAGCGAGCGAATTGCGGAAAGGCATCTCGATGCGCGAGAGCGGGTACGCCACCATGGCGGTAACCGACAAGCCGGCTGCCGTGCCAATGACCGTCGTAAGGATCGTAATGCCGTAGGCTCTGGCAATCTCGGAAGACGTATTCCATAAATATTGATAGGCCGAGAAGCTGATTTTATCCGGAAAAAAAGCATAACCGCTGCGGACAAGCTCCATATCGTCGGTCAAGGAGGAAGAAAACAGCAGCCAAATCGGCATCAAGCAGAACAGCGTAAATACGAGCATGACGAGGTTGATGAGCCATTGATAAACTCTAGCGGATGATTGCATATAACCTTCCCCTTTCTAGAACAAAGCGTTGTCCTTGTTGAATTTGCGCACGACCGCATTCGAAACGATGACGAGGATAAAGCCGACCAGAGCCTGATAGAGACCGGCTGCCGAGGACATTCCGATATCCCCCAGATTAATCAAAGCGCGGTAGACGTACGTATCAATCGTATTGGTTACCGGCATAAGCGAGCCCGTATTGAGCGGTACCTGGTAGAACAAGCCGAAGTCGGAGTAGAAGATCCGGCCGATGGCCAGCAGCGTCATGATCGTGATGACCGGCAGGACGAGAGGGAAAGTAATTCTAACCACCTGCTGCCACCGATTCGCTCCGTCGATCGTAGCCGCTTCGTAATACTCCTGGTCGATGCCGATGATTGCCGCCAAGTAGATAATGCACAAATTGCCGACGCCTTTCCATACGTTAACGATCGTCAGAATCCAAGGCCAATACTTCGTTTCGGAGTACCACGAGATCGGCTCCATGCCAAGCATGGGAAGCAGCGTTTTGTTCATAAAGCCATTCTCGACATCCAGGAAGCCAAGCACCAGGTAGCCGACGATAACCATGGAGATCAGATACGGCAGCAAGATAAGCGTCTGATACGTTCTGGATAGAAAACGCTTGCGAATCTCGTTAAGCATAATGGCGAGGGCAAACGCGATCGTTGTGTTCAGCACGATAAACACGATGTTGTACAGCAGCGTATTCCTAGTGATGACATAAGCATCTCTCGTCTTGAAGAGATATTCGAAATTTTTAAAGCCGATCCAATCGCTTCCCATGATTCCTTTCGCAAAGTTAATGTCTTTGAAAGCGATCACGATGCCAAACATCGGCAAATAGTTGTTAATGAAAAGATACAGCAGACCCGGCAGCGCCATTAGAATGAGAGCCCGGTATTTCATAATCCTCTTCAGCTTCACGGCAAAGGCCGAACGCTTCTTCGTCCGCATTGAGACCTGCTCCACGGCAGCAATTCGAGTATTGGCATTCACGGACTTGACCACCTCTTTTTAGGATGATTGTTCTTCATAGCTTCATAGTAGCTTAAGGAATGCTGCCCGGGCTTCCAAGAATCCGTCATCCTGTTTTCGAGTTTCCGACATGGGGCAAGTCTACTTGCAGAGCTTCATCGCCGGCTGATTTTCCCTCCGATACTCCTGGGGCGTCATCGCTACTTCCTTCTTGAACAGCGTGGAGAAATACGAGAAATTGCAGAATCCTACCGCCAGGGCAACGTTGCTGACCGTTGTATCCGTTTTGGCCAGCAGCTCTTTGGCAAGCTTGATCCGCTCGGTCAAAATATAATCGGATACGGACAAGCCCGTCTCTTTCTTGAACAGCTTCACGATATAGTCCGGACTAAGCCCGACGTAATCGGCAATATATTGCCTCGACAGCTCCTGATCGAGATTAAGAGCAATATACCGCTTGATCTTCTCGATAATCGTCTCGCGCGAGTCGACCTTGTTGATATGCTCAAGGGCAGCCTCAAGCATCCCTTTCACCCAGCTCTGCAGATCATTTACGCTGCGGATAGCGGCCAAAGACCGCGCTGGCGTCAAATGATCCGAGAAGATTTCGTCCGCGCGCATGCCATGCTGCTGCAGCGCATAAAACATCATCTGCAGAAAATTTTGATAGAAGCGCTGCAGCCCCTTTACCCCTAGGTTGTCGATCCGCTTCAAATTATCGAGATAATGCTGCGCCTCATCGATGACCTTCTTCATATTCCCCTGCTTGATCAGCTCCGACCAAACGGGGATCGGAGGCAGAGGAATCTGATGGCATTCGCATTCGTCTTTCAATTTCCCGTTATAGAAAATAACGCGGTCCACAATATTGACCTGATTTTTCTTGAAGGCCATTAACTGCTCGGCCATATTCCGAACTTCATGCATCGGAACGGGCTTACCGAAATAACAGGACAAATGGCACCCCAAATATTGATTGCAGCCTTTAATAAAATCGATGCAGCGGCCGTGAATTTCCTTCCGGAAGCGATCATGGTCCTCCGCCCTCTCACGCGGGAATACAATCATGAAATACTCCGGACTGATCCGGACGATTTGGGCATGGGGAGAGCGCAGCACGACAATCTCGTCCATGGCGTTGCGAAGCGCGTATTCCATCAGCTGCGCATCGCGGACGGATAACGGCTTCTCCCAATGCGAGATCGGAATCAAGACAGGCAGAAATTCCATCGAGCCGGTGTAAGACAGCTTCTGCTTCCGGATAACCTCCATCATTTTATCCCTGCTTGAAGGAATCGCCTGATTGAGCACATCCTGCCAGAACCGCTCCGCCTCTCTGCCGGCTGCTTCCCGTTCATCCCTGATTTTGTTAATGAGCCTTGTCATGACATGCATCAGCTCATCCGGAGGGACGGGCTTCAGCAAATATTCAAAGCTGCCAAGCTGCAGCGCTTTTTTGGCATACTGGAAATCGGCATGACAGGTGATAAAGATACATTCAACTTGCGGATAATGCTCCTTCACCCATTCGTAAAGCTCAAGCCCGCTGCCCTGCGGCATCTCGATATCGCAAATCATCATATCAAACGGCTGCTCCATGAATTTCTCCTTGGCCTGCCTGGCATTGCTTGCTATCGTTACGGAGGTAACCCTGACGCAATTCCAATTCACGCTCGCTTTAATGCCGTTCGCAATGATCGCTTCATCATCCACAATCAATAACCGGTACATAGCGCTTACCCCGTTTCCTTGTACAGTGGCAAAATCATATCGATAACGGCTCCCTGATCATTGGAGAACGTGATTTCCGCCTCCGAACGATACAACAGACGCAGTCTGCGCCGAACATTCCAGATGCCGATATGCTCTCCGCCCTCATTCGTCAGATTCATTCCTTCGCTCAGCTTCCTTAAGACGTCCTCGGAAAAGCCGTTACCCGAGTCCCGGAACCGGATATGCAGCTTTCCTGCCTCCGGCTTTTTCCCGATCGCGATTTCAATATGGGTCGGCGTATCGGTGTTAACCGCATGCTTGATGGTATTCTCGGCAAAGCTCTGAATAATCAAAGGCGGGATCACGCAGTCCAGCAAGCCTTCCTCGGCTGTAACGGTGTACGACAAGCTGCCGGGGAACCGGAAGCCTTGGATTTTCAGATAATGCTCGGTCAGGCTAAGCTCGTCCTGCAGCAAGGCGTAATCGGTCTGGCTGCGGAACATGAACCGGAAATAACGAATGAGCGACAAGGAAAGCTCCTGAATCAGGTCGTATTTTTTTTCCTGGGCCATATAGTAGACGACGTTCAGGCTGTTCAAGAAGAAATGCGGGTTGATTTGCAGCTGAAGCTGTTTAAGCTCCGCGCGCTGACTGTTTAATTGCTCCTCGTAAACATCGATCTTTAATTGCTGTAGCTCGCCCACCATGCTGTTGAAGGTTGCATTCATAAGCTCGAATTCATTGGAGGTTGGCCGGTCGGGTATTCTTGCCTCCAGATAGCCTTCCTTGATCTTGCGCATTGCGGTAATAATCCGGCGGATGGGCAGCAGGACCACTCTGCGAAGGAAGTAGATCGACGCAAGCAAGATGAGAACGGAGCCCGTGGCCATTAACCAAATAACGCGCTGCAAGTAAGGCAGCCGCTCCAGGATCGTATCATCCGGAACTACAGCCGCCAGGCCAAAGTCCCCCAGGCTTGAACTTTTCCCGATGACGAGATATTGCTGCTTATTGCCGGTAAGACGGTAGTCGTCCGACTGAAAGGCCAGATCGATCCCATGCCCGTTAATGAAAGCCTTGTCCTGAACGGCGGCATGGTCTCCATCCACAAGCAGCGCCCTTCCCTCGTCTCCCAGGTCGAGAAGATCAAGAGGGCCCATGACCTCGGAAGCGTTCACTCCGGCCCCGATGTACAAACCGCCGATTTTTTGAATGCGGAGAAGATAATCCTGCTGCTGCATGGGAAGCACTGCCCATCGGTCGTAAGAAAAGCCGGCGTTCTTCGAAGCCTGGGTTTCGCGCATTAATCCGATGATCGCCTTTTGAATCGGTTCGTTACCCGAATCGGCAGACCCCGCAACCTTCGGAGCAAACAGCAAATCATCGTTCACCGGCGAATACACGAAAAAGTAGTCGAGCCCTTTGTAATAAATCGTGTTGTCTCTCAATTTGCTGAACAGCCAGATCCGCTCCAAATTGTAACCGTCGGCATCCGCTTTGGAGGAGCTCTCGAGAAGAATCAGTCCCGATTCCTCGGCGGCGAATTTTAACAGGTACTGGTCGATATCGTTCAGCTTGTTGTCGATGATGCCCATGTACAGATTGAGCAAATTGCTGTTTGACTGCGCAACCTGATTGCGGACAACATCCATCGAATAGAAATTGTTATAAATCAGAAAGGAAACCATCGGGGCAATAATAAGGAAGATTCCGGCTATCAGCTTAATGTGCAGCGAATTAAACACGGTCCGGTTGAACGGTTTCAAGCGGTATTCATCCCCCTTACGCCTCTGGAGTGTAAGCATAAACAAGTCTAGTAAAAAACAAAGGAACCTTCCCGTATAATGGAAGGTTCCAGGAACGGGAGGTTGATTAGAACTCTACGACTTTTCCTGTTTCAGCCGATTTATAAATCGCTTCTAAGATTTGCGTCACCACGTAAGCCTGTTCAGGCTTCACAAGCGGCTCCGTGTCATTCAGAATACACTCCAGCCATTGTCTCGCTTCCTTCACGCCGTCCTCTTCGGCTCCGGGACCGAAATAGGCAATGCCTCCGCTGACGGACGGCTTCGTTTCCACCAGCTGCCCATGCTTCACGCTGTTGAAGATCACATCCGACTTGCCCATGACGGAGCTTGCTCTCATCTCCGCTCCGCCCTCCGTGCCGCAAAGCGTTGTCATCGCTTCTCTCGAATCCATTGTATTTAACGCCCAGGCCGACTCCAGAAAGATGGTGGCGCCGTTTTCCATTTTAATAAAACCAAAAGCGGAGTCCTCGACCTTATAGCTTTCCGGGTCCCAAGGGCCAAGCATATTGCCTTCGTATTTATCCGCCATCTTATGGAACACGGAGCCGGATACGGATACGGGCTTATAGTTGTCCATGAACCATAACGCCAAATCCAGCGCATGGGTGCCCAAATCGATCAATGGCCCGCCGCCTTGCTGCTCCTTGTCGAGAAATACGCCCCATGTCGGAACCCCGCGTCTGCGGACGGCATGCGCTTTGGCCACATAGATATCGCCAAGCTCGCCTTCGCGGCAAGCTTTATAAAGGGCCTGTGAATCGTTGCGGAACCGGTTCTGATAGCCGATTGTCAGCTTCTTGCCCGTCCGCTCCGCGGCATCGACCATTTTCTTCGCTTCTGCGGAGTTAATCGCCATCGGCTTCTCGCACATGACATGCTTGCCCGCTTCCAGCGCATCCACGCTAATATAGGAGTGCTGCAGGTTAGGCGTGAGTACATGTACAACATCGATAGAGCTATCCTTCAGCAGCTCCTTGTAGTCGGTATAAACCTTGGCGTTCTCCCCGCCAAAGTCCTTGGCCGCCTTTTGCGCGCGCTCCTCCACGATATCGCAGAACGCGACCATTTCTCCCAAATGCGGCAGCTTGGCCAGCGACGGCATATGCTTTTGGACGGCGATACCACCGCAGCCGATGATGCCGATTCTTAATTTTTGGTTTGTCATTTACATTCCACCTCCTATATATACTTTCTGATAATCTCTAAATCTTGGCGGATGCTGGCGAATTTATCCGCGGATTCTCCCTCGTTCTCCACCAAGGCGTAACGCACATGTCCCATTGCACGGATCTGTTCATAAACACCTGCAAAATCGAATCGGCCGGTGCCAAGATCAACAAAATCCTGAGGACCCACGTATTTCTGATAAGCCTCGAACGGACTTTGCATATTGTCGCCTTCCCGCTCTGCCGCCTCCAATATATTTAGCTGGCCCTTAAGCTCGTGAGCCAAATCCTTCTGGTGAACGATATCGCAGCGCTCTCCAAGCTTCCGGAGGACGGCAGCGGGATCGAGTCCCGCGCGCATCACCCATGCCATATCGACCTCGAATTTCAAATAGGAAGGATCGGTATTTTCCAGCAGAACATCAAACAGCGTTTCGTCGCCGACGGATTTGAATTCATGGGCATGGTTGTGCAGATAGAACTGGAAGCCGTTATCCTTCATTTTTTTGCCAATCCGGTTCATTTGTTCCGCGGCTCTAAGCGTATCCTCCCGATTGGAGATCCAGACGGAAGGCAGCACAATACGTTCGCAGCCGATACCGCCGTAATAGCTCATCAGGCCATCCCAATCATTCGCCAGCAGATCTGCCCCCGGTTGTGCGCCTTCGTGAACCGCTATGGCGGTAAGGCCAAGCTCCCGGCATTTGTCCCGCAGCGACTCCATCGGAATCTCGTCGATATAACGCGTGAAGGCCTTCATATTGAAGCCGATCAGCTCGATATTCTCATACCCTGCTTCCGCAACCTTTCGCAAAGTGCCAAAGTAATCCTCGCCAAGCTCCCTGTACACCGAAAAAATATTAATGCCCGCTTTGATCGTCATTTCCTAGCCGGCCTCCTCAGAAGAATTTATCGTTCATCTGTATCATAACGAACTAGTGGCGATCTCTCTTTCGCGTAACCGACATCATTCTTTTGAATTTCCGCACATTGGGATTATTAGAGTTGGTTAAGCTGTGCCAGGAGTCCATCCAGCATCTCGTCGGTAAAAGCGCCTTGGCTGAAAGAGACCATAGCCCGCAGCGGCATGTATTTCATCATCTCGGCAAACATCTCGCCCATGCCTTCGCCCAGCGCGTCGCTGTCCATCGAAGCGCCCATGCCGGACTGGAAGCTCTGAATAAGCCCTTGCACAACCGGCGCCCGATCGGGATCGTTCATCAGGTCGGCGAGCAGCGTGCTGCGTTCGACTTTCATTTTTACTTTAACGGTAGACTCGACGATAAGCGTATCGCTCAGTACAATATCCTCGGAGGAACGCCCGATCAGGATTTCATATTGGCCAGATTCGACATGCCAGTCTTTAAGCAGCACGTTGTAATAGGCGAAGGAGCGTTTGTCCAGCGTCAACGTTACCGTTGTTGCCTCGCCTGGCTGCAAGTCGACCTTTGCGAATCCTTTCAGCTCTTTCGTTGGACGCATGACGGTGCTCTCCACATCCCGTACATACAGCTGCACGATTTCTTTCCCCGCCCGGGTGCCGGTATTCTGCACGGTTACCTGTACCTCCAGGGTATCCGTGTCCCGCATTTCCTTACGGCTCAGCAAGAGGTTGGAATACGCAAACGACGTATAGCTAAGCCCGTGTCCAAACGGGAACAGCGGCTTTACCTGCTTCGTATCGTAATAGCGGTACCCGACGAAAATCCCCTCCCGGTATTCCACGCGATTGCCTTCGCCGGGGAAGAACAGGAACGAAGGGTTGTCGCTCAGCTTGACCGGGAACGTCTCGGCCAGCTTGCCGCTTGGATTTACAATGCCGAACAAGACATCCGCAATCGCGCCGCCAACGGCTTGGCCGCCCAAATAAGCTTCAAGCACCGCCCCCGCGTGGCCAATCCAAGGCATTTCAACCGGGGAACCGCACAGCAGAACAACCACCACGTTGCTTTGCACGGCGGCAATCGCCTCGATAAGCTGATTTTGATTGGCGGGCATCCGCAGGTGCTTGCGGTCATAGCCTTCGGATTCATAACGGTCCGGCAATCCCGCAAAAATGACGGCGGCATCGGCGGCTTTGGCCGCTTCGATTGCCTGCTCCAGCATACTCTCGTCGGTATCGTCTCTATCAACAGGATAGCCTTGCGCGTACGCAACGGAAGCGGCATCGCCCGCAAGCCTTTGAATTTCCTCTAGCGGCACATCAATCTGTGTCGGTTTAATATGGGAGCTGCCGCCGCCTTGGTATCTTGGCTTTTGCGCGAATGCGCCAATAACGGCCAATTTACGGTTTTGCTGCAGCGGGAGCAGGCTTTGTTCGTTTTTCAGCAGCACCATCGTTTCCCCGGCAACCTTCCGCGCAAGGGCATGATGCTCCGCACGGTCGTAATCGGCCTCCGGCTTCCGGTTATCCACGCTCTTGAAGATAAGGTTCAAAATCCGTTCAACCGCTCGGTCGAGCACCTCTTCGGACAGCTGGCCGCTTTGGACGGCCGCAACGATTTTGCGGTCGTTAACGCCGCCGCTTGACGGCATCTCCAGCTCTTGACCGGCAGCGAGGCCGTCCACGCGGTTATTGTTCGCTCCCCAATCCGTCACGACAAGGCCCTCATGGCCCCATTCATCCTTCAAAATATCCGTAAGCAAGTATGGATTCTCGGAAGCATACGTACCGTTCACCTTGTTATAAGCGCTCATGACGGTCCAAGGCTGAGCCTTGCGTACCGCGCCTTCAAAGCTGGCCAAGTATATTTCGCGCAGCGTACGCTCATCCACAACCGCATCCACGCCCATCCGGCGGTGCTCCTGGTTGTTAACGGCGAAATGCTTCAGCGAAGTGCCGACCCCTTGGCTTTGCACGCCGTTAATATGGCTGGCCGCCATCTCTGAGGACAAATAAGGATCCTCGGAAAAATATTCGAAGTTGCGTCCGCATAGCGGCGAGCGTTTAATATTGGCTCCGGGTCCAAGCAGAACGGCGACATTCTCCGCCTGGCATTCCTCGCCAAGCGCCTCGCCGACTTTTCCGATCAGCTCGCGGTCCCAAGAACTTGCCATCCCGGCGGCAGACGGGAAGCAGGTCGCCGGCACGCTCTCGAAAATGCCAAGATGATCCGTTCCGCCTTGCTGCTTGCGTAGTCCATGCGGTCCGTCCGTAACCATAATGCTTGGAATGCCTAAACGCTCCACGCCTTTAAGCCGCCAAAAATCGAGACCCGAGCACATGCCCGCTTTCTCTTCCAGTGTCATCTCGGCAAGTAGTGCCTGAATATCGCGCTTCATCTAAAATCCCCCTTAAAAGAATCTTCACCGTTCTCGCCTTCATTTTCGCATGAATGCGCTTACTTTTATGGTATAATAGTCAGAAAAATTGTACCGTTCTGAGGTGGGTATAACGTGGAGCAGACCATTTATTCACGCAATCTTTCTCAACTATGCAAGCTGATTCAGGAGAGCTGCTGCCTTCCCGTTTTTTACGCCCAGAACAAGCAGCCTTCCATAGACGCAGCTGCCGCAGCAGGCATTCCGTTAAGCCCCCTATTCCCCGATCTCGAAGGGCTGGCTCAATCGCTTCTCACGCCGGAGGCGGAATATCCTTCGATCCGAACAACCAACTTTTGGGAGCAGTTCATCATTATCCCCGTTAAGCATGAAGCCGAAAGCAAGGCTTTTATTATCGTTGGCCCCTCCATCGAGAAGCTCCCCCCGGAAGAGCATAGGGCCAAGCAGCTGAACGATTATCGGATCCCATACCGGGACAAGCCCAACTGGACCGCTTATTGGGAAAGCTTGCCCACGGTCAATAGGATGCGTCTGCTTCATACCTGCGTGCTCACCAACCTGCTCGTGAATCAAGAGACGCTGGAAATTACCGACGTGCTTGAATACAGCTTCAAGTACGCGCAGCCGCAAGCTTTCAAAAGGGATGTCGAACGGAACATATCCGCCCGCCGGGAGTCGCTTATCTTTCACCAAAGCATGATGGAGGAACGGAAGTTTTTTAATTTCATTCGGGTTGGAGACCCGGCAGGGCTGATCATCAAACTAGCCGAATTTTCTTATGAGGAAGCCGGCGTCTTATCCAAACGCAGTCATATCCGCAGTCTCAAAAACCTGGCGATTTGCGGTATCGCGCTAGGGATGCGGGCAGCTATTGAAGGAGGCTTATACGAGGAACAAGCTTACATGCTGAGCGATTTGTACATTCAGCAAATTGAGGAGCTTCATGACATCCAGACGGTGAAGGCTGCCATGGAGGGCGCGCTGCTGGATTTTGCGGAAAGGGTCAAACACAGCCGGAACCCTATTCTGTCTAGGCCCGTCAAGGCTTGCCGGGAATACATCTACACCCATCTCTACGAAGAGATCACGGTAGACAAGCTGGCGGCCGTATCGGGGCTGAATAGCGGCTACTTAATGCATCTGTTCAAAAAAGAAACCGGCCAAACCATCGCTTGCTATGTTCAAAAAGAAAGAATCGAAGAGGCCAAAAAGCTGCTCCAAATGACCGGAGATACCATCTCCTCGATTGGGTCCCGCCTTGGCTTCTACGATCAGGCGCATTTCATCAAAGTGTTCAAGAAGCACGCGGGAATGACGCCGAAGCATTACCGGGCTACTCTGTAGAAAGGATAGGGGTGTCACCTCAGCCATCGGCTTTGGGACACCCCTTTCATTTATACATGCAAAAAAAAAATTTAACAAAAACCGATCTTTGGGAAGGAGTAAAACCCGCCGATCCCCCCTCCGATCTCGTTATTACCGCAAGTTTCGAAAAAATCTCCCAGCGGGAATCGGCAAGCCGCTTCCTCATCTCTTTGCCTGTCCGAAACACTGCGATAACACAGGGCGAGTAACATGGACAAAAACAGGCTTTATCCAACCCAATACGAGAAAAACTACTCAACGTGTTACGGAAGGATTTGATTGAGATGCGAAATAAAAAATGGTTGAAACAAATGCTTTATTCCCATTTGGCCATCCTGTGCAGCTTTGGAGCTGCGATTATCTGCATCACATACGCCGTCACATACAGCGATCTGATTCGGGATACTAGGAAGTCAAACAGCGAGTATGCCAGCCATGTGGTCGACAGTATGACGACGTCCTTAAAGAATTTAGAACGGTCATTAGCCGGGCAGATAGTCAAAAACCAAGCAATCAACGATTTTTTTAACAATGACGGAGGCGACGGTGCAGCAAAACTGATCAACTATAACGCTTCCAACGAGATAGACAACATTCGCAACAACCCCTTGATTCATTCCGTGTATTTCTTCCGAAGCAAGGACCAGGAAGTGCTGACGGGTGGTTACATCACGAGCCTTTCCCGGTTTAATGACAATCGTTTCATCCTAGAATTGCAAAACAATCCCCCTGCCTCCCGGTGGTCGTCCCTCCGGACTTATAGCGAATTTCCTTTAATCGATCCTCCCGAGCGAATTATATCCATGACCCAAAAAATAGGATCCGAGGGTTGGATCATCTTGAATGTAAAGGCCGACCTGCTGCTGGCTGCTGCCGACAATCTCAGAACCCATTCCCGCAGCTTCATGAACATTTCGGATGACCAGGGGCTGCCCATTTATTCAACCGGGCCTGACAACGGCTCTACCAAGCTGTCGACCCGGATCTACTCCAATTATACGGGTTGGACTTTTTCGAGCGGGATATCCGGCGAGCACTTACTCGGACAAGCAGCCTTGTTGTCCTTGTATCCCTTGACCATCATTGTATTAACCCTGGCTGCCATCGTAGCGGTGATTCTGTATGTTACCCGAAGAAGTTATCGGCCCATCGAGCATATGATGACGAGGGTTTCTTCCTACCGCCAGGAGCTTAAAACCTCCGGCGACGATGAGTTTGCCATTCTGGAGCAGGCTTTCGACGATATGCTGATCCGGATGAATCAAATTGATCTTCAGGAAGCCGAGAACTTGCAGTACAGACGAAGGCAATTTTTCATCGAGCTGCAGGATTACGAGAACGTCGTCCCGGCCGAGGAATGGCAAAACTATTTTTCCTTGTTTGATCTTCCGAACAATGGCAGCCTGGTCATCGCCATTTTGGAAATCGATAAATACGTCCCTTTGATGCGCAAGAATCGTCAGAACATGCTCGATTCCAAGCAGCGGCTGGAAAAGCTGGCAGCGAAGTGGCCGAATTTACAGGCCCGAACCGTCGCTTATCATTGGATTTCAGCCGACAGGCTGACCCTGCTGATTGACGTTTCCCCGGATCCGGAGCACGGACCTGAAGGGCTTGATGAGCCGCTGCAAACCGTGGTTCATGCCCTCGAGCTGCTCCGGATCCGTTCCGAAAGCGAACTAGTGTTTACTACCACTATGGGTGTCGGCTCCCCGGTACCGGAGCTGCCGCAAATTAAAGAGTCTTTTGGCGAAGCCCTGACCGCCCTGCAATATAAAATGACCGCAGGCAGCAATCGGATTCTCGTATATCCGGACATAAGGGACCGGGAGGAATCCGTTAACCCGCTTTATTTCAAGCGGGTAGAGGATTTAGTTCACCATTTCCGGATTCAGCAGCTGGAATGGAAAAACGATTTTTCCCGGATCTTCGATCTTCTGGAGGACCAATTGCTGAAGAACGAAGAAATGCAGCTCCTCTTCAATTATCTGACGCACCGCTTCGCACGGGAGATGGAGGATACCTCGCCAACGGTCAATGAATATTGGCATATGGTTATTTATCCCCGGATGAGCGAAGCGCTCAAAGAAATGGAGGAAACCCCTGAAATCCGGATGTTGTTCAGCGGGCTGCTTGATCAGCTTTACGAGCAATACAACGTTATGCTGGAGTCCAGAAGCAAAGATCACCTGATATACGAGGTCAGACAATATATTGAAGACCATTTCAACGACTTTGATCTGTCCCTGAAATCCATAAGCGACCGCTTCGGCATTAACGGGAAATACGCCAGCCAATTGTTCAAGGAAAAATTCGGGGTTAAGTTCGTCGATTTTCTAATTGGGCTGCGGGTAGATCAAGCGCAAAAACTGCTGCGGGAAACCAACGATTCGATAAACGAAATTTCGCGGCTGGTTGGCTATGAGCACGTCATTTCTTTTGGAAGAATATTCAAGAAAATGGTTGGCTTGTCTCCCGGCGATTACCGCAAGCTGATGCGGAACGCGGAGAGTCAGGCTGGCCCCATAAATAAGCCAAATGCCCTTCAGTCCGGCCGCGTATAGCTTTTTGCATGCTGTCTGAATAAGGTTTATTTGCTCCAATGGCGCCTCGCGGGCGCCATTTCTGCTCTTTTGTATAGGCCGCGGAAACTTGTAAATTGTCTCGCTTCACCCACTCAGGCTATAACGGAATTGCAACTCCAAATTTTATGGCGAGGTGAAAAAAGGTTTATGAGAAAAAGAGCGTTGAGCTACGCGTTGTTGGCCGCCATGGCTATCGGCTTTTTGGGCGGATGTTCGTCCGGAAGCGGAAACGAAGCTGATGGCGCGGCGTCCGCGGATGCGGGCAAGGCAGATACGGGTAAGCAGGTAACCTTAAAGGTCGGCATTTTCGACCGCGGGAATGCTCCCGCGGGGTACACAGCTACGGATAACTATTGGACGGACTACGTTCAAAAAAATTTCGGCGATCCCAACCATATTAAAGTGGAGTTTGTTCCGATTCCGCGCAACGATGCCTCCGACAAAGTCAATGTCATGATGACTAGCGGCGACGCGCCGGATATCGTATTCGCCAGCACCAACGTACTGACGCCTTATGGTTACGCCAAGGATGGCGGTCTGCTTCCGCTCGATTCGCTTATCGACCAATATGGTCCGAACCTTAAAACGTATTTGGGGGACGCGCTGGACGTCGGCAAGGTTGACGGGGTGCAATATTCGATTCCCGGACGCCGCGTCAACACGGGCAAATACGAAAACCTGATCCGCAAGGATTGGCTGGACAAGCTTGGCCTGCCGATGCCCCAAACCACGGAGCAGGTGTATGAAACGCTGAAGGCTTTTAAAGAAAAAGATCCGGGACAAACGGGCGGTAAAGTGATTCCTCTCGGCTTGTCTCTGACGCCGGCCTCCCTTGAACCGATCGTCTGGTCATTTATTCAGGACGGCCTTACGGACGAGCAGCGCTACACCCTGTCGGAAAATCTCGGTTATCCGCTGCTGCTGCCTGGACATAAGGACGCCGTGAAGTTTTTGAACAAGCTCTACAATGAAGGCCTCGTCAGTCCCGACTTTGCGCTTGATAAAGATGAAAAACAGGTCTTCCAGGATGTCATGAACGGAAAAGTCGGCATGTACAGCGATAACTTGGGCAATGCCTACGCGGACAATCCCGGCATCGCCAAGGTACTGACGCAAAACGTTCCGGGTGCGAATCTGGTTCCTGTTGACCCTTACACCAACAATGCCGGCAAGCACTTGAAGCCGGAATATGATCCTACAGGCTTCTTCCTGATGGTTCCGGCTTCCAGCAAACGCGGCGTTGAAGCCATCAAATATCTGGACTGGATGGCTCAGCCGGATGTGCTCTTAACGCTGATGAACGGCATCGAAGGCGAAGATTATACGATGGTGGACGGTTTGCCTCAGCGCGTACAATCGGACGAAACCAGCAAGCGGATGTTTAATTCGGCGGATATGGCCATGATTACGCAGGGCGAGGATTTCGGCAGCAACGAGAAAAACTGGGCCGCGGCCGCGGCTGCCGTGCCGGAGCCATTCCGGAAGAGTGTGATCGACGCTTACAAAATGTCGCTGACCGACACGACCCGTTATGCCAACTTCACCACGCCGATCGAAGCGGAAAACAAATATATGCCGGCGCTGAGAGACAAATATGATCAGCTTATCGTGAAAAGCATTATGGCCAAACCTGCAGACTTCGACAAGGTTTACGAAGATCTCCTTAAAGATTATATGGCAAGCGGCGGCGATGCCATTGTCAAAGAACGCACGGAAGCCTACAAAGCAATGGAGAAATGATGGCTGTCTAATCAAACATGTGGAGGCTCGGAATGAAACAACTGTGGCTTTACTTTTTGCGGAATTGGCAATTGTATGTCCTGCTGCTTGGTCCGGTCGCCTATTTTCTAGTCTTTAAATACGGCCCGATGTACGGCATCCTGATTGCTTTTCAAGATTTCAACCTCTTCAAAGGAGTGATGGGCAGTCCCTGGGTCGGGTTCGACGTGTTCCGCGAGGTTTTTGGCATGAGCGCCTTTTACAAGGCGCTCCGGAACACTTTCATGCTGAATCTGACGGACCTGCTTTTTTCGTTCCCTGCCCCTATTCTGCTTGCGCTGCTCCTTAATGAGCTTAGCCGGGCAAGGTTCAAAAAATGGGCACAAACCATCTTGTATCTGCCTCATTTTTTATCCTGGGTCATTATCGGCGGCATCATGCTTCAAGTCTTCGCTACCAATACGGGGATTGTTAATCTGCTGCTGGGACATCTGGGCATTGATCCGATCCCGTTTCTGACCAATAAATACAACTGGCTGATCACCTATCTGGTTGTAGGAGTGTGGCAAAGCGCAGGCTGGGGAACGATCGTTTATCTGGCGGCCATTACAGGCATCAATTCCGAGCTTTATGAGGCTGCGGCCGTGGATGGAGCGGGACGTTTCCGGAAAATGTGGTCCGTTACGCTGCCGGGCATCCGGCCGACCGTTGTGGTGCTGCTTATTCTCAAGATCGGGGAAATCGTGCAAATCAGCTTTGACCGGCCGTATGTTATCGGAAATGTTAGCGTTCTGGATTTCTCGGAAGTAATCAGCACGTTTGTCTATAAGACCGGGGTTCAGACGGCCGACTTCTCCCTCGCAACAGCGGTGGGGCTGTTCCAGGCCGTGGTAGGCATCATCCTGCTGCTTGCGGCAAATCGGATCGCGAAGAAAATAACGGGTAACGGAGTGTTCTGATGAAAGCTATAAACCCTAGACGGACCGTTCCGTCGGCAGCAGGTGTATTCGAACTCATTAATATAGGGATCATCACCGTGCTGGTTATTTTGTGCCTGGCCCCTTTGCTTCATATCGCCTCCATGTCGCTTAGCTCCAACCGGACTATTCTTTCCGGAGAGGTAACGGTGTTCCCGCTCGAAATCAATTTCGAAGCTTATCGGAAAATTTTCCAGGATGCTTCCATGATCCGTTCGCTTCTGCTGTCGTTGGGATTGACGGCGAGTTATACCGCCTTGTCCATGCTGATGACCGTGTTTGCCGCTTATCCGCTCTCCAAGCGGCTGAAGGGCGGAAAGTTCGTCATGTTCCTAATCGTATTCACGATGTTTTTCAGCGGCGGCACCATTCCGGATTATCTGCTGATCCGGGGCCTGCATTTGACCAATCATCTCGGATCGCTGCTGCTGCCTGCGATGATTAATCCGTTTTTCATGATCATTCTTATTACTTTCCTTCGTTCACTGCCCGGCGGGCTGCTTGAAGCCGCCGAAATAGACGGCAGCAGTCATTTCCGTACCCTGACCCGGATTGTCCTGCCGCTTTCGCTGCCGGCACTGGCGACGCTCAGCTTGTTCTACGCTGTGGGCCGCTGGAACGGGTTCATGGACGCCTTGATGTACATTACGGATCCGAAGCTGTACCCCATTCAGCTGAAGCTGTATCAGGTTGTCATGAACAGCATGACCAACGATCCTTTGTCGATGCAGGGCGATCAGGTCGTTTCCGTCTTGCCCGAAAGCATCAAAGCGGCAAGCATTATGTTTGCCACGGTGCCGATTCTGCTTGTTTATCCCTGGCTTCAAAAATATTTTATCTCCGGCGTCATGATCGGGGCCGTAAAGGAGTAGCGCAAAGTGAGGAACAAAGGCGACTTTTCGTTTTCTACTTGCTGGAACATTAAGAAACATCGGGATGGCAAGGCGATGCTGGAAGAAATCATGGAGCTCGGCTTCCAACATGTCGAGTTGAATTATAACGTCACGCGGGAGCATCTGGCCACGATCGAACCGATGATCGAACGCGGCACCATCGGCGTATCCAGCGTTCACCATGCTTTTCCGTTCATTGACGACAAGGATTTCGACACGGATTCGCCCATGCTTGGTTATGAAGAGGAGGACAAACGGAGACGGGCGGTCGATCTGCTTAAGCAATCCGTTGAATATGCCGTCCGCTACGGCGCGAAAGCCGTCGTGGTACATCCCGGCGAGGTCGCGTTTCAAGGCAACATCGACGCCCGGCTTAAAGAGATTTACAAGAACCAGGGCAGAGACTCGGAGGCTTACGCTGCGCTCTGGACAACGATGCTGGAGCAAAGGCAAAACCAGGCTCCGCAGAACCTGGAACGCATTCATCGCAGCCTGGAGGAGATCAGCGATTTCATCGGGCAGAGAGGCTACAAGGTAGCCATCGGCATCGAGACCAGGGCACGCTGCTACCAGATTCCGACGCTGCGCGAGGCCGAGTGGCTGACCAGCCGCCTGAAGGGCAGTCCCGTCGGGCTTTGGTACGACATCGGCCATGCCATGATGATGGACCGCATGGGGTTGTACGAGAACCTGCGCGACCTTCAGGAGCTTGACCTGCCTCTCGCCGGCGTGCACATTCATGAAACGATCGGGCTATCGGATCATTGGTGTCCTTATGTCCACAGCGGGAATGACGATTTCGATGTTTTCCTGGATACGATCCGTAAGGCTCCTGTCCGGGTTTACGAGCTGAAATCCGCTTGTATGCCCGAGGAGATTGAGCAAAGTCACAATCAAATCATTAACAAATTACTTACTTTGGAGGGTCAAGCCTAATGATGAATACGCAGTGGATTTCCAAATACGCGCCTTATATTTATTTTGACGACAACGAGCCTTTCTTCCCTGTCCGCGTCGGCGTTACCGTGCTGGAGGAAGCGGGTCCTTCTCCTTCTACGCGCAGAACCTTTGCTTTCGACGAGCCGGACCTTAAGTATATTATCGAATATGCCATTTATTGGGATTACGATATTCAGCACCTGTACGAGCTGGAGCATGTATGGGTTTATGTGGGGCAGAACGACGAGGTCCTTGATTGCGACGCCAGCTTCCACGGCAGACATTTCAAAGGGCTTCTGCGTGACCGCAGCAACCTGGTTGACGGCACCCATGTCAAGCTGTACTCCCAGCCGGGCAAACATGCCTTCCTGCCTCAGGCGGACATGTTTTATCTGCTGCCGGAGTTAATGACCGCAACGGATGAATATGCGGGAAGACGCGGTCTGCTGATTACCGGTCCGTTCGATGGGGTTTATTCGACGGATGACGAAACGGATCGCAAAGTAGAGCTTTATTTGCAGAGCTTCCGATTCAAGCCTGCCATGGAATTCCGGGAATACCGCATTGATCCGGCGCTGTACGCCACTTGGGAGCAGCTTCATGCCGAGGTCCCCGTCCGAATTAAGGAGAGACTGGCCGAAATTGATGAATTTCTGGGGGGAAATGGGAAATGAACAGACAACTAAAAGTCGGAATCATTGGCTGCGGAGCTATCGCATTTGGCAAGCATTTGCCTAACTTGAGCAAACAAGAGGCCGTTGCCATTACGGCTTTCGCAGATATGGTGACCGGGAAAGCCCGGCAGGCTGCCGAAAAATACGGAACGACGGACGCTAAGGTTTACAGCGATTACCGGGAACTGCTGGCGGACTCCTCCATCGACGTTGTGCATGTTTGTACGGCAAACGATGCCCATGCCGAAATTTCCATCGCTGCACTGGAAGCAGGCAAACACGTGATGTGCGAAAAACCGATGGCCAAAACCGCTGCCGATGCCCGCCGCATGGTGGAGGCCGCCAAACGCACAGGCAAAAAACTGACCATCGGCTTTAACAATCGGTTCCGGCCGGACAGCCAGTTTTTGAAGCAGGTTTGCGACAACGGCGATCTTGGCGACATTTATTTCGCCAAAGCCCACGCGCTGCGCAGACGGGGCGTTCCCACTTGGGGCGTTTTCCTCGACAAGGACAAGCAAGGCGGCGGCCCGCTTATCGACATCGGTACCCATGCGCTGGATTTGACGCTGTGGCTCATGAACAATTACGAACCCAAGGCAGTCTTGGGAACGACTTATCAAAAGCTGGCTAACCGCAAGGGCTCGGCTAACGCGGGCGGAGCTTGGGATCCCGGCAAATTCACGGTAGAGGACTCGGCGTTTGGCATGATCGTCATGAAAAATGGCGCTACGCTGATGCTGGAGTCCAGCTGGGCACTGAATATGCTGGATACGCGCGAAGCGTTATACACGCTTTGCGGCACGGAAGGCGGCGCAGACGTGAAAGAGACGCTTCGAATTAACGGCGAAAAATACGGCCGTCTCTACGCCAATAGCATCCAATTCGACGTCAAAGGCGCGGATTTCTTTGACGGACGCAAGGAAAGCATGCATGAGCGGGAATGCCGGATGTGGATCGAAGCGATCCTGAACGATACGGAACCGGTCGTATTGCCTGAGCAAGCCTGCGTAGTCTCGGAAATTATCGAAGCTATTTATGAATCCAACCGTACCGGCGAGGCCATTTATTTTGATTGATAGAGCTGATAGAGCCCTGCCATAAGGAGGTTTTGAGAGATGATCAACGTAGCTATATTAAGCTTTTGGCATGTCCATGCCAAGGATTACGCCCTCCAGGCCGAGCAGCATCCGGAGATGGTGATCAAAGCGATCTGGGACGAGGACCCGGACCGCGGAGCCATGCAGGCTGAAGCGCGGCAGGTGCCCTTCTATGCGGATTTGGAGGAACTTCTCTCCAATCCGGAGATTGATGCCGTTATTGTCGCGACTCCAACCTCGATGCACCGGGATGTGATTCAGGCGGCGGCTCGTGCCGGCAAACATATTTTCACCGAAAAAGTACTCGCCGCAACCATTCGGGAAGCCCAAGAAATTGCGGACACCGTGCAAAAAGCAGGCGTCAAGCTGACCGTTTCCCTCCCCCGGCTGAATGCCCCCTTTGCCCAAGCCGCTCAGCAAGTGGCCGCCAAAGGACTGCTCGGCAGACTTACGCAGGTCCGGGTAAGAATGGCGCACAAGGGAGCGCTGTCGGAAACGGGATTGCCTCCTTACTTCTACAGCCTGGAGCAATGCGGAGGCGGCGCCATGATTGACCTGGGCTGCCATCCGATGTATTTGACCCGCCTCTTGCTGGGCATGCCGGAGAGTATCGTCTCAAGCTACGGTTATGTGACGGGGAGAGAAGTGGAAGACAACGCCGTCGCCGTATTGAGTTATGCGGACGGAGCCGTGGGCATCGTCGAAACCGGCTTTGTGAATCCGCTGTCCCCGCTAACGCTTGAAGCGCACGGCACGAAAGGAAGCATGGCCTTCAGCCTTGGGAATCGGAAGCTGATCGTGGCCAGCGTGGACAACGGGGACAAGCCGGTGATAGAGTGGCCGCTGCCGGATGCCCTGCCTTCGGATCTCGAGCAATGGGCTTTTCATATTCAGCAGAACACGATAAACACGCAAAATCTGGAGATGGCTCTTGACCTGTCCCGTCTCATGGAAGCCTCCAACCTCTCAGCCAAACTTGGCAAAGCGGTAGAGCTTTCGCAGCTGAAAACAGTGGAAGCTTGAAATGCGCTCGTGGCGCAGTAAGCAAAAAGACGCCGGGATTACTCCCGGCGTCTTTTTGTTTATTTCTCGGAAACTAGGAAGGAATCCGTCTTCCTCAGCCTACTCCCACTCGATTGTTGCTGGCGGCTTGGACGTTACGTCGTAGACGATACGGTTAACGTTGTCCACTTCGTTAACGATACGAACGGAGATTTTCTCGAGCACGTCCCAAGGGATACGCGCCCAGTCGGCTGTCATGCCGTCGATGGACGTTACCGCGCGGATGCCGACGGTGTACGAATACGTACGAGCGTCACCCATAACGCCAACGGACTTCATGCCAGGCAGAGCCGTGAAGTACTGCCAGATCTCGCGGTCTAGGCCCGCTTTTGCGATCTCGTCGCGCAGAATCGCATCCGATTCGCGAACGATGTGCAGCTTCTCTTCCGTTACTTCGCCCAGCACGCGGATCGCAAGACCCGGGCCCGGGAACGGCTGACGCCATACGATTTCGGCAGGCAGACCGCATTCTTCGCCGACTTTACGAACTTCGTCCTTGAACAATGCTTTCAGAGGCTCAACCAGCTTGAACTTGATGTCTTCCGGCAATCCGCCAACGTTGTGGTGGGATTTGATCGTTTGAGCCGTAGCCGTACCGCTCTCTACGATATCCGTATACAGTGTGCCTTGTGCCAGGAATTCGAAATCAGCAAATTTAGAGGATTCTTCTTGGAAAACATAAATGAATTCGTTGCCGATGATTTTGCGTTTTTGCTCAGGGTCGTCGATGCCTTTCAGCTTACCGAGGAAGCGCTCCTTTGCGTCGATCTTGACCACATGCATATCGAACTTGCCAACGAAGGTTTCCATTACGCCTTCCGCTTCGCCCTTACGCAGCAGGCCGTGGTCAATGAACATGCAAGTCAGCTGGTCGCCGATCGCTTTGTGAAGCAGGATCGCGACAACGGAGGAGTCAACACCGCCGGACAAGGCGCACAGCACCTTTTTGTCGCCAACTTGGTCGCGGATTTCCTGAATGGTATCTTCGATAAACGATTCCATCGTCCAGCTGCCTTCGCAGCCGCAGATGTTATACAGGAAGTTACGGATCATTTCGTTGCCATACACGGAGTGACGAACCTCCGGATGGAATTGTACCGCAAAGAATTTACGGTCAGGGTGGCTCATAGCAGCGATTGGAGCATGCTCGGTGCTTGCGTCGACGCGAAAGCCCGCAGGCGGCTCGACTACAAGATCGCTATGGCTCATCCACACCGTTTGACGCGCGTCCAGGCCTTTTGCCAGGTGGCTGCCTTCCGCAAAGTCCACTTCCGCTTTACCGTACTCGCGTTTGCCTGCGCGCTCTACCTTGCCTTCGAGCTGATGCGACATCATTTGCATGCCGTAGCAGATACCGAAGATCGGTACGCCCAGATCGTAAATAGCCGGATCTACCAACGGGGAATTTTGTTCGTATACGCTTGCCGGTCCTCCCGAGAATACGATGCCTTTCGGCTGCAGTTCGCGGATCCGTTCTACCGGCGTGTTAAATGGCAGCAGTTCGCTGTATACGCCCAAGTCGCGGATGCGGCGCGCGATCAGCTGGTTGTACTGTCCCCCGAAGTCGAGTACAATAATAATTTCATTCTTGTTCATTACCGAGCCTCCCTCAATTAATGTAGTAATTATATATATAGCCCTTTGGACGAGTCAAGGTAGGGGAGCATGGCAAAACCCGATTTATGTCGACATTTCGGTGGCATTATTGCAAATGAATGAGATCCGGCACGGTTACGAGCTCCATATTCTTTTCCTTCAATTTGGCAATGACCCGTCCTAACGCTTTAACGGTCCCTGTCAAATCCTCGCCTTCACCACCCGCGGAATGCTGCAAAACGATACTGCCGTTCTTCGTTGCATCCATAATATTGGCATACACTTCGTCGGCGCTTAGCCCTTTCCAATCCAGGGAATCCACGTTCCAATTGATGATTTTTTTCTCCATGCTGGCCAGCCAGTTGATCTGACCCTCCGTCACCCCGCCATAAGGCGGCCTTACCAGTGACGGAAGATGGCCGATGTAGGTCTTGATGAGGCGGTCGGTTTTCTCGATTTCCTCTCTGAATTGTTCATCGGACAGCTTCAAATAGTTGGGATGGCTATAGGAATGATTGCCAATGGCATGTCCTTCGTTTACCATCCGCTGAAAAATATCCGGGTTCGCTTCAATCCGGTTGCCCACGACAAAAAAAGTCGCTTTGACGCCGGCCTTTTTGAGCTCGTCCAGCACCAGCGGCGTAAAGGTCTCGTCCGGACCGTCGTCAAAGGTCAGCGCCACGCGCTTTTCCATGGAGCTGCCCTGCAGCAAAAACGTGCTTTTGTACTTCTCGCGGAGTTCCGCCAGCGTCAGCGGCTCGTCCTTGCGGACGGCATCCTCCGGGCCGCCTACCAGCTCCGGTGTATCGTCTTCATTCTGTATTTGAATCGGCATTTCTTCCTCGGAATACGCATTAGGCTCAGGCAGCGCGTTCCTGCCCTGCTCCTTCTCGCGATGACTGGCGCAGCCCGCTAGCGCAGAAACAAGCAGAATGCTGGTTACGAGAGCCGCAAATAATCGAAGCATTGGAAAATCCCCCTTCTGTACGTAATCATGCTGTAGATTTCCATTTTATTAGCATGGCAACTGGCGAAGAGAGTATACATGCGGGCGGGAAAGCAACTTACACAATCGGCTTAAGGTCCCTGAGGGACTTTAAGCTGCAAAAGTAGCAGCCTCCTTTTAGTGTTAAGGTCCCTAAAGGGCCTTAACTTCTTCAAACTAGTCATTTGGATGCCGAATTTCGCGGTTTCGTGAGCTTTAAGATCCCTGAGGGACCTTAAACTGCAAAAGTAGCGGCTTTCATTTAGTGTTAAGGTCCCTAAAGGGCCTTAACTTCTTCAAACTGGTCTTTTGGCAGCCCAATTTCGCGGTTTCGTGAGTTTTAAGGTC